>CP070656.1:1822412-1848974 GCA_020355065.1 Fidelibacterota bacterium | reverse complement strand
GGTCTCGAATCCTTCATCGGGATTCCGTCCGTAGGGGGCATAGCGATAGTGCGGGAAAGATCCGTCGGAGTGAATGGTAATCCAGGACGTGGGATCCTCCGCCGGTTTGGGACCGATATAATCGGAAAAATCCTCCCAGCGTTCCTGGTAGAATTTGAGCAGGTCGATCTGGTCCTTGTGCGGCTCGTCACGGTTGGTCTCAGTGGCACCGTTCAGCGAGGTAGAAAGGTAACGCAGCACCACGTAGTCCTGATTATGGTAGGAGCGGTTGAAAGCTTTAGCTTCGGCCATCTGTCGGTCGAACTCAGCCCGGGTTACCCGCTCAAAGCTGGGTGCGCCACTCCCGAAAGTGACCGTCATGTGGTTCTGATCCAGAAAATCCAGATCGGCCCGTTGTCCCAAGCGGAAGTGCCCCCAGTCAATGGTCCCGGCACTTTTGCCTGCCCGCTCACAAGCGCCGCAGAGGGCGATGCCCACCACGACGATCAGGGCTGTGGGAATTCGGGAACGAAACAACTGTACTAACATGAACTCCTCCCAAAATCAGTACTTCAGAGCAGTAGCAATATCCGGCAACGATTCGTCTCTGGTCAGTTATCGCATACTAGTTGATCGCGACAATATCATACATTTCCAGCCGGGGAATCGTCAGTTCCAGCTCGGCGCCCCGTATCGACACCACTTTCACTTCCTGCGGCACAGCATCAGGGGACAGAAGGATGATGCTATCCCTGTCAATGCTGTCGACCACACCCTCAAGATTCACTCTGACCTTCATATTTTCGACGGGTTCTGAATAGTTTACCAAGTGTAATATGACCTGTTCGCTTCCCAGTTTTTTCACCACATTGGCCAGGACATAGGGAGCGTCCGGTATGGAGACCAGTGGTGCTCCTGATAGTTCATGCAGCCTTCTTGAAAATTCATCCCTCCTGGTCTTGCGTCCTATCTCCTGGATCAGCGAGGAGGGTGAGTAGGTATCCGCCAGGGCTCTCAACTCGTCACAGCTCCCGATTGTATAGACTCTTCCTCCGCTCTTCTTGTATGCTTCCAGGACCTTCAACTGCTCTTCTTCAATATACGGAATATCGGGTATGACAATGGCCGAATAACGATTCACCAGATCAGCATTCATGCGCGGCAGCAGCAGGATATCGTACATCACGTTCAGTTCAGCCATGGCGTCAAACAGGGGAATCCTGGTCAAAGCTACCTCGAAGCTGGGAATCACCGGAGGTGCCAGCAATCCCACTTCACTCACCGTCCTGACATCGGTATAATAGTCCTCGTACTTTTCCAGGAATTGGAAGTAGCTCGCAATCCCCTTCCAGATCTCCATGGCCAGTTCATTGTCCTGATGTATCCAGCCATTCCTGAGCTTGCTACCGGTTTCGGCGATGGCAAAGTGGGATTGGAAAGCAGAGGCTTCGGCGATTGGTCGCCTCCAGCCGTACTTCATTCCTTCGCGGATATCATATGCTCCTGGATGGGCCACACCGGGATCAGCGCCCTCGTACTTGCTTCTATAGGGCTTCCACCCATCACCAGCGGCATAGTAAAAGCGCGATTGAGTAACGTTATGCACCCATTCGCCATCAAAGATGCCGGCCTCTTCGGTACCCTCTGATTTGGTCAGGTCGCATAGATCGTCCACCAGGATATCACCCTTACAGTTGCCATAGATGGTCAGATTCCGACCTTCTTCCTTGAGTACACCCCTGATCTTGGACATGAAGTCGATCACTTCTCCGGTACCGCCGATGGCATAATCGTAATAAATCTCGTCTACACCGGCACGGACCGCAGCCCTGACGTGATCAAGCTGCTCCCGCATATAGCCCTTATTCGTAAGATCGGCCAGATACGTTCGACCATGTTCTCGCCAGCGCAGATCTCCGTATTCATCCCTACTGACATACTTTATCAGATCAGGATTCATCATAACGTTTGATAGTCTTATTCCTCCCAGAGAGAAGAACGCCGTTACCATGATTCCGTTCTCATGACACCTGTCGATAAGTGCTTTTACGCGCGCATAATCGTCACTTTTCTCATCAGGCGGAACATGGACCGCGATCAAATTGATGCGCGCCTCCTCAAACATTTCGAACATTCTGTCGAGATGCTCGTAATCGATTCCCGCACGGTAAAAATGCACTTTTCCTCTCCGGGCCCACTCAGGTACATCCGTTTCCTTCCTTTTATCCTCACCCTTGTAATTCATCACATAGTCAAAATCAGCGACCGACGCTGGTCTCCCTCTAGCAATGATCCGGTACGTGATGCCCACTACTTCGGCTGATGGATATTCCGCTGATTCGATGCGCGAGTCCATGACCTTGTAACCATCCCCCTGGTCGCCCTTATAAAATGTGACCTCGTTGATCCCCTCCTGAAGATCTTCAGTCTTCAGCGGTACTACAATTTTCCCGAGCAGATCATCGCGATGACTGAGTGCGTAAAATCCACGTTTTCCCATCTCCTGGTCGGAAGGCAGCTCGGTCTTCAACTTCGATCCTGCTATTAGCGGGGGGAACTGGTATCTGGTGCTGTTCACCATTAGATAGGCTTCATCTTCACCATCTACACCCTTTGCGATGAACATCAAACAGGGGTCATGGACCTTGCTCATGTTCTCGATCTTGAACAGGTAGCCCTTAATCCTATCGGTCCGTCCGGAAAGGTTATATCCATAGGATGCAACCACAGGAATACCCTGGATGTAATCCTTCTCGGCTTTGGTACACGACAGAAAAGTACTCGCTATGGCAGTGGCCGCCAGGATCAGAATACTCGCTACTCGTAATTGCGGGTGTCTCATTGTTCTATCCTCCGATTGGTATCGATAAGCATGAGTAGACTTGAGGTTCTATCAGTTGGATTGCTCCCTTTTCACATGGGCATCAGTAGGTCAGGGTGACGGTACCCCTCTCCCCTTGCATATCCCGGCCTGATAGGGTGAGACTGTACATCCCGCTCTGGTCATCATAGGTGCTGTCCAGCACCTTGAGATGAGGATTGGATGAGCGGACTGCTCTGGGCTGGGCGGATACCTTTACCGCCAGCTCCTGGGTGCCGTACATTTTCAGGTCGATAACCGTCTCCTCGTCGTTGGTCCGGAAGGTGTAGATATTGTAAGTGCCCGTATGGTTCACATAGGCTGGCATCGTCTCGTCACCCACTGCGTACGTGAAATCGTAACGCCGCTGCTCGAGTGGCGGCAGATAAATATACCCGAAACCGGCTTCTTCCAGATACGCTGCCACGGATTCCCCGTCCAGCAAGGCCTCGGAGACATGCTCACCCTCTCCCAAAACCACGGCCAGCACCAGGTTGCCCAGGAAGTCCTCCTGGTAGGCTTCATCCGGCATGGCGGTATTGTCGATAGCCACTTCACCCGGCCGCGCTTCCTCGACGGTGGTATAGCGGAAATACAGCCACTGAGATGAGAATTGCTCGGTGTTTTTCGCCAGATAGCGGTCTCGCTCCGCCTGTACGGCGCGGAAAAAGTCGATCCACCTCTGGTTAAGCGCTGGCTGGAGAAAATCATCGGACGCCAGCCAATTGGGCCAGTGGCTTTCAATGATGTCGGTCTCGAATGTCTCGATGGGTTCGGAAGGCACCGCTGCCAGTTCGTACCAATTATTCCCATATTGATAGCGATTGACCACCAGGAGGCCGTGGTCAAATCCACCACCGAATTCCAGGGGCGGATTCGACTCCATGATAGAATTGAAATCGGTATTCGCGTACTTGACACCATAGTCCCGCATGAGTTTTCCGGTGCTATAGGAGCCCTCCGGATTCCAATAGTAGGCATAGGCACAGGGCACGAAACTTTCGGGGAAGGACTGCCCGTTTTCAGTTGTCCAGCCGTACTGGGCCATAACAGCCTTAAACAGTTCCATATGCGCACGGCTATCCTCTTCAGGCCAGGGGCGATCATTCTCCATGTCGTACCATTCCGCCCGGGTCGGTTGGCCGTTCTCCCAGTGCTCATGCCCCACTCCATGAAGGCCGAACTCGAGGTAAGCGGCGTGGTCCTGAACGTAGTTCATGGTCTCGATCTGGGAAGCGTCCATATTGGCCGAATTGTCGAATCCGGCACCGGCCGGGGTCGCGGTCGGGACCGTGGCCACCACATTTTCGCGGTCCATTTCAGCCAGCAGGAACAACCCCTGGAAGCGGACGCCCACCTCCCGGCCGACTTCAACAATTGGGCGGTAGTCGCGCACGTCCATATCCCGGCGGACTCCGGCCCGATAAGGCCCCCCCTCCGCCGACAGATTGCTCCCCTCATTCCAGCCCATGTCATCGATGGCGATGGAAAATGCGCGCGGGAAGATGATGCCGCCAGCATCCTTCTCGCTGGAACAGCCAAAAGTGGCGATAAGCAACACCAGTGCAACCGTTCCATGGCGCGCTCGCCGGGAAATCCGGTGACCTCTATAATCCATTTGTTACTCTCCTGTATTGATTCAATACGAAAGGAATTCACCCCTGCTACTCGTTAAGCCAGACCACCGCCCCGCGCTGGATTTCAGGGATGACCACCGTCAACACGCCATCCTGCCATTGGCCTGCGATCTCTCGCATTTCCCCCAGGAAGGGTAAAAGATGCACCTTGGCGCTGGCCTTACCGGGGAACGATATCGTCACGTTCTCCACCGGGATCGGTACCGCCCTCTCCTTGGCCACAAGACCGGTGAAGTTGGCCAGGAAAACGTGCAGCCGGCTATCCACCCGGGCTATCTGGGAAGCGACGAACGGTGAAGTATCCACCTGTACCGCTGGTTCCATGCCGGCTACTTGAAGGACCTCGCGCACGAAGTCGCGACTGGCACGGTAGAACGGAGCCTCCAGGTATTCGCCGCGCTCTGCGTAGCTGTTGAATTCCTGGTGCGCTTGCTTATAATAGGCTCCCCCCGGACATTCAGGAATGAAAATAAAGCGCTGATCCCCCGTAGAGATCTTCCGACCCTCTGCCGGATCAATACCCAGAATGGCGTGGACTGGATTGGTTTCTCTGTGCTGTCTTACGGCATTGTATTTGCCCGTCTCGCCAGTGACCACCAGGGTGACGCCCTTTGAAAAATGTTCACTGAATAGTGCAACCTCTTCATCACTCACACATTTTACTTCCGGCAGGATCAGGACCTGGCCCTGAAAATCACCGAGAGTCCGGGGGGTGACAATCTGGAACTCGGTATGGGTCTGCAAGAGTTGATACATGATCCCTTTGTAGGCAGTTTCCAACTCCCGGGGGAAAAAATTTCGGGTGACGGGGGAGAAGTAGACTCCTATGGGATCAACGGATTCGCGTGGCAGGTAGAAGGTCTTTTCATGTTCACCTATCCATTTGAAGATCTCCGTCCGGGCTGCATAGTCATTCGATCCCGACATGACGTGTCCCCGGGCATCCCAGGGATTGGTCCCGGCCATGATCTGCGATAGAAACATGTTTTCCATCGCTTGACGCGGCTCGATATTTTCTTCACCATCCCAGGAATAACTCAGCATCCAGGAGGCTTTGCCTTGGGCGAACGACCGGAACGTGAACATCCCCGTCATATATTCGAACCAATGAATGGGACTCCGGTTTGCGGCGGTATAGCCGCCTTCATTATATTCGTGCGCAATCACATCCACGACTTCGTATAACTCATACACATCGCTGCCCACCCGGACCGCTGATTCATCTATACCGGGATAGATCTCAGCGATGGTCATGCATTTGGGATTCACAGACTTCGCATTTCGATCCACGTCAGCCATGAAGTCCGTGATGCTCCGGATGCGAAAATTGATCCATTGGATGAAAGCGGGATCATTCATATCCCCCAAGCGGATATCGGTTTTGGCATTCAGTCCGGTTTGCTTCCTAAAAGCAGCTACCGTGTAATCGTCGAAACTGGCCCAACTGTCTTCCCAACCATCAAAGTGGGTCATCCAGTAGGGGATGTCCACATAAACCCCGTCGATCCCCGTGCCGGCGATCTGCCTGACGCGTTCCATATAGAGATCACGCCATTCCTGAGCATAAGGGCTGATCCACACATCTTCATCCCCCTCTCTGATCCAGAAAGCGCTCTCACCGCCGAAGATGGCTGGCTCCCCGGCGATGTTTCGCTGGACCCAATCGGGGTGATCCTTGAAGAATGTGTGTTCTTTCTGATCCGCATCGGAGGTAATGGTCTCCAGTCCCTCCGTGTAGAGAAAGATACGATGGCCGGCTGCATGGGCGGTCGCCACCACGGCGTTGATGGCCTCCAGCTTGGCGGTGGGATCGAGGAAGCTCTCATAATAGCCCGTAAGACTGTTATCCACCTCGATACCAAATAGGTGCGTCTCCGTTGCGCCCTTGATGATGTCATCCACCGCACCCAGGCTCAGCCCATGCCCACTGGTGCGGACATAGTGAGTCCAGTTCTGTTCAGCTGTTGACCGCTGTTCGCAGCCCATCAATAGAACTAGCAGGATGACCGGGACGGTAATAGTCCAATCCAGCTTTTTCATTCTAGTTCAACTCGCTTTCTTTAGTCTGCCAGCCGCTTGGTCGGCCGTAGAGTTATGGATCCATCCTCATTGATTCTCTGATGACAGGCCCAGCGGATGGGGCGGCGAACTCCCTTCATCTCGATCTCTCCCCGTACCTTCAGGCCTTTCCAGTTCGTGCCCTTGGGAAGGACAAATTGAGCCTGACGCACTTTTCCCGGTAAGGGATAACCGGCGTCCAGGCAGCCGCCTACTTTTACCCGGCCGTCATCGCTGCTGACTGTGATCCGCAGAATCCCGGGGACGCCCGCAATCCCATCATTCGCGAAACCGATAATGAGACCGGGATACTCCCCCTTGATGTAATGCCACACCCAGGAAGGCCTCACACGAAAGCCCACTGACCGGGCTAGATCATCGATGGCATCGGGGTACTGGCGGTAATAGTTCAGGATGCGCCGGGCGGAGATGCGGTGCCAGTTCCACAGCGACCAGTAGTTGGCGCCTACGTCCTTCACGTGAGCGATCACATTATCCGTGTAGGGGACTCCTTCGTCAAGGTGCAAGTTTTCCGATTCCCCGTCAGACATCCCTACTTCCACGGTGGCCCCAATCCAGGGCGGACGGTTACTCAACGCTTCCACCTGCATATTCTCGATGAAAATGGTATCGGTGCGCAGCCAGTTGTGGGATCTCACCGTCCGGTCCAGGACCTCCGAATTCCCCACCTTGCTGAAATCGGGCTGGGTGTTGGTGGTCAGGGGAATCTTGGTCCAGGTCTGGGCTTGCTCTTCGAACATGGCTACGAAGGTTCTTTCAGCCGTCAGGTAATCGGGAAAGGGATTGCCGTCAAAGGGCCAGGTATGCCCTTCCCCCCAGAAACCGTACATATAGGTATCCATGTACTCCACCAACGGATGACCGTTGTAGGCATCGGCCAGCAGTCGGTTCAGCTCCCGGAAGGCGGCCTGGAAGTCGGGATGATCATAGCGCGGCTCATAGTGGACCTTGTCGCGTAGACCAATAGCTCTAGTTTTCCCAAGTTTCACCATAGGTACTTTTTCCGCCACGAAGTCAGGCATGGCGGACCCGGGGATATCGGGATTGCTCAGCATGATCCTGAATCCAACGGGCTTGTTATACTTCCGGGCCAGCTCGAAGGTATGCTGCCAGTGCGGGCACAGGTCCAGGCGTCCCGGCCGGCGCTGGACATCCTTCCAGTTCAGGCGGAGATAGAGCTTCTGCCCCAGGGGTATTTTCACCAGTTCCTCGATGGCCTGGGCCAGGGAACCTTCTTCTGCCCCAGGTGGTCCCACCTCATCACAGATATAGGTTACCAGCCCCATCCCGTAATTATTGACCGGCTGTCTGGCGGGGGTGGTGGCCATCACTACATCCCAGCCAGGCACGGCTTCATCGGGGAAGGGGCCTTGGTTCAGGCGGTCCTTTACAGGCGGCCCCGAACCAAAGTCGTAGCCATCCCAGTTGTGGGGCTCCACGTAGGCTCTCGCGGGCCGGATACCCAGGCCGGCCAGCACCGCGGTCGCTCCGCCCAGTTTTAGAAAATCTCCCCGGCTGATGTTCATCGACCGCACCTCCCGGTCTGTTCGTTGAAACTTGCACTCCTTGGGATTTTCATGTCGTGATAGGGTTGCCTCGACCACTCTGAAAAGTAATCACCTGTTCCCTTTGATCGCAGTCGCCACCTGTTGACGAGCTCTTGGGCTTTCACCACTACCGCATCTCGCTAGATCAACGAGTTACCATGCCTTTTCTGATACTATTCTTTCGCACGCGCTACGTTCTATCGAGGTATGGCTTCCAACAGTAGATACGAATCGAATTTCACCTTCAGTGTCCCCACTGGGCCGGTCACCGAGCCAAGGTCTTTGTCGTTCACATAGTCCGTTACCTGGTAGTTCGTGTTCTCAAGCCCGCGCAGTTCCACATCACCCGTGTATTGGTCGGCGTAGAAAGCATAGTACATCCGCCCATCCTTGCGGATAGCATGAGTTTCCGGCTGGTCATATCCGATATCGTATAGGGTTCCCAGGTACGTCCCCAGGGGCAGCATCTTATCCTTATAGATCTTGATCCAATGAGCCCACTTGGCTTCCTTCTCTGGTGTCAGGCTGATATCGCCACTTTCGGAAGAAACCCACACACCCACGGGCCAGGTGAACTTGGTGCCGATGACGCCGCCAATCCCTACCGTGGAAGCAAAATCTTCCTTGGTATCGCTATGCTCTACATGGTCACCATAGTAAGCCACCTTGGAATCGGATAGAGCGATGAGGGTTTTTCCCTTATGTCGGATCATCCAAGAATCGTCCGGATCGGAGGCAACCGCCTGGTTCATGTAGGGCAGAATGTAGAAGGAATAGTTGGTACCGCAGGGACAGATTTCGACCACCACCTCGGGATCGGCAGCCAGTGCCGTTTCGTAGATCATCTTGAGGAAAGCCGGCAGCATCTCCACCGATTCCTCAGGATAAGTATGATCATGGGCTGGATTGTAACAGGGCGGCACGTTGTTGAGATGGTTGCCATCAATCTTCAGCCCCTCCCAACCCCATTCCTTGATCATGGTGGTCACCTGCTCCCGGGCGAGATCCCAGACCGGCGGATAGGCAGGGCATAGAAAATAGGATTCCCAGAACTCGATGTTGCGGGGGGTGCCGTCTTCGTCGAGCAGGACGTAATCGGGATGGTCCTTGAGCAGCTGGGTGTGGGGCTCCGCGGAAATGGGCATCCACCATAATTTTGCTTTCGCGCCGCTGGCGTGAATGTCGTCCACTACCTTGCGCATGCTGGCCTTACCCTCCGGGAACATGACCTTGTCGAGCACAAAGTCGCCCTCGATCTTCTCCCAACCGTAATCCAGGACGGCCCAGTCCATGCCCAGATCCAGCACCTTGGGAAGGGTGTTGACAAACTGCTCCATGGTGAAACCGCGCTCATAGCCCCAGCCACACCAGATCGTCCCGTAGGCCCCAGGTGGGGGCTCCTTGAACTCGATCCCCTGGCGCTCCATGAACCGGCCGTAGTCGTTCAGGGTCTGGAAATAGTCTCCCTGGTGGACCGCAACGAAGGTCCGGAAGGTGGTCAGGTTTTCTCCGGGCTCGAGGGTGACCGGCTTCTTAAAGGTGATCTCCACCGTTGCCTTCCGTCCGCCTGCCATGGCTACCGGCAGTGAAACCAGCTTCGGGACCAGCTCAATGTGCCCCACAGCCAGCCCCACATCCGACCGCCATACATCCACTACCGGTGTGCCACCACCATAGTCCTCGTGGGTCATGCCCATGTAATTCTCCTGGCTGAAACCCCTCTTCAATGGTTTGACCCAATCGTTCTCCCAACCGTAGGAGCCGCCCTGGTAAGACCAGAAAGGAGGATTTGTCATACCGCCGCCAGTGGAGAAATTATAGTGATGATTGGTCCATCCATCCACGGCCAGTGCCGTTTCACCCGTGTTGGTGTAGCTCACCTGGAGAACCAGCAAGTTGGGAAAATCGTCATAACTGGTGATGACGACTTCCTTTTCCAATAATGGCGAAGTGGCTTTGATGCGGTATTCCCGCAGCTTGCCGATTTCATCCTCACCTTCCGTGACCGTATGGTCGGAGAGCTGGAAATCCGCCTGAACTTCACCATCGACGATGACCAATTCCGAAGGCGTCATCTCACCCAGCACAACACGTTCGGCACTGATCCTGGATACCACGCGACTGTGCAGCTGATCGTCGAATTCAAGGCTGATTTTTTTTCCCTTCACCTCGAGGGCCACCGGCCTGGCCGGTGCACAAGCATTCGTTAGACCCAGAGCAAGGATAACTAGAGAGAGCGGTAGAGTGCACTGTATTCTGTTGCTCATTTTTTATACCTCCTCCAGCAGGAAATGAATTGAGACTTCAGTCATGTTCCTTCTACTTGTTCAGTATTTTCAGGATATTCGTCCGATAGATTTTCTTCAGTGCCCGTTGATCAAGGTTGAGGCCGTAGAGAGGCCAATGATATTGTAGCTCGTCGACCTCGTAGAAATGCTCGTCATTACTTTCCAGGATTCGGAACGTCATGCGGTACATCTCCGGGGCATTGCCCAGGTCAGTGCCGTAGAGCAGCCTGTCCTGATATTTTTCCATGAAAGCCTGGGCAAACCTGGGTATGGTCGCGGCTTCGGCATATCGGGCAGAAATGTCCGCGTACAGATTGGGGTGCTCATCCAGCAGCTCACCCAATCTGGCTAAGTCGTGATTCAGATTGGCTAGATGGCAAGCAATGAAGGTGGTATTCGGATGCCGTTGAACCGCCCGATCCAAAATGTCAACCATTCCCGCCAGATCCACGATATCTTTCTGATTGTCGAGCCGCCAATCAAAGGCACTCATCAAACCATCATTGGTCGAGTCCATCGGCGCATAAAACCAGAGTGGTTCTCCAACGTGGATATTGATTGGCAGACCCAGTTCACCGCATTTTTCCAACAGAGGATCCATACGGGGATCATCGATGTGCATCCCCCAAGCTTTGACCGGTTTACTGTAGTATAATCCCTTGCCCTTGTCACCCAACTCGCCCACACCCGTGGCGCCGACTTTCGCACAACGCTCCAGTTCAGCCACCGCCGAGGGGCCAAATCCAGGCTCATCATAACCCGCGTAGTCGAATCCGCACCAGACTTCGAAACGGCCGGGATACTGCGCATATTCGGCATAAATGGAATCGAATCTGGCTCCGGTTGCCATCGTCATCACAATAACCTTTTCAAGCCCCACTTCATCCATCGTTCTTACCCATTCAGCAATTTCTTCACGGGTCTCCGCATAGACATGGCTATGCGCATCAATGGCCCTGTATTTCGCTTTTTGAACGTCTGTCTTGGGAATATTGTACAGTGATTCAGGTCGGTAATCTCTTAACAGGAGTTTGTCCGGGAGTGTCTGGGCTGCCAGTACCTGTACCAGAATGGATATCAGGATGATTCCTGAATACAGCAGACTTGCCGGTGCCGACCAGATAAGTCTCTTCATGGCTGTGATCTCCTCGAGTGCATCGTAGCGATTCGCGACTAGGGACGTTTTTCTTTCTCCGATCGAATCCGGGCGGCGTTCTCGCGAAGCAACTCGGATTGACCGTGCAATTTTAAGCCCTCGTTGATAACGGCAAGCGCCTGATCATACTCCCCCAGGGCGCTATATGTCATCGCCAGGTTGTTGAAATAATCCGGCTCATCCCTGTCCAAACTCAGCGCTTCTTGATAGGCCGGGATCGCCGCCCTGAAATTGCTAAGAGACGCTTGGGCGTTGCCCAGGTTATAGTAGATCTCCGGGTTGGTGGAATCCCGGGCCGCCGCCAGCTGGAAATACCGTATCGCCCGGGTGAAATCCTTCTGGAGATAGTATGCATTCCCCAGATTGAACAGGACGGGTGCTTCCTTTTCTCCCATAGCGATGGCTCGTTGCAGCTCGGTGAGGGCGGCGGCCGGTTCTCCATTACGCAGCCGGCTGGCCCCCAACCTGATGACGACAATTGGTTGGTAAGCCATGATGGCCAGCGAACGATTGTAGTAATCAATGGCAGCCTGGTAGTCGTTCTTCTGCTCGTAAATCGCTCCCAGAGCGTTCAGGGCGGCGAAAATCCGTCCATCGATCTGGAGGGCTCGTTCCAAGTATCGCTGGGCTGTCTCCCAGTCAGCCTGTTGACGAGCGATCTCACCCAGGTAATACCATCCTTCAGCCAGTTCCGGTTGTGCCGAGACGGTCGCCTCAAAGTAAATCCGTGCGCTATCTATGTTTGACTGTGCCAGGTAACAGCGTGCCATCTCGTACTGTACCAGGGGATGGCTTGCGTACCTGCGTCCTACTACTCGAAGCGTCTGGAGTGCCTCATCGATTCGATCGAGGGTAATATGGTGCCTGGCCAGGCGCAAGGCCGCTTCTAGATCGTCGGGTTGTCTGGCAAGGTCCAGCATCAGCTTTTGTGTGACCTGGTCGGTGGATGTGAAGAAACGCGCCGCCAGCCGGCTCTCCGGAATCATCCTGGACGCCTCCATCAAGGTCTTGAGAGCCTGAAATGTCCTGCCCTCGTAGGCTGCCAGCATACCCTTCAGTAGGAGTTTCCCTGCATCCTGATTCTGGCCAAGCCTCGTCAGGAATAGCTGCCGCTCGTCGTCATTCGTCGGCAGGTTGACCAGGATACGGGTAATATCAGGTCGATGCATCAGGATCCTGCCCAGGTTCTGATAGGCACAGATATCGCGCGCCCGGACGGCCCTGGTCGAGAATTCAAGGATTGGGTTGCGATCCGTGTTGACTGCAGCTCCCTTAGCGAAGGCCTGAATGCCTGTTGCATCGAGAACAAGGCAATTGACGAGATCGAAGGTCGATCGGATGTTAATGCTCTCCAACTCGGCCCGAATGGCCGGATCGTCCCAGATGGCGTCAAATACTGCCAGATCCATCTTCAGGGGCTGGACCGAACCGACGAGCACTACCTGTTTATTGATACAGTTGGGGGCCAGCCAGAGGGAAGCATGGGGGAATACCGAGATGAAGGTCTGGAGAACGATTCGGAAATCCTCGGGATCGAGGTCCGTCGTCATCCAGGTGGAAAATAGACCTCTCGGGGCTAATTTTCTCCGGGCTGTCTCAAAATGATCCCTGGTAAACAAGCTGGCGCTGGCTGTAGCCACGGCATAATTGGCATCGTTCATGATCACGTCATAGGTCTGATCGACGTACCGGACGTAATTCTTGCCATCAAGGATCGAGGTCTTCAAACGGGGATTCGCCAGGACGTTTCGGTTCTGCTCCTGGAAATGTTCGCCGGCCATCTCCAATACATCGTCGGAGATCTCAATGACCTCGAAGTCCTGCACAGGGTAGTGTAACACTGCCCTGGAGGTCTGACCTGTACCGAAGCCGATTTGCATAACCCGCTTCGGTTGACCATGCAGGAGCATTGGAAGGTGTCCCTGCAAGGTCTGCAAGGTCTGCAGCATGAAACTGGTTCCGGCCACGTTCAGGCCGTCCACATCCAGCCGTTTGACCTGCTCTACGGCATCGGCTGGACTTACGTGGACGGTAACCGTTCCCTCCAGCCCCTCACGGTAATCGATGAGGGGGAAGTCCTGCTCCACGTGCGAATACGTCGTCGTAAACAGGGTCCGGGGTGTGAACACCAGCGCAAGGATGACAGCTATCGTCGCCAGACCCACCGGTCCGTACTGCCAGGTGACCGTTTGTCGGAATCCCCTCGATAACAGGTAAAGGGCTAAGCCGAGATTAACCAGTACTATGGCTAGCAGGGAGGCAGAGGTTCCGAAGACCCGGATTAATAGCATGGTCGTCAGGAACGAGCCTAGCGCGCCGCCGATGGTATTCCAGAAATAGAGTGTTCCCAGTCCCGATCCGGAACGTTCGGTCTCATGGATGACCAGCTTACCTGCGACGGGAAACGCCATCCCCATACAGAAAGTTGCCGGGAACATGAGCAGAAAGGCCTCCAGAAAGCGGATACCGTTCCAGCTCCACCAGGTGGTTCGCGGTCCGAGGCGGAACAGGCTGTCATGGATTCCGGAAAGGTTCACCAGTAGCACAGCTGCCAGGAGTGCTCCGCCAGTGAGGGCCAGCTCAATCCAGCCCAATGTTCGTTGTGCGTCCCGGACTCGGTCGACCAGGCGCCCTCCCACGAAGGAGCCCAGACCGATGCCTGTCAGGAAAGTGGTGAGTATGATGGCAAAAGCATAGACTGAATTGGTAAAGACAAAGACCAGTACTCGGCTCCACAGCACTTCGTAGGCCAAGGCTGTGAACCCGGCAACAGCCATAACAACGAGGATAACCCTGGTTTTTCCATCCCTTTCAGAAGTCTGTTGAGCAGTCCTGATTTTCTCAGCAGCGGGCTCAAACCCGTAGACTCGGGAGAGTCCGTAGGCTGCAATGGCGACCAGGAGATTGAGGCTGATACCGATGCTGATCGCGGGGGTCACACCTATCACCCGCAGGAGAACGAATCCGGTCAGAAAAGCCCCCAGCGTGGCGCCCAGCGTATTAATGCCGTAAAGCATCCCGATACCCATGCCCAGACGTTGTTGATCCCGAGCAACGAGTCGAATCAGTAGCGGGATTGTCCCTCCCATGGCGATGGTTGGCGGCAACATCACCACCAAGGCCACGACGAACCGGATGAGGTGAAAAATCAATGAGGAACTGCCGAGGCTCTGAAAGAGATGAGCGTAGAAAACGTCGATAGGCCTGAGCAGGATAATTAGCAAGGCGCTGCCCAGGGCAATCGTCAACTCCAGCAGACTATAGGCTCGGAGGAGATCACGGAGGCGGTCTGCCAGCCGACCAATGAGCAGGCTGCCCCCCGCCAGACCTAGCATAAATGCCGAAAGCACCGAGCTGATGGCCAGGGTGGTGTTGCCGAAGATCAGGCCGAACAGCCGGGACCAGACCACCTCATAAAGCAGACCGGCGAAACCAGACAGGAATACGAAGATGAACAGGATGACCTGGAACACCGACGAAGTCATCGTGCTGCTGTCTCGCTGCCTGCCAAACTACTCCCCTTTATTGCCCTGTGTCGTAATTACTTTAGGAGGGTGAACCTCTTCACGGCTAGACCACTGGGACTCTGCCGAGTAATTAGATAAACACCGGTGCTGATCCGGTTACCTGTCAGCTGGTTCAGATGCCATTGCATATGGGTTTCTGGACCCCGTGTTAAAACAACTTTCCGGTACACTTCCTGACCTAACAGATTGTAGATAGCAATAGTGGTTGGTTCATAGACTGCCTCCAAGCGAATGGTCAGGCCCTGTCTTCCGCCGCTTAGACTGAGCGGATTGGGATAGAGACCCAGTGCCAGATCGTCCCGCGCACCGCGTCGTGCACCACCCGCCTCGATGATGGCCAGAGCTTCCGGCAGGACATCCTGGAGGTTGGAGCTGATCCGTAGATCATCGATACGGCCGTTGAAATGCTTCACACCCTGGCCATCGGTAGTATACCAGCAGCCCACGGCAAGCGGGCCATCATTCGGGAAAAAACTCTGCGCGAATGCCAAGGTGTCCGAAGGGCTGGCCGTCGTCGTATCCCAGAAAAATACCTGCTGGGATGCGAAATCGTAGTAAGCGGCCACAAAGGTCCATGTTTCCGCTGGAACGGCGAGCCGGGACGTAGCAACCTGAGCTTGATTGGCGGCATCCCGGATTAGAAAACTGAGATTACCGGTACTGCTCTCAAGGCGCAATGCATAGTTGGTGGTCTTTGGATTGATGTTCTGTGTTCCTTTGGTCACCAGGAATTGCGTATCCGTGAAACCCAGTGGGTAAATCCACATCGAGATGGCAATATCTTCATCTTGAAAATCCAGATCCCCATGGTCCGCTACCTGGAAGTAGTCATTGGCTAGTGCAGGATCGAGGTTGAGGTAGAATGATCCTTCCTGCAGGGGTGTCACGTCACCAAAGGCGGCCTGATTCACCAGCTCGCCGGGATTGCCATCTTGATCCCAGTCGGCGGTATCTTCACCGTCGTTCTCAAACTGCCAGCGACCACCCTTGCTTGTCTGCCCTGCGAGAGGTAGGAGCAGAGTCAGCATGAGCAGGATTGAAGTGCTTATATCCCTATTTATGAACAATATTACTCCTGTACATTATCACCAGGTAAGCTACCTACAAACTGAAAGCGCCGACAAACCCGATAGGTTAGCCGACGCTATAAGTTTCTACGCGGATACCGGGCTAGAGCCCCGACTAGAGCCTGGGGCTGTGGTTGGGTGCACCCTCAACAACGATAAAGACTCGCATGGTCATACTAGCTTGCCCCCACTACAAGGATCAAGTATAGCGGCTTTAAACGGAGAGCAGAGCATGGGCGTGAGTTGCCTCTTTCTCTACCTACCCGAAGTGTAATCAGGTGCCGGGGCTTGGGGTATACCGATATAGACCATCATTGCTTCACCAACATCGCCCCATCCGGGATATACGATATAAATCATTTTATCGTGATAGGTCAGGTACCGCATGGGTGTCATTAATTGCTCTTCAAACAGGACTTCGGTCGATCCATCCTCTTTCAGAGTGTACAGACTGGTTTCCCAGGCTTCGGTGAAGTATAATGTGCCTTCCTCGTCAATTTCCAATCCAACCGGGGAATCACCCTCATAGACAGCAGTGCCATTTTCCAGCCCACTGGCCGTGATATCAAATCTCCAGATAGTGCTGCCCCAGATCTCGGTGGCATAGAAGTAATCGCCAAAGATTCGGCAGCTCTTGAATTCCCCATATTCATCCCAATCTATTAGTGTTGTTTTAGTGCCTTGCGGATCGATCCGATCAACACCACCACCCCAGTTTTTCAGAATGTACATGTTTCCGGCAGCATCCCAGTCAATGTCAACCGCGGCTTCTACCGAATCCACCTCTTCAACGGTAGCCCCATCAGCTGAAATACGCTTCACTACACCATCCCAGGATGAACAGACATACAGCCAGCCTCCGGCTCCAAATCGGATCGCGCCGCTGGGTGCAACCCCGGCGAAGGTGGTCACTACACCGTCCGTATCAATTTTGTATATAACCTCATCACTAGCCGAACCGATATAGATATTCCCATCGTCGTCAGCGTCGATCCCCATGGGCCAATTAAGAGTGTCAGATATCAGACTGACCGCGTCCTTGAAGGTGAACTCAACGCTATTGCTCCAAAATTCCGATCCCTTAGTGGCAACCATAACATCCACTGTCTCACCTGTTATCGAGGGAGATTCAACCTCCAGCGACGTCGCTGATGCATTCAGCACCGTACCAACTTTTTGCCCAAATGAAACGAGGTTGAATTCAGCAGTGGTATTGAAGCCACTACCAGTAATGGTAACGATATCCTTAAGATATCCCTCCTCCGGATCAATGGACGTAATGGTGGCAGCCGCTGATCCCGTCGGATGGGGATCAGGATTCCCTGGATCACCATACTCTGGCTGGCTGGGTGCTTCGCACGAAACGGCGAGCAGACCCAGGAAGAGCACAATTCCCGCCACACTGATTAAGTACCTAATTTTCATCTTTGCACCCTCCTCGATGGTTTTTCAGGCATCGATAGATTGTCCCAATTCATTCTGCAGACCAAGATCAAGTGCGTGCTGCACAGTTAGAATTTGAAGTTGAAGGAGAATGTCTGCACGGGATCGAAGTTTCCGAACTGGATAAAAGCGTAGTCTACTCCCAAGCCAAAACCAGCCACAGATAGGTTTACACCACCACCAAAGGAAACGTTCTCCTCGTCGTAGTTGGTTTTGTATCCACCACGTAGAAAGAGGAGATTGTGGAATCTGTATTCTACTCCCAGGTGAATCCGTTCCGTATAGTCCCTGGGGTGAAGCGCATCGACGGCGACAGTCAAAGTATGAGCAGCCGGATCTCCCAATAATGACAACAGGTCCATGGCAAGTCCGAACTTGAAAGTCAACGGCAGTGCAAACCATTCCATGCGGTATTGCATTTCCTGGGAAAAATTCTGGAGGGACATCCCGAGACGCAGATCATGGAAACCAGTATAGTACAGCGTTCCGAAGTCAAAGGCCACCGTATTCATCTCGGCCGTGTATTTTTTGGCATCGATGTAATCGCCGGAACCATCCGTGTCTGTACTCCCGGTGTAATTCGATCCCAGGTTCTCGTACAGATACTTCAGATGCCCGCCAAAGGCAAACTGGTCACTGACCCGCCGGGCATAATTGATCCCAACGCCGAAATTGGTCGGGGAGAAGGTGCCTGTTTCACGATAACCACTGGCTACAGAGGGATCTCTCACCGTACCATTCAGGTCTCCCCAATTCACAACGGCATAACTGGCCCCTACAACACCTATGTTGCCGAGATCGAAGGTGACCGCGCCTGCCAGCACGCCGATATCAGCGATCCACTGGTTTTGAGATAAAAATACTCCAGAACCACCCATGGCCGCGCCGGCTGGGTTCCAGAACACGGCACTACCGTCATCGGCCACGGCTGTAAAGGCAGCGCCCATAGCCGTTGCCCGCGCCCCGACGGGGATACTGAGCCATTTCATCCCCGACTGGGCTATCTTCTTCACCTGCCCATCAAGGGGTAGGCCCATCATGAGGCTCAGAATGAGTACAGGGAGGATCGAAGGCCGTAAGCGTTTCATTGTATGGTATCATCCAAGATTTGAATACTGTTCTTGACTATCCGGTTTCTATTAGGTTGCATCTCTGCTTACCGGATTATCACGAATTTTTCGATGGCACCCGGTAACGAGTTGCCATCGAGATCTTCGGCGTCATCCACCTGGAGGATATAGACGCCGCTCGCCACCAGCTGGTTGGCTTTGGTGACCTGATCCCAGCTTTCATCGGCGCTCCCACTGGAGTGCTCGATGGTCTTAATCAGATCACCGGTGGCCGTATAGATGCGCAGTGTGCAGTACGCGGGTAGATTCACGAAAAGAAGTTTATTATCATCCCCGGCGAAGTTGAAATCGCCTGCCCGCACGATATAGGGATTGGGAATGATGCGCACACTATCGGCATCCGCTCTCCCGGGCGCGAATGAGTAGGCTGCAACCTCTGAGCGGTTGGCATACTTCGAACTTTCGAGACCCTGGTCGTCAACCGCTGTCACCGCATAGTGATAGGCATCACCACGGCTGACATCCGTATCCTCATAGCTGGTCGTCGATCCATCCACCGTGGCAATCTCTTCCCACAGGATGTGGACACCACTGGGATCGAGCTCGTCATAGGTATCCACCAGGAATTCACCCTTCTTCCGGTAGATCACATAATGATCCAGGTCGGGCTCTCCAGAGTCAGGATCGGGTACGGCAGACAGGTCTTCCCATTCTAATGTGATCTTCTCGGGACCCGATTCAACCTGAAGATCGGGTGCCGGTAAGGGATCAGGGATATCGAGATCCTGGTTCCAGGCCCATAAAGCCCTGTCAAGAACCTGGAACAGAGAGTCTTTACCGGTAGCTAGTAAATCGTTCTTGGCCGCATCATCGAAGTCGGCACCCGCTTCACCACGATACCAGGAGCGCCATTTAAGACCCTCCGAAATAGCCAGCTCGCGGGATATCCCGTTGGCAGCGACGGCATATACGATCACCACCGAATCACCTTTGGTCAAATCGTATGGTCCAAAGGCCTGGAACGGCATTCTGGCTTCCACAATGGTAGGATCATCGGGCCAGCCGGCATCATTCTCAGCCAGTTCCTTCTCGCCGGAAGCGGTCCAGTCCCATACGGTTGCGAAGGGTGAGAAATCGTCATCCCAGACGTTATAGATATTAACACTGCTGATGATGGACACCGGCTGGGTCACGTCATCGGTCCCGTCTAGCGCCGGAGAATCCACGTGCAGGGCGGCGAAGCCGGAGTAAGCATTGGAAATGAACTCCGCGGAGGGCATGGGTTCACCTCCAGACTCACCGATGGCAAAACGGGGATCACCGGTGTCATCAAAATCAGGTCCCCCCTCCTCAAACTCGGTAATCTCCGGATGATCGCCATCCCAGCTATAGGAAACATGTAGATCACGCCCACCCTCAACTAACGTGGATGGTTGATAATCATAGTCCGCCCACTGACTATTGGCATCTTCGTACCATCTCTCATACGTAATCCATGTTCCCTCTGCCGTCTGGAACGCATACCCGAAGACAAAATAGACATCCTCCAGCGTCTGCGTATCATCAGTGTCCGCTTCAGGATCGGCGTCCCAGTCAAAAGTCGTCAGATACCGGTTCACGTGAATGACGTAATCATCATGGTCGGGATTTGAAAAGGAATAGGAACGCTTCAGTATATCGAAGCCGGGCTGGGCCTTGTACCTTACTTCTATCATCATATCCGAAGGCAATGTCTGATCAATATCGCCCGTGTAGGAACGGGAAGAGACGATCCAGGCACCTTCGGTGTATACTTCGACCAGAGGTGGCTCAGCGCGGCGCACCTCCCTTATCCCGTACGGTTCCTCTTGGTTGAAACTGAGCGGGTACAAAAAGACTTCCTTGGAGTGTTCATCACCATTCTCATCAACCCAGCTCCCGACTGTGAAGCCGCTGTTATAGAAAACGACAGTACTGTACCTGTAGTGGTCTTGAGGCCATACGCCGGTACCAACGGCTCGAGTATCGTTGGTGTTGAGGAAATCATCGGAGTAGATCCGGAGCTGATAATCGCCCAGGTTATGAACCTTGGTCGGACCACCCTGGCCCAGGGCGGATTCCATCATAAACAGACCCAAAAAGGCGGTCAGAGCTCCTACGCCGAGGAGGCGATGTATTTGAGGCTTGGCATACTGCATCAATTACCCCCTTATGCAAACAGTTGGTTCAGTTCGCTCCTGTCCCTGGTTCTCACGGATTCCTTAGAACTGAATTCGAATTCCGAAGAAGATATCTCTCGGGTGGATGTGTCGACTCCAGTTATACCAACCCAGGTCGATATAGTCCTTGTCCCACTCGCCAAGTTTGTCATTACCGTGCTGATCACCCGTCTCATGGGGAAAGTGGAGTGAACTCACATACCGGGTCCAGTATTGCGGATTAACATAACCACGGTAATTGAACACATTCTTGACCTGGACAAAGGCGCTGACACTGGCACGACCCCGCTGGAACCGCTTTTCGAGGACCAGATCGGTATTCATATCATCGATCACGTCCACATAGTTTTGTTCGCTCAAGCGGGCTTCGGGATTCAGCAGCTCCTTGCCGCCATCGGACCACTCATGTAGAACATTGAGCCGCCAGCCCCCCAGGGGCGCAACACCCAGGATACTCGGCCCCCAACCATCCGGGGTACGGAAGGTTATATTGGCCAGGATGGACGGCACCGGCCAGCCTCGCTCCTGATTGGTATTCTCCCGCTGCTGGCGGGCCAGCTGGCGGTTCTCGTAGACGTATCGCAGGCCGGTGTATCCCACACTCCTGACCATGTACTCCAGGGTTACATAACCATACCACCACTGACCGGTCCGTTTCTCCAGCTTGAATTCAAGCCCTCGGATATCAGCGTAACTGTTATTGGCCCACGTGACGATATTGTTGTCGCCATCAAACGACACAATATTCTGCTGACTGAGTTGATCGGAAACATCCTTGTAGTATCCCATGACGTGAATCAGCAACGCATTAGCCAGGCTCTGCTCAAAGCCCAACTCGTAGGAAACCGTGCGGGGCCACTCGGCCAGCAGGTTGGGTACCAGTGCTTCGCCACTGCTGGGTTGAACGGTGTAGAGTCGATCCATCACCGGGCGCTGCAATAGATGTGTATAGTTGAAGAAAACCTTACTGGTAGTCGTCACCGGATGAGAAATACCCAGTCGTGGACTGAAATACAACTTACTGCTCGCCTCTTTGGTTCTCAGGTGATCGAACGTCGTATCATTCTCGAAGTAGTTGGTCAAGGTATAGGGAAGATCCTCGAAGATCATCGTGGGCTCCAGGTCGAATGGATCGGCTCCCGGATCCATGTAGTCCATGCGGATACCGATGTTGGCGATCATCCCCTTGAACTCCAACTTATCCTGGATATAAGCTCCCACCCGGAAAGGAGTGGCATCAAAATACCACCAAGCCCAGGGTGCCAGCTTTTGAGGCCGGGTGGTATAGCTGTGATTGATCTCCCGCCGTTCCTTAAATGACGTACGGTCGACGGTGAAACCCATCTTGACCTCGTTGGTCGAATTCACCTGTGAAACAAGGTCGAAACTGACGGTGATCCCGGCATATTTGGAGTGGTCCTGTCCGCGGCCGCCACCTGACATCTGGAAGTCGCCCAGGATATCGTATTGCTCGACGATGGAGCCAAGTGCACTCCCTACGTAGACGAAGGGCGCCTCATCATACATGCTGTCGCCGATCTGCTTGATGCCGGTGGTATCACGTAGGCCGATTGGCTCCTGTAACGTTCGAAAGGCGGTGTACTGGATGCCGAGATTGTAGAAGGTCTTGTCACTCAGAATATGATTCAGGCTGATTCCACCTCGGTATTGGGTGGTCTCTATGGGACTATGGCTGGCATCGGCCCACATGATGCGCCACCACAAGGCATTCCGGGCATAAACCGTACCCTGGCGGGTACCCGTGATCATGCCGTTGGTGTCATCGTAACTCGATCCACTTACGCCCACCTGCTTGATCAGTGAATTGTTCCACGAAACCTTGATCTTGGGAGTGAGGTAGCTGGTCAGTTTCAACAGCAGCGTTTCAGCCAGTGAGTTATTGCGGCTATAGGGATATGCCAGTTGCAGATTCTCATAGCGGTGAGACAACATGAACGTTGCCGGTATCATGGGGACAGGACCGCTGATGGTCATATCAGAGATGATGTCGGGTTCGTCCGCATATCGACGCAGACGGTGCTGCCACTTCCAGATTTCCAGCAATTCCTGAGGAGTCCTGTCATTGTCCGGATCGGCATCAGCCAGGAACTGCCGAGCCACTTCGTTCCAACCTATGAAAGTGAAGGGATAGGTGTTGGGATAATCCCAATCGCTTTCCACCATCTCCGTGGTCACGCCGGTGAAGGCGTCGGGACCAGCATAGACCTGCCAGAACGGGCCGTCCGTGCTGAACGGATTGGGTCCGAAGTGTTTCCGTGCCGGCGGGCTGTAACGGATGTCCGCATTAAAGTTGAATTGATCCCGACTGCCCTCGCGAGTCACTACATTGATCATGCCCGAGCGCAGATCACCAAACTCGGCGCTGAATCCACCCGTAAGGATCTCGATCTCCTGGATGGCGGTGAGATTCAGCGTCACGGCTGGTTGTTGGTTACGCTCGTTCCTGGTGGATAAGCCATCGACGACGATGTCGGTTTCGTTCAACTCACTGCCCCGGATAATAACACCCGAACCTTCCGCGGATGCGGAAAGACTGATACCGGCCTCAGCCGCCAGGATTTCCTCCAAGTTCTCCAGGGGTCGATCCTGGATGTTGGCCGCCGTCACGAGATGACGGCTCGAAGAGATGTCCATTTGGACGACCGGCCGCTCAGCTTGCACTACCACTTCCTGGCCTACGACGGCTTCTACACCCATCGGGTAGTCGAGAACGGTGGTCTGGTTTATACTGACTTGCACGTTCTCTTGGATGAAAGTGGCATAACCCATCATGGTAGCCCGTACGGAGTACACACCGGGTGGAATGTTCACAATAATGAACTGCCCTTCAGCATCCGCCGCCGCACCCAGCTGCGTGCCTTGCAGGATGACATTAGCCCCCCCAAGGGGATTGCCGGTCTCCTGTTCATAGACCCGGCCTCTGATCTTGCCGGTACTGGCGGCCATTAGCTGACCCATGATGATCAGGGTAAACGACAGAACTGAAAGCAGGGCTGTTGTCTTTGACGCTCGCATGCCTTCCCCCTCGTTAAATAAGTGTTACTCCCCGACCAGCGTTCTTCTGAGGCGCTCTGGCAGGGATCTTTCTTGATACTCTCGTTGCTCTGATTGCTCGAGTCAATGCTGTTCGTTCTTACAATCCGGGTTGGTTATACCTATTATCACCGAGTTCTGCCCGCCAGCCGGGATTGCTGATTTCATTCTTATGAGTGGAATGTACCTGTATATAATAGCCGTCTCCGGTTCGATCGACAAAAACGAACTCCGTACGCCCATAGGTGGCGTACGTCCAGATTTCAACCGGCCGGGCACTCTCTACCGTTGAGAAGATTCTCTCGATGTCCAAGGGTGGTCCATAGATGATATAGACCCGTCCTTGGTCAGAATGACTTCCGCCCTGGAAATGGGTTTCACAAAAAGCTAGGCGCCGAAAATGTTCATCCATGAACTCGTTGCCAGGTGTGGCAGGCGTCGGATCGCGATCCTTCCAGAAACGGAGCAGGAATTCCTGCTTCCCCTGCAGAGACAGGCTCTTGAATATTTTCTTCTCTTTATGTGTAGCAATATGCTCGATCTGCTTAAAACGACGATCAATTGTCTCTGGCGTCATCGAGATCTGCAGCGGCTCTTGCGGCTCGGGTCCTGTGATGCGGAAGGTGCCATTGGCTGTTGCGGCGGCTCCATTCGCCAGGTCGCTCACCTGCAGATGAAGGCTATAGGCTCCGGGTACCATACCCGCCAGGGGAATACGCTCGATGCGGGAACAATCGGGGCTGCTGGTCCTCTGGTCGGGGATAGTTTTTTCAACAATCTTCTGCCTGTTACCATCATGGATATAATAGTGAACAGAGTAGCTCCTGGACTCCCCGGTGACGTCACCCAGATTATTGATCTCATAGTATAGGAAGGCGGTAGATGGTTCTTCGACGATACTAAAATGTCGGGCTGGAGAGGGAATCATGATGATCCCGTGGCGGTTGAGGCTGCTCGGTCCATCCCCCTGTTGGAGATGAGATACAAACAGAAGATCACTGACGGAAAGATCGCCGCCGAACGTCCGGGCCGGGATGCGCCGGGAAATCACACCGGTCCGGCCTGATCCATCCCGGAGCTTCAATAATAGATCGAAATCATGGGCTGAAAACTCTCCCCGTACCAGATCGACAAAAACCCCACCACTCCCAATGCTGGCACTCACATTCTTGTTATCACGGATATCGACAACCGGTACCGACTGATCATCAGGAGTCAACCTCAGTTCTACTGAGAAACGATCTGTCGCTGAGAAGCCGTCCGAAGATCGTAACTGTGTTAGATCAATCGCGTAGACAACTTCGATGATATTGCGGTTATCAGTACCCTCAAATTGAATTACATCGGCTACAAAAAACAGATCCCCGGAGCTTAGATAGGGTCCCTCGGAGATCTGTGCATTGGGGATTGCGTCTGAGAAACCGGTCAGGGTGAGGTATGGGAAGGCCAGTACAATCAATATCCATCGATCCCAGCGGGCCGAGGGGCGGTGCGGTTGAGGGGATGATTTCACACAAAATCCATGTCTGCAATAGATAGCATCCAGACTATCATCATGACAGAACTTGGACTTGTTAAATAATAATCTGTCACAAATTATGGTCCTACTCGTTCGAGGCACGTGACAAGTATTATAGTATGTTAGATCTGATCTGCTTTTGAATTCTTTCTATCTCTATCAAATATACTTTATTTGGTTTCTATTCTAAGGTAACAACTCTTTCATTCTCTTATCAAGAACTTTTTCATTGGCATGTTTTATTATCCTTCGCCAGCAACAATTTCGAAGCCTTTCTAAGAACTGTATCAATGAACGAGTTGACCTGCCCCTCTTCTCGGGAGGAATGGTGGTTGGTGGTTGTTCCATGGATTCCCGGCCAGGAATTATCTCAGCCTGCTCGACAAGCCGCGTCAGCTTCTGGGCTATGGAGTCTGGGATCTCCGCGCCCACCAAGGCCCAGGCTACCCGGGCTATTTCACCAGCAGGCCGTCGATTCTCCCCTGGTAGTCATGGGTGAAGGACTGAATGATCGCACCTGTCTGGACGTCGATTGTGCGGATGTCGATGGAGTAGGTCGATCCTACCCGGCCGATGGACACCGCCACCATCGTGGTCACGCCCAAGAGCTGGCCGATCTCCACCGCGCATTCTTTGGAGGTACACCCAGCCAGCTGGAAGTCCTGCTCAGCGAGGATCTGCTGCGGCAGGATTACCAAGATCTGGCGCAGATTATGTGCGCAGCTGCGAATTTGTGCCGATATAATGCCGATATTGTAGACCAAATGAGGATTATTCAGAACATTACTTGAAACATTCAGAAATACGAATATCCGAAAAAGACAAAAAAAAGAGCCCCTTATAAGCCATTTATTTATAAGGGGCTTACAGCGTGCCGGGGGCGGGACTGGACCCCGCTGAAAGCGGGGGAATCCCGCAGAAAGCGGGGGAATCCCGCAGGAAGCGGGGCGAATCCGCACTAAGCAAATTCGGCTGTATGGACAGGCGTGCCGGGGGCGGGACTGGACCCCGCTGAAAGCGGGGGAATCCCGCAGGAAGCGGGGCGAATCCGCACTAAGCAAATTCGGCTGGATGGACAGGCGTGCCGGGGGCGGGACTGGGCCCCGCTGAAAGCGGGGGAATCCCGCAGGAAGCGGGG
>CP070656.1:1818685-1822312 GCA_020355065.1 Fidelibacterota bacterium | reverse complement strand
CGCAAGGAGGAGATTGCACGTATTCAGACCCGAGAGATGGGGAAAGTGCTGGCCGAAACGCGCGGTGACGTACAGGAGGGGATTGACACAGCCTATTATGCTTTCGGTGAAGCCCGCCGCATGTTCGGCCAGACCGTCCCCTCCGAATTGCCCGATAAATTCAACCTCACCACGCGCCTACCTTTGGGAGTAGCGGGCTTAATCACGCCCTGGAATTTCCCCATGGCGATTCCCGCCTGGAAAGTGTTTCCAGCCCTCACCAGCGGCAATACAGTCGTTTTCAAGCCAGCATCCGACACACCCGCTACGGCGACCCTATTCGTAGAGATTTTAATGGAAGCCGGTGTCCCGCCGAAGGTGATCAACCTGGTTCACGGTGGTGGTGGAGAAGTGGGCACGGGCATCGTGAATCACCCGGATATCAACGGCATATCGTTCACCGGCAGTTCCGCAGTGGGCAAAACCATCAATGCTGCGGCGGGAAGCGAGCTGAAGCGGGTGTCCCTGGAGCTGGGTGGGAAAAACGCCCAAATCATCATGAGCGACGCTGATCAGGATCTTGCGCTGGAAGGAGTACTGTGGGGTGCCTTTGGGACGACCGGCCAACGCTGCACGGCCACCAGTCGCTTGATCGTGCACGAAGCTATCCACGACGAATTCCTTGAAAAACTCGTTGCAGCCGCCCAGAACCTCCGGCTTGGGAACGGTCTGGATGAAACAGTGGATGTGGGCCCTGTGATCAATGAGGCGGCCAGGGACCAGATTCATGAATATGTAAAAATCGGAAAGAAGGAAGGAGCTACGTTGATTTTGGGCGGTGAGTATGCCACCGGCGAGGAGCTGGATAATGGCACATTCTACCAGCCGACAATTTTCAAGGACGTAGTGCCTGGAATGACGATCCATGACGAGGAAATATTCGGGCCTGTTCTATCGGTTATGAAAGCGAAGCAGCTCGATGAAGCCATCGATTTGCTTAATGCCACCAACTATGGTCTTTCCTCTTCCATTTATACCCGGGATGTGAACGCAGCCTTCATCGCAATGCGTGATATCCAGGCAGGTATTACCTACATTAATGGCCCCACCATCGGGGCGGAATGCCATATGCCTTTCGGTGGCGTGAAGAACACTGGAAATGGGCATCGTGAAGGTGGTGAGGCGGTGTATGAGTTCTTCAGTGAACCGAAAACCATATATGTCGACTATAGTGGCAGACTCCAGCGTGCACAGATCGACAATCGATAATTTGTCCATCCTTTGAATGAAAGTGGAACAATGACCGAAGCCATATCACTGCAGCCAAAAGATGTGCGGCCGACATTGGGCAAGCACATATTAGCTGACGGGTTTGAAGCCGTCATCGATCTTGAGAAGAGCCATGGTTCGTGGATCGTGGATGCTGTAACAGGCCGCGAATATCTTGACCTGTTTGCCATGTTCGCCTCGATGACGGTTGGATACAATCACCCGGTTCTGGTAGCCAACAAGGATCGGCTCACCACTGCGGCTCTCACGAAACCGACTCTTTCGGATATATATGCTCGCGAGTATGCTGAGTTCGTAGCCATATTTGACGAGATAGGAATCCCAGAGTACCTGCCCCATACGTTCTTCATTGAAGGGGGCGGGCTAGCCGTGGAGAATGCTTTAAAAGCCGCCTTCGATTGGAAGGTGAGGAAGAATCTGGATTCCGGCAGCGGTGAGAAGGGGAGCCAGGTGATCCATTTCCAGCATTGCTTTCACGGTCGGACAGGTTACACCATGAGTCTGACTGACAGTCACGATCCTAGAAAGACACTCTACTATCCCAAGTTCAACTGGCCTCTGATCACCATGCCCCGGCTGCGTTTCCCAATTACCGATACTGTGCAGAAGGAAGTGGAAGCGCTGGAGGAAAAGGCTCTCAAAGAGATTCAGGAGGCCATTCATAACAATGCTCATGACATCGCGGCCTTGATCATTGAACCTATCCAAGGTGAAGGAGGCGATAACCACTTCCGACCGGAATTCGCTGTTGCCCTGCGGCAGGTATGCAACGAGAACGAGATTATCCTTATCTATGACGAGGTACAGACGGGGGTTGCCATCACCGGGGCGTTCTGGGCACATGAGCATTTCGGCGAGGCTGCCCAGCCTGATATTATTTCATTCGGGAAAAAGAGCCAGGTGTGTGGGATACTGGCAGGTAAACGCTTTGATGAAGTTGAGCACAACGTCTTTCAGGAATCCAGCAGGATCAATTCCACCTGGGGCGGGAATATGGTGGACATGGTGCGGTTCGGCTTGATTCTCCAGATTATTCAGGACGAAAACCTCATTGAGAAGTCCAGAAAGGATGGAGATTTCCTGCTAAAGAAACTGGAGACCTTGGCGGAGGAGTTCCCAGGGTACGTGACGAATGTTCGCGGACGTGGTCTATTCGCGGCATTTGACTTACCATCAGGGACTGAAAGGGATGCGGTGCTCGCAGCCCTGTATAAAAACGGTGCAATCGTGCTGGGGAGCGGGGACCGGTCCATACGTTTCCGCCCGCAGCTTACCATCAGTCACGAGGAAATCGAATTGGCTTACGATATCTTCGTGAAATCAGTGAGGAGTTGCCTCGCCTAGGTGAGTCCTGGGACGCTCTACGTCGTTTCCACTCCGATTGGTAATCTGAAGGATATATCTTTCAGGGCGTTGGAGATTCTCAATCAAGTGGACCTTATCGCAGCCGAGGACACGCGTCATACTGAGATCCTCCTCAAGCGACATGAGATAGGAAAGCGCATGATCAGTTACCACGAGCATAATGAGGTAAACCGTGCGCCGCAATTGGTGGATTTCCTTGAGGCCGGTGACAGCATCGCGTTGGTCTGCAATGCGGGAACTCCTACGATCAGTGATCCCGGGTATCGAGTTATCAAATTGGCCGCAGATCGGGGTATTCCCATAGTTCCGGTTCCAGGCCCCAGTGCTCTGCTGGCGGCCCTGGTCATGAGTGGGCTGCCTACTGACCGGTTTCTATTTGAGGGATTTTTACCTCGCAAAAAGGGACGCACAAGCCGGCTTCAGTCATTGGCCTCCTTTGATGGTACGGTGATTATTTATGAATCACCCCAACGGATTGTCGATACACTGAATGATGTATGCACGCATTTCGGCAATCGCCAGATGGTTCTTTGCCGGGAGATCACCAAGAAATTTGAGACCATTCTAAGAGGAACCGTTCAAGACGTTATCACCAGGGTGGAAGAGCGGCCCCCGAAGGGGGAATGTGTACTGGTGATCGGAAAGGGAGGATTATCATAACCGGCATATTCATCACTTTTGAAGGTATTGACGGTTCGGGCAAATCCACTCAAATTGCGCTTCTGAAAAAGCGTTTTGAGGAGCTGGGAAGGACGGTCGTGGTGGTTCGTGAACCAGGTGGGACAGCTCTATCGGAAAAGATACGCACACTCCTGTTGGACCATCGCAACCAGGATCTTTGTGAACGAGCGGAAGCGCTGCTATTTTCCACGGCCCGAGCGCAGTTGGTGCACGAGATCATCATTCCCGCCCTTGAGCGTGGTGAGGTCGTGCTCTGCGATCGATATGCCGAAAGTACGGTGGCCTATCAGGGGTATGCCCGGGAACTTCCTT
>CP070656.1:1814001-1818585 GCA_020355065.1 Fidelibacterota bacterium | reverse complement strand
TGCATTGAAGAGGGCGTGCTCAACTTTTTAACTGCGCATGGATTCGATATCGCCCAGATCGAGGCCAATCATCCCGGTGGTGCGCATGGCTACCGTATTACGGATAACGGCCAATCCCTCGTCTATCTCACGGATAATGAGCTGAACCCCCCGTATGAAAAGGCCACGGAATTCGATGGTTTCGTAGAGTTCAGCCAGGGTGCCGACGTACTGATCCACGATGCCCAATACACGGCGGAGGATATGCCCGAGAAGCATGGGTGGGGGCACAGTCTGGTCAGTCAGGTCTGTGATCTGGCCATGGCGGCCCAGGTGAAACATCTGATCCTCTACCATCACGATCCGGACCGCACCGATGACGAGCTGGATAAGATGCAATCCCTGGCCCGCGACTTGTTGGGCAAGGGGCCGCTGAAAATCAGCTGTGCCGCGGCGTACGAGGGCCTGGAATTGGATCTGTCGCTCGGGGCTTCCCGATAACCATCCCAGGAGAAAACGTTATGTTTCCGATCGGTTGGATTTCAACCGGTATAATAAATGATTCTGTGCAGGAGATCGACTAACGTCTGACACGAGATATTGCCGTGAATTCCGAGGGGAACATAGTCCAGGTTGTGTATACGATAAAGCTTGCATTTTTAGCTTTTGTTGTATATGTTTAAGGCGCGGAAGAGCGACAGGACACGGCTCCTGAAATGGGAGTGGTGTCCTGAGGCGTAGATTGATTGGGATTATAGGCCAACAACTGGAAGGCCGTGAGGAGTGTGGCGTGAATCACCCTTTCGTTGTGGGTCCTCCCAGTTGTTGGCCTTTTACATTATCGGACGTTTTGTGCAGATATTGAGTCATGGCTGACAGTCTCAATCTCAACGACTTGTTCGCTCGCTTCAATGTCACGTCGTTTTTCGACCGTTTCGAACGCGCCGAAGAGCCTAATCCTGACCAGGAGAACGAGCAAGCTGAGGAGGCCACCCGAGGTAATCGTGGCCGCGGGCGGGGACTGTTTCAAGCTGCGTTAGCCCGACGTGGTGAGCGGGCCCGTGAGGCCGTCCGCGTCGATTTCAGCGATCGTGTTCGTGAAGCCCGACCGGCTGAGGAAACCAGGGAGGCTGAGCGGCCGGAAGCACCTTCGCGTGAAGCTCGTGCCGAACGTGCTACACTTCGTCAGCAATTCCGGCAAGCTATCCAGGCTTTCAGGGCCGCTAATCAACCTGCTCAAGCTGCAGGCGGAGAACAGCAAGGTGGGGTTGCCGCTCCTTTTAACCGGCCTGCGAATCAAGGGGCCGGTCCTGGCACGCAAGGACCGACCTTCCAGGTGGGTACTCCCCCGACCATCGTAGCCAGCAACCAGCCCCCCCGGTTGGACGGCATCCAGATGGCCGCCAGTTTCCAGCAGACAGCCCTGGGCAATGCCCTCGGCAATCAATCGCCCATTGACCGGATCAACCCTCTGACGAATCCCAATGCCGCCGCACCAGGAGACGGACTGAATGCCGGTGCGGGTGCCCGGCCCGGTGGACTGGCCCTGCTGGGCAGGGAAGATGAAAATCAGGGCGGCTTCGGGGGAGCCGGCCAAGCGGAGAATGGACCTCTGGCCCGCGTTCAGGAACGGTTGACCAATCCGGGTGGGGCCTTAACTGCTGATCAAGGAACTCCTCTGGCGGCTGGAAGGGGCGCCCTGAATCAAGGAGGAATTGGCGGCACTCAGCTGAACCGGGGACCGCTTGTGGAAGGCTTCACACCGGGTGGGGAAAATGCCGGTAACGCACCCGGGGCGGGGATGGTCACGGGTAATCTACAAGCAGCCGGCGTAGGGCGCGGAGCGGAGCAAGGTGCGAATCCGCCCCCACCCAATACCTTGGCGGCCGGCAACGAAGCTTCCCTTAATCAGGCCAATGCCGGTCCGGGAGTGGCACCCAACGACAACGCCGGCTTCGGGCCAGGTGCTCCGGCTCAGAATCCCCCCGTTACCCCGAACCTGCTTGCGGTTAATAATCCTGGTGCTAACCTGGCTGGTGGTGGAAATGCCGAGGCCGCCGGTCCGGGAGTGGCGCCACCGGCCAACCCACTGACTGAAAACCAGACCGATTTCCCGCGAAATGAACCCGCGGCTCCCTTGGGTGGGGAACCCTTGCAGGGTGGAGGGCCGGTTGGACCTGCGCTGGCCGACGTCAACACCGCGCTGGCACCGGAGGCCCCGGCGGGGAATCCCGCACCCCCGACCCCTGAACCTCCTGAGACGCCTGCGGAAGAAGCGGCTGCGGTCCGAACCTCACCCCTTGAGGCGGCCAATACGGAACTGCGAGCGAATGTCCCCCGGCCGATCCTCCAACCTCCGGATGAGGATGGTGCCGGAAGAACACCGCCCGGTGCCGCTGCGGATGCAGAGCAACGGGGCGGTGCGGTTCCCCCGGTTGGTGACAATCAGGCTGCCGTGGCACCTGCCGGAGCACCTACACCTGCGGGACCCGAAGCCGGAGGCAATGAACCGGCCACAGCGCCGCTGGCTGCTGTACCAGCTGAAGGCGAGGAGGAGAACGGCCCGGCCGTCGCTCCTCCCGGCGGGGCTGAAGGCCGAAGGGCGGCAGCCCCCTTAGTGGAAGGGCCGGAAACCGAGGAAGGTCCAGCACCTGCCGGACCACCTGAACCGGAGGAAGAACCCGGGGCGGCGGCGAACCAGGAAACCGCCCGGGCCATAGCGGCCTACGAGATTCAGCAGATGGAAAACCGTACCAACGAGCCCAACGAAGGCCGTACAGTCACCGAGTTGTTCGTCCGCTAATTCGTTCCCTGCAACCCCGCAACCCTCCAAATCCCCAAGCCTGCAGATCACCTCTACACTTCCAGCATACTGCCGACCAGTTGCGTCCCCGTCGATGCCAACTTTGAGCTCTGCCGTTGTCAAAGATAGCGGCAGGCTCGGACACTTGTTGTAACTTTGCCCATGAGCATGAAATATAGATCGACACCAGGCCGTTCCCTCCGCCCGTGGTTCAAGCCGCTACTCATCGTGTTGATATCCTTTACGGGACCCATTCTCCGGGCGGCGGAGCCTTCACAGGCACTCCAGAGACAAGTCAGTTTCCGGCGCACGTTCGGCGGAGCAGGCATGGATGAGGGGAACTTCGCGCAGCAGACCGCGGATGGGGGCTACATCGCTGTCGGAGTGACAACCTCGTTCGGAGATGGTGCCTGGAACACCTGGCTGGTGAAAGTGGATCCACAGGGTGCGGAGCAGTGGAGTCGCAGCTTCGGTACCGGTCGCTATGAAAGTGGCGAAGCACTGCAGGTTACGGCTGACGGCGGCTATATCATCGTAGGCGCCACCCTCTCCACGGAACCGCAGGATTACGATCTGCGGCTGCTCAAGACCAATGGTAACGGACGGCAGCTGTGGACCCGCACCTACGGCGGTACCAACTGGGACTGGGGGCATTCCGTACGCCAGACGGCAGACGAGGGGTTCATCCTTACCGGCTGGACCGACTCCCGGGGAGCCGGAGGGGGTGATCTCTGGCTGATCAAGACCGACGCCCAGGGTGAAGAGCTGTGGACCCGCACTTATGGCGGATCGGAAAATGACTGCGGTAATTGGGTCCAGCCGACGGATGACGGAGGCTATATCGTGACCGGCGCTACCTCCTCCGCCAGCGTAGGTAATGACGATCTTTGGCTGATCAAGACCACCGCCACCGGTGATCCCCAGTGGATGCGGACCTTTGGCGGAGCGGGCTACGACGAGGGACATTTCGTTCATGCGACCTCCGATGGTGGCTACATCGTGGTCGGTTCCACCACATCGGGGAGTGACCGCGGCAGCGACGTGTGGCTGATCAAGCTCCAGTCCACCGGAAGTACGACCTGGACCCGCACATTTGGCGGTGAGGAGTGGGAGTGGGGGAATGCCGTAGCCGAGACTCCTGACGGCGGCTTCATCATCGTGGGGACCACCCTCTCCTATGGTGCCGGAGCCAGCGACCTGTGGCTAATCAAGACGGACGCCGAGGGAAATGAGCTGTGGACCCGCACCTACGGTGGCCACGATCTGGACTTCGGGCTTTCGGTGGAACCGACCGAGGATGGTGGCTTCATTCTCGCTGGGCGGACCTTCTCCTACGGAGCCGGCAACAGTGACATGTGGCTGATCAAGACCGATTCGGAAGGACAGGCCATTTTCTGAGCAGGCGGTCCTTCATGCGAAGTATAGCTGTTCTTAACCAGAAAGGGGGGACGGGGAAGACCACCACGACTGTAAATCTGGCAGCTGCCCTGGGCGAGACAGGACAGCATGTACTGGTGGTGGATATGGATCCCCAGGGTGGGGCTACTCGATGGTTTGGTATTGGTAATCCTGGCCGGGGGGTCGCCGATATCTTCATCAATAACAGACCTCTAGTGACCCTGGTCCGATCCACGGACGTGCTGGGAGTGTCAGTGGTACCGGCTTCGCCGTGGCTCAACGGGGCTGAGAAAGGCCTAGCTTGGGAGCCTGGGGCTGTAGGGATCTTTCGTCGCAGTTTGGACACTCTTCCGCCCGGACAATGGGAATTCCTGCTGGTGGATTGCCCCCCGGCTTTGAATCTT
>CP070656.1:1806063-1813901 GCA_020355065.1 Fidelibacterota bacterium | reverse complement strand
GGGCCGGGAGTGGACTGGCGCCCAGCAGAGGACAAGCTGAGCTACATCACCTGCGATCTCACGGACCGAGTAGCGGTTAATTTCATGGTAGCCGAAATTCTGCGTCATCTGGATACCTGCCATGCCTGGATCAATGTGGCTGGCGGCTTTTCCATGGATGGACTGGTGGAGGAGGTTCCCGCGGAAGCCTGGCCGCGGCTGTTCGATCTAAATTTTATCACCTGTCTGAATGCCTGTCAGGCGATCCTGACGGTCTTCAAGGAACATGGATTTGGCCGTATTATTAATTTTGGATCGCTGGCTGGTGATCTAGGCATGGCCCAGGCGGGTCCTTATGCCGTGAGCAAGGCCGCCGTCATGAATCTAACCCTTACCTTAGCCCAGGAGGGTGAGCCCCAGGTAACGGCCAATCTCATTATCCCCAGCATCGTGGATACGCCTGCCAATCGCAAGGCGATGCCCCGCGCCGACTTTTCCGGCTGGACACATCCACTTACTATTGCAGAGAAGATTGTGGACATATTAGCTGAAACCGACCGCCCTCCGAATGGAGAGAAATTTGTACTCTAGTTGCAGTCGGTACTACGGCTGGGTGCTATGGGAATCGATTCAAATTACCGGCGGGCTATTTAGGATCAGCAGGGATTTCAGGGGCTAATGTCTGGTCGCAAGCTGATCCTATTTGATATCGATGGTACCCTGATCACGCCGGGTCCCATTCCGCGCCGCGCGATGGCCGAGGCCATCTCTCATTTTCTGGGCTCTTCCATTGAGCTCTCGTTCTATGATGTGGCGGGCCTTACGGATCCGGTTATCATTCGCAACGCTATTGGGCGGCACGATGCGAAGATGACAACCACGGACGGGGAAATCGAGGCGATCCTGGACCATTTTCTGGGATTGGTAGAGCAGCGGCTTCCCCCGTCGAACGAGGTACGGGTATTTCCGGGCGCTGAAGAGCTGGTGCGGGCTTGTCAACAGGAGGGTTGGGTGGCAGCCTTACTAACGGGTAACATGGAACGGGGTGCCAGGATCAAGCTGGCGTCCACCGGTCTTTGGGACTTGTTCGCATTTGGAGTATACGGCGGGGATGGCAATGCGCGTGTAGATCTACCCTGGGTGGCCCGGGAGCGTGCCTGGGATATGCTGCAGGAGTCGTTCCGTCCGACTGATACAATCCTCATAGGCGACACGCCGAACGATGCCCGCGTTGCGCAACAAAACAATATTGCCAGCCTGATCGTATGTCGTCGCGAGGAAAGCGAATGGCGACAGGCTATTGAAGCGGAAAAGCCTACCTGGCTGGTGAAAGATTTTGACGATGTGCCGCACTTGATCAAACTAATGAGAGGAGAATGAGCGTGTCCTTGTACGGTTATCTCAAGTTCTTCCATATTCTGTTCGTGGCGTTATTCGTGGGTGCTTTTACGGCGATGGCCTTGCTGTGGACCAGGGGGCGTCTGGCTCCAGATCCCGAAAGGCGCTACGCTTACGTTGACGCAGTGGTATTTATCAGTCAACGGTTGTCGACGATAGCGGGTTCCATTCTGCTGTTGGCCGGGATACTCATGCTGGTCTACCAGCCGGCGATTCTTGGGACCGGCATTCTATTTCATATCAAGATGGCACTGGGGATTCTGGTGGTGGGTGCCAGCCACCTGGCACATGTGAAAGCCAAGCGGTTGCGTAGAGCCTTGTCTGAAGAGCGGGTGGATACCAAAGCGGAGCGGTTCATGGAGCTGGCCACGTGGATTGTGCCGGCGTTGGCCTTCGTGGTGTTGTTTCTGGGTATTATGATTTCCCACGGATAGGCCATGATCCCCTTTACCAAGGCCCACGGCGTGGGCAACGATTTCGTTATCTTTGAGTCCGAAGCAAGCCCCGGGATCATCCGGGAGGCGGAATTCATCCAGCGGGTGTGTGATCGCCATAAGGGGGTTGGAGCGGATGGTGTGCTGATCCTGTCTCCTGCGGAGGAAGCCGGGATTGACTTCCAGCTGAACTACTATAACTCGGACGGTAGTTGGGAGACATTCTGTGCCAATGGCAGCCGCTGTGCGGTGGCCTTCTACGTGCGCCAGCACGGGCGAAGCGGCCGGATCGTGCTTCAAACAGGAGCCGGCGTTCACGAAGCAGAGCTGCTGCCTGATGGGCTGGTCCGCCTGCAGATCCTGGCGCCCCGGCATGTCAGCGATGTACTTGAAGTGGACGGTTTCCGTGGGCGCCATGTGGATTCCGGCGCGCCCCACTTTGCCATCGAGGTGGATGATCTCACGGCTGAGACAGCTGCCGGATACGGGCCACAGATCCGCTCTCACGAGGCATTCCAACCACGGGGCGTGAACGTCAACTTCTTTCAGCGCCTGGATGCCCACACCATCAGGGTCATTACGTACGAAAAAGGGGTGGAGTCGGTGGTGCTGTCATGCGCCAGTGGGAGCACGGCGGCGTGTTTCGAGGCCGCATCACTGGGCGGCATGGAGAGTCCCATAAAAGTGCTCAATCCGGGTGGGGAGCTGGTGGTGGGGTTTGACGCCGATTGGGAGCACGTGACTGTTACGGGGCCGGCTGAGTTGGTTTTCGACAGTGAGCTGCCCGACGATTTCTGATCTCCGCCATGTGGGCTAACCATAGCGAGGGGCGACTGCGGGTTCTGCTGGTGACACGTGTCTCCGGGCTGGAAGAGGAGCTCGTGAATCGAGCACTGCCCGGAATAGACCTCCAGCGGACCAAGAAAGAGCCGGATACCCTAAAGGCTCTCGCTGATGCCGAGGTGGTGGTGGCCGATCCGGTGCTGGTGGCGCACCTTCTGGACCAGGCCACCAGGTTGAAGTGGCTTCAATCCACCTATGCCGGTGTAGACACCCTTTTCACGAGCTGTTCACGGCGGGATTATGTGCTGACCAGGATGAAGGGGGTGTTCGGGCCGCTGATGGCCGAGTACACGCTGGGGCACATCCTTTCCAGGGAACGGCATTTACCAGAGCTTTATCGTTACCAGCAGGACCGAAAGTGGAAACCCGCGCGTTACCGGCGGCTGTCCGAGTTGGTCCTAGGTATTCTGGGGATGGGTGACATCGGGCAGGAGCTGGCGCGGGCGGCAAAGGTTTTCGGCATGACAATCTGGGGCTTGCGCACCCGCAGGGAATCCCTTCCCCACGTGGATCGACTCTTCACGCCCGATCAGCTGGCGGATTTCCTGTCCGGCCCGGACTACCTAGTGAACGTGCTGCCCAGCACACCGGCCACACGGGGCTTTCTGTCCGGTGAGGGCCTGAAAGCATGCCGCTCCTCGGCGGTGTTCATCAACATCGGCCGGGGCGACGTGATCGATGAGGATAGTCTGGTGCGAGCCATCCAAGAGGAATGGATCGCCGGGGCCGTGTTGGACGTATTCCCGGAGGAGCCCCTGAGGCCGGACAGTCCGCTCTGGGCGCTGCCCGGTGTCACGATCACGCCCCACGTGGCGGCCTTTGGGTGGGCCAAGGATATCGCCGATATCATTGAGGCCAACCTGGTGCACTACCAGTCCGGCGAGCCCCTGGACCATCTGGTGGACTGGAAGCGGGGGTACTAGATCAGAATTGACTCTCGAACAAGCCCCTACCATTTCAGCCCTGCTCATCGATCTGGATGGTACGGTTTACAGCCAGGTGGTGGTGTATCCCGGTGTACCGGAGGCGCTCCGGGAGCTGGACCGCCGCTGATCCCCTACCGGTTCATCACCAATACGAACATGTGTGACCGCCACCAGCTGAAGGAACGGATGGTTGGGTTAACTCAGGACTGCGGTAGCGACGCCCGGCTTACGATCTATCCCGAGGTCAACCACGAAAGCTGGACGGTCACGTGTACCAATCCCGAGCTGTATGTGTGGCTGCTGGACCAAGCCAGATAGCCAGCGTGTACAGATATGGGATGCAGCCGGGGATCGGATTTACAGGTAAGGCTTCATTCTCAGGAAGAGTTGGTAGGTGGCCTCCACGTCCCGCATGACATAGTCCTCCACGGCGCCCAGATCGCCTTTCTCGAAAGCGGTCGCGACGGTTTCCCCGGTCACCTCACCTTCCTTGGGTGAAGGGACCTCGAAACTCCGGCAGGCTAAATCCAGGCTGACCCCCTCCCGTCCCCAGCGGGACAGGAACTGCATGACATCCACGTGCGGATCGTAGCTGAAGCGCCGCAGGTTAAGGAAGCGGCTGTTCTGAATAGGGATGCCGTATATCGCGGCCCTGATGATGAGGAAGGGCACATCGAAGTTCAGGCCGTTGTAGTGCACAAAGCGGAGGTCCTGGGAAGCGGTATGGTTGATTGTTTCGAAGAAGGTCTGTAGGGTAGCCTCTTCGGTCTCTTCGCAAACGACCTTATCCTTGGTTTCCCCGGTTTTATCGTTGTAGAGGCGCATGCCGATGGCCAGGACCTGCCCGAAGAAGGGGGATATGGATCGTACCAGGCGTTCGGCGTCGTCCGGTGCAAGGTCTCCTTTGTCCAGTTCCCGCTGTGTTCGGCGGGCCACTTCCTGTTCCAAGGGTGGCTCGAGTCCGGGAAGCGGAACGGTCTCGATATCGAAGATGAGGTAGCGCAAGGGTGTCGGCTAGGCCGTTGGAGGCCAGGCTCTCTCAGGAGCGCCGGAGCACCAGGTCATCAATATCGCAGTTCAGGGCTTCGGCCAGCTTTTTGAGAGTATTCTCCCGCGGCTTGATCTTATTGGCCTCCATGAGACTTACATGGGTTTGCTTCAATCCGGTCATATCGGCGAGCTCCGATTGGGTCATATTGCGGAAGAGCCGCCAGCCCTTGATGGGATTGGTACGCATCAGATGGGTGAGCTCACTGGCGGAGGGCTCCTTCCGCCGCCGGGTGCGCTTGGTGGCGGTATGATCCTTTCTCTGGCTCTCCAGCTGCTGCAGCATTTTCATGAAGGTCTGGTAATCTACAACTGCGAAGCGGGGTTTCCCGCGGGAGGTGAGAACTTGGTAATTAATCATGTTTAGGATACCGGAATGTACTTTTGTTCGGCCTTGAATTATATTGTATTTTTATATAAAATGCAACCACGGTTTGTCTTTTCTAAAAGACTTGATCAGGGTGGGTGTAAATAATATATCACGATCCTGGAATTAGAACGGCTCGTTGGAAAAGAATATAAGAGCTCAAGAATAGCGTGGTCCAATTTATTTTGCGACCGAAAAATATTTTGCCGCTGGGTGGTGTACGATAAGGGCCGAGGTCGACTGTTCCGGTACCAGCTGCCATTCCTCGGTGAGTGCAATCCCGATGCGTTCAGGTTCCAGCAAGGTGAAGATATGGGCTTGGTCTTCCAAGCGGGGACAGGCGGGGTAGCCAAAGGAATAGCGGCTGCCGCGGTATTGCTGTCGGAACAGGGACGGGATATCCGGCCCATCGTCGCCGTCAATGCCGAGTTCACGACGTACCTCCCGGTGCCAGTATTCGGCCAGGGCTTCCGCCGTTTCCACAGCAAAACCGTGGAAGTACAGATATTCGCTGTAGTCGTCTGATTCGAACAGCCGCTGGGCCTCTTCGGTGGCGCGGGGTCCTACCGTTACCAGGTGAGCGGCCAGCACATCTTTCTGTCCGGCCGTTGCCGGCTGGAAGAAGTCGGCGATGCTGCGGCCGTTTTGTTCGGCCTGGCGGGGGAAGTCGATAGTGAGGACCGGCTTGGTATCTTCGGGGCTCGGATAGACGTGCACAGCATCGCCCTCCGAGGCACAGGGAAAATAGCCATATACCAGCATGGGCTGCAGGAGCTGGCCTTTCTGGGCCCGCTGAATCAGGCGCTGCAGGGTGGGTTCCAGAGTCTCTTGTGCAAGACGTTCGTACTCAGCGCTGGTCCGGCTGCGCTTTTTGATACCCCACTGTCCTCTAAAGAGGGCTACCCGGTTGATATAGGGCACCACCGCGGAGAGCGGTATACCGGTGACAACCCGGCTGCCCCAGAACGGCGGCGTAGGCGGCTCGACCGGTTCAATCTTATTACGGCGTGTGATACGCGGCCGTTTGGGGCCGGCCGCCTTTGGGGCCGGAGCAGCTTGTGGAGCAGGCGCGGCGCCACTCATGATGCGGTTCATGATTTGTAGCCCGTCGAACGCATCCTGAGCATAATGCACATCGCCCTGATACAAGTTCCGCAGGTCGTGTTCTACATACCGGCGGGTGAGGGCGGCTCCGCCCAGCAGGACCGGTGGTGCCACTCCACGTTCGTTCAGTAATTCCAGGTTTTCCTTCATCACTACCGTTGATTTAACCAACAGCCCACTCATGCCAATAGCATGGGCCTGTTCGCGTTCGTAGGCCTCCAGGATGGCCTCAACGGGCTGCTTGATGCCCAGGTTGGTCACCTGGAAGCCGTTGTTGGTGAGGATGATATCCACCAAGTTCTTACCGATATCGTGCACATCCCCCTTCACGGTGGCGATGACCAGCTTTCCGCGGCCTGTTGCTGCAGCCTTTTCCATGTGGGGTTTGAGGTAGGATACGGCGGCTTTCATGGTTTCGGCCGATTGGAGTACGAAGGGCAGCTGCATCTCACCGGATGCGAACAGCTCACCTACCGTTTTCATACCTTCCAGCAGGAACGTGTTGATGATCTCCAGAGCCGGTGTTGATGTAAGGGCTTCGTCCAGGTCCGGTTCCAGTCCGAGGCGGTTACCGTCGATGATGCGCCGCTTCAGCCGCTCACTGATGGGGAGCGCTTCCAGCGCCGAGGTAGCGGTCTTTTCCACCTTATGGGTCTGATAATATTCGAGGGTGGCGGTCAGAGGATCGTAGTCCGTTTGCCGCCGGTCAAAGATCAGGTCTTCCAGCAGACGTCGCTCTTCTTTCAGGATCTGGTAGAGGGGGCGGATCCGGCCGGCGTGGACGATGGCGGCGTCCAAGCCGGCCTCGATGGCGTGATGGAGAAAGACCGAATTCAACCGGTGGCGCACATGAGGCTTTAGACCGAAGGAAATGTTGGACACTCCCAGAAGAGTGTGTACGCCGGGCAAATCGGTCTTGATGCGCCGGATAGCCTCCATGGTCTCCACGGCGGCCCGGCGGTACTCCTCGTCCCCGCTACCCAGGGTAAAGGTCAGGGCATCGAAGAAGATGTCCTCAGGCGGCAGGCTGACGTGCTGCACGGCCAGGTCGTAGAGGCGCTTGGCTATGTCCACCTTGCGGTCGGCGGTCACGGCCATGCCTTGTTCGTCGATGGTGAGGGCCACCACAGCTGCCCCGTACCGGTGGCACAGGTGAAGGATCCGGGCCGCCCGCTCCTCACCGTCCTCCAAGTTAATGGAATTGATGATACACTTGCCCGCCAGGTTCTGGAGGGCGGCCTCAATGGCGTCCGGCTCGGTAGAGTCAAGCATGATGGGAATGGTGCAGTCGGTGTTTAGGCGGAAGGCGAATCGGCCCAGGTCCTGGACCTCATCGCGGCCCACGTAAGCCGTGGATACGTCCAGCAGATGAGCCTGCTCGTGTACCTGGTCCTTGGCTACCGAGAGCATGCCGTCCAGATCGTCGGCCAGCAGGTATTCCCTGAATTTTTTCGAGCCGTTGGCATTGGTACGCTCGCCGATGATGAGGGGTTTGGGATCAATGTCATACGCAGCGGTGCCATAAAGCGAAGATGCCGACGGTTCCAGTCGGGGTTCACGCTGCAGCGGTTCCAGGGTGCCGATCCGGTCCACCGCGGCCTTCATATGGTCTGCAGTGGTACCGCAGCAGCCGCCCACGATATTGACACCGAGGTCAGCGGCGAAGTGGTGGAGGTCCCCGGCCAGTTCCTCCGGGGTCAGGTCGTAGACCATGCGGCCGTCCACGTTGCGGGGCATGCC
>CP070656.1:1797115-1805963 GCA_020355065.1 Fidelibacterota bacterium | reverse complement strand
TATGGTGCACCCGTAGCGCATGGTCCAGTGCTGATGTACGTTGACGGAGAGGATGAACGAACGGGGTACGCAGTCATCGGTAACGAAGGGTTGGCGGAATACCACCATGATACACAGACCTGGATACCCCTGTTGCCGAATACCATGGCCGGGAATAATTACTCCACAGTGTATAAGTTATCCACGGGTGAAATCGTGGCTGCCGGACAATCGGGTATTGCCCGTTACAACGGGTCTTCGTGGTATAATATCATACCAGGGTATTATATCTTGTCCGGACCAGAAGATGAAAAGCTAACCGGGAATGATCAAATCATTGACAGTCCTTCATTTCTAGCAGATACACTCTATTACAGGGGTAAGCAATCGTGGAATATGGTAGAGCTGCCCCAAGGAGATCTGTTGGTGGGATTCAAGGGCAACCCGCCTCCAGGGAGTGGAATACTTCGGTTGAATCTTGAGGATCAGCTATGGTATGATACATACGATACAACGGACAGCGTTCTGGACGGTCTGGCCAATAGCGGATATATCACCATCCGTCATTTGGCTCTGGATGAAGCAGGGAATGTGTGGATCGCCAATCCCTATAGTGAGTTGAGGCAAAATGTGATCGCGGTTTATACCTCCGAGGGTGACTGGGTCCATTTTTCAATTCGAGATAGTCAGAATCGATTGAATTACCTGCCTACCGAAATCACCTTCGATTCCGAGGGGCGGGTCTGGATTGGTAGTGAGCTCAATGGTGACTGGGGGAGTGCCGGCGGCATAACTGTTCTGCACTACGGTATTTCGCTTTCCGATAAGTTGTATGATGAGTGGACAAGTATCGACCTGGATACGGATTTATCAACGACCATCTGGTCGTTGGTATTTGACCAGAACGACATCCTGTGGGTACTGTCAGCGGACGGTGTAATGGGGTATACGGTACTAGAGAATCTGACTTTGGTACCCTATACGCAATTCGGGCCATTTCTGGGTGATACTCCGTTCAGCGAGGGCTCAAAGATCAGGGTGGACGCCCAGAATAATAAATGGATAACCTCCCCACAGCGTGGAGTATGGGTGCTCCTGGATAACACCACATTCTGGCCCAATGTGGAGGGATTCAACTCTGAAAACAGTCCGCTACTATCAGATGAGGTATTGGATATATTCCTGGATAATGAAGAGGGGGTTGCCTATCTGGCCACATCGAAGGGCATCTCGGCATTGAAGATCCCGTATAAAACGGATTCGGGTGAGTATGAGGAATTGCGCGTTTTCCCGAGTCCATTTCACATTCCGGCCGAGAAACCGTTGGTTATCGACGGTCTTCGTCAGGGATCAAGTGTAAAGATATTTACCGCTACGGGACGGCTGGTCAGGGAGTTAACGATCCAGAGCGGGGATGTGGAGGGATATCAAGCAACCTGGGATGGCAAGAATGCCCAAGGACAGTGGGTTGGATCGGGAGTTTACGTTGCTGTGGGATACCTGGAAAGCGGGCAGACGGGAACCGGGAAGGTGGCCGTAATCAGGCAATGATCAGGGGCTTGATTCCGAACTCCGCCTCCAGTTCTTCAATCACACCTTTAATCATCTCGCGGCGTTCCTGGTGACTCATGAAGCTGGATTTAAAGCCGTTGATGATGATCTCACGAAAATCGTTCAAGGTTAATCCGAAGGTTTCCTTGGCAATAAGGTATTCCCGGGACAGGCTTGTATCCGAGACCAAGTGGTTGTCGGTATTCAGTGTAACCCTGATACCCTGTTCATAATAGTAGTTGAAGGGGTGTTCCTTAAGACTGCGAACACTCTTGGTTTGTACATTGCTGGTAAGGCAAACTTCCAGGGCGATGCGATGGTCATTGACGTAGTGCATCAGGTCTTGATCTTCAAGCAGCCGGGTGCCGTGACCGATCCGGTGAGCGCCGCAGTAATGAATGGCCTGATGAATACTTTCCGGCCCGAACGCCTCGCCGGCATGGAGGGTGGTATTAATATTATTTTTCAGGATCAGGAAGAAGGATTCCTGATGATGTTTGGCGGGAAAATTCTCTTCAGCCCCGGCCAGGTCGAATCCCACGACACCTTTATGTTTGAACTGTACCGCCAGGTCCGCCAGACGGAGAGAGATTTCCGGTGAGATACTCCGAATCCCACAAATAATTATGCCTGTACGGATATCGAAATCTACTTCGGCACGGGCCAGACCTTTCTTAACAGCTTCAATGGATTCGGCGCCGGTCATACCAGCTCTTGTATGCAATATGGGAGAATAGCGCACCTCGATATAGCGTACTCCATCATTCCAGGCATCTTCGGCTAATTCGTGGGCAGCCCGTTCCAGTGCTTCCGGTGTCTGGAGGACTTGCAAGGGCACCTGGAAGCGATCGATATAGTCTTCGAGTGAACCGAGACGTTCACCGATGGTGATCATTTTCCTGAGCCGGTCCGATTCCTTGGTTGGCAGTTTTATTTTCTGCTGGGCGGCCAGATCAAGAATGGTCTCGATACGAAGAGAACCGTCGAGATGACAATGCAGCTCGGCTTTGGGCAACCGCCTGAAAAATTCCAGATTCAGTTCCATTTATCCTGTATTAATCCCCTTACTCGTGGGCATTAATTCTCCCTATTCAGGCCTCAGCGTGGCGTGTATTGGTGATCACGCGGTAGAGCCATGCAATCACGATGCCCAGAAGGATGAGACCGGGCCATCCGCCGAGGGGTTGGGAGAGGACCGCCAAGACAGTTGCATTGCCGGTAGCGACGATGGGAATGGCCATGAAGATGCCAATCAGCGCTTCACCGGTAATTAGCCCCGACGCGAACAGCAAACCGTGCTGGCGAAGGATATCGGCCCGGTTTTCAGCAACACCCTTCTTGCGATAATACCATTCGGCGACCTGTGAGATCAAGCCACCAAGAAAGATAGGTACGCTGAGTGTGAGGGGCAGGTATATGCCGACCGCCACCGCCAGGACCGGTGCCTTCCACTTTGATTTTCTGCTCTTCAAATATTGATCCAGGGAGATCACGGCGACCCCGACCAGGCCTCCCACGAAAATGAAATCCCAGGGGAGATTTCCACCGAAGACACCCTCGGCCACCGATTGCATCAGGGTAGCCTGGGGGGCTTGCAGGGAATTCGGGAATTCCGGTGTGGCCGGTCCGAAGCCATACGCTTTCAGCAACAGGGTAAGGATGGGGGCCATGACAAAGGCCGCAGATAAGGTGCCCAGCCCCTGCATCACCTGCTGTTTCCAGGGGGTGGCTTTGACGATAAATCCGGCTTTCAGGTCCTGCATATTGTCGCCGGCGATAGCTGCGGCAGCGCAGACGACCGCACCGATGAGAATGGCCGCTGGCGGACCAACCTCCGACCCGCTGCCCAGCAGTCCGAGGAGAAGGAGGCTGGAGAACAGAATGGTGGCGATAGTGACCCCGGAAATGGGATTGTTTGATGACCCGACCAAACCGGCCATGTAAGCGGCAACAGCAGAGAACAGGAAACCGGCGATCAGCATCACCACGGCCATGGGTAAACTCACATAGAGAATGCCCACGACAGCCTGGTAAATCAAAAAGATCGGGATCACCGAAACGGCGAGGGCGGTGAGAACAAAAGGCATGGGTGTGTCCATCTCCGTCCGATCAACGGCTGCACCGGCGGCATCGCCCCGGAATTGCCGCAATCCGGCCCGTACACCGGCTATAATTGATCCCCCCAGGCTGAGGAGGGCCCACAATCCGCCAACGACCATAGCCCCGACACCGATGTAGCGGGTACGGTTAGACCAGATCGTGTTTGCCCAGGTCACGGCAGGCACGGATTCTCCGACCTGCTCCAACGCGGCCTGATTATCCGCTTCCAGAGCAGCCAGTTGCTCGGGTGTCATGTCCGGTGTGGCTTGGGCAACGTCCACCGTGAAGACGTTCCAGGGAATATCGGTGACTTGGGGATCAGCCTGTTCATATACGGGCCATTCCATACCGCCAGCCACGATGGGGATTGCGACGAACCAGTTGATGGCGCCGCCAAGAAAGATGAGCACCGCGATGTTCAGGCGAACGATGTATCCGACGGAAATGAGCGCAGGGGAGAGGTTGGAGCCGATGTAAGCGATGGAGCCTCCGATCCGTGCCGCACTTTGCACCGTTGCGGTCCAGATTCCGAGGCCCAGTTCCCCGAACTTGAAGAGGGCACCGGCAATACCAGCCATGGCGATGTAGATGATCCCACGACCGCCGGATTCACCCGCTTTCAATACCTCAGCAGTGGCAACGCCCTCGGGAAACATCAGCTTGCTTTCGACGATGAGGGATCGGCGCAGAGGTATGGTAAAGAGCACCCCGATCAGACCGCCCAGGCCCATGATGACGGTGACCCAGAAATAATCGAACTCCAGCCAGTATCCCATCATCACGAGGGCGGGCAGGGTAAAGATGGCTCCCGCTGCCAGGGATTCACCGGCGGAGGCAGCCGTTTGGACAATATTGTTTTCCAGGATATTATGTTCACGAAAAAGGCGCAGGATAGCCATGGAAATGACAGCAGCCGGGATGGAGGCTGAGACCGTCATGCCTGCAAAAAGACCCAAATATGCATTGGCCGCACCCAGCAGCATGGCCAGCACAATCCCTAAAATGATAGCCTTCAGCGTAATCTCGGGGAGTTGCTTCATGGAATAACCTTTAGATAAGTTGGCCGTAAAGGTAACCATGCGCGGAAGAAATATTCAACGCCTTTACGGCGAATGGATGTGGGTGCCAGCAGACGGGTGCAAGTCCAGGCTAATCAGGAGAGAGGGTTGAGGGTACTCCTTAAAATCCTTAACTTCCTGCACACATGGGGTGCTATCCGTACCTAGACGGATGGCTGAGAACAAACCCTTTGAACCTGAACTGGATAATACCAGCGGAGGGAATCATGAAACAATCATCCTACCGGCTCGTTCACAGAGCCATCATCATCTTCATTGCACTATCCCCGGTACTATCGTCGGCAACCGCGCCGTACACCGGTCGTATCATCGATTACAATACCGGTGAGGGGATACCCATGGTCAACGTGGCCATACCCGGGACGACGCGAGGGGCGGTATCCGATGCTGAGGGACGTTTCACCATAACCCTGGAGGCAGGCCAGACGCTGCGGTTGTCGCATATTGCCTATGAAGAGCTGGAATATCTTCCGGAAGCTATGGGGCAGATCATCGATATCGCACTCACGCCACGATATTTACTGGGTGAGAAGGTACTGGTGACCGCAACACGCGGGAGTGAGGACCGGACACCGATAGCATTCACGACAGTCGAGCAGGGTGATTTGACCGAGTCTGCTCCCATCGAAGATGTTCCGATGGCTTTAAGCGGCGTGCCAGGCGTCTACGCGTTTTCCGACGCGGGACACGGCATCGGCTATACATACTTGAAAATCAGGGGTTTTGACCAGGACCGGATCGGGGTGATGGTCAACGGTATTCCGCTCAATGATCCCGAGAGTCACCAGGTGTACTGGGTGGATCATGGTGGTATTCTATCGAGCACGGGATCGATTCAGCTGCAGCGAGGCGTCGGTAATTCACTGTATGGAACGACTGCTTTCGGTGGTTCAGTAAACCTGGTGACCAGCCCCCGCGCTACTCCGGCCGGGATCTCGATTCAAAGCGGATATGGGGATTACCTGGACGCCGGTTTTTCATCACCCGATCGCAAGTTGGCGGTCCAATGGGCCGGGCAGCCGCTGAAGGGGCGAGCTCTGACACTCTATGGACGGTTCAGCGGCATCAGGAGTGACGGGTACCGGATCGGCAGTGGCACGCGTCAGGACGCGCTCCACCTTATGGCGGAGTATCTGCAACCGGAAGCCAGCACGAAACTGGAGGTGCTTTCAGGCCACGAGGTGACCCATTTTTCCTGGGACGGAATTGCACCATTGTGGACGGACATAGATGACCGCGAAGCACGGCGCTATAATTTCTATGCCGATTCAAGTGAAAACGGTGGACGCACCGACGCCAACAAGGATGTATTTACCCAGAACATTTATTCGCTGCAGCACGCCCGAAAGATGCTGGATGGTATTTTCTCTATATCTTTGTATGGCGTGACTGGCAGGGGGTATTATGAGCAGTTCAAGGGTGAGGTGAGTGCCATAGAATACAATCTGGCAGGCTTATCACCGGCAAAGGTAAACGAGGTGGATATCATCCGCCGCAAGTGGCTGGTCAATGGCTATGTGGGCTTTGTTCCGCAGTATACGGTACGCAGTGAACTGGGCCAGACCGTGGTTGGTGGAGATATCCGGATTTATAGCGCGGATCATTACGGACAGGTACGCTCCGTGGACCAGTTCGAGATCCCGGGACCACAGAAATACTATCAGTACATAACTGGTAAAACCAGTATATCCATGTACTTGCACCAGATATTCGAATTGGGAGATGCGCTGAATCTGATGTTCGATATCAAATACACTAGACATGCATACACCTTCGATCAGGATACCCTGGGAGCCTTTACCAAGGGGTATAAGTATCAGCTGGGGTACAGCTTCATCGATCCGCGCATGGGATTGAGGTATACCCTGAATGATCGAGTCTCGACATTCCTCAACTTATCAAAAGCCCAGCGTGAGCCAGCAGACTCGGATATTTACAATGCAGATGACCCGGGAGCGATACCGGCGCTGCAAGGTGCCCCGGTCCAGACCAAGGACCTGGATCGAGCCCTGGTTGATCATGAAGAACTGTGGGACCTGGAATTTGGACTACGTTACCGCTCGGCCAAATTCTTCCTCATGACCAATCTCTATCAGATGTGGTTCCAGAATGAGCTGATTCCCATCGATTACCGCACGATTACCGATGATGGGGTACCGATCCACGGCAACGCGGATCTGACCGTTCACCAAGGGGTGGAGGTGGAGTTCAAACGTCGTTTCAGCGAGCGGCTTGCTCTCGAGGGTTCATTAACGTGGGCCGATAATAGGTTTGAAGACTACAGTACGTTCGAAGAGCATGTGGGTGACACTTGTGCTGTGGTCAATCATGGCGGGAACGTTATACCTGGCCATCCGACTAGCCTGGGGCATCTGAAGATCTCGTGGATGAGCTCATTGCTGGACGTCTGGTGTGATGGGAGCTACCGGGGACTGATGTACATCGACCGGCAAAACACACAGGAGGCCGCTATTGATCCAGCCACGATATTTAATGTGGGTCTGACATTCAAAGTGCCGATCCCGGAGCGGTTTCCCTTGTCTGCACTAGAGTTCCGAATGAAAATGGATAATGTCCTGGATACCCTGTATGAGACGTACGGCTATAATTACTGGTGGGTGGATCGAGTGGATGTGTACTGGCCGGCGGCGACGCGGAGGTACTTTGCCGAGGTAAATCTTCGGTTCTGAGAGGATTGAAGATCAATAGTCTGAGCAGGCCCCTTTTAATGGGGCCTGTTTGGTATGGAGTGTGAGAAGAGGGCAGTTGGTTACCAAATCGAACTTGTAGCCCTACGGCAAAATCGCTAACATCCGTCGGAGATATGGCTGATCGACCACGATTATTCGTTCTGGATGGTACCGCCCAGCTCTACCGGGCGCACTTTGCCATGATCAACAATCCTCTGATGACCTCGACGGGGCAGGTGACGTCGGGGATCTTCGGCTTTTTCAGCTCCTTCGTGCGCCTGCTGCACGAAGAAATGCCTGATCGTTTCGCTATCGTGTTCGACGACCGGGCAAAGACCTTCCGCCACAAGATCTATACCGAGTACAAGGCCACGCGGGAGAAGATGCCCGACGAGCTGGTCTCCCAGATCGAGCCACTGGACGGTATCCTGGAAGCGCTGCAGATCCCGGTGCTGCGAATCCCGGGGTATGAAGCGGATGACATCATGGGCACCCTGGCGACCCGGGCCGAGGCTAAGGGAATGGATACATACCTGGTTACGGGCGACAAGGACATGATGCAGTTGGTATCGGAGCACACCTTCGTGTACGCGCCGGGGCGCGGCCGGAATCCGCCGACAATCTACAACAAGGATAAGGTGGAGGAGCGGTGGGGGGTAGCCCCCCAGAAAATGATCGATCTGCTGGGTCTAATGGGGGATAGTTCCGATAATGTGCCCGGAGTCCAGGGCGTTGGTGAGAAAACGGCGCAGAAGCTCATTCAGACCTATGGCAACCTGGAGGAAGCCCTGAAGCATGCGGAAGAGATGACCAACAAGCGGGTACGGGAGGGGCTCCAGAACGGGAGAGAGATGGCCCTGCTCTCAAAGGAGTTGGTCACCCTCGACTGCAACGTGCCGCTGGAGGTTGATCCGGATCAATTGCGTCTGGACGCTCTGAATCCCGAGGCGGCGGCGGAGAAGCTGCTGGAGCTGGAGATCAAGGCGATCATACCCGATCTAATGCGTCTCAGTGATACGGCGGAAATGATTGAGGCCGAAAAGCCGGAGAAGGACTACCGGGCGGTCTTGACAACACCGGAGCTGAATAAGCTGATACGCGAGCTGAAGGCCGCCGAGTGGATCTCATTCGATCTGGAGACTACGTCTCTGGATCCCATGCAGGCGGAGATCGTGGGTCTGGCGTTTTCCACCAAACCACACAGCGGCTGGTATGTCCCGGTGGTGTACCCTGAGCGGGAGAAGGAAACTGCGCCGGCATTGGAAGAGATTATCGAGAAACTCAGGCCGATCCTGGAGGATCCGAAGCGGCATATCGTGGGGCAGAACATCAAGTATGATGCACTGATCATGCGCCGGTACGGGGTGGAAATCAAGGGGATACTGTTCGATACGATGATCGCGGCCCACCTGGCCGAGCCTGAGGCTGCGACCTACAAGCTGGATGCCT
>CP070656.1:1791304-1797015 GCA_020355065.1 Fidelibacterota bacterium | reverse complement strand
CAGATAGTGCCAATCCTCCGGTGTAGTTACCTTGATGTTATGGGGTGAGCCTTCCACCACAGCGATTTTTCCTCCGATAGCTTCCACGAGTTCGGCTTCGTCAGTGCCGGTTAGACCATTCTGTTCCGCGTGCGCCAATGCCCGGCGGAGGACATCCGCGCGGAAGGTTTGAGGGGTCTGGGCTCGCCAGATGGATTCTCTGGGAATCGTGCGGGAAATTACGCGGCTCTGGCCTGCCGCGCCACCTGCGGGTGGAGGGATATCCTTGAGGGTATCGGTGGCCGGTATGGCCACAATGGCTCCGTCATAGTCACGGCATAGTGCGATGGTGGCCGTGATCCAACGGGGTTCGAGGAGGGGGCGGACAGCGTCGTGGACCATGATGATGTCGATATTATCCGGGAGGGCCGCCAGGCCGGCAGATACGGAAGCCTGTCTCGAGTCTCCGCCTGCCACGACAATTATGTTGATATCTTTCGGGATGATGGGCTGCAGCAGTTCCCGCACATAGGTCAGCTCGCCTGTAGGCACGGCCACTGCCATGATCTTTATCTCGTCGGCGGCCATTACGCGCCTCAAGGTGTGGATCAGAAGCGGCTCTTCTCCCAGCAGCCTAAATTGTTTCTTGGTGTCCCCGGTGAGGCGGGTGCTCAGACCGGCAGCGGGAATAACCGCCGCTACTTTAACTAGATCAGGAGCCATCATCGTAATACCAGGTCAATGTTACGGGCAATGTGAACCACTTGGCGCGTGTAAAATCAACTTCTTCCGACTATAAGATAAGCATGGCGTCGCCGTAGCTGTAGAAGCGATAGCCATCCTGAACAGCCTTCTGGTAAGCCTCGAACAGGAACGGTTTTCCGGCGAAGGCGGAGACCAGCATGATCAGCGAGGATTTGGGTTGGTGAAAATTGGTGATCAGGGCATCCACGGCCAGGAACGTGTAGGGTGGATAGATGAATTTTTCGGTCCAGCCGCTGCCGTTGCTGATTTTGCCCGGACCTATGGCGACGGTCTCCAGTGCGCGGGCGGTCGTTGTGCCCACAGCGACGATGCGACCCCCGCCCGCCACAGTATCGTTGATTGTGTTCGCCGTTTCCGCACTGACGTGGTAGTACTCGGCATCCATCTGGTGGCGGGTGATGTCCTCTTCCTGTACCGGGCGAAAGGTACCCAGCCCGACGTGCAGGGTGATATATGTTACACTCACGCCCCGGGACGCAACCGTTTCCAGGAGTGCTTCCGTGAAGTGCAGTCCTGCGGTGGGTGCGGCTACGGCCCCCCGGTGACGAGCGTACACGGTCTGATAGGTTTGCCGGTCCTGGGGTTCGGGTTCCCGGCGGATATAGGGCGGCAGCGGCGATTTCCCGTGCTGTTCCAGGAACTGCTCAAAAGGGAGATGGTCATGGGTGAAGCGTACGAGTCGTCCTCCGCTGGCCGTGGTTGCGATGATGTCGCCGGTCACTCCCCCCTCGAAGGCCAGTCGGCCCCCGACGCGGGCCTTGCGGCCAGGCTTGACCAATACCTCCCATTGATCCGGTCCGGTTTCCTGCAGCAGAAGGACTTCGATCTGGGCCCCGGTCTTTTCCCTGGTGGCGAACAGGCGTGCGGGAAAAACCCGGGTGTCATTCAGAACCAGAACATCACCTTCGTCAAGAAATTCGGGCAGCTGGTAGAAGTGACGGTTGGCTATGGAGTGGTCATTTCGGTCCAGTACCATGAGGCGGCATTGATCCCGCTCGGGATTAGGAAACTGAGCGATGAGGCGATCGGGAATCTGGAGGTCGAAGTCTGAGAGTTGGGGAGTTTTGTGATGGATAGGGGTATCCATGCTGCAACGGGTGGTCAGAACAGCCGCTGCTGCGGTTTGCCCTTGGCAGGAATCTCCAGTTTAAGGTAGGAATAGGCGCGTTCCAGTGCTACTCGACCGCGGGGTGTGCGCTGCAGAAAGCCTTCCTTGATCAGGTAAGGTTCATAGACCTCCTCAATGGTCCGCGGGGATTCATGGAGAGCGACCGCCAAGGTCTCAACACCGACCGGTCCGCCCTGGAAATTTTTCACCAAAGTATTCAGGATGCGCCGATCCATCTCATCCAAACCGATTTCATCGATGCCCAGTCTGTTCAGAGCATTCTGGGCCATGTCCAGGTTCAGGTGGCCCGTGCCGTCCACTTCGGCGAAATCCCGAGCCCGGCGGAGTATGCGATTGGCCAGGCGGGGTGTTCCCCGAGCCCGGCGGGCGATTTCCTCGGCGGCATCCAGATCCACGGCGATGTCCAGCAACTCCGCAGAGCGGACGATTACCTGCTTGAGATCTCCGGCGGTATAGAAATCGAGCCGCAGGATGACGCCAAAGCGGTCACGCAAGGGGGAGGTCAGGTGTCCGAGGCGAGTAGTGGCTCCGATCAGTGTGAAGGGAGCCAGGGCGAGCTGAATCGAGCGGGAATTGGGGCCTTTATCCAGGATAATGTCGATGCGGTAGTCCTCCATGGCCGCGTAGAGATATTCCTCGACGGTACTGTTAATCCTATGGATCTCGTCGACGAAGAACACGTCCCGTTCCCCGAGATTGGTCAGAATCCCGGCCAGATCCGCGGGGCGTTCCAGTACCGGACCGGAAGAAGTTTTGATGTTGACGTTCAGTTCCCGAGCAATGATATACGCGAGGGTGGTCTTACCAAGCCCGGGTGGACCGAACAAGATTACGTGGTCGAGATTCTCACTTCGCCGGCGAGCTGATTCGATATAGACCTTGAGATTCTCAACCACTCCTTCCTGGCCGATGAATTCCTCCAAACTGGATGGTCGCAGAGATTTCTCGGCAATGCGATCTTCATCAGTGGGCTGGGGTGCTGTGAGCTTAGATTCGATCATGTGGTTTATGCGTGGACGTGTCGTATCACGGAGATATAACGCCAGGGCCTAGCCCATGAAAAAAGTTACGTTGGTGCCCTGATCAAACAAAGGGCCAAGTCGGGAGTGTCCCAATGCCGGGGCGGGAACACTGGGTGCCGTTTGATGACCGAATGGCGGTAGTAGGCTCAACACCTGTTAGCAAGTAATTTCTACCCTGCTTCACGCCAGTGTGAGATCATATAGGAGAAGATCATGTCAGCTTTCACCGTTACCCGTAGCCGCTTTTTAAAGACTGCCGTCGGTTTTCTGGCCGGACTCCCGTTCGCTTCACGCTTACGGGCAGGTTTACCAGCGCCGCCGGTGGCGGGCAGCCGTACTCGGTCAGTAGTGGTTGCCTCAGCTAACGGCTTGACCGCCATTGAGCGCGTCTACCAGCTTCTAGCAAACAATTCAGACACACTCGAGGCTGTAGTGGCCGGCGTCAATATGGTTGAGGATGACCCGGAGGACATGTCGGTGGGGTACGGCGGTCTGCCGAACGAACAGGGCGTTGTGGAGCTGGATGCGGCGGTGATGCACGGGCCCAGCCACAAGGCCGGGGCTGTGGCTGCGCTGCGCAACATCAAGAATCCCTCCTCGGTAGCCAAGCTGGTGATGGAAACCACGGACCACGTTCTCCTGGTTGGGGAAGGCGCCTTGCAGTTTGCCCGCGCCCATGGATTCAAGGAGCAGGACTTACTCACCGAGAAGGCGCGTAAAACCTGGCTGGAGTGGAAACAGAATCTCTCGCCCAAGGATGACTGGCTCGCTCCCCCACAAGAAGATGAAAAAGTCGGAGCCGCAGAGCTATTCAACCGCTCCACCGGGACCATTCACTGTGCCGCACTCAATAACCGTGGGGAAATCTCGTGTGTCACCACCACAAGCGGCTTGGAGTTCAAGATTCCGGGCCGGGTGGGGGACTCGCCCATTATCGGTGCGGGTTTGTATGTTGATAATGACGTGGGTTCGTGCGGGAGCACGGGACGCGGCGAAGCCAACCTTCAGAATCTATGCAGTTTTCACGCGGTGGAGCTGATGCGCGGGGGGCGGTCGCCTAAAGACGCCGGCCTGGAGGTCCTGCGACAGGTGGTCAGCCATACAAGGGAAGATCGGCTGCTTGATAAGAAGGGCAGACCCGATTTTGGCCTGAAATTTTACCTGCTCGGACGGAACGGATCGTACGCGGGGGTTTCCATGTGGGGTCCCGCCAAGTTCGCGGTAGCCGATGAGAAGGGTGCCCGATTGGAAGAATGCGCATTTTTATATGCAAAGGAAGATTGATCGGATGCTGAGGGGGTGGCTAACTTTGCGTCCAGCTAATGATGTAAAGGAGTGACGGTGGAACAGAAGCAGCCCACGTATGAATTTCTGTATAACAACTATGAATGGCCGGAACCTGGAACCCAGCGTGAGTGTCCCTATTCCGGGATACCCCTCCAGTTGAACGAACAGCGTCCGGGATATAATGGTAAGCCGTGGACCTGTCCCCAATGCATCTGGTATTTCAGTGAAGAGGAGTTGAATAACCCGGCGGATTTCAAGGACAAGGATTGTCCGCATACCCTCGAGATGAAGACACAAGCTGCGGGAAAGCCCGAAGCGGAAGAATAGGATTCGACAGACCGGCAAGATCCCCGGTTTCACACAACAAGATATTCAAAGCCCCTGGTCCTTCATGCGGCCAGGGGCTGGTTTTTGTAACTCTGAAGGTGGCTAAGTAGCTGCTTACAGGTAGGGACGCAGGTGCGTACTGCGGGATTTGTGCTGCAGTCGGCGGATGGCCTTTTCCTTAATCTGCCGCACTCGCTCGCGGGTGAGGTTGAACTCTTCCCCGATCTCGTTGAGTGTGAGGGCATAGTCCTGCTCAATCCCGAAGTACATTTTGATAACGTCCCGCTCACGGTCCTTGAGAGTAGACAGGGCGGAGCGAATTTCCTCTTTGAGTGAATCGTGGAACAGGGTGGTATCCGGTTCCGGTGATTCGGGATCAGGAATGACGTCCATCAGGGAGTTGGAGTCCGTATCGGAGAACGGCATATCCAGCGACTGATGCCGCCGGCTGATCTGGATGGTATGCGCCACCTCATGTGGTTCCTTGTCCACATGCTTGGCGATCTCCTCCACCAACGCCGGACGCTCGTACTGGTGCTCCAGTTCTTCGGCGGCTTTTACAATCTTTGTTATATCCCCTTGCCGATTGAGCGGTACCCGTACCATGCGGGAATGCTCGGACAAGGATTGGAGAATGGACTGCCGCACCCACCAGACAGCATAGGAGATGAACTTAAATCCCCGGGTTTCGTCGAACCGCTCGGCGGCCTTGATGAGGCCCAGATTCCCTTCGCTGATCAGATCCTCCAGTGGACGGCCCTGGCCCTGAAACTTCTTGGCCACGCTGACCACGAAACGCAGATTGGAGACAATCAGCTCATGCTGAGCCCGCTTGTCACCCTTCTTGATCCGCTGTGTAAGCTCGATTTCCTTCTCAGGCTTCAAGGGCTCGTACTTGCTGATCTCAGCCAAGTAATTGCCTAATGCTCGATTGGAATCACTTCCCATAGATGTCCCTGAGTTGCTCCTTCCTTATTGGTTCAATGCGTCACGTGCCATTTGTATCCCAGGCCGTGGGCGTTGACCCAACGACTCGTGATGCGATTAGTTCCCGGAACCCCGCCTGAAGAGTCATGTTTTGACGTTTACGGCCTTTTTTCATCAGAATCCCGTTGGCCCCCGTAAAATTAGGGGTCAATTGTACGCAGAAAATCCGGCGTTGTAAAGAGTATCTCTTACAACAGCGCGGTCCTCTCTCGTTT
>CP070656.1:1782634-1791204 GCA_020355065.1 Fidelibacterota bacterium | reverse complement strand
TCGACCGAACCATGGCCACACCTGAACCAGAGCCGTATTTCAAAGTCCGGATAGCTTCGCCAGTTGATTTTGAAATTTTTCAACACTATAAGAGCTTGGTCATTGCATCACTTTCCAATCCCGTTGACTCGACCGGGGACATACTTATACGGCGGATTCTAGGCGAAGAGCGGGTGAATGAGGCTATGGCGGGTGGCAATCCAATATTCGTTGCCAGTGACTTCTTAGCCCGAGGGCAGATCTTCATGGGCCTCACCGCGCTGGATGCGATTCATGCCCAGAAGGAGTTGGCTCGTCTTCGCGTCTGGATCTTTGATCAGTTTGAGCAACAGTTGCGTGCCCGGCAGGCCGAAGCCATGTTCAAAGGACGGGAGCACAAGAAGTTATCCAGGGAGTTGGATGAAAAATATAATTGGAGTATGCGACTTCAGCGTGACTATCTCAAGATCAAGGAGCTAGCTGAGAGTCAATTTGTCTGGCTGGGCCGGGGTTTCCCCTATCGCTGGTTAGCAGTGCATTGGATCAACGATACCACAAAGATCAACATCACTCCTGAATGGACCTGGAATCGGATGGAGTATATCGCCGATTCATTATTCGCAGATATCTACATCGATTCGTTACTGCGAAGTACGGAGCTGGGCGATCAGAATGGCCATACCATCTTTATCACCCGAGGGGTTTGGGGTCACCGTGAACAGGTTGGTGGCGGGCCCTTTTACAGTTATGTCTTCCGAGACAGCGAACAAGGCCGGATCTATTTCATCATTGGCGTGGTCTTCAATCCGGGGAGTCCTAAATCATTATTGATTCTTCAGCAGGAGGTGATTGCCCGCACCTTTCATACGTTTACAAAGCCGCCGCCCAAGAAAAACCAGACGAATACTCAAAAGGTCGTCTGAAGGAGCAGATATGAAGAGAGTGGCTATTCTCATGGGGAGTGAATCTGACCGAGCGGTCATGGAAGCCGCGATACCCTACCTTGAGCATTTCCAGGTGCCCTACGAGGTTCACGTCATGTCCGCCCATCGCACCCCGGACCGTGTTATCCAGTTCGCGACCACGGCCAGAGACCAGGGATTTAGAATTCTCATTGCAGGCGCGGGCATGGCGGCCCATTTAGCGGGTGCATTAAAGGCTCATAGCAGCCTTCCCGTAATTGGGGTTCCGTTGCCTGGAGGTGTTGCCGATGGTCTGGATGCCCTGCTCTCGACGGTTCAGATGCCCAAAGGAGTTCCCGTTGCCACCATGAGCGTAGGAAAAGCAGGTGCCATCAATGCCGCAGTTCTCGCTGTTGAAATCCTGTCATTGGAAGACGATACTCTCCAGGAGCGTTTGGAGGATTTCCGGAGGAAAGGGGCGAAACTTTAAGTGGCTGCCAGAGTTGTTATAACCGGAGCTGCAGGTCAATTAGGGAGCGCGCTGAGACAAGTACTTTCAAACGATAAGGAGATAATCCCAACAGATACTGATCTTAGTGACGAGGAGATCGTGCCTTGTGACATCACTAGCGAGCATCAGGTGCGGGAAGTAATCCAAGCCTCTCGCCCTGCGGTGATCATCAATACTGCGGCCTTTACGGATGTGGATGGAAACGAGCGTGATCCGGAGAAAGCAGATCTGGTCAATACCAAGGGGGTGGAGTATCTTCTCACGGCGGCAGACGAGGTGGACGCGCGGTTTATACAGGTCAGCACCGATTACGTCTTTGATGGTACCGCTGGACCGTATCTAGAAGAAGATACCCCGGCACCCCTGAGTGTCTATGGCCGTACCAAGCTAGCGGCAGAGAGACTCGTGCTTGAGAGGGATCGACATCTTATCATCCGGACCAACGTTTTATTCGGGCCCGATATCCATGCGCCGGCCAGTTTTATCCGCTGGATTGTGAATTCGTTGAGAGAGGATGAGCCCATCCGTGTCGTGGACGATCAGGTCAATAATCCGACGCTCACAACACATCTTGCAGTGGCCATCAAGTCCGCCATTGATCAGCATGCCGCCGGGTTGTATCACTACGCGGGATTGGAATTTCTCACTCGCTACGAGTTCGCGCTCAGGATTGGCTATCATTTCAGCCTCCCGGTGCACAAAATTGCTCCCATCGCAACAGAGGAGCTCGGCCAGCTGGCTCCCAGACCATTGTTGAGTGGACTGATCTGCAGTAAAATGAAAATGGACCTGAAAGTAAGGAATGCCAATGTTACGGATGCCTTGGCGGAGGCCTTTCCCCGTGCCTGAGCAATGAGTACCATGATACAGCAACTTAAAACCCTCATCATTACACCCACGTATAATGAGCGTGATAATATTGAAGTTCTGCTGTCCCGAATTCATGAAGTGGCGCCTCAAGCCCATGTTCTAGTGGTTGATGACAATTCTCCCGATGGTACGGGCGCATATGTGAAGGAGCGATCAGCTGAAGACGGTTGGGTTCACTTGATTGAACGGCCTGAGAAACAGGGGCTTGGGACGGCTTATTGTCGAGGGTTCACATGGGCCTTGGAGAATGAGTATGACGCCATCATCCAGATGGATGCAGATCTCTCTCACGATCCGGATCAGATACCTGACTTGCTTCGTCATCTCAGCGACTACGACCTGGTAATCGGTAGCCGGTACATCCAGGGAGTGAACGTAGTGAATTGGCCTCTCAGCAGACTGGTCCTCAGCTGGTCAGCCAATATCTATGCAAAGGTGATTACCGGAGTTCCGGTTTGGGATCTCACTGGGGGCTATAAGTGCTGGCGACGGGAGGTATTAGCTAACTTAGATATTCCCTCCATCAAATCGGAGGGATATTCCTTCCAGATTGAGACCACATTCCGAGCGTATAATCAAGGTTACCGGATCAAGGAATCTCCCATCGTCTTCGTTGATCGCACCGAAGGGGCTTCGAAGATGTCCAAGGGAATTATTTACGAAGCCGTTTGGATGGTACCCCGCCTTAGATTATCACAGATCGCGAGAGTTTTCCGTCGTATCTGGTTCAAATCCAAGGAGTTCAAGGGCAAAGCGGAGTCATGACGCTCTCCGTAATCGTGGTCAGTTATAACGTCCGCGAATTTGTTAGCCAATGTCTTCTCTCGCTGAGCCGATGCCGCTTTGATGGTACGGTGGAGGTGATTTTAGTGGATAACAATTCCAGTGATGGCACTGTCGAGATGGTGCCCCGAAGGTTTCCACAGGTCCGCCTAATCAAGAATCGCAGGAATGTTGGCTACGCTGCAGCCTTGAACCAAGGCCTGACAGCCTCAACCGGAGAGATGATCCTGTTCCTTAATCCTGACACTATCCTTGAAGAGCAAACTCTTCAAGTGCTGGTTGACTATTTGCAGGAGCATCCTCAAGTGGGGTGTGTTGGGCCCAAGATACTGAACAGTGACGGCAGCTTTCAATTGGCATCACGGAGAAGTTTCCCGGCGGCCTGGGTGGCTTTTTGCCATCTATCGGGGCTAGGAAGGATTTTTCCCAGAAGCAGATTATTCGGGCAATACAACTATACTTACCTCGAGTCATCTCAGACCCATGAAGTGGAGGCCGTCAGCGGATCCTGCATGTGTCTGAGAAGGGAGATCATCGATCGGGTAGGTCTCATGGATGAATCCTTTTTTATGTTTTGGGAGGATACGGACTACTGTTATCGCATCCATCAAGCAGGATACCAGGTTGTGTATCACCCAGCGACAAAAATTGTCCATTACAAGGGAGAAAGCGTAAAGACTGATCCTCTCTACAATCTAAGGATTTTTCACCGAGCCCTTATGGCCTTTTCGCGCAAGCATGGTTCCTTCGCAGGAAATTTATTCAGCCGGGCATTACTTCGGATTATCATAAGCCTGCGTATCGGATTGGCCTATCTTCGAAATTCCATCGCGACGTTCTCTTCGATGTTCATCGATACTGCAGTTATTGGCCTAGCCTTTTTCGCGATGATCTGTGTGCGGTTTCTTCCAGATCCTCATATTCGTACGCGGGATATGCTTATCTTATATGCACCGGTTGTAGGGGTATATGTACTACTCTGGCTTGGAGCGGGCGCATTGTTCCAGATTTACGGGCGGTATGTGCTGAGCTACAGCCGTGCGCTAGTGGCCTCATTGGTAGGTTTTCTCATCATTGCTACCCTGACCTATCTATACCGCGATGTCGCCTACTCACGTCTCGTATTAGTCTCAGCATCAGCGTTAGTGGCTGCGCTCCTGCCGGGATGGCGGCTAGTCATACATCTCCGCCGAGTCACCCATAAGGTAGGTGATAGTTATCGAGCTCGGCGACCTTCGATCTTCTCACGACGAGCAGCAATTCTTGGGGCTGGACAGGAGGGTCCACGGATTGCCAACCTGCTGCTTAGACGTCCTGACACAGGAATTGACCTCTTGGGATTTATCGATGACCAACCGTTTTCAGGAGGTGATGAACAGGAGAGCGTGTTGCCTTGGCTCGGGCGAGTTGATGAGCTGCATGAATTGGCCAGCCAGCACCGTTTTCAGGAGGTGATCGTTGCAGGTGCGAACTTCACCAATCAACAACTCATGGGAATTCTCGAACAAACCAAGGATCTTCCACTATTATTCCGGATTGTGCCACATGAGGATGAGGTCATGCTCGGGAAGGCCAATGTGGAATACATTGGTGACTTGCCGTTCGTCAATATCGAAGCAACACTTTATCGCCGTTTCCATTTGTTATCTAAACGGTTGTTCGATCTGTTTGCTTCTCTATTTATGCTGGTATTACTGGTACCGGTTTGGCCATTCCTTTTACCCGGAATCCAGCGGCATGTTATCTGGGGCGTGAATGGCGAACATGTGACGATCTGGATACATGGGAATGGGGAGGGTCTGCGACGGCTTCCTCTTCTGTGGTCCATCTTTAAGGGTGATATGAGTTTTGTAGGAAGTGAGATCACAACTGTGGAGGAACCTGATCCTGGGCTGTTATTTAAACCGGGAATGACCGGCCTGGCACAGCTACGTCGGATAGCAGATGAGCCCGAGATTGCCGTTAGTTACGAGCATTATTATTTACAGCACCAATCCCTGACCTTTGATCTAGAAATACTACTGAAGGCACTGTTCCGGATCTAGTACCAAGACGCACAGCCGCGAATCCTAAATAACCTGCTGGCATTTCACCATGAAACAGTGATATAATTGGAGCCCAATGGCTGCGAAATACGTTTTGAACTTTGAGAAGCCTCTCCAGGAGCTGGAGGAGAAGATTGAGGCGACCAAACGGACTGCCTTGGAGCGTGGTATTGATATGAGCAAGGAGATTGAAGGTCTGGAGGCAAAACTAGAAAAGGCCTCAGCCGATTTTTACAAGAATCTTACCCGTTGGCAGCGTTATCAAATGGCCCGGCATCCTGAACGCCCATATACGCTGGATTATGTCCAACGAATTACCAATTCCTGGTTTGAGATGTACGGTGATCGCTTCTACGCCGATGATAAGGCGGTGGTGGGCGGTTTGGCGGAGATTGAGGATGAAAAAGTGGTGATCATTGGTCAGCAGAAAGGTCGGGGTACCCGCGACAACCTATACCGCAATTTTGGCATGCCTAATCCTGAGGGTTATCGCAAGGCCCTCAGGCTGGTCAATCTCGCCGCGAAATTCAATCGGCCGGTTGTATCCTTCATAGACACTCCTGGCGCATATCCGGGTCTTGGGGCTGAGGAACGGGGCCAGGCTGAAGCGATCGCCCGGAATATGATGGTCATGTCTACATTGCCGGTGCCGATCGTTGTGCTGGTCATCGGTGAGGGCGCATCGGGTGGTGCACTGGGCATGGGTGTGGGTGACCGCCTACTGATGTTGGAGAACACCTGGTTCTCGGTCATAACTCCCGAGGGATGCGCATCCATTCTCTATCGTGACTCGACCAAAGCAGAGGCAGCGGCGGACGCGATGAAGATCTCGCCCCAAGACCTAGTGGAAATGGGTATTTGCGATCGTACTCTTCCGGAACCACTCGGCGGTGCCCACCGCGATGTGGATGCTGTTGCCGGCACAGTCAAGTCCGCCCTCCTGGAAATGCTGGCCGAACTGAAGACAATTCCGGCAGATGCACTAGTGGCCGAGAGGGTTAAACGGTACGAGCGTTTCGGCCAGTGGGAAGAGTAGAACATAGTAACGAGGAACATCCCTTTCTGAGTCAAGATCAGAAGATGGTAGAATACCCGGCTCAGTCTGGGTGTTTATCAGTGTATCTACAGCACGAGATCTTGGAAATGGAGGGGATAGATCATTCATGAGCAACATCGGTACCCCTGCTGATACCTGGCCTAAGGACAAATTCCGCCAGCGTAGTGCAGATTTTGCCGTCCTTCAGGATGAATTCAGCCAAGAGACAGCAGCGATACGTCAGGGCGGTGGAGCCAAGGCGATTGAACGCCAACATAAGAAAGGACGTCTAACAGCACGAGAGCGGATCGCGAAACTGCAGGATCCGAAGACGTCTTTCATGGAACTGGGGCTGTACGCCGCATATGAGATGCACACCGACTACGGTTCGCCTCCGGCGGCGGGTATTATCACTGGTGTGATTACCGTGGAAGGGCACGACTGCGTTGTTGCAGCGAACGATGCGACGGTGAAGGCAGGCGCCTATTTTGAGGTGACACTTAAGAAAAATTTGCGGGCTCAACAGATCGCTCTGGAGAATCACCTTCCGATCATCTACCTGGTTGACTCAGCGGGTGTTTTCCTTCCCCTGCAGGACCAGGTATTTCCGGATGAGGCCCATTTTGGCCGCATATTTTATAACAACGCCCGGTTGTCTGCGTTAGGGATTCCCCAGATTGCCGCTGTCATGGGGCCATGTGTGGCAGGGGGTGCCTATCTGCCGGTGATGTGCGATAAGTACATTATGGTCGAAGGATCCTATATGTTCCTGGCCGGGCCAGCTTTAGTGAAAGCGGCCATCGGGCAGGATATCGATGCCGAAACCCTGGGCGGGGCCACCACACACAACGCCATATCGGGGACAGCGGATTACCATGAACCTGACGATGATGCTGCGATTACGCGAATTCGCAGTATCATGGCAACAATCAATATATCGGCTGAAAGAACGTTTAAGCGTCGGGGTCCGAAAGATTCGCGTTTGTCTGCCCAGGATATCCCTGGTCTTATCTATCCCCCAGAAACCACGCAGTACGATGTGCGTGAAATCCTGGCTCGATTGCTGGACGATAGTGAATTTGAAGAGTACAAAGCGACCTATGGGAAGACCCTCATATGCGGTACCGGTTGGATCGGCGGCTACGCGGTAGGTATTGTGGCCAACCAGAAGGTGGTCCAACGGACCAAAGAGGGTGAGATGCAGATGGGGGGGGTTATTTATTCAGACTCCGCTGATAAGGCTGCCCGGTTCATTATGAACTGTAATCAGGACCGAATTCCACTCATATTTTTTCACGATGTAAACGGATTTATGGTGGGACGCGATGCGGAATGGGGGGGCATCGCCAAAGACGGGGCCAAGATGGTCAATGCGGTTGCCAACAGTGTGGTGCCGAAAATCACGGTGGTCATCAGTGGCAGCTATGGTGCCGGTAACTATGCCCTTTGTGGGCGGGCATACGAGCCACGGTTCATGTTTGCCTGGCCTACAGCACGCATCGCAGTGATGGGGGGAGCGCAGGCGGCAAATACCCTGGCCGATATCCAACTGGCGCGCATGGAAAATCCCACTGAAGAGGACCGGCAGCACATTGTGGGGGAAGTACAGGAACGCTACGAACATCAGTCGGATCCCCGCTATGCAGCCGCCCGCATGTGGGTGGATGAGATCATCATGCCCCAGGATACACGCGACACACTCATACGATGTCTGGAACTTTGCGATCATCAGACACAATTCCCAGCACCCAGGTTTGGCGTTCTCCAGGTTTGACAGGGCCGAGAAGTACAGCTGTACCGCCATAATCATAATCGTGATTTACCAAGGTGACTCTTAAGCGGACGATGAAACGAGCCTACCGTTGGATATCGGTTCTCTTCCTCAGTAGCTCCTGTATTCTATGGGCTCAGGGACTGGATTTACGACCCATTGTATTCGGTATTGGGCATTCAGCTGGGGGAGTCTGGCAGGGGGAGTCTGAAGATGTGTTACTGACGGGATGGGGGGCAGTAGTCCGCCATCAAGTGGGATCCTGGGATGTCTGGGCCGAACTTGTCATGTCTCGATATTTTGGCCTTATACCGGTGGTACCCAATTCTTTCACTCCAGAACAGGGGATCTCATGGGCTCAATTCGCTTCATATTCAGAGAAGGAACGTGATACACATATAACGAACATGAGGGTGACCTATACCCGAGGCAACTTCATGTTGGAAGCCGGCAAATTTTCCCGTTGTTGGTGTCCTGGGTTGACATCGCTCATCGTTTCGAACAAGCCCCCCACATATCCGCAGTTCGGCTTCGACTGGCAAGTTGTGAAGAACATTCGGTTCAGATACTTTCCTGGAAAACTCAATAGCGGTATTCTTGATTCTGTAAGAACGTTCTCGAACGGGATTCAGCAAGATGCCAGCAGAGTATATTTAACCCGCTATATCGCTGC
>CP070656.1:1779066-1782534 GCA_020355065.1 Fidelibacterota bacterium | reverse complement strand
GCAACCATCTCCATCGGGGGCAGCCTAACTTGCAATGCGCCGAACACCCCGCGCAAACGCGTTCGCAAGGAGGTTCATGATGAAATTCAGCCTGTGGCCTTACTTTGGTCTTCTGATTTGGATCGGCAGCCTGTCCGGCCAGGGAACCCTGGTCGACGACCGCTTTTACTCCCCATCATTGGATACCGTGCGCTGGGTGGATGTCCACCTGCCCCCCGGTTACGACCCGGCCGACGGTGCCCGGCGTTATCCCGTGGTCTACTTTCTCCACTCCTGGGGGGATGATCATGACGATTATTCCTCGTCCCTGGTGCCTACCTGGGACAGCCTGATCGCTGCCGGCGCCATCGCTCCCGCGATCCTGGTAAAGCCCGACGGCTCGGTCGATCCCTGGCAGGGCAGCTGGTACACCAACTCGGCACGCTACGGCTTATTCGAGGATTATATCGCCGCCGACCTGGTGGCCTATATCGACTCGGCCTACCACACCATCCCGGAAAGCGGCCAGCGGTCCGTTTTGGGTCACTCCATGGGGGGCTACGGGGCGCTCAAGATGGGCTTCAAGCACCCCGATGTATTCCACGGTGCGGCGTCTATCTCGGGTGTTGTGGAACTGCGGTCCTTCAGCGACACCCTGTTTGCCTGGGCAACGGAGGATTATGAAGGTTCGGGGCCACTCCTGCCGCAGGCGGGTATTTATAGCGAAATCCTGTATTCGGGTGCCGCCGCTTTCTCCCCCAACATGGACCGGCCGCCGTACTTTGTAGACCTCCCCTTCGATGCCGCCGGCTCACGCATCGCTTCCATCTGGTCGCGGTGGCTGCAGCACGACCCGGGGATCCTCGCCACAAAGGTGGCCCGGGAGGCATACCCGGCCCTCTATTTCGACTGCGGCACCACCGAGGCCCTTTGGCCCCTGACGCTCACCTTCGCCCGCACCCTGGACTCCCTGGGAGTACCGTACCGGTTCGTGCCTGTCGAAGGTGCCGGTCACAGCACACACCTGGAACAGCGCTTCACCACCGCCCTCATCTTCCTCGACTCGGCTATGCGGGAAAAATAAAGCCCATCCTGCATCAAATTGCTGGTGCGAAGATTAATGTTCATCTACGTGATGCGTTTGTCGTGCTCCGAACCTGTTTGCCGCCTCTGGGCGGCAAGGGCGAGATTTATGTCTGAGGCCTGTACCGAAAAATCGGGACAGGCCGAGTTCTAAAACTCGCCGATTTCTTTTGGTCCTTTTCTTTCTAAAAGAAAAGGACAGAAAACTCTTCACTAAAAGTTGTGTTCCTTCTCTTATCCTTGCCTTTATTTCCGAAACCGTTTCGACTTTATAGTATCGGAAGAAGAAAGGGAGAGGGTGAGTGATTTTCTCGCGCACCAGACGAACGACACGCCAGCTCTGTATCCACAATAGGTCCCCTCTCCTCGGGGGAGAGGGATAGGGTGAGGGGTAGCGTCAGGGGTTTCTTCAATTTTCTTGTATTTTCACGCACCACGCGCACCAAGCGCACCAGGCGAACGACAAATCACTTTTTCCTCTCTATCTTCTCCCCATGAAGAAGCAGCCTTACACACGCGGGCAGATACAGGAAAAGGCCCTACGATCCATGGTCGTGCGATTGGTCCTCATCTCCTGCACATCTGGCAGAACCACCGGATATCGCGAGATTTCACCGTTTCCCAACACCCTCACGACGAGAGCTTTTTTAAATCCGTTGGATTTTGTATGGATTTTGTTGAATTCCAGAACACCCCGCCGCCCGTCAGAAACACCCCTTCCGCGCCAGCACCTGCCAATATGGCTGTTGAATTCCCTCTCCCCGACCCGCTCCTACTGTCGGGCGGGGAGAGGTATAGGGCCTGCCCTGCTCTTAGCCCCGCAGAAAGCGGGGAGCGCAGTCGAAGGGGTGAGGGGTAGATATGAAAAAGCCCCATCATTCTTTGGGGCTCCATTTGTTAACTGCCAATTGCTATGTGCTGACCGCTATTCCTACCCCAGCGTCACGTCCAGGAACATCATGATGATGAAGCCCACCAATAGGGCGAAGGTGGCCTGCTGCTCGTACCCGCCGCGGTGCGTCTCGGGAATGATCTCATCGCTGATGATGAACAGCATGGCCCCCGCCGCGAAAGCCAGAGTCCACGGCATGAGGGGCGCCGCCAGGCCCACCGCCGCGCTGCCCAGTAGGCCGCCCACCGGCTCCACCAGACCCGTCAGCAGGGCTACCAGGAACGCCCGTCCCCGGGGCGTATCTACCGCCATCAGCGAGACCGCCACCGCCAGACCTTCCGGAATGTTCTGCAGACCGATCCCTGTCGCCAGCGAGATGCCATTGGCCATATTGCCACCGGCGAATCCCACGCCCACGGCCATGCCTTCGGGAAAATTATGCAGGGTGATGGCGATGATGAACAGCCAGATGCGCCGCAGCGCCGGTGCCGCGGGACCCTCCGCCCCGGCAATGAAGTGCTCGTGGGGCAGGAACCGGTGGATCAGCCACAGCAGCACCGCCCCCAGCAGTAGACCGCCAATCACGATCAGCACCGCTACAAACCGGTTGTCCGCCTGCTCCCCGGCGATTTCGATGGCCGGCAGCAACAGTGAGAAGAACGACGCCGCCAGCATAATCCCCGCTGCCGCGCTCAGCAGCATGTCCTCGATCTTCGGGGATAAACCGCGCAACAGGAAGATGCCCAAGGCACCAACACCGGTACCCAATCCGGCTATCAGGCTCGCCAGTCCGCCGATCCATATGAGTTGTGTGGAATCCTGCACCGGTCTATCCGTCGTTCAACATGCAAATATCAACAGCGATAATTATCAGGAACATTTTCACCCGGTTGTAAAGCCGTTTTCCCGTAGTCCCCTCTCCCTTGGGGAGAGGGACAGGGTGAGGGGTAGGAAACAATATCTTCTTTATGCCAATTTACCTCCTGCTGCCTGCCAACCGCTAAGCGCGAAATGCCATTCACTGGCCCATCTTCTCCCGCAGATAACCTTTCACCTTGTCCATGGAAACCCGCACCTGCTCCATGCTGTCCCGGTCCCGCACCGTCACCGTCTGGTCCTCCAGGGTCTGGCCGTCCACGGTGATGCCGTAGGGCGTGCCCGCCTCGTCCTGGCGCCGGTAGCGCCGTCCGATGGAACCCCCCGCGTCGTGAAAGGCCGCGAAATCTCCCCGCAGGTCGTCCACGATCTGGCGGGCGATCTCCGGCATGCCATCCTTGTTCACCAGGGGGAACACAGCCACCGTGATGGGCGCCATGGAGGGACTCAGCCGCAGCACCACCCGCTGCTCGGTGCCCTCGCCACCGGCCTTGGGCGCCTCCTCCTCGTGGTAGGCGTCCGTGAGGATCGTCAGCACCGTCCGGTCCACCCCTCCCGAACTCTCCACTACCGCCGGCACGATGTGCTGGTTGGTGGCGGGATCCAGCCAAGTCAGCTTCTTCCGGCTGAACTCCGCG
>CP070656.1:1774462-1778966 GCA_020355065.1 Fidelibacterota bacterium | reverse complement strand
CAAGTAAGGCGACGTGGCTTTGTTGTAATGCGAGATACTCCCGCCCACTCCGAAGACCAACGGCCGGTCACCGGGGCGCAAGGGATAGAACCAGGCCCCACTCAGTCCGATTCTGGTGTAGGTGGGCGAGTGGTCATCCAATCCGAACACGGGTGTCAGCCCGATACTCAGCGTAACACCTTTGGTCGGGTCCCGCCAGATATCGGTCGTGCGCCAGATCAGACTGAATTTGGTCTGAATTACATGGTGAGGCCGTTTTCGGGTCGGATCTCCGGGTGCGTCCGGCCGCTCATCTAGACGGTGAACAGCGCGGCGTTCCAGACTGGCAGCCCCGAAAACGTACAGCCTCTTATCCGCGGAACTTTTTCCCATCCCGATCTCGGCGTCCCGGATCTCAATCCGGATGGAATCCACCGGATGCCGCCGGTACACCTGCAGCAGCCAACCGGTGACGCTGATCCGGTTCCCGAACAACCAGGGATCCGCGAACTGGAGCGTGTAGGTCTTCTCAGCTCCATACGTGGCGGTAAGGTTCAGCCGTTGGTTCAAGCCTCTGAAGTTGGTAAAACCGACACCGCCGCCATAGGACCAACCCAGCTGCTCCAGGTGATAGAAGATGGGTATCGGCACCACGCGGATGGTCTCAACGACCTCAACTACCAAAGCGGCCTCGCCAGGTGCAGTGGGCTGGGGACCTACCTCCACCAGCTCAAAGATGCCCAGGTTATACAGCCGGTTACGGTCTTCCCGGGCCAGGGTTGAATCAAACGGCTGGTTAAGGGGATGGGAGATCTCCCGGAGGATGATATGCTCCCTGGTAACCTCGTTGCCCTCCACGACAATGCTGGTGATGACCGGCAGGTTGTCTTCAGCAGGTAGCCATGTGGCCAATAGAAGAAAGAGGAGCATTTGAGATTTGCCGGATATGAACATGCTACGTCGGGATCGAGTTATTCCTTGTGTGTCAACTGAGGGATTCGTTCGGTAGCGCGGTTGGGATGTTAATCCTGTAAATAGAGTTGCGAAAGAACCCCTTCCAGAGAGACCGCGACGGATGGACTGCCCCATTCATGACGTTCACCGTAAATAATAGCTCGCAAACTACGTCCCGCTGGGGGCGTAATCAAGGGCTGACAAGTCAGTCATAGAGAGCAGCTTTGACGTGCTGGTACGACAGATTTGAGGAACGGAACCGCCTCACCATCAGGTGCGTTTCCGGTGCTGCCCTTTGACTCGGGACTGCGAATTCACGTCTGCAAAGAAAAAGGCCTCACATTGAGCGAGGCCTTTCTCGTCACACGTACGAAAGGGAGTTCTTATTTGCGGCCGCGGGCCATTTTCGCCCGTGACACATCACCGTTCTTGTCGATAAAATACAGATAGCCGGATTCACGCCGTACCCCAGCATCAGCTACCTTCGTGGCGCTTCCGCCCTTCTGGCCGGCTCGGGCCATTTTTGAACGCCAGACATTGCCATCCTTGCCCAGATAGTATAAAAAGCCCGACTCTTTTTTGACGCCAACTGTTTTGACTTTCTCTGCCATAACAGGAATCTCCTTTTTAGTGAGTTTTCATGTTCAAAATGAACCCTTGGCTCTCTCGACGGAGAATTTTGACCCTCTCGTCGATAAAGTCAAGGATTTTCCCCAGTTCATCTGGAAACATTTTTTTTCGTAAAAATCGCCTTAAGTGATTAAATATCAACACTATCCACGGCAGAATCCTGATTTTGAGCATACGCGGGACAGCTCTTTGCATACCCCTTGGGCCCCTATCAGCTATCGGATAAGGTGCGTATGTAATTCGAAGGTACCGACCATTTTAGCAGGTGATAACGATCCATGAAATTGCTGGATAGATAGCCGATGGACGCTCGAACACGGCCTTATCTGTTCCTCTCGAATCGCGCCATAACCTGCATAAACTCGGCTTCATTCCCACAGTGGAAGAAATCGGAGCTTTTTCTCAATTCACCCAGGCTGATCGTAGGGGTCGATCCGTAATCGTGGCCTGGATAAACCACCGTGTCAGTCGGCAGGGTGAGGATACGCTCGTAGACGCTGTGATAAAGCTGCCGAAGACTGCTCCCGGGACTGAGAGTGCGTCCGGTTCGGCCGACAAAGACGGTATCTCCCGTGAAGAGGCTCCCGCTTTGTCGCTCATACCAACAGACACAATCCGGGTAATGCCCAGGCGTCTCAATGACCTCCAATCCACAACAACCCAGGCTGAAGGACGTCCCATCCGCCAATCCACGGTAGCTGGGCAGATGACTCGATTCGGGCCTTTGATGACCCAGAACTTGCAGCCTGGGATATCGCTGCAGCCATTCCATCAGATAAGTGAGATGATCGCCGTGCGTATGGGTCAGGAGAATATGTGCCAGATTCAGATTCTTTTCCTCGATAATCTGCCGTATGGGACGGACCGGTGTGGCAGCATCCACGAGGGCGGCCGACCGGGTATCCCTACACCAGATCAGATAGGTGAAATTGTCGTCATATCCCCCAAGGAAGCTTTCGATCTGAAGCATCAACCCTCGACCCGGTGAAGGAAGCGACCGAAATAGGCGACCAAGCCTACCATATCACGAACAGTTTGCCAGCGCCCGCTATTGTTCCCCAGGTCCCGGTGCGAATAGAGGTTGGTGACATACATCTTCACCTGCTCTGGCAGGAGCTGCTTCAACGCCAAGGCTTCCGTGTAAGGTACCATGAGATCGTGGCGGCCATGCAGGACCCAGAAGGGGAAATGAATCTGAGAGTAGAAGTAGGATGGAGACAGGTCCTGCAGCACAGGTCGGGCGTGCTGGAGGACCTCTTCGGCCAGGGTGGTACTATCGGGATTGCCGGGAGTCAGGATCAGGTCCGCGACACGTCGTTCCGACGGCTGGAGCTGGTCCCTGGCAGCATCTCCCTCCTCAACCCGATCCTGGATATAATATTCCAACAACTCTCGCAGTACCTGCTTATCGAACTCCCCGGGGATATGATCCAGATAATTATAGAAAAATATGACCTGAGCCCAGCGATCGGGCTCTACGGAAGTCACGGTTCCCTGGGCTTCCAGCCTGCCGGTAAGAACGAACCTGAGGGTGGTCTCAAGGTCGCAGTATGATCCGTAGGCGAGTACGGCTCTGGGCGGGGGCTGCTGCATGAGGGGATCGAGGAGGGCTTTCAATAACAGTCCCCCGGCGAAACTGGTCCCGGCTACACTGATCCGGCCGGGCACAACCCGTTCATCACCCTGGATGAAACGGTAGAACAACTGCATCGAGTATACATTCGTTTCATCGATGAGAACCGCCTTGAGGCGCGGCAGCCGGGGCACGAATACCAACAAGCCCGTGTGTGCGAGAGCACGCGCCAATTGGTCCAAGGCGGGGTGCTCCTCTCCGTGGGGAGTCGCACCGTGGAGCAGGACGATGGCCGGGGCTACCTCTCGGGCCAAGGGACGGTACACCAGGTAGGGCATCTGCCCTTCGTCGCCGTGCGGATAATGGCCGGAGTCCACTTCAATCCGGTACAGGAAACGTTTCAGAGGGGAGTCGAGGCCATTCGCCAGATATCCCAAAGCGGCGGCGGCTCTGACGAATCGCCAGCCCCATCGCGCAAGCCAGACAAACACCACGAAGGCGATGAAGATCAGGAGTGCCGTCAGGAACACGCCTGTCTCCTCCGCGCCGAACTTGCCACCCCCGAACCGCTCATCAACCACCCACACCGACGCCGTAGCGATAGACGAGTTCCGCGCCGAAGTGACCGGTCACCAGCAACAACGCGGACGGCGCAAGGAGTACCATCAGAAGCAGCCCGGGATGCAGACGGCCTTTCAGGTGGAAATAAAAGGATCAGTAATCCGGTCACACACAAAGCCCAGGTACTGATATTGCCCAACATTCCATGCAGGGTCAACGAGTCTTGAATGCCGGGCAGATCACTCACCACCTTCTCCTGAGCGGTCCCACTCAGGGCAGCTGCTACCGCAGACAAAGCTGCCAACTCAAGAGAGATCAACACGGAGCCCGTCAATTGGATACGTTTCAGGACCACGACCAGAACCTGCAGCAACGCTGCCAGTGCCACCAGCGCAATGGGAAAGTGTACCAGGGCGGGATGCAGGGGCATACGTTTAATCGGCCATCCACAGGAAAAGGCTATCCGATATGGCCACCCGGCCCTCCGGATCAAGCAGCAGTCCCTCTACCTCCGGCAGCTCATTCAGAAGCCGGAGGCCCTCCTCCGGATCCATGACGAAGACGCCTTGGGCTAGGGCACTGGCCAGTTCGCACGACGGAGCTACCACGGTGACCGAACTCAAGCGGTCTGCGGGCTGCCCGGTGGCTGGATCCAGATGATTGAAGTATACCTGATCGCGAAACGTATAAGCCCCATCCAGAACAGAGGCTGTTGCCACACCGCAATGCTCCACGAAAAGCTGGACCACACTATCTCCGATCACCGGGTGCGAGATCTCAATTGGCCAGCCCAGTCCATCGGGGGAT
>CP070656.1:1770551-1774362 GCA_020355065.1 Fidelibacterota bacterium | reverse complement strand
CCCCTGGACCCGGCGTACCGCATCTATTTCTCCCGCCGCGACAGGCTGGACATCCCCAAGGATCGTCTCGAGTTGAGGGCCACCTTCGAGACACTGGAGTCCGGCGCGGACCCAGCCCTGGAGGAATTCCTGAGCGACGCCGAGCGGAAATATCGGCTCGCCATGGACAGATTCGTCCAGATGCCCGGCCTGACCGCCCGGGAATATCTGCGGTTCGACCTGCTCCAAGCCCTCTTTGAGCTGAACCTGCTCAAGCCTATCAGACGCCATATTCGCCGCTATTTCCGTGATGCCCGACTAATCCAGGCCCTTGAATTCCCTACCCTGTTGCTGGGGGCAACACCCTCCCGGACACCAGCGCTCTACAGCCTGATGAACTATGCCGACCTTGTGCTGGGCACCTGGTATCCTCAGGGCGGCATCGGGAAAGTGGCCGAGGGGATCTATCAACTCAGTCTCGAACTGGGTGTGAAGTACGTCTTCGAAGCCGAGGTCGATCGGATACATGTTGACCAGGGACGCGCCGCTGGACTGCTGGTCAACGGCGAGCGGGTCCCCACCAGGGCAGTCATCGCCAATGGAGATTATCACCATATCGAAACACACCTGCTGGATGATCCGCATCGCTCCTACGGCGAGACGTATTGGGAATCCCGTACCCTCTCGCCCTCCAGCCTGATCTTCTATCTGGGAATTGGCAAATCACTGCCCTCTCTGATCCATCACAACCTGTTCTTTGATACCGATTTCGACTCCCATGCCGCCGCCCTCTATGATCATCCACGCTGGCCGGAGAAGCCCCAGTTTTACGTGTCCTGCACCAGCAAAACGGACTCTACGGTGGCTCCACCAGGCATGGAAGCCCTGTTCATCCTGATTCCCGTAGCCCCGGGCCTCGATGACAGTGACGAGATCAGGGAGTACTATTACCGGCAGGTCATGGACCGCCTGGAGCAGATCACTGGAGATAAGGTCCGCGACCACGTCGTCTTCAAGGCCTCCTACGCCCACCGGGATTTCCTACATGACTATCACGCCTACAAGGGCAATGCCTATGGCCTGGCGAGCACCTTGCGCCAGACCGCCTTTCTACGACCGAAAGCTCGTAGCCGCCGTGTGAAAAATCTGGTGTATACTGGCCAGCTCACCGTTCCCGGACCCGGTATGCCGCCCGCCCTGATCTCCGGAAAGATTGCGGCAGAACTAGTAACAAAGGACCTCGACCATGGATAATCTCGAACGCTATGAAAGAATGGCCCTGGGGACCAGCCGCCATACAACGAGGACGTACAGTACCTCGTTCTCCCTGGCGTCGCGTCTGCTTGGTTCCACCACCCGCAAAGCGATCTACGCCATCTACGGGTTGGTACGGTTGGCCGATGAGATCGTGGACACCATGCACGATCGGGACAAGGAAGCGCTCCTGGATGAATTGCAGGCGGATACCTCCCGCGCGATTCAACAGGAATTCAGCCTGAATCCGATCCTCCACAGCTTCCAGCGCACCGCACACCGGTTCCATATACCTACGGAACTGATCACGGCCTTCTTCGACAGCATGCGCATGGACCTGGACCTGAAACGGCACGATCCGGCCACCTACTCCACCTATATCTACGGTTCCGCCGAGGTCGTCGGTCTCATGTGCCTCCGGGTCTTCGTGGGTGGCGATGAAGCCCGCATCAGGGCGCTGGAGAGCCATGCCCGGAGTCTGGGCGCGGCCTTCCAGAAAGTCAACTTCCTGCGCGACCTGCGTGAAGACTATCTGGATAAGGGTCGGCTCTATTTCCCCACCCTGACCGATTCCCGGCACTTCAACCTGGACACCAAGCGCGCAATCGAGGCCGAGATCGAACGCGATTTCCAGCATGCCCTGGAAGGTATCAAGCAGCTGCCGTTTTCTGCCCGCCTGGGCGTGTATGTCGCCTATCGTTACTACCAAACCCTGCTCAGGACGCTCAAACGCACTCAGCCCCAGATGCTCTTCAAACGGCGTGTTCGCATCAGCAACCTGCGCAAGGTGGGACTGCTGCCCATAACCCTGCTCCGGGTCACCCTAAATCAGATATGAGTGTTCGCAATATCCTTCCCCTGGCCGCCTGCGTGTCACTTCTCTGGGGTCAGTCTTTTCCGGTGGACGTGATGAGGCAGGCCTACCGGCACTCCCTTGAGGATGTCGGCTACGCCCGCCAGTGGTATGCTGAATTGTCCTCGTCGCGGCAAAGCTCCACCGATGCCCTTACCATGGGATACCTGGGCGCTCAGCAGGCGGTTCTGGCCAAACACAATCCCCTCCCCTGGCGGAAACTGCACTTCCTGCGTCAAGCGGACACCACCATGGCGCAGGCTCTGGCCCTAAGTGGTGGTCATCCGGAGATTCATTTCCTGCGTTTCAGCTACCAGCATAATGTTCCGGGCTTCCTGGGTTTTAGCGCGGAGCTGGAATCGGACCGGCTCCTGCTGGTCAATTACCTCGCCGCACCGCCCGACAGTCTCATCGAACAGGATGTGATGGGTGACATGGCCGCCTTCCTTATCGAATCGGGCCGCTGTACACCCCAAGAGATCCAGCGCCTCCAAGCGGTGATTCCTTGAACGCTACCTACCTGCTCCTCGACCTCGGCAGTCTCAGCCTGCCGCTACTGTTTTCTTTTCACCCCAAGATCAGGTTCGCGCGGCAGTGGCGGGCAGCCTTTGCCGCCATCGCCATCACCGCCGTGCCCTTCCTGCTGTGGGACGTTTGGTTCACCCGCCTGGGTGCCTGGGCCTTCAATCCCCGGTTCAACCTCGGCTGGGATCTGCTCGGCCTCCCCCTGGAAGAAATACTCTTCTTTGTCTGTATCCCTTACGCGAACCTGTTCCTCTATGCCGTCCTTCGGCGGTACTGGCCTGCCAGGACGCAACGCCGGTCCGTACGCCTGCTCTTTGTGCTCCTCGCCCTGGGATGGATCATCATTGGGCTCTTCACATCCGGCATCTACAGCATAGTGATCGGTCTGCTGGGCGGTGCCTCCATCCTCCTAGCCGTTGCGAAGATGAAGCAGTTCGAAACCTTTGTCCGCGCCTATCTGATCCACCTGATTCCCTTCTTCATCGTCAATGGACTGCTCACCGCCCTCCCCGTGGTGACCTACTCCAGCCAGGCTATCCTGAATGTTCGCTTGGGGTCCATCCCTGTGGAGGACCTGCTCTACAGCTGGATTCTATTCCAGCTGACGGTGATGCTCTACGAATACTTCCGGGATAACGTTCAGGTCTTCAGACGCTGAGATCCCGTACACGTTCTTATCCCCTTACCCGTCTCATCATCCCTTGGTTAGGGGTCGACCACGGAACGAATGTATATGAGTGAAGGTGTGGTGTTCCGCCTCAGTCGGATAAACCAATCCCTGAATCCCGCCAACGGCGGTGCAGGACCTGCCACACTTGCCCCGACGACAAAACACCTCATATTGAGGCGTTTTTCTTATCGCCGCGGCTTCCCGACCAATGGACGCAAAGCTTTGGAAAGGTCCCGAGGTGCGCGTAGTTTCCGGGTCAGCGAGCCTGCATACCTCAGAATCTGTACACGGCAAAGCATGCATGGAGCCGTCCCAACCAATCTATAGGGAGGAGACGTCGTGAAGAAAAGCGTTTGGATCCTGCTATGGCTACTTCTACCCCTCACCGTTGTTCTGGCGCAAGGCAAGCGTCCGATGACCCTGGTCGATATCCTCGAGGTACCTGAGCTGCGTGATCCACTGCTCTCGCCCGATGGCAGACAGTTGGTATACGTACTGGCGGAGGCCGACTGGGAAGCCAATAAACGGAT
>CP070656.1:1766750-1770451 GCA_020355065.1 Fidelibacterota bacterium | reverse complement strand
CAACCGCCAGGGCCCCGATATCGGCCCCCAGTACCGCTCGGCCATCTTCTACCTGAATGATGACCAGAAAGCCGTGGCGGAAAAACTCATCGGCCTGCTGGAGGCCAAGGACTACGACGTGGTCACGGAAGTGACCCCGGCTTCCGCCTTCTACCCCGCCGAGGATTATCACCAGGATTACTACGACAATAAGGGCACCCTCCCCTACTGCCACTTCTATCAGAAAAAGTTCTGATCCTGAACATCACGGAATACCGGCTCTCTCATTTCGACCGTGCCAAGAGATAATAGATGATCCTGCTGCTCGTCGCTCTCTTCGGCCTGCTCGTACCCAATGGACTGTTCCTCTACTGGCTGCTGGCGGAGTTCGACAGCCTGGCCGCTGTGTCCCAGGATAAACTGGCCTTGGCTTTCATCTTGGACGCCTTCATGATCCTCGCCCTGCTGACCGTCTATTTCCAACGCAGACCCATTGGTCCCGTCCCCTGGCCTTGGTTCATATTGCTTTCACTTGTCGGGGGACTCGGCTTCAGTCTACCGTTCTACTGGTGGCTGAACCGGAGATCGCCAGCTACTCAACGATAGCCATCCCCCCGTTTTCCCAGCTTAATTGACTTAAGCCTCCCCTACACCCGCATGTGAGCCACAGCACAGGCGGTACCCCTACCTTACTCTTACCTTGCCCGTACGATGACTTATGAATGGATATGGAAAGAAATAAGGGGATTTTGTCGCGAATTATGCTATTGTCCCACTGAGCCTTAGAAATAAGGATAGTCAGATGAAAATCACGATAGGCCTACCCATGCTTCTGTTGGCGCTTGTCGCCATGGCTTGCCAACAGAAACCAATTCAGCAGAAGGTAACACCCCCGAGCGGAGCTATCGCCACCGCGGAGGCCGCCCAACACGTCGGCGAAGTACAAACCGTCTATGGTACCGTCGCCAGCGCCCGCTACGTCTACTGGACCCGCGGACAGCCCACCTTCCTCAACCTGGATGAACCCCATCCCCACCAGGTCTTCACCATCGTAATATGGAATCTCACCCGGGAAAGATTCGGCTTCGCGCCTGAAGAGCGGTTTCTGGACAAAGCCGTCTGCGTCACCGGCCTGATCGAAGAAGAGGAGGGCATACCCCGGATTGTCGTGAAGGAACTCTCACAGATTCAGATCCTCAAGCCCTCCCGCCCCGGACAGCCACAATCTTGAGCCCGTCACCAATCTCGTAAAGCGCCACGGATTGGGTGCTTCCTTCTCTCAATAGCATATCCCTACGCTACATGTAATACTCCAGCGATACGTTCAGGTAGTACCTGCTCGCCCCCCCTTTATTATCCGCCCAGGTAGTACGCGAGTAGGCTACATCACCATAGGAGGCTGTATATATGAATCGGGCTGTTAGGTACAGTTTCCATGCCAGACTCCGGTGATAATCCAACCTTCCCTGCAGGGCACCAACCCATGCTTGACTGGTCTGTCTGTGCATCGATTCGGGATCAATGTTGGGATGCGCATACCCGTTTGCTCCCTCTAACTCTGCCTTGATTCTGAATTCCCACCATGTCCGGCTGTCTTTGATATAGACCAGCTCCATGCTGCTTTGAATAGCCGCTCCAGCCCGTGGGCGCCAGCATTTAACCGTATCACCTGAGATACTTGTCCACTCGGACGTATCCGAATCCCAGTATCGCCATTCATAGTATTCACGGCGATACCGTTTCTGATCGAATTCTTCATAATAATTCGCACTCCCATGGATGTTGAGTTGCCACTGGTGCGTGAGTGGCCGATACGAGTGGTACGCCAGTCCCAGGATGACCTGGGCCGACCTCGTCTCAGTGGTACTCTCCGACCTCCTCCTGGATATCCGGGTATAATGTTCTTCGATTTCGTCATAGTCTGAGGAGTGCTCTTTGTGCCACCTATCCGAATTGTTTTGAACGATCCTCCCACCTCCCAGTACATACCAACGCTGCCCGAAGGAGCGAGTGAATTGCGGATAGTACTTGAGAATGTCGTGGATGGCCGCTATGGCGCGGGGCGATAGGCTCTCCATCGCCAGTGCTTTTTCAACTTGGGCCGCAACTCGTTCGGTCCGCTCGAACTCGAAGAGTCGTGACCGCTCCCATCGGGGGTATTTCTTAGACTGGAGCTCGTATAGGGTCGCGGCCAACTGCTCCATGCCGTCCCGGCTCACATCACCAACCGAGCGCCCGCTCAGCTCGGCCACTGTCCTGATGAGTTCAATGGCACGCCAGGACGAGGTGCCGTCGTATACCCGGCCTTTCCCCACGGCAATGTCCAGCCCCCCTTCCATCGAATAATTCATGCCCTCATTTCTTTGATACCTGCTGTTGACCACTCGGTCGATAAGCTCCTGGGTATCGGTTACGCTATACAGCACATGCACCCTGTCCACATCCAACCTGGATTCACTTCCGCCTGCTGCCAGGTGAATGAGTGGATTTAGCATGAACGCCCACAAATTGCCAAGGTATTTCCAGTACTCACCCGTATATCTCAACTCGGCATGGGTTGAATGGAAACGCGAGGTGCCTGTGCTGGCCGTGCCGGAACCCCCAAAGCTCAGGCCGGGCTCATCATCGTTATAGGTGGTTTTCTGAGGGTAGTAATTCCCGAGTATGGTAAACTTCGTGTCAGTAATTCGCTGTGGCGACTCATAGTGCCGAGACCTCGTATAAGATCCACTGACAGACAGGGAGCGGGCAAACCGTTCCTCACGATCATAGGACGGGAGATAGTAGTTGGGAGATGGGGCGGGACCTAATCGAAGGCGGCGGCCCGCTAGATTGAATAGCCTGTTCCATTCCCCTATGTTCCGCATATTCACGCTCACGTACTCCAGCCGCGACTCGAATGTCCCCGGCACGTAATCCTCGATCCGGAATACCGTGCCTGCCTCGGCTGTGGTATCGGCCGGACTGTCCCCCCCGGTGCATGGCGCAATGGTGGGGATCCCCAGGAGAACGCCTACGATGAGGATCGGAGATAATCTGAGAATCGGATGTCTACGGTAATGATTTGGGAATTGTGCAGCTGGAAAATACATATCGACCCCCTTGCTGCTGCTAAATGACACGAGTAGCGTGTAATGCGATAATATTAAAGCCTGCACACTGGCAAGGCCAGCTCAATCACCGGTCGATCGGAAACCTCAGAACCGACGTGTAGTCTTTTCTTCCCCCATCTGCCAATCCCTATCACCTCGCGTCGCCTTGGTCGCCCTCTTGTCATCCTGAGCGACAGCGAAGGATCTCATAACCTTCGTCGCGGGCAAGACTTGTCCTGAGACGGGTCCCTTTTATTCTAAATGCAACGGAAAGGAAATCTCCCGCCACAGGCGTGGGCGGGGGCTCCTCTATTGCGGAAGGAGTAGTTGCTATTCCACTGTGTTTTTTATGTTGGTATCGAGTACCTTCACTCCCCCCGCCGCCTCTCAACGAGACCGGCCATCGACAGCGCCACCCCCAGTCCGCCGATGATCCCCACCACAAAGCCCGCGATGAAACTCCACGGCCTGCCCAGGGCCGCCAGTCCTATGACCGGTCCCAGAATCAATCCCGCCGCACCGATCAGCGCCATGACCGATCCCAGGGCCAGCTTACTCTGTGTCTGCATCATATCGTCCTTTCACCTGTGAACTAGCTTCTCTGCCATCGACGGCAGCACGCCGCGATCT
>CP070656.1:1761304-1766650 GCA_020355065.1 Fidelibacterota bacterium | reverse complement strand
GCCCTGCCATCCATCAATTACCAGGTAGTCATTGATGGGACAACAGAACCCGATTTCGCGGGTACACCGATGATCGAGTTGGACGGAAGTAATGTAGATTGCTGCGAGCCGGGCCTACAAATCCTTGCCGGCAACAGTATTATCAGAGGACTAGTGATTAATCGCTTTGTTGACTATGGGATTAATATTCTAGAGAAGGGTGGCAACTTGATTGAATGCAACTTCCTTGGCACCGATGTCACGGGAACCCAGATTGAGGCCCTTGGTAATGGAAACGGCGGCGTGGGCATTTCAACGCCCAACAATATAATTGGCGGCACCAAAATAGAAGCGCGCAATGTTATTTCAGGCAATCTTGCACACGGTGTCCAGATGATAGGCGGCGAGGCAACCGGAAACCTGGTACAGGGTAACTACATCGGGACCGATCTCACCGGTACCATGGCCTTAGGCAATGGTCGTGATGGTGTAAAATTTGATAACGCGCCCGGCAATACCGTTGGGGGAGCAAGGGCAGAAGCACGCAACATCATTTCAGGCAACGCCCGCGACGGCGTTAGAATTCAGAATGGTACTGATAATGTGGGCAACGCGACGGGAAATCAAGTACTGGGTAATTATATCGGTACCGACCTCACTGGTACCATCGCCTTAGGAAATGCCCAAAATGGAGTTTTTATCAATAGGGCGCCTGGCAACATAATCGGAGGCGTGACACCTGGAGCGCGGAATATCATTTCGGATAATAGGGGAAACGGTATCAGGATAAAAGATGTAGATGCATCGGGGAATTCTATCCAAGGCAACTTCATAGGTACCGATTTTACCGGCATATATCCATTAGGTAACGACGAAACCGGTATTAAGATTTTGAGTTCCGCCAGCAATAATAGTATTGGTGGAGTGACTACTGATGCAGGCAATGTTATAGCTTTTAATGGCATTGGCGGGGTACTTCTGGAGGCCACTGCAGGCAGTGGCAATGCGATCGAACGAAATTCATTCTTTTCAAATGAAGGTCTGGGCATCGATCTTAGTGGTAACGGTATCACCTCCAATGATGCTGACGATGCCGATACAGGGCCAAACAACCTCCAGAACTACCCTGACATCTCATCAGCAGCAATCAACGACACAAGCGAGTTAGTGATAGGGTACAGTGTGGATTCGGATACCATCCATTCGGCCTATCCACTCACAATACAGTTCTTTATCTCAGATGGCAGTGGCGAGGGGAAAGTCCTGCTGGGGAATGACACCTGGACCGCCGATGACCTCAAGGCTGGTGCCAAGAGTGTGAATCTAGGACATGCGACCGATCTGGGCTTTTCCGTCGAGGATTATGTGGTTGCCACGGCCACGGATAGTGAAGGCAACACCTCTGAATTCTCCAAGGCAAAGTAGGTGGTGGAAGACGATCTGCTGTAAAGCGGACTGTCAGCCAACCGATAGCACTACATAGGCAGGATGTGGGGGAGGCCTGCCGGAAGTCCGAAGGGCTACTCGTTGGAGGGTGATGCCGGAGCAGGCGCGGGCAGATCGGGGTAAAGTTCCATGACCCGGTCGAACATGGCGTCATCGATGAGTAGGCCGCGCAGGCTATACCATTGGGGCGTGATGAACGACTGCCATTGTTCGAACTCTTGCGGAGTGAGGTCGACGATCTGGAGGCCGTATTCCTGCATAACGCGGATGGCCTCATCGCCCATGTAGCGGATGTCCTGCATCATGCGGACTTCCTGGCGCTTGGCAACCGCCGCAAGCCGGGGACGCACATCTTCCGGTATCTGTTCCCAGGTCTTCTTGTTGACCAGGATCCCGCCCGTCATCACACCCCAGCGCACGGGGCACATATTCTTCGCGATGCCGAACCATTGGAAGGTGGCCGCGGTGATAGGGGAGGTGGCGATAGCGTCGATGAGGCCTGTCTGGAGGCCGGGCAGGATGTCGGTGGCTGCGAGACTGACGGAATGGAAGCCCCCGGCCTTCCAGAGGCCTTCGATATTGGGTCCATCCGACCAGGTGAATATGCGCTGCTTTCTCAGATCATCGGGAGTGTGGATCGGTACCTTGCTGAACCAGTAGGTCCAGCCTACGTCAGCCCAGGCCAGCACCACGAAGCCGGCCTCATCAAAGCGCCGGGCGATTTCATCGCCCAGCTGGGATCGCAGCCAGTCCAACTGGTTGAATTCCTGGATCATGAGGGGCAACGAGTAGGCCCAGACACCACGATTGATCTCACTCATGCCGGCGGCGGTCATGGCGGCACCCTGAAGGTGATTGATGCGCATTTTGACGACCACATCGCCCTCGTCGCCGGCCACGCCACCCGGATACATTTTCACCTGAACCTGATCGTTGGTGATCTCCTGCCATTCATGGGCCATATCAATGAGCAGATCGTACCAGGGAGACCCCACGGGAGCCAGGGTGGCAAATTTGATTATGACAGGTCGGGGAGCGGGGGCCAGGGACAATGACACAAGGGCAGCCAGGAACACTGGAAGACTTGCCCATTTAAATCTAAGCCGATGCATAGGAACCTAAATGTCTATTTTGAGTTATCTGTGAGCGATAGTATTCAAAGGGCAATCTTACGAGCGATTTCCCTTGAGAGCATGGAATTTTTTTGCCTGCAGACCGTGCAGCCGCTACATTGCGCCTATGAATTCCATAGCGGACAGGATCAAGATCGTATTTTCGACACATGACGACATGCTCCACGCCCAGGAGCTGGCGAAATTGCTGGTGGAGCGCCGGGTGGCGGCGTGCGTGAACCTGGTGCCGCATGTTATGTCGGTCTTTCCATGGGAAGGCGAAATTCAGATGGAAGGTGAAATACTGATAATCATTAAGACCACAGAAGAAAAATTGGCAGAACTTCATGTATTACTTGAGGAGCAGCATTCCTATTCCGTACCGGAGATGGTGGTCGTGGATGCGTCAGTTCTTCACATGCCGTACCTGGAATGGCTTCAAGCTTGTCTGGAATAAGGCTGGATAAGGTACCTTCCGTTTTATAGATTATGCCATCGGGACTGGAAGTAGAGGTGTTATGCTGAGGATCCTATTCAGAGTATTTATTATGCTTAGTCTGCTCACGACCAATCTCGTTGCGGACGAGCAGAATGTGACCATCAAGCTGGATATGGATATTACCCTGAAGGGTGCAGTGATCGGTGAAGATGACTGGACGATTACGATCCGGAACGATAGCGGTACCGAAATCAACGTCAAAAAGTATGAGATCCTGCAAATAAAGGCCGGCAAAGAAGACGTAACCGCCCAGTATTTAACGGGTGGGCAATTACGAACAGCCCAAGAACGCCGTCAAGAGCAAAAGAAGGAGCGTATCAAATCAGTGGTGGGTGTGGCGGCTTTATTTATCGCCTTTATGGTGGTATCCCAGACGGTGCTCACGACCGGTGGAGGTGACGGGGGTCCAGAGATACCGGGCACGGGGCACGGCGAGTAGAAGCAGCGCTATAACTTGAGGGGGAGTATTCTGGTGGCAAGCGAGTAGTTGCGGATAATATATCTTATGTAAAGTAATAGACGGGCTCAGGAATTGAGCCTTTAACGTACCACGAAATTCACTACTCGCCCGGGAACAACGATTTCCCGGAGAATCTCCTTCCCTGCCAGATGCCTATGAACGCTTTCAACAGCTTTTGAAGCCGCAAGTACCTCTGCTTCCTCCGCTTCCTGTTCCACGGTAACCTCACCGCGCCGCTTGCCATTTACGGTGACGCCCAGTGTTACAAGCTCGGTCTTACAGAGTGCGAGGTCGAATTCCGGCCATGTGGAAGCGAATATGCTTTCACTGTGCCCCGATCTCTCCCATAGCTCTTCCGCGAGGTGCGGCATGAAGGGTGCTACTATTTGGATGAACTTATCGCGCAATTCAACTTGGATCGAATCAAGCACGAGCAGGGCATTCACATATTCCATCAGGCGGCTGATGGCAGTGTTAAAGCGCAGGGCTTCCAAGTCAAGAGTGACCGCTCTGATCGTTTTATGAAGCAGGCGCAGGTGTTCCGGGTCGGTAGATTCCTCTTTCGATAAGGGCTTCTGTGCCAAACGCCAAGCCCGATCCTGGAAGCGGGCCAGCCCGGTAATGCCGGAATCACTCCAGTCGCCCCCTTCTTCGTAGGGTCCCATGAACATGAGGTAGGCGCGAAAGACATCGGCGCCATACTTGACGATGAAATCGTCCGGGGACACGACATTCCCCATGCGCTTGGACATTTTGGCGCCCTGGGACGTGATCGTTCCCTGGTGGCGTAGACACAGGAAGGGTTCGTCGAAATCGATCAGCCCGGCCTTCTGGAGGGCCTTGATAATGAACCGGGCGTACAGGAGGTGCATGGTGGCGTGTTCCGCTCCGCCGATGTACATATCCACGGGAAGCCACTTCTTTACCCGGTCGGGATTAAAAGGACCGTCTGTGAAGCCCGCATCCACGTAGCGCAGGAAATACCAGGAAGAATCCACGAAGGTATCCATGGTGTCGGTATCGCGCCGGGCCGTACCGCCGCATTCCGGACAGGTGGTTTCGACGAAACTCGGGACCGTCGCCAGAGGAGACACATCCTTTCCCTGGGCGGAAGCCAGATCGATGTCCCTTGGCAGAAGGACCGGCAGATCATCATAGGCTACGGGGACGGTGCCACACTGATCACAGTGGATAATGGGTATGGGCGCGCCCCAGTAGCGCTGTCGGCTCACGCACCAGTCGCGGAACCGGTACTGAACGGTAGCTCCGCCCTGCCCCATCTCTTCCAACCGACGGACGATACCAGTAAATACTTCCTCCGTCGGGAGGCCAGTATATTCACCTGAATTCAGCGCGTAGCCGGTTCCGGCATAGCACTGATCCGTGCCGTGAGGTTCACCATCAGGAGATACGACTTCCACGATCTCCAGGCCGAACTCATGGGCAAACTCGTAATCACGTTCATCGCTGCCGGGCACGGCCATGATGGCGCCGGTGCCGTAGCTGATCAACACGTAATCGGCGATCCAGATGGGGATATTCTGTTCCGTAAAGGGATTGACCGCATAGGCACCCGTAAAGACACCCGTCTTCTCTTTGGCCTGGGAAATGCGGTCCAGTTCGGTCTGGGCCAGGGCACGTTTCTGGTAGGCGATCACTCCTTCACGTTGGTCCTGGGTGGTGATCTTATCAACTAACGGGTGCTCGGGCGCGAGGACCATATACGTGGCGCCATAGACCGTGTCAGGCCGGGTGGTGAAGACCCGGATATTCTCGTCGGGATAGCCGTCTACCTTGAAGAGAATGTCGGCACCTTCCGAGCGGCCGATCCAGTTGCGCTGCATGGTTTT
>CP070656.1:1745469-1761204 GCA_020355065.1 Fidelibacterota bacterium | reverse complement strand
GATATTCTTCCGGTCGCGGGGGGATATCAGCTCGTTACCCGGGCGGAATACCAGCCCTACCTGCAGCGCTTATTTCAGAAGGCGGGAAAATTGAGTCTTACACGCGCGGGGTTGGAGACGCTGGCCATCGTGGCCTACCGTCAACCGGTTGCTCGTCCGGAGATTGACCACATTCGCGGGGTGCACAGCGATTCGGTTCTGCGTACCTTGCTGCAGAAAGAGTTGATTACCATTAAAGGGCGGGATGAAGGTGTGGGTCGGCCGTTACTTTATGGTACCACGCCCGGCTTTCTCGAAGCCTTCGGTTTGAACAGTCTTGGTGATTTGCCCAAGCTGAAAGAGATTGATGAGATTATGGGTGCCGGAGAGATGGTGGTACCCACGGATCATGCGGCTGAATAAATATCTCGCCCAGGCCGGTATATCCTCGCGCAGAAAAGCTGATGAGTTGATTGCAGGGGGCCATGTGCAGATCAACGGCCGTCAGGTGACCACTCCCGGCGAGGAGGTGGGCCCGGAGGACGTTGTCGAGGTTGATGGTCAGGCTATCGAACCGATAGGGCAACGGGTCGTATATCTACTTCACAAACCGTCCGGTGCCATCAGTACGGTCAGCAACACGCATGGCAGGAGAACGGTGGTTGATCTGATTCGTGATTCCCGGAGGTTGTTTCCCGTTGGCCGGTTGGACAGGGATACCACAGGAGCCCTCCTGATCACGAATGATGGGGAACTCGCCAATATACTAACGCATCCCCGTTATGGAATCGAGCGGCGGTATATCGCTGAGGTGAGAGGGCGTTTGAGTGCCAGAGCAGTGTCAGCTCTGGCGACAGGTTTGACCATTGAGGGTGGAATGAGGGTTCGTGCGCAGGTACGCCGGCTCAGGGGCCGCGGCCAGCGGACGGTATACCAGCTCCGTATGACGGAGGGTAAAAATCGAGAGGTGAAGCGCATTTTCAAGCATTTCAGACTGCCCCTCATACGTCTACACCGGAGGAGTTTCGCCGGGCTGACCGCCGACAATCTACCTGAGGGTAGGTACCGTCGTCTATCGAAGCATGAAATAGCAGCCCTTTACAAGATGGTGAACATGCCGGAGTCTCCCCAAGCTTCATAGAAACACATGGATATTCATGTCTACCAGCATTAAACTTCCGTGCTTTTTGAGGATGCGATCACCGTGTCAACGATAGTGGCTATTGATGGTCCGGCTGCTTCGGGGAAGAGCACGACCGCCAAGCTAGTCGCTCAGAGGCTGAGATTCATGCACCTGGATACAGGTGCCATGTATCGTGCGGTTACTCTGGTGTGTTTGGAGAGTCAGCTTGCCCCGCAGGAATCACCCCAACTGACCCAGCTGTTAGCGGACCTGGATATACAGTTCAAGACAACGGGTGCGGATCAGTGCACGCTCGTGGATGGACGGGATGTAACGATGGAGATCCGCAGTGCGGAGGTTACCCGTCAGGTGAGTGCTTTCAGTGCCCTCCCTGAGATTCGGGAACGACTGCTCGACATGCAGCGTCGAATCGGCGCGGCACATGACGTGGTCTGTGAAGGACGGGATATCGGTACGCGGGTATTCCCGGATGCGAGATTCAAGTTTTATCTCGTCGCCGATCTGGAGGTACGAGCCCAGCGCCGGCTTGATGAATTGCAGCTGGCAGGCCAGCAACCATCGCTAGCCGCGATAGTCGAAGAGCTGCGGGAACGAGACCGGGAGGATTCCACGCGCGAACACTCACCGCTTCGTAAAGCCGAGGACGCGATAATCATCGATACCACAGGATTGACCATTGAGGAGCAGGTTGACCTGATCGCCGCTCACGTAGAGACAAGACTTCAGCAAGGAGACTGAGGACGCAAACGGAAGGAGAAGCAATCTCAGCATGAATGAAATGGAAACCACTAACCCTAAACCCGAGTCCGAGGTGGACGTCAGTGAAGAAGCTGTTGCGGACAGCTCGGATCAAACCGAAGTAGCAGAGATCGAAACGATTGAAGTAGAGACGTCCTCAGATACTGAGGCAGCCGAAGCAGCCCCGCCCGAAGAGGATGAGAGCCCAGAAGATGAGGTTGAGGTGGACTACCTGGCCCCATCGCTCCTGGATGATATTACGACACTCACCCCTGAACAATTGGAAGCGATGGAAGAATCGGAGGTCGTGAAGCGGGACGCATCCCTGGAAGACATCGTGCGTTCTTCGGTAGGTGATATCCGCGAGGATGAAGTTCTCCGCGGACGTGTAATCGGCACTAACGAACGAGAGGTATTGGTAGATATCGGCTTTAAATCTGAGGGGATCGTACCCAAGGAGGAATTCAATCCTGAGGAGTTGCCCCAGATCGGTGACGAGATATCAGTTTACCTGGTACGCATGGAGGATTCGAACGGCCAGACAGTCCTGTCGAAGGAGAAGGCCGATTTCATGGAGCGCTGGGCCGAAGTGCGGCATAAGTCTCAAAGCGGTGAAAATATTGTAGGCCGGATCGTCCGTCGCATCAAGGGTGGAATGGTGGTTGACCTGAGTGGTGTGCCGGCCTTTTTGCCCGGATCACAGATTGATATCCGACCGGTGCAGAACTTTGATGATTTCATTGGTCAAGAATTCGAATTCAAAATAGTGAAGCTCAACGAGGCGCGGAAGAATATCGTGCTTTCACGCAAGGAGCTCCTGGAGGCCGATTTGCAGGAGCGGAAGAGCAGTTTGATCGCGGATCTACACGTGGGACAGGTGTTGGAAGGCCGCGTCAAGAATATCACCGATTTCGGTGTGTTCATTGATCTTGGTGGATTGGATGGCCTGCTGCATATCACGGACCTGAGTTGGGGTCGTGTAAGCCATCCCTCTGAGATCGTGGAGTTGGATGAACCCATAACGATTAAAGTGATTGACTTTGACCAGGAGAAGCAACGTGTTTCGTTGGGTCTGAAGCAGCTCCAGCCCCATCCGTGGGACGCCGTGGAAGTCAAGTACCCAGTCGGATCGGTTGTCGAGGGCAAGGTCGTAAGCATGACGAATTACGGCGCCTTCGTAGAGATCGAGAAGGGTGTTGAAGGCTTGATCCATGTCTCGGAAATGTCGTGGACGAAACATGTCCGGCATCCCTCTGAAATGTTCACTCTAGGCCAGAGCATTGAGGCAAAGATACTGAACGTAGACATTGAGGATCGGAAGATCTCACTAGGCATCAAGCAGCTCCAACCTGATCCCTGGGACCAGATTGAAGAGAAGTATAAGGTCGGAACGCTTCAGAAGGGTAAGGTTCGGAATCTCACCCAATTTGGAGCTTTTGTGGAGTTGGAAGAAGGCATTGATGGCCTGATCCACATAACGGACCTGTCCTGGACCAAGAATGTCCGGCATCCGAAGGAGGTTTTGAATAAGGGTGACGAGGTTGAAGTCAGGGTATTGGATGTATCGCGAGAGAACCGTCGGATCGCGTTAGGGCTCAAGCAAGTCGCGGAGGATCCCTGGGAGCAGATCGAGGCTTACTTTACCACCGGCAAACAGGTGGAGGGTGAGATTATCCGCGTACTCGATAAGGGTGTCATCCTTCAGATGGAGATGGACATGGAGGGTATTATACCGCTCCGTGATATTCCCAAGCGTGACCGTAGAAAAGCGACGGAGCATTTGAATCCAGGAGAGAAACTCCAGGTGACCGTCCAAGAGCTCAGTGTGGATGACAAGAAGGTTGTTCTCATGGCCGACGTTCTATCCATAGAGCCGGTTGATCATGAGGCGCCGCCGACGCCGAAAGAAGTCGAGGCAGATCAGGAGGTACCCAGCAGTGAGGAGGCGGCGGCCACAGTTGAGGTGACCGAGGAAGCCGCGGAAGAGGCAGCCACTGTGGAAGAGCCTCCGGTGGAAGAGGCAGAGGAAGCGAAGGCTCCCAAGCGCAAGAAGAAGGCGGCCAAGACTGAGGCAGCCGAGGAGGCAGTGGAAAAGGCAGCTGCTGTGGAAGAGCCTCCAGTGGAAGAGGCAGAGGAAGCGAAGGCACCCAAGCGCAAGAAGAAGGCGGCCAAGGCTGAGGCGACCGAGGAGGCCGCGGAAGAGGTAGTCGTTGCGGAAGAGCCTCCAGCGGAGGAGGCAGAGGAAGCGAAGGCACCCAAGCGCAAGAAGAAGGCGGCCAAGGCTGAGGCAGCCGAGGAGCAAGAAAAGGCCTCGGACACGTCGGGTAAGAAGGCAGAGAAGAGCTCCGCTACTTCGAAAAAGGCGGCAGAATCGACGAAGAAGACAACGGCAAAGAAAAGTACGACCAAGAAATCGTGAAGTCTCAAAGATAGGTCTCAGGAGCAATCCCCGGGCAGCTGAAGGGGATTGGTACTGGAGGCAGATATCAAGGAACTTCTCAGTTCACTTCCTCATTGAATCCTCGAATGGCCACATAAGTAAAACGCCATTACAGGGTATCCTTTCGAAACGTATATGACAACACCATCCAACAGGTAGCTGGATTCCATGCGAAATTTGACCTCTACTGATCGCAAATCGATCTATGCCAATCTGGTCTACAAGTTGGGCGCGGTTGGGCTTGCGGTCATTCTGTGGTTTTTTTCCATCAGTAACAGCCAGTTCGAAGCGGATGTAGAGCTTCCGATTGAGATACGTAATATCCAAGAGGGGAAGGCTCTCAGCGAGGAAGCTCCCCGGAATGCCACCTTACGGTTCAAGGGGACAGGCCGAGCCTTGGCCAAGATGTTTATATTCCTGCCTTTCTCAGATTCGAAGCTCGTACTGGATTTGGAGCGGGTTCAGCGGCGGCACGTGTTCTACCTGGACGAATACCTCCAGAATAATCCGCAACGTATCTCGATCCCGATTCCTGGTACCCGGGAGAACCTTGATTTCGTCGAGGTAGTTCGTCCGGATAGTATCCAAATTGTATTGGGTGATTACATGGAGAAGCGGGTGCCGGTGAGGCCTCAAATTACGTTCAGTGTGGCCCCCGGATTTACACAGGTTGGCGACATCATTGTGACCCCTCCTCAAGTTGTGGTGAGGGGGGCCGTGGAAGCAGTTGACCAGGTCAACTCGGTGCTGACCAGTCGCCGCACCTATACCCTGCTTACCGAGACACTGGAAATTCCGGACTTGGGGCTCTGGCATCCGGCGCCGGGGCGGGTCCTAGCCATTGATCCCATAAACGTGACTCTCACGGTGAACGTGCAGATGATCGGGGAGCGTCGTCTGAGTGATGTGCCGGTGAGGCTGCTGAACGTCCCCGAGAACCTGAATGTATTTGTTGGCCCATCCACCGTGGCTTTAACGGTCACCGGGGGGGTGGATTATCTAGCCGGTCTGACCAATGATGCTGTGGAAGTAGTGGTAGACTACCGAACGCAATGGTCCCCAACCAACCTGTTGGTTGAGCCGCAAGTCCGGTTGGATCCCAATCTTCTAGAATATAGGGATTTAGTACCCAAACAGTTAGAGATCATCACTACCCGTCAGGCGCCATGATCGTCTTGGGAGTGGAAACCAGCTGCGATGAAACCGCAGCGGCAGTGGTAGCCAATGGTGCGCTGATCTCGAGTGTGATCGCGGCCCAGCTGGATCATCGTGCTTATGGAGGGGTCGTGCCAGAGGTTGCTTCTCGCCTCCATGAGCGGCATATCGTGTCGGTTGTGGAACGCGCCTTGCGTACGAGTGGGGCATCCATTGATGATTTGGATGGAGTGGCGGTAACCTATGGGCCGGGATTGGCCGGTGCTCTGATTGTTGGGCTGAACTTTGCCAAGGGGCTGGCCCAAGCACGCCGCCTACCCTTTATCGGAGTAGACCACATGGAAGGCCATTTATGGGCCAATTTCCTGGCGGAGGGGCCTCATGATGAGAGTTATCCCTATCTCTGTCTCCTGGTGAGTGGAGGCCATACCCATCTCTGGCGAGTGGAAGGTGTTGGCAGTTACACTTTGGTGGGTCGCTCACGGGACGATGCTGCCGGAGAGGCGTTCGATAAAGGGGCTCGATTGCTGGGATTGTCCTACCCAGGAGGTCCCGCCATTGAGATTGCGGCGCAGGGGGGAGATCCACACAGCATTGACTTTCCTCGTCCGATGAAGGGATCCGATCACTGTGATTTCTCCTTCAGTGGTCTTAAGACGGCGCTATTCTACTATCTCAGGACGCTTCCAGAAGATAAGAAGGAGGCTGAGCGTCCTAACATAGCAGCAGCCTACCAGGAAGCTATTGTCGAGAGTCTCCTGGACAGGATTCATCAGGCTGTTCACCGTACCGGGCTGAGGAAGATCTGTGTAGCGGGCGGAGTGTCCGCTAATGCCCGTCTGCGCGAGCGCTTAGATGCATGGGCTGAAGCGGACAAGCTCAATATTTCATACCCACCCCTCGAGTATTGTACTGACAATGCAGCCATGATTGCCATGGCGGGGTATATGCATCTGGAGGCTGGAGAGCGGTCTGGTTTCGAGCTGGAAGTTAATCCTAACCTGAGCTTGGTTGACCATGCCCAGGATTGAACTCCAATCCGGGCTTCCCTGGAGCCTGGTGCTGGCAGCTGTGGTGGTACTTTCGGTGCTCATTGTGGCGTATGGGATCTGGATTCGTGCATTGCCCCGGTCTTACCGCACGCTGATCTTGATATTTCGCACCTCTCTGGTGGCCGTCGTATTTCTTCTCTTTCTTGATCCGAAGGTTGAGTGGGTACGCAACGTATCGGTTGCTCCGCGCATCGGTCTTTTTTTGGATAACTCCCTTAGCATGGCGAATCATGCGGCGGCTTCAGCGACCACGATCTTCTCACAGGCGCGGGCAGTCGCCGACTGGGCGAGAGAGAAAGAGTACGAACCGGTCATCATGACATTCGGCGAAAATTTGATTCCGAGAGCCAATTTACAGTTCACATATGAGCCTGATGAACGTATCACTGACTTTGGCCCCTTGATAGAGAGTTGGCGAACCAGTGAACTTCAAGCCGGATTCCTATTTTCTGACGGTATCGCCACGTCCGGTGTGAGTCCCGGTATCATCGATGGTCCATCTGAAGTGCCGATATTTACAATTGGGATCGGAGATACGACGGTTGGCCTTGACTTGAGCATCACCGAAGTCCGCTATCCACTTTCGTTACTGGAACAAGAACAAGGAACCATCAAGATAGGAGTACAAGGGAGCAACGCCGCGCACCGGCGGAGTCGTCTATATGTATTTCATGAGGATCAGTTAATCCACTCGGAGCCAATCATTATCACATCAAGAGACTTTGTTCAATCGGTTGAGGCCCCCGTGGTCGGACGATTGGACGCGCCACGCTTTCGAGTTGAATTGATGGTTCTTCCTGAGGAGGCCAATATTGACAACAATCGACGTGAGTTCCAGATTGATGTCCTACCGGGTAAGCGTCAAGTGGCGATCCTCACCGGGAGTTTATCCCCTAATACTTCCTTGATCAGTGCAGCTGTTCGACCGACTCCGCGAGCCAGCGTGGATGAGCTGGTTTATCTCAGAGGTATGTGGCGGGGTGAAGAGGCGAAATTCTGGTCTACGACATATGACCTTATTATTCTTGATAACTATCCGACCGGTGATCTTCCGGAGGGTCATCTGGAGCGTCTGATTACAAAAGTGCAGCGGGATAAGACCTCTATTCTACTTGTCGAGGGGCCAGACTGCCAGAACCGGGGATTCAACCGTTTAATGCGTTCACTTGGCCAGGCGGTGCAGATGCTGGATGATGCTCCCGGCACCATGCGTTCCCTCCTGCCGATGCTCCAAGCGGATTTGGAAGGCTTACCTGTCACTGCAGTGAGTGGTATCGGCGTGGATTTTCCTCCGTCGGTTGCGATTCATGCCCTGGATGCACCCGCCGAGAACCTGAAAGCAGTTCTGCAAGACGAGCAGGAGAACCTGGTCGTGAGTTATGGTATTATAGGTGGCAAGAAGCGGTCCTTCATTCTGATGCCCGCCCTGGCCGCGACCCACCAGCGGCTCACGCGAACAGGCCGGGCGGACTATTTTCCGGACCTGCTGGAGGCGCTCGTCGAGTGGAGTTTGGAACCGGCTGGATTTTCGCCCTATGTGATCCAGGCGGACCGTCGGGAATATCAGCTCGGGGAGAAGGTTCTGCTCAGGGGAATCATTCGAGACCGAGCCGGCATCCAGATATTGCAGCCCACCCTGACGGTCGAAGTTCAAGGTCCTGAGAGCGCAGCCATCGTAACCATGACCTACGATTTTGATCTCGGCGAATACGATGGTGAATACTGGCCCAGTGATCCTGGTTCATACCGTTTAAAGGTTTACACGGGTAGTGAATTGGGTGAAGCGAGTTTTCATTCAGCATTCCAGGTCCAGACTGGCCGCATAGAGCTGGAATCTCTTGCCCAGAATCGCTACGGTCTGGAACGTTTGGCCTACACGACGGGAGGGCGCTATGCGGATCTACAGGGATTCAATTCACTCCTGGAGGAACTTTCATATTCGGCTCGTTCCACACAACGGATCTATCAGTTTTCACTGTGGCAGATTCGCTTTCTTTGGGTTGGGCTGATACTTATTCTGGGTATCGAGTGGATTGTACGGAGATTGGTGGGATTAGTCTGAGATGGTTGTAGTTGACTTCCAACTCCTGTGCCTATAACTTAACGCAGAATCGATAATCATCGAGGGGAAAGAATACGCAGCTTCGTTAAGGCTAATTGATCTTTCAATCAATTTTTAGAATTGGATCAGTTATGTCCTTACACGAGGTTGTCGGGAACCGAATGTAAAGGCATTCTGTTTTTTTTACCTATCGGGTTAAGGGGACATGTGATATGTTTTTAGCGCCGAATACTGATGAACATACACATATGATGATACCCCCTGAAAAGGGACACGGGGTAGTCTCCTCCAGCAGAGATGGGAGGGAGATCACATGATCATAAAGATTAGCCGGGCAGTCCTGGGCTCTCTGGCCCTTATAAGTACAGCGGCTAGTCAGATTCAGCTTCCAACCGGGAAGGCCCAGTTAAGAGAGGAACCGATCCAGCAGCTGGTCCCGGCCTATAAAGCACAGGTGGTGGGTACGGCGCTGGAGCAGGCAGTCGATCCTACTGAGTATGTGGTAGGGCCTGGTGATCAGTTTATGGTATCGATTTTGAGCACGGAACCCCACTTCGAGTTAGCCACTGTCACGCCGACGGGATCGATCATCCTGTCTGGTATCGGGTCTCTCGCGGTGGCTGGGCTGACGGCAAAGGAAGTCAGCCGGGAAGTCATTCGCCTCATAGAGGGGATGTTTCCGAATTACGAAGCCACGTGCCTGTTATATGGTATCCGGGAGATACGTGTAAGCGTGACGGGAGCTGTACGGCGGGCTGGTTTTCATGAAGTCACCCCCCTATCACGTGTGACGGATCTGATTGGTGAAGCGGGGGGGGTACTGGCCAGTGCGATGCTCCATCGCGTGCAGCTTATCCGGGGCACCACGGGGAACCGGACCCTGAATCTGGTCAGCTATTACAATGATGGGGATATTTCTCAAAATCCGCGACTAGTGGCGGGTGATCAGATCATCGTGCCCTATCTTGATGTGACCCAGGATTTAGTGGCCGTACGCGGATTAGCTCCCACGCCAACCTATTATGCGATACTACCAGGTGAGAACCTGGCCTACTTCCTGAAACGGATTTCGTATGGTAACCAAGCGGACCTGACCAAGGTGACACTTCAGCGCGGCAAAGATGGTGGAGGATCGGAGCAGTTCGAGGTGCCATCGGGAGACTATGCCTCAATCGATCTTGAGCCGGGTGACATCCTCTACATCGATCGCATCGTGAGCATAGCCGTGGTAGGCGAGGTACGGAATCCGGGTCGGTATGCGTACCAACCGGGACTAACGGCGGCCGATTACGTGATGCTAGCGGGCGGTGTGACTCGCGAGGGTTCGCCTCGGAAAGTGGAGACCACGGGAACCAACGGACGTGCCCGGCAAGGTGGAGATACACCGATTGCGGAAGGTGATACGGTCTATATTCCCCGCTCCTTCAACAGTGTTTTTCTCGGGCAACTGGGAATGATCCAAGCGGCCCTCACTTTTCTGAATATTTATTTAGCCTATCTGGCAGCGAGGGGCACCTGATGAGCGGGACGCTATCGGACTCTACTCCAAGGGGGTCGTTGAGCAGTTCGACAGGCATCTACAGGATATTGTGGGAGTCCAAGCGATTTATCATCATCAATTTCGTAGCGGTTTCTATCGTAGCGGCCATCGTTTCATTACTCCTGCCCAAGTGGTACAAATCCTCGGCGACCGTATTTCCGCCTTCAAGTGCCCAGGGTGAATCGATCGTAACCGGAATGGGGGTGGTCAATCCCCTGGTGGCCCTCGGTCTAGGGGGAGTCGGCGAGGAGATCAATAAATACATTGCTATCGTCAAAAGTCGCAGTCTGAGGGAGCGGATCATAAATGCCTTCGATTTGAAGGTAGTTTACGAGACCGAGACGATCGAAGAGACGCTGTGGGAACTAGACAGCCGTATCGAGATCGCGGTGACAGATGAGGGTGCCCTTACTTTCGGTGTGCTTGACCGGGATACCCTGCGAGCGAAGGCCATGGCTGATTCCATACTGTTTATCCTGGGAGAAACCACCACCCAATTGGGATCCAAGGCGGCGCAGAGGAACCGCAGATTCATCCTCAATCGTATCACAGCTATCAAGGCTGAGCTGGCTGTGGCCGAACGCGATTTACGGGATCTGACAGCCGAGCATGGTACCTATAATCTGCCCACCCAGCTGGATGTCGTCATTGGCCAGCTGGTTCAGCTGGAGGTTATGCTTGCGCAGGCTGAGATCGAGTATAATGTAGCGTCGGCAAGTATGAATACCCGGAATCCCCAGCTTGACCAGCTGCGCATACAGCGTGATGAGATCAGCAAGAAGGTTGAAGAGCTTATGGCCGGGGGAGGCAAGTCCAACCTGCTTCCCAATCTTCAGGAGCTGCCCGATGTGGCCTTGTGGTATGCCCGTCTCACTCGAGATGTCAAGATATTGGGAGCTCTGCTGGAGTTTTTATATCCCCAATATGAACAGGCAAGGTTACAGGCAGCCAAAGACGAGCCCATGCTGCTGGTATTGGACTATCCCAAGGTGGCTCAAAGGAGAGTGAAACCAGTAAGATCGTTGATCGTTCTGGCCTGCGGTTTGTTCAGTATCGTGGTTTCCAGTCTTTGGGTGGTATTTCGTTCTCAAACGCAGCACATCCTATCCTGAATAAGGAGGGTACTCCTATTAAGGTATGACGATACCGTTTATCAAGAGGAGTCTCGGATTGTTCTGGGGGTTGCAGCTGGCAGGGATCATGTCGGTGGCGATCAATCCCATTATGCCCCTGCTTCTGGCGGTGGTTCTAAGCGGTGTCGTGTTTCTTCTGTTCTTCCAACAACCCCTGCTGATCATCCTTGCAAATGAGGGATTTGTCAAGCGAACGCTACAGGCGTGGTTTCCGATCTTTGAGTCTGTGGATCCCATCATCGTGCTCGTAATTCTGATCGTTTTTACTCTGGTATTGCGCCTGAGGGCGCCCGCCGTACGACGGCACCTAGCTTCCCAGCAGACTGTCGTTCTGGCCTACCTAATCTGGGTAGTATGGATGCTGGTGGCTTCGACCTATGCCCCCAATGTTGAATGGGCGCTTGATAAAAGCCTGAGGTTTGCCCTTTATAACTCGATCCTCTTTTTAGGGCCGATGATCCTTATTCACACACGGCGCGAGAGCCGGATCATGCTCACGTTCTACCTGCTCTATGGTTTCTGCGTGGCTTTACTGGTCTATAGCCAGCTCTGGTTTTTGTTTGGCGTGGATCCGGCCATAGGGAGCACGACCCGTTTCACAGTATTGAGTGCCAATCCTATTGGCGTCGCCAGGGTGCTGGCCATCTGTGCAGCCATTGCCAGTATTATGATCATATCAGGAAAGGCGAGTAAGCCGTGGCTGTGGAGTATAGCGCTGGTGTTTTTTGCGGCTGCCCTGGTTCTGACGGGATCTCGCGGGCCGGCCCTCAGTTTCCTCGTGGCCACAGTAATATTGGGGATGTTCATTGGGAAAGCGGCCCGGCGAAGAACTCTACTGATTATCGCTAGCATCCTGGGCATCGCCGGTCTTATCCTACTCATCGTACCGGAAGGCGTGAGTTATCGCTACCGATTGTTATTAACCACGCCGCTGACAGTGACAAAACAGGGAATCCGCCCCTTCAGCTCCATTCTGCACCGCTTGCAGATGTGGGGTATGGCCTTGGCCCTATGGACTCAGGATATACGGCATTTCATTGTTGGGGATGGTACAGCGGGCTTTGCGAAGCTCTTCCCCTGGAGAGACTACAGCTACCCCCACAATCTTCCTTTCGAGATCCTGGCGGAGTATGGTGTGCTGGGTGCCTCTATTTTCAGTCTCCATTTCATTGAAGGCGCCAAGAGAGTTCTCAAGCATGTCAGGAATCGATTCAAGTTTGAAGAATTGATGTGGCTCACAGGATTGGTGACCTTTTTCATTTCAACTTTGATGAGTGGTGATCTCGATCATAACCGCTTCTTTTGGTTTTTTATCGGTGGATTGGTTTCCACGTGTAGTATCAAGGATTAATACGTCAGAGACCTGTAAAAGATGGCAGATGCAGATCACCAGAAAGCAGAAAGAGGGACACTTTCCGATGTAGGCCAGATTCAAATTGCGGTCCACAGGAAGGAGAATACTACCAGGTACCTAGAAACAGGTGTGTACCTGCTACCATGCGCAAAGGTTGAATAGTATTGGCTAATATGAGTCCATTGTCGTCCTTCGTTAGCACACTTCGTCGATCCAATCCGTTCACTTTTAGAACAGGATTGAAGGGTGATCTAATTATAACCCTGATAAACGGTTTCGGAGTAATCATAGGGATCTTCATCCTGTATGGCCTGATTTCCAGGGTGATGGGTATTGAGGCGCTAGGTCAGTATTTGCTTGTTCGGCGTACCTCTCTATCATTGATCAACATCCTTTTATTAGGAATGAACATCGGACTACCCTACTATATCGCGCGGGGGGAAGATCGGGCGTACGGAACGGCAGCACTCCTAATTTTTCTATTGGTAACGATTCCCCTTATTGGTGGGTTGGCAGGATTGCTCTATAAAGGCTTCTTGCCTGGCTATCCACATGGCTTAGCCAGTCCCTTTTTTTTCTTCACGCTAGCGTATGCGGCACAATACATGGCGTACGGTCTTCTTCGAGGTCATCTGAATATTCTTGGTGCTAATCTTCTAAAATTACTGGGAACAGGCATAATTCCTTTGTGTGTGTTCCTCGTAGTCTATGCGGACGGTGTACGCCCACTCATCATTGCCACGGGTCTAGGAACAGCAATCCTTGCGGTGTTGGTGTATTTAGCGAAAATGGGTACTGGTTATTATAAAATACATAAAGGAAAAATAAAAAAACTGGTGGCTTACAGTCTCCAGCGAGTACCCACGTTCGCAGCTGACTTCATTCTTCTTGCTGGAGTACCCCTACTCATTGTGAATGAGGCGAGTATGGGGGAGATCGCGTACCTCAATTCAGGTATTAGTCTTATACGGCTTTTTTTGGTAGTGGTCGGTCCCATAGGGATTGTACTTCTTCCGAGGATTGCTAAAGTCGTCGCGGCCGGCCAAACTGCTCGAGTAGCGAGGAATCTCGAACTCTTATGCCAGGCGATTTTATTTATAGGCTTACCGCTGGCTCTTCTACTGAGTATGAACAGCAGGCTTATCCTTTCAATTTGGTTACGAGATAGTAGCGAGATCGGGGTTTGGGTTCTGCAGTTCGTTCTGTTGGCTCTTCCATTTTATTTACTTATGGAGGTTCTTGGTTCTCCTATTGATGCAGCAGCTACCAGAGGATACAATTCAATCGCACATGGTGCGGCTGCCGGGGTGCTACTAATTGTCTATTACAGCCTTAAGCTAGCTGGCTTGGGGAGTATTGAAGCTGGTGTGTTCAGCTTCATCAGTGGATATGTGACAGTAGCAATTGCCAGTTTATATTATTCTTATAAGCTGTATGGAATTAACCTTTTACGGCCATTATACTTGGGGACACTGGTGATCATGACGAGTGGTTTTATGCTTTTGAATTACGTACTTAGCCATGTTACCTCAGATATATTGTCTTTTCTATTGGAAGGGATCGCGTTAGCAATTGGTCTTTCCTTTTACTTATTAAAGGGACGATCCAGTTGGGTAGTGGACCTAAGAGCACTGGTGACATCTGGATAGGGACTAAGAATATCAGCCAGAGGTTGCGGCAATGATGAATGAGTTTGGAAGAAAAGTCGACGTGGTGATTGTGTGACCGCAATGCGTAAAAGAAGTGACAAGGTAAAAGTGATTCTCGTTGTTGGGGCCCGTCCAAATTTCATGAAGGCGGCTCCAATTATTCAGGCATTAAGGAAGTACTTGGATGAGATTGAACATATACTAGTCCATACGGGTCAGCACTATGATTTTGTCATGTCACAAATCTTTTTTCAGGATCTCCAGTTGCCCCAACCCGATGAATACCTGAATGTTGGATCAGGAACACATGCTGAACAGACGGCTCGCACAATGATCGCATTTGATCGGGTTGTTCAAGAGGTTTGCCCAAAGCTCGTCATCGTTGTCGGTGATGTGAACTCCACCCTGGCATGTGCGCTCGTCTGTGCAAAGCGAGGAGTTGATATCGCCCATGTAGAAGCGGGTGTTAGATCGTTCGATATGGCGATGCCAGAGGAAGTAAACAGGCTACTTACCGACCAGGTAGCTCGGATACTGTTTACGCCTTCTCAGGATGCAAACGACAACTTGGCCCGCGAAGGGATTCCACCCGAACGAATCCATTTTGTCGGCAACGTTATGATTGACAGTCTAATGGCATCGGTTGCCCAGATAGAACGAAGGGAGATCCTCACCTCCCTCGATCTCAATGGGAAGCCATACGTTCTCATAACGCTTCACCGCCCATCCAATGTTGATAATCCAGATCACTTAGGCGTCCTGCTCGATAGTATGGCAAAGCTTGCCAATGGAGTGGCGGTTGTATTCAGCATACATCCTCGGACGAGGAAACGCATTCAGGAATTTGGATTCTCGGGACATCTCGAGCAAGTTGCCAATTTGTATCCGATAGAATCGCTTGGTTACCTTGATTTTCTGGCGCTCATGAAGAGTGCTGACGTAGTGTTGACCGATTCGGGCGGTGTGCAAGCTGAGACCACTTTTTTAGGTGTTCCGTGTGTTACCGTGAGGCCGAGTACGGAATGGCTCGTGACACTTACAAGTGGGACCAATCAATTGGTTGATTGTAATCAAGGTGAGATTATTGCAGTAGTCGAGACATTACTAAATAATCCGATCCAGAAGCACAGCATTCCAACAATGTGGGATGGTCGAACTGCGGAACGGATCGTTGAGGTTCTAAAACAATGCTATGGTGAAGGATAATCCCAATCGAATCATAGGAATAGTGTAAGACAATCAGGTCACGAATTGTGAGGGTTTTACTAATAACGCAATTTTTTCCGCCGGAGCTTGGCGCGGCAGCTGAGAGAATGGACAGCCTGGCCCAATTCTTATCCACGCGAGCAGATGTAACCATATTAGCACCCATCCCCTCGTATCCTTGGGGAACCATCCAGAAGGCGAAGCAGCCGTCCGTTGGGTACGTCGAGCAGAATGGCGTTCGGATTTTTCGCATGTATAAATCTCCGCACAGGAAGAATTTTCT
>CP070656.1:1731294-1745369 GCA_020355065.1 Fidelibacterota bacterium | reverse complement strand
GAAGAAACGACATGCATCCGGCAGCCACCCCAAGACCTCCCGCTCACCTGAGGGAAGACAGAACGGGGCTCCGCTCCAGCGCTGGAGCTCGCTAACAGCACCGACATGGTCGAGATGAGCATGGGTGGCGAGAATAGCGCCCAGCTGCAGGTCATGGTTTTCAAGCTCCTGCTTTAAGAGATCCGAGTCCTCCCCGGGATCGATGATGATCGCCTTACGCTGATCCCCACCCCATATCAAGTATGTGTTCGTCTGAAAAGGACCGGTGACGAGTGTCCTTATCTGCACGTATCATACCTCGCTAAAGAACAGCTCCTTAAGGCATTGAAGCTTCTCTTCGAAAGAATGGGGATAGAGAAACCATTCGGCAATTGAGATGGAACTCAGAATCGAGTTTCCATCTGGAGGCGTAAAAGCGAAGCCGATGATCTCATGCCCACCGCGAACCTGCAATGTGGGCACCGCCACGATCACTTGGTTGAGAATCCGGCCGTAGTGCCCATGATCCCGACCAAAAGAAAATACCTGATTGGCTGTCGATTTCTCAGTCAAGGCAATGTGGTCGTTGGCATCTAATTGGTCAATGACTTTCTGCGGCGTCGTAGGCTCCTTGACCGTCAGGCTAAAATGCACCACGTGCATATATTGCGAATTGACCTTCATGGCAGAAGAAAACAGATTCAGATCAAGCCCTTTGGTTGCGAAGAGCCCCGCGCAGTCGCGGGCGTGATGCGAACCATAGGTCTCATCCACGTGCTTGCCAACCTGAGGCGAGGGAATAAAAGCCGAGTCCTGACTAATATCATTGGCCCGGCGGATAATGACGAATCGCCCGGCTGCCAGGTTGTCATCAGGATGATCCTGTAAGGCCAGCGTCTGGATCAGAACGGCCATACTATGTGTGTTACACGATATCACCTGAATAAATTGGTCTTCACCATGAACCAAAGCTGTATCGTTGATCCCGCGAGCATACATCTTTCCGAAACCGGTCTCGCTGCCCTCGGCCACGAATCCCAAGGTATTCCCGCGGAATTGATCGTAATAGTCCAGCTTGTTCTTGTGACCACTTCCTTTGGGTGTACAATCAATGATCACTGATGCGCGCTCAACAGCTTCCTCAGACGTGAAGTCCGGGTCCAGTCCAATACTCTTGAAACCGTCGACTGCCTCAGGACTCACTGACAATCGTGCTCCCCGTCTGATCAAGTCCGATACCTTGGAGCGGTCACCCGTAAGGGGTGTATTCTTGTTGAACGTAATCTCGTCAATACCCAGCTGCCCACTATAGTCGCTCAGAAGTCCTATGAGCGGCTCACCAATGGTGCCGGTCCCCACTAAATGAACTATCTTGCGTGCCATGGCACCCTACCTGTATTGAGGATATTTATGGTGGTCATCCCTGAGGACGATGCTTGCGCTCCCTTAGCCAGGTGCGCAGGACAAAGGCGAGAATCATAACCCAGACGCTGATGATGCTGGCCAGGAAGAAGCCATGATATCTATACATCGCCCACCTCCCCTTGCTGAGTAAGCCGCAGGAACTCCATGTTCGCTACGTGCCGTCGATAAAGAAGTAGATAGATCAGGATCAATGTGAAACTGAACAGTGAGAAGAAAAAGACTCTTAGGATCGAACTGGGGTGCTCAGCCATTTCCATCTGGGGATGGCTTTGGACCTCGGGTGCCCACCAGGTTACCGCCCAGAGGATCAGAGGAATGTCGATGATCGCAAAGATTCCGATTATCGCCGCATAACGGGATGCTCGTTCATACGGCCCGCTGAATTCCCGAACCATGAAATAGCCCATGAAGATGAGAAACAGGACCAGGGTTGTCGTGAGACGTGGCTCCCAACTCCATGGCTTCCCCCAGATCGGAGTGGCCCAGATCGGGCCTGTAATGAGAATGAGCAATGCAAACAGCGTTCCCACCTCAGCACCGGCTAAAGACCACGCATCCCATTGTGTTCGCTTCGTTTTCAGATAAAATACTCCCCCAACCGCCGTCAACAGATAGGCCAGGAAAGCATTCCATGCCAGAGGTACATGGTAATAAAATATCTTCTGGGCCATCTCCTGCTTCGGTACCACTGGAGCCACTCCATAGATCAACCACAGATTCAATGCTGCAATGATCACCGTGACAATCAGCAATACCTGATTGCGTCTTAGCGCATGGAAGGTCTGCATCTATTGCTCCGAAATATAATCAAAGGTGAAGGTACCCGCTACGGCGAACAAAACCAAGTAGCTTACCATGAGCATCAGCCAAACATCCCATTCGCTCACGGGCCGGCCATTCAGGGCAGCATGGGTGGCTTTGGAGGCGGCGATGAGCAGGGGAGTCAGTAGGGGAAATAGCAAAATAGGCAGCAGTGTCTCACCAGCCGGTGAACGCAAACTCATACCGGAAATGAGCACACCTACCACGGCGATTCCTAGATCGGCTAAAATTAAAATGCCAATCAGGTATGCCGGCGCGGCCAGAAGTGGTAGATGTAAGAACAGCGCGAAGAGCGGCAGGCTTACTGCTTGAGCGAGCAGCAGAAAAATAAAGAAAGCCATTGTTTTTCCTGCAAATATCGCACTACGGTCCACTGGCGCACTGAGGAGCAGAGAATAGGCTTCCAGCTCCTTCTCCTGACCGAAAGATCGCAGCAATCCTAGGACGGCGGTGAAGAAATAGGTCATCCACATGAGACCGGGAGTGAAGCTCTGGAACCGCGCTGGGGCCGCCTCGAACGCGAAAGCGAACAGCAATATGACTGCGGCCGCAAAGACCACCATCGTGGACAAGCTCTCCCTGGTGCGCAGTTCCAGGCGCAGATCTTTTTGGAATACGGTCCAGAAAGCCATCAGGATGTCTCAGAGCTCAGTTGGGCGATCAGTTGCTTTTCCGTCGGGGAATCTAACTCCGCAGAAATCCTGCCCTGCGCCAGGTATAGGGCGCGACCGGCTTGCTCCGCACCCCACTCCATATTATGGCTGGTGAGAAAAACTGTCCGGGTCAAGGAACGCCAGTGCTTGAGTGTCTCGCTGAGCAGCTGGGCTCCATCTACGTCCAACGCGGAGGAAGGCTCATCCAGCAAAGCTAACTGCCAAGGCACCATCCCTAGACGAATCAATCCCAGACGTTGCAGCATCCCCTCCGAGTACACGCGGACCGGCTCGTCCTCACGACCGGCCAGTCCGTACCGTTTCAGGAGCGACTGGAACATGCCCTCATCCCAGGGCTGCCTGCGCAACCGCACACTGAGCTTTAGGTTCTCCCGCGCTGTGAAGGCCGGATACAAAGCAGGCCTGTGCCCTAGATAAACCATGCCTTTTCGCCAGCGACTGTCGGTGGTGAATAGGGACTGCCCATTCAGTTGGCCTGTGCCGGCTTCGGGACGCATGATGCCTGCTAGGATCCGCAACAGAGTGGTCTTGCCACAACCGTTCCGGCCAAAAAGCAGAACGGTCTCCCCGGCCTCCAGAGTGAAAGACACTCCCTTCAGAACTGGATTCAGGTGAAAGGATTTGGCTATATCTTGGACAGTGAAAAAGGTTCGCAACTGAATCGAGTGCTAGTTAAGCAGACCTCGGCCACAAGCGGTACAGAAACGGTCGCCCTCAGAAACTGCCTTACCACATTGAGGGCACGTATTCGCCAGTTCTGAACCACACTGCGTGCAAAAACGGGCTCCTGGTTCAATGGGTGCCTGACATTTTGGACACGCAGGGCTCTGTGTGTCGTCTGGTTTCGTGGCGGTAGTCACGTTCTGCTCTTGCGGCAAACCTTCCAGTTGGCGAACCACATCAGCGACCTCGGTAACTAAATCTGTTCTCGTGCGCTGAAAATCCTCATCGTCGATCAGTCCCATTTCCCGCTCGAACTCAGCCTCCTTGATCTGCTTATACAGGCTGACCTTGCGCAGCTCCAGTGCAGATGTGTAGGTGGCCTCTTCCTCGCCTACCGCTACAACCTTCTTGGATAAAAAGGGTGACAGAACATAATAGGCTGCTCCTGCGAACACCAGGAATAGGAGAATAGGCGCCAGGTATGTGTCCATGTTATATGTTCAGCTCCTGCATCTCTTTCTCAATCTTCTTGAAAAACTCATCACTATACGAAGTGGATTCAACGCTGCTAGGCTCACTGGCTGGCGCCTTGATACGACTGACAAAATAAACCACCAGGAGACCACCCACCAGGAGAATGGTCGGGGGCATGATATAAGCCAGCAGGTTGAATCCCTGTGCCCGAGGCCGTGCCAGGATTTGCTCCCCGTAGATCGCCACGTACATATCGAGAATCTCTTCCTTGGTCTTGCCCTCCGCCAAAAGACGGGCTATCTGCTCTTTCACCTTCTGGGCGGCGTCAGAATCATGATCAGCTACCGGACCCCCATAGCAGCAGGGAGCCATGATCTCATATTCCAACTCCCGCTGCAGGGCATCTTTTCCCATCGGATCGGATTGCCCCCAAAGGTGCCCCGCCAGGAATATCAGCGCTATGGATAGAAAGGCTCGCTTCATCATGCTAACCTCTTCTCACGAAGTCGTCGGTCGGTTCGACTGGGCCAGATGGCTACAATCGTACCGATGGTTAGGATTATCCCTCCCAGCCACACCATCTGTACCAGAGGATTGATCATAATCTTGAGCACAACACTGCCACTCTCAGGATTCTCGCCCCCCACCAAAGCATACAGATCCTCCAACGGCTTGGAGTATATGGCCACCTCCGAGTTGGGCTGGTTGTTTTGATCGGTATAGACCCTCTTTTCTGGCTTGAGCACAGTTACCAGTTTATCGGCTCGGCTGACGGCAATATCCGCAATTAAAGCAGTATGATTCGAACGCTCAACAGTATAGTGCTTCTCAAGTGTAAAAACATAGTCTTGCAGGTGGGTGCTCTCACCGGTTCTTAGAGTGGTGTCCTGCTCCACGGTAAAGGCCTTGCCTACGAAGCCGACAAACATGAGCAGGACTCCCAGATGAACGATGGCCCCACCGTATCGGCTCCTGTTCTTGTCAACCATATTCAGGAAGGCTCTCAGTGAGGACTCCCCACTCGTACGTCGCCTGGCTCCAATACCGCGCACCACTTCCACCACGATACCCGTCAGAACAAAGGCCACCAGTGCAATGGCCAGCACCGGATAGATGCGGTGGATACCCAGCAGCATACAAACCGCCGCTACTACGATAGCTGCTCCCATTGGGAGCGTGAAATTCCGCCTCATGGTTCCGATAGACGTACGTCGCCAGGCCAAAAGGGGACCAATACCAATCATAAGGAGAAGTATGAGTCCGATGGGTGTGGTGATGCGGTCAAAGTAAGGCGATCCCACGGTTATTTTAGTGCCCCTCACGGCTTCCGACAAAATGGGGAACATCGTACCCCACAGAACGGCCAGGGCTAATGCTACAAAGATCATGTTGTTGAAGAGAAATCCGCTCTCTCGGCTGGTAAATGACTCCAACCGGTTGCGCGAAGCCAGCTCGTCCTTCCGCATCAGGACCAGGATCACGCAGGCCACGATGATCAACATGACAAAGCCAAAGAACCAGATTCCCAACTCAGTGCCGGCAAAAGCATGCACGGAAGAGAGTATGCCGCTGCGGGTCAGATAGGTGCCGAATATGGTCAGGGTGAACGTGGCCATGATGAGGATGACATTCCACAGCCGAAGCATATTCTTCTTTTCCTGGATGATCACCGAGTGAAGATAAGCCGTACCTGTAAGCCACGGCAGGAACGACGCGTTCTCCACCGGGTCCCAGGCCCAGTAACCGCCCCAGCCCAGCTCCACGTAAGCCCAGCGGCCGCCCAGAATGATGCCGATGGCTAGAAATAGCCAGGGCAGGAGTGTCCACCGGCGGGTCGAGCGAACCCAGGTAGCATCCAGACGGCGCGTTGTCAATGCAGCGACGGCAAATGCGAAGGGTACCACGAATCCCACGTATCCCAGGTATAACATGGGTGGGTGGATGAGCATCACCGGATGCTGCAGCAGAGGATTGAGTCCCATGCCCCTGACCTGCATCCTGATCCCTTCTGGTAGCATCGTGAAGGGGTTTTCAAAGAAGATGGTCACCATCAGGAAAAACAGCATCACGATCGCCATGACCACATTGACGATCGGCATGAGCGAGCGGTTACGGGCACGATTGAGATAATTCACCAATATAACGTAGATACCCAGGATGGCCAGCCAGAACAGTAGGGAACCCTCCATCCCCGCCCACAGTCCTGCGAATTTGTACATGGTGGGAGTGGCAGCACTGCTGTACCGCGCCACGTATTCCACACTGAAATTGCTCACCATGAGCTGGTGTACCAGACTGAACGTGGCGATCAGTATCAGCAGGGACGAGGCTATAAGTCCCCGCTGTGCGCCAACAAAGAACCGCCCGTCGCGGTTGGCAAGGTACATGGCATTAAGAACGAATGCTAATCCGCAGAACGCCAATGACAATTGGAGCGTGGTTGAACCTAGCAATGCCATGGCTAATTAAACACCCTGTGGCGTAGCAGTCTCGTCCGGAGTGATTTCCACTTCATACCGGGAGGCACACTTCGTCATAAGGTTATCCGCATATAAAACACCGTCCCGGTATTCACCCTCGATAATGACTTCTGTCTCATCCTGAAACATATCCGGGGTGAGACCCGAATAATGGACCGGTAAACGGGCCTCGCCCTGGACCATCACAAAATCGACGGCCAGCCTATCATATGAATAGGCTATGGATCCAGCCTCCACCAATCCACCCAGTCGGAATCGGTCCTGCTTCCAGGTCCCCTGACCCTCAAGTAACTCGGAGATGGCCACGTAGGGCACCTCCTCCTCACTGGTGCTGATCGTGATCCAGCCAAACGTGACCACCGCGACAGCAACGATCAGGATCGCAAATCTCATTCTCTGATTCTTCATTGGTCTATCCCCTTTATGAAGTATTCCCAACGCCGTGCTTCCATAACTTTTTCTGACATCTCCCTTCAACGTCGGTCAAAGTTACGTAAGTGTTCAATTCTCTACAGGGAAAGACAGTGTTAAGAGTCTTTGAAGTTTCGATGAAGGAGTCTTACTCCGAATCCCCGAAATCAACCCCGTCCATGAGCATGTGCTTCAATCCGCTGAAACCTTCCCTGGCATAGACCGCCAGCTGTTCCTGGGCCTCACTACCTCTTTCCAATATATCCTCAATCGTCGGTACTACATGTTCCGTACCCAGTTCGATGAGGGAAGGACGCACATAGCTCACCATCTTCTCGATTAGGTCGGCCATAGTCATGATCTGCTGATCGCCCGGATCGGCCACTTTCGCATCAAAACCGAACCGGGTCGCCTTCCATAGGGCGTCATTCAAATACTCCATCTCAAAATCCTGTTGGAGCTGGCTTTCTCGATTGTCCTGAGCGATGCGGTGACAGATGGCCTGGCTGACGGCCACTAGCATCTCTGTACGTCGTAGCGAGCGTTGCATATCGGAAACCCTGAACTCCACTGTTCCGTAACCGGCATGTGGGCGAATCTTCCACCATATCTGGCGTGGCAGGTGGATGGAATCCATGGCGATATACGTCTCCAGTACTCGTTGGAAATGTTTAAAATCCTGAAACGTGTCCGGTATATTGGTTCTGGGGAACGCGCCAAACTGAAACGTCCGGGCCGAGAGCATACCCGTATTATGCGCCCGGAAAAAGGGTGAGTTTGTAGATATGGCCAGCAGCGGCGCCAACCAGCGGCGGGCTGCGTTCGTCACCACTATGGCCGCCTCGGCATCCTGCAGCGCTACGTGCACATGGACCGCAAACGTAATATTGCGCTGTGCATAATAATGCAACTGCTCCGCCACCCACTGATAACCGGGACTATCCACAAACTGCTGCTCATCCCCGAGAGCTGTGGGATGTGTGCCGCTGATGCCTACCCGGAATCCCAACTCATGTCCCAGTTGGCGCACCCGCTGCCGATAATGCGTCACATGGGCCATCACCTCCTGGACGGAGGAAGAGACCGGTGTATTGATCTCGATCTCAGACAGGATCAGCTCGTAGCTGAAACGATCCCTCTCATCTTCTTCCAGATTAGCCAATAGTCTGTCGGCACTGGACACCAGATCTCCCGTCGCCGGATCGCAGAGCATGTACTCCTCTTCCACCCCGAGTGTAAAACTGCGGTCATGCCTGAAAAGTTGGTCGTAGGAGATCATGGGATGAGGGGAAATAGAGGCTATTTTAGAAAACCGTATCTTCCACCCAGGTGCCCAATTCCTCTTTCATGGTCTCGACAATTTCCCCGAGGGTGGCATATGCCTTCGCGGCTTCTACGACGGGATAGATAATATTCACCGACGAGTGGCATGCTTCTCGTATTCCTGCCAGAGCGGATTCAACGCCATCATTATTACGTCGGGCTCTCAAAGTATGCAGCTTCTCACGCTGCCGGCGCTCAACTTCTTCCGAAATCTCCAGCACGGGGATATCCAGGATTTCATCTTCGTTCACAAACTCATTCACACCCACGATGAACCGCTGTTTGGCCTCCACGGCCTGCTGGTAGTCATATGCCGCTTGGGCTATCTCCCGCTGGAAGAAGCCCGCCTCGATCGCCTTGATTACCCCCCCAAGGTCATCGATCTTCTGGAAATACTGCTCGGCTTCCTCCTCCATGCGGTCGGTCAAACTCTCGACAAACCACGATCCCGCCAAGGGATCGATGACGTTGGCCACACCCGTCTCATAGGCAATCAGCTGCTGGGTCCGCAGCGCGATCATTGCTGCTTTCTCGGTAGGTAGGGCTATGGTCTCGTCCATCGCATTGGTATGGAGCGAATTGGTGCCCCCCAATACAGCCGCCATGGCCTGGAATGCCGTACGGGAGACATTGTTCTCCGGCTGTTGCTCTGTGAGGCTGCAACCTGCTGTCTGAGTGTGGAATCTGAGCCGCAAGGAACGGGGATCCTGTGCACCATATTTGTGCTTCATGCGTTTGGCCCAAATCCTTCTGGCAGCCCTGAACTTGGCGATCTCCTCAAAGAAATCCAGGTGGGAGTTGAAAAAGAAGGAAATCCGTGGCGCGAAAGTATCCACGTCCATGCCACGCTCGATGCCGTGCTCGATGTATGCGAAACCATCCGCCAGGGTGAAGGCCAATTCCTGAACAGCTGTGCTCCCCGCCTCTCGAATATGATAACCACTCACGGAAATGGAATTGTAGCGGGGCATCTCATCCGTGCAGAACTCGATCATGTCCGTGACAATACGCATGGACTCCTCCGGCGGGAAGATCCACTCCTTCTGCGCGATGTACTCCTTGAGTATGTCTGCTTGAAGGGTTCCCGTGAGAGCCTCCCGGGGAACACCCTGCTTCTCAGCAACGGCCACGTAGAATGCCAGGAGAATATAGGCCGGACCATTGATCGTCTGCGAAACACTGATGGAGCCCAGATCAATGCCGTCGAACAGGGTTTCCATGTCTTCCAGGGACGAAACGTTTACGCCGCAGCGACCGACCTCACCCAGGGCAAACTCGTCGTCGGCATCGTATCCCATAAGCGTCGGCATATCGTAGGCCACTGAGAGTCCGGTTTGACCATGGTTCAGTAAGAATTTATAGCGTTCGTTGGTTTCCTCCGGTGTGCCAAAACCGGCGAACTGGCGCATGGTCCACAACTTGCCGCGATACATGTTGGGATAGGCGCCCCGCGTAAAGGGGTACTGGCCTGGAAAACCCAACTGCTCCATATATGGGCCGTCCAGAGTAGGCGGCAAATAAAGCAGATCTACCGGATCGCCGGAAACCGTGCCAAAACTATAATCCCTGACCGAGGTGTCCTGCACCTCTTCTTCCCACTTGCGTCGGGCCTTTTCCGCCTCAGCCGGATACTTACCGTCTTTTGATATGGTCATCCTCTCTCCCAGTCAAACGAGATTTAACACGCTGATAACAGGAATGATAGACTTTACTTTTCCGTGACAGCCAGGGGCATACTGTCGAGAACACGCTGAACGATATGGGTTGGCGTAAGCCCCAGCATAGCCAATAATTCCCCTCGTGATGCGTGCTCCACAAATTCATCCCCAATGCCAACCGTTGTGATCGGGCTGTGAGGGGCCTTTCGATTCAGGTAATCCTGGACTGCGGATCCGAATCCACCCGCGAGAATTCCTTCCTCCAGGGTTATGATTGGTATGGCTTTGCCGACCAGTTGATTCAAACAGACCTCATCCAGCGGTTTGACAAATCGCCCATTCACCACGGTAGCTTCCACCTCATGCTGCCTCGAAAGCTCCTCCGCTGCTTCCAGAGCCGCAGATACCATACTGCCGGTAGCTAATAAACAAACGTCTGAGCCATCACGAAGAATTTCCCATGTACCACGCCTGATGATCGTCGGCTTCCCGTCAGGATCGAATTCAATGGAATGATCCTTGGGATAGCGGATGGCAACGGGACAATCATAGGTCACGGCACTGAAAAGTAAATCACGCAGCTCGGTCCCGTCCTTGGGAGCGCACACAACTATCCCCGGTATCATGCTGAGAAATGCCAAATCGAATACTCCGTGGTGTGTCGGACCATCCGGCCCTACCACACCGGACCGGTCCAGACAGAAAATAACCGGCAGATTCTGCAGGGCTACGTCATGAATGATGTGATCATAGGCGCGCTGCAAAAAGGTGGAGTAGATTGCCACGATCGGCCGTGTACCCTGTGTGGCCAGACCGGCTGCAAATGTGACCGCGTGCTCCTCAGCTATACCCACATCAAAATAGCGGCTCGGAAAGGTCCGGGTGAAGTCGGTAAGCCCGGTCCCCACTTCCATAGCCGCCGTAACACACGTGATATGGTCATCGCGCTCTGCTAACTCACAGACCACCTTCCCGAATACTTGGTTATAATCGGGAGCCGTTTTCTTCCTGCTGCGGCCACCTCTTCGGCCAGGCAAGCTGTAAAATTGAAGCGAATCATCCTCCGCTTCCTTGGCTCCGCGCCCCTTCTCGGTCAACACATGCACCAGTGTAGGGTACGGCAGGTTCTTGACGTTCCTGAAGACCGAGAGCATGGAATCATAGTCATGACCGTTGATCGGACCGAAGTAGCGCAGACCTAATTCCTCAAAAATCAGTCCGGGCGTGATCAAGCTCTTCAAGCCCTCCTCAAGACGCCGGAGGAAATTTCGGACCGCCTTGGTGCCTAGGGGCAAAAGGCCGGTGGCCTTCCAGATATCATCTCTAATGCGATTGTAGAGGGGATTGGAAGCCACACGGGTAAGGTACGTCGAAAAGCTGCCAATGGTCGGGGAGATGGACATCTGGTTATCGTTGAGGACAACCGTGACCTTCATCTCCTTGAAACCCAGATTGTTCAAACCCTCGTAGGCTAGACCACCGGTCAGCGCCCCATCCCCGATGATCGCAACCACATGCCCGTCTTGGTTGTTCAGCTTATGAGCCTCTGCGATGCCCAGGGCGGCGGATATGGCAGTACTGGCATGCCCGGCGCCGAAAACATCGTGCTCGCTCTCCTCACGGCGCAGGAAGCCGGCCAGGCCGTCCTTGGTGCGCAGGGTGCGGAATTCATCCCGGCGGCCCGTAAGGATCTTGTGGGCATAGGCCTGATGACCCACATCCCAGATCAACTGATCCACCGGGGAATGAAATGCATAGTGCAGGGCAATGGTCAAATCCACCACTCCCAGCGGAGAACTGTAATGGCCCCCATTCTCGCTCACGACCGTCTTGATCAGATCGGCTACCTCTTGCGCGAGCTGTGGGAGTTTATCCCGTGGGACCTTTTTCAGATCATCAGGACTGTCGACAGTAGAAAGAATTGGATAGGAATCCGCCATAATCAATGTGCTTCTAGAAATAGCTTATGGATACGTGTGTCGGCTGTGAGTTCGGGGTGAAACGTTGCTCCCAGATGAGGGCCCTGCCTGACCAGCACGGGCTCATTCTCGATCTCTGCCAGAACCTCCACACCGGACCCCAATTGTTGGATGCGCGGTGCTCGAATAAAGACCGCGGGCACCATCTCTCGCTGACCATTGACGCGCATCTCCAGCGGCGTCGTAAAGGAATGGATTTGGCGTCCCCAGCTGTTGCGGGTAACCGCTACATCCAGCAGATTGAGGCCGGTGATACGATCATCGGCAGATTCGCGAGCCATCAATATCAGACCGGCGCAGGTACCCATAACGGGGCGCTCTCGAGCCAGGGCGATAATACCTTCCCGCAACCCGTTGCGATCAATCTGCTTACTGATGGTAGTGGATTCCCCTCCGGGGATGATCAGGCCAGCCAGACCATCTAAGTCATGCCGATATCGGACCTGACGCACATCGCACCCAAGGGAATGCAGCACGTCCTGGTGCCGGGCAAAATCACCCTGGAGCGCCAACACTCCGATGGTAATTACCAACCGCGCTCCTGTAAACGCTCTTCAGGCGGTATCTCGGACATGTCTAATCCGCGCATAGCGGCCTGCAGACCAGCCGAGATCTGAGCCAACTTCTCCGGGTCCGTATAATAGGTGGTGGCCTCAACGATGGCCTGGGCACGGGCCGGTGGATCTTCGGACTTGAAGATTCCTGATCCCACAAATACGGCTTCGGCCCCCAATTGCATCATCAAGGCCGCATCTGCCGGAGTGGCGATCCCGCCGGCACTGAAGTTGGGTACGGGTAGCTTCCCGATCTTGGCCACTTGCTCTACCAAGGAAAAGGGTGCCCTCAAAGCCTTGGACTCAGCCATCAATTGCGCCGCATCCAGAACAGTGAGTTTGCGAATAGCCGATTGGATCGTCCGCATGTGCCGCACGGCTTCCACAATGTTGCCCGAGCCGGCTTCGCCTTTCGTTCGGATCAGAGCCGCTCCCTCACCGATACGCCGCAAGGCCTCACCCAGGTCTCGGGCACCACATACAAATGGCACCTTGAAATCATGCTTATGGATATGGTTCTCTTCGTCCGCCGGGGTGAGAACCTCGCTCTCGTCGATGAAATCCACCTCCAGTGCCTCCAGAATCTGTGCCTCGGCAAAATGCCCAATTCGGCATTTGGCCATCACCGGGATCGAAACCGCTTTCTGAATATTGCGGATCATCTCTGGATTTGACATACGCGCGATGCCACCGTCCTTGCGAATATCGGCAGGGATCCGTTCCAAAGCCATGACCGCCACCGCTCCGGCATCCTCAGCGAGCTTAGCCTGCTCCGGAGTAGTGACATCCATGATCACCCCGCCCTTGAGCATCTCGGCCAGACCGACCTTGACTTCAAAAGATCCCTTTTCCATATCGTTCCCTATACGCTTGGTTGTCTTAAAATGCTTTAGCAAGTAAAGATACAAACGACTCCTTCGCCTGAGTAGGATTTCTTTTCGGGTCAGAAGTCAGCCTATTCCACCACTAACAGCAGTCCTTTCAACTCGACAAAGCACACACGGTTCCAAGCTCGCGAGCAGCTTGTGCGTAAGACTACAGAACATGGTGTAATAAAACTGGAAGGGATGGTTTCAGGCTGAAGGGGAAAGGACGTCTGCTGTAATACCCTCAATTCTTGCTTTCACCTCATCAATCAGGTAATCCGGTGTCGAGGCACCTGCCGAAATACCTACGCTACGGGCTCCCTCGAACCACTCATCCTTCACATCGGCCGCACACGTCACTTGGTAAGCCCGGGGATTACGCTCCAGCGCCAGCTGCGTCAGCCGTTTGGAGTTCGCGGAGGTGAACGAACCGATGATGATCATAACGTCCGACTCCGCAGCCAACTCTTTAATCTGTTCATGATTGCGCTTGGTGGGAAAGCAGATCGTGTTAACAAAGTGCAGATCAAACACCTTGGTCATGAGGATGTTGATGATCGCCTGGACGTTTTCTATCATCTGTGTGGATTGGCTCACTACGGCAGCCCGTTTCATCTTGCGTAAAGCCTGGGCCTCTTCCGGGCTGGATACAATGATCGGATTGGGTATTTGGCTGGCAATGCCAATGACTTCGTCATGGCCATGATCACCCACGATGATCACCTGGCGGCCATCGGACGAGATTCGACGGACCTCCTCATGAATCT
>CP070656.1:1725397-1731194 GCA_020355065.1 Fidelibacterota bacterium | reverse complement strand
TGTCCTGGACAAATGAAAGATAATTCGACAACAGAAAAGCATCGATGGCTTCTTCCTGATAAACCTCGCCGTAGCTTGGGAATATCCGGGACGATTGCCACAGGCTGCCACTCAACTCCACCCGTTGGAAAACATTGAAGGGATAGTTCATCGCCGTTCGGACCCCCAATGATTTCTCGAAATAAAACCCCTGATCATGGGGATCGTAATACTCGTTGGCGAAGCGGAAAAATCCATAGGCCACGTTCACGCGATGGGTCAGATTTACACCGGTTGCGGCGAAATTGAAACGGTCGAGTACTTCCGAACCGGTCTGGGCGGTATTGGCGACCAGGAAGTGGTAGTACCTGTTTCCCAGCATATCTGAGATTCCCAGTTGGGCTCCTCCAAGAAACCCGAAGATCGGGTCATAGGCTACTGCTGTCTGGGCAATATCCAGGCTGAATTGCAGCTTGTAAGGCCGGGAATCAGTTGTGGCTTCGCCTTCATATTGTGGCAGGGTCCAGTACCTGTTCTGAGTCGTCTGGGGTGTATAATCGGGTTCGGTCGGGCCGTCCAGGGCTGCTGTGGGCGCCAAATGCAGCTGAAAGCTGTAACCATCGAACGTATTCACCAGCAGGCTATCCCGGGTTAGGGGGTGCATATCCACAACGCCGGTATAGACATTGGTGGCAGCTGCTGATGTTATCCGGGTGTCTTCTTTGGAGACTCCCGAAGGGAGCTTCAATTGCCGGGCATTAGGGGTGCCGCCACGGTCTGAGACGAAATGAATGAGTTGTGGATTATCCCGGGACCAGTGTGGCTGGCTATCCTGATGGTGCCCGAACGTGACCTGTTGGATGCGGAGATCTGTAGGATGAATCAGGAATAAATTAGTCCCTCCGTCCAGCTCAGGTCGACCACGGTCGGAGCTGAATACAATTGCTTGGCCATCGGGGCTGAAGTGCGGGTGCTGGTCAAGGTAGGGATCATTCGTAAGCCGGATAGCCCCGTCTTCGGTGATCCTCCATAGATAAAGATCAGTGCAACCGCCTTGATCCTGCCCTGCAAAGACGATCTGTTTACTATCCGGGGACCATGCCGGGGACCGAATGGTAACCAGCCTGGGGTGCGAGAATTCCCCCACCGGTTCCAGTGTCTCCAGGTTCACCAGCCGGAGGACATCACGGTCGAAGGCCTTGGCGGAAAATGCCAGAATGCCATTGGGAGAAACTCCGAGACCACTCTGCAAAAAGTGCATGGACTCCAGATCGGGTGTCCGTTCCCCGCGGAGGATCCTGCGCGCCTTCGACTGCTCCAATGCCTGACGATATACGCTGATATACCCATCACGGCTGCTGAGATATACGACGTGGTCTTCACCGTTACTGTCCCGGTAAACGGCCGGGGCTACGTTAACTCCCAAACGGGTGAGCGGTCTGCTCTTATGTCCCGGGAGCGATTGCTCAGTCAGGGCATCCGCCGTGCTTTGCTTGAGACTCAAACGCCAATCCCGCGCAAGACGGCTGAATGGTACTCCCGTCACGGCGCTCAGGGCATCATCGAAGGTCTCGTAGTGATAGAATTCCTCCATCACCTGACGGATGCGGTCGGCGCCATAATTCTGCTCCAGGAAACGGAGGAAAGATTGCCCTTCTTTATACCGGAGAAATCCCGAACCTGCCAGGGTAAGTCGTTCCAGAGGCACCAGGTGATCGTTCAAAATGGCATCGCGGATAACCATCTCCGTTTCCGAGTCCCAACCACCGGCCCACCAGTCTGCCAATCCCTCGGTGAACCAGAGGGGTGGACTACGCTGTTCCCAGGCGCCGGTCTTGCGGGCTCCGGCATTGAGCTTGGCATGAGTAAATACATGAATCAACTCATGACGTACGACCCGCCTGAAATTGTACAGCGATCCGTTATTGGGCAGCACCACCCGGCCTTTTACGTACTCGAAGAAACCGCCAACACCTTCGGGAATCATGTACGGCGTGATATTGGTCTGTTGAAAATGAAGGTGATTGCTGTAGATGACCAACGGAACTTTGCGCCCCAGGGTATGGTTGAATTTCTGTTCGAACTCGCCGTACGCTTCCTCAGCCCAGTATGCTGTAGCCCGAGCCAGAACCTCTTCCGCTGAGTAATAATAGACCTGAAAATGGGGGGTGGTGAGAACCTGCCAGTCGAATTGCTCGTATTGGATCTTGTTCCTGCCAAAGTAGAATTGGCTGTACAGTGTACTGGCAGCCAACAGGAACACCCCCATTAGCCTTGCCATCCACTGGAATCCGTTGCCCATCCTTGTGGTTTGAATATTGGATCGGATCATCATGATACCATTTGCGGCCATATTGCCCGCTAAAATAGACACTGCACGTGAGGAAGTCCATACTTGGAATCGCAAGTGATGTACTGCCCATCTACACGTTGATTTCCCATGTAAGCCGGAATGGGCAGAATCTGAGAAATGTCGATGATTGCTTGTAGGATTTGCCGACTGGAGATAAGTTATCGGTGGTCTTGAATATGGGATCGGATCGACACGATCTGGATCACAGGAGACGTAAACGATGACCAACTGGGAAATGTGGCATTGGGATGGTCTCGGATGGGGAATGTTCGGACCACTGGGGGACATTCTGAATCGCGCTATGGGGCATAGCGGGAGCGAGGATGAGCTCGACGAGGGGACCTTCTATCCTCAAACGCGCGCCGGGGACTTCGGGCTTTCCCTTATGGCTCTGCTACCCCCGGTGGTGAAAGCGGACCGGGAAGTCAGCCAGCCGGAACTGGATTTTGTTCACTATTTCTTTATGACAACCTTCGACACCGATCAAGCCGATGACCTTATGGAGCTGCTGGGAAACATCCTGGAGCTGGATTACTCCATGGAAAAGGTATGCTCACAGATCCAGAGGCTTATGGATCAGTCGTCCCGCCTTTTATTGATTTATCTACTCTTTCAACTGGCCCAGGCCGATGAGCGGATTGATCCCGAGGAGATCGATGTTATTCGGGACATTGGCACCGGTATAGGCCTTTCAGCCGGGGACTTCCAGGCCATTAAGGCCATGTTCATTGCCGAAGAGGGTGCATCCTACCGGGTTCTCCAGATCGACCTTGGTGCAAATCGTGAGGCTGTCGATCTGGCGTATCAGGAGGCGAGCGCAATCCACGATCCCGAACGCGTCAGTCATCTTGGTGAGGAATTCCAGGATTTGGCCCGGAAAAAGCTGCGTGCGCTGAACGATGCCCACCAGACTATCCTGGGGGAACGTGGATGGAATTGATGTATTTCATGGTGGAATAGAATGAAACCGGGCTGGGAAAAATGGCTCTGGGGTGGCCTCGGCTGGGCTATGCTGGGACCTATCGGCGGGATTCTGGGCTTTGCCCTGGGGGCTGTCCGCGACCAGACCAAGTTTGAGGATCAGGGACGTGTTGAGGAAGCCTATCCCCGTACACGTCCCGGTGATTTTGGCGTGTCCCTGCTGGTGCTGTTCGCCGCCGTGATGCGCGCCGATGAAAAGCTGCTCAAATCAGAGCTGGACTTCGTCAAGGACTTTTTCGAACGCAATTTCGGTGCAAAGTATGCCCGGGAGCGGATGATCCTGTTCAAGGATATCCTGGCCCAGGATTATCCTCTGCGGGATGTCTGCCATCAGATTCGCCGAAATATGGACCATCCCTCCCGCCTGGAATTGATCCATCTTCTATTCGGTCTGGCCCGGGCCGACGGTAGCATCACGCCGTCGGAAATCGACGCCATTCGCAAGATCTGTGGCTATCTGGGTGTTTCACCCGCCGATTTTGAATCCATCAAGGCCATGTTCGTGAAGGATACCACCAGCGCCTACAAGGTGCTCGAGGTGGACCCCAACGCCGACGAGGAGACCGTTAAACGGGCGTACCGCCGCATGGCAAATAAGTACCACCCCGACAAGGTGAACCACCTGGGTGAGGATTTCCTGGTGGTGGCGGAAGACAAGTTCAAAGCGATTAATACTGCCTACCAGCAGATCAGGCAGGAAAGGGGTTTCTAGCGGCAAACGTTCAATAGAGGAGGTTTCTACCTATGATCCGCTATATCATTGTAAGCGTCGGCAGTGGCATTCTCTTCGGCCTCATGGATGGCCTGATGAATGCCAATCCCCTGGCTCGACGGTTGTTCGAAGTGTACAAACCCATTGCCCGTACCAGTATCAATGTACCTGTAGGCTTGGTCATTGACCTGGCCTATGGTTTCATCATGGCGGCTATATTCCTGCTTTTGTACAACAGTCTCCCGGGGGAAACGGGACTGGTAAAAGGCTTGAGCTTCGCCGGAATGGCCTGGTTCTTCCGGGTAGTGATGTATGCCGCCTCCCAGTGGATGACAACCCTGGTCCCGGCTGGAGCCGTCCTGTATATGCTGGCTACAGGATTGGTTGAAATGCTGATCCTTGGCATCCTCTACGGATTGACCTTGAAACCGGCTGTGTAAGATGAGTTACAAATCGGCGACGATTTCTCGATAGGAGATATCATTCTATGAAGGACCGCCTGCCTCGAATCACGATCAAGATTGACACCACCCCGGAGGAATTCCTGCGCCGCATCGAAACCCTGGCCAAAGAAATTGGTGAATACTTGGCCGAAGCGGAGTGGGATGTGGTGGATGCCACCAAGGTGGCTGCCCTGAAGATCCGGCCGATCCTGGTAACCCAACACCGGGAACTGGTGGGTTGGATTATCCCTATACCCGATCTTGAGTCACGGGTGAACCTGGAAGTACGGGCTGCTCGCTGGCACCCCGATCCCCCTACCTATAAAGTATACGTGGAGGCGGCCCGCAGTATTTTCAAACCGCTGATGAGCCATTACAATTCACAGTACGGTACCAGCCGCAAGCTGCAGATCCAATCCCGGGTAGCCACCGAGCCCCGGTTGCCCCTTATGTCATCCCAGGTGTTCGATCAGTTTGTGGAGCCTGCCAACAAGAGCGCTCTGCGCAACCGGGACTGGCAGCGCTTCTACCATTTCATCTGGCACTGCACGGCCCACAACGTGATTGTCTCCCGGGATGATGTGCATCGCCTGCTGATGCACGCCGGTTTCTCTATCGAGCACGCCGCCGATCTGGCCGATATTTTCGAGCATGGCCGCAACCTGCTCATCCATCGCAGAAAGCGCGAGAAAACAAAGGAACAGCTGTGAGTAGTCTGATACCTGCTATTCTCCTGGTCTTCGTCATCATCTACTTTGTACCATTTGCGATCTACGGCTCGCTGTCAGGCTTGGGGTGGATCGAGAAGCCCGAAGGCTCCCCCGCCCGCTTTCTGGTGGGGATACTGGTCTCCAAGCTGGCCACCGCCGTGGTTTTCGTGCTCATTTTCTACCTGGCCCGGGAAGCCTTCGGAGACCGCTGGCTTTTATATGCTTTTCTGTGGTGGATCATGTTCGCCGTGGGCGAGGTGGGCCAGGCCATCGGACCCAAATATTCCTGGAAGGAGGCTTTCGCCGGCATCATCTCCGAAACCATCTACTGTCCCCTCGCCGCCTGGACCACCAACTGGCTCATCAAAGCGTAACCGGAAGGCATGACGCGCGAGGATGCGCTTGCCCGGGATCGCCTGCGCTCAACCAGGTCCGTCCGCCTGAGGGATGTCAGGGCATGTGACGTGAATGACTGTCGTTACTGAAAGCAAGAATCTCTGGTGCCTACCGTAGGTCGTCGAACCTTCCATGGACAGCAACAAGTCCCTTGTCCTCGTCGGCAAGTCCTTGGCAAAAGCGAATTCGGTCTTCAACGGAGCTACCAGTCGCTTCGTTCCGT
>CP070656.1:1721643-1725297 GCA_020355065.1 Fidelibacterota bacterium | reverse complement strand
CCCAGGGCGGGACAGGACACCACGATGTCCAGCGTTCCTTGCCCGATGTACTTGTGGGATTCCACGAACCAGGTGTGCGGCTCGATATCCTGCTCGGGGACCGGGAAGTCACGGTGATGGTTTTGCATGGCCTGCAAGAAGGCGTTAAGGAACGCGAATTGCTGGCCATGTGCTCCGCGCGGATTGAGGAGTTCGGCAATCAAAGGGGTATGGATTTCATCGGCGCGGGTTTCCAGGTGCAGAACTTTGAACAGGTTGAAGGCGGGGGCATGCAGGCGAGCTTTTTCTTCGGCTTCTGCCAGCATACTCTCCATTTGCGGGCGGAGGGTATTGAAGGCTTCCCTGAAGTTCTCCACATGCTGCCAGGCCTGGGCATCGATAAGATTCTTGTAGCGCTGGAGGAAGCGAGCGAAGACCTCCAGGTCCTCGGTTTTACGGTCCTTTACGGGAGTAGCGAAGATCCCTGGTCCCGGGACGGTTTGTGTAGTCATCAGCGGTCACCCACCATCTTTACGGCCGACTGTTGCCTGGTATTAAAAGGGTTCACTGAGAGAATCGGTTTTCGAGGCGTGCAGCTGCATGTTGCGGTCTGCGCGCGATGAAGACCGTGGCGGCTGGTGGTTCTTTGCTTACGGTGGGACATCATGTCCCTTCCGGTAAGGATCGGTGCAAGATCCTACTTTCCTGTTAATAAATGCTGCACAGCCGCACCAGACAATGTATTCTGTCTACACTATGTTTTCAAGTCCTTAATTCGCTGTTGTTTTCGAAGGTGCCGAGTCGCCGGAAGATGGGCGGTGAGAGCTATGAGCGGCGCGCAACGGCAGGTCTCAAGCCACATAGACGGTCTTGATGTTCACGAATTCCCTGATCCCATGGTGGGACAGTTCACGTCCATAGCCGCTCTCCTTAACGCCGCCGAAGGGCAGTCGGGGGTCCGATTTGACGAAGGCGTTGACGAAGCAGCAGCCGGCTTCGAGTTCGTGGGCGGCGATCCGTGTTCCCTTTTCGATATTGGCGGTGAAGACGGCCGCTCCCAGTCCGAAGTTGGAATCGTTGGCGACACGGATGGCCTCGTCCTCGTCCGGTACCGGGATGATGGCAGCGACCGGCCCGAACAGTTCTTCGTCGTAGGCCGGCAGGCCCTTTTTCACGTCGGTCAAGACGGTAGGGGGGTAGTAGGCGCCGGGGCCGTCGGGGATCTGGCCTCCCAGCAGACAACGGGCGCCCTGATCCAGGCTGGCCTGCACCTGCTGGTGGAGTTCATCCCGGAGATCATGGCGAGCCTGGGGACCGACGACGGTATCTTCTTCGAGGGGATCGCCCATTTTGCGAGTCTGCATCTGGGCCACGAACAGCTCTTCGAACTGTGAACGCAGGGCGTCCACCACCACGAAGCGCTTGGCGGCAATGCAGCTCTGTCCGGAGTTGATCAAGCGGCTGGTGACGCAGGTGTGGACCGCGGATTCCAGGTCAGCGTCCTCCAGGATGACGTAGGGATCACTGCCGCCCAGTTCCAGGACCGTTTTCTTGATCACGGCGCCGGCCCGGGCAGCCACGGCCTGGCCGGCGAGCACACTGCCGGTAAGGGTGACCGCCTTAATGAGGGGATCATCGATGAGCTCCGGTACCCGGGGACTGCCGACCAGCAAGGTGCTGAATACGCCATCAGGGAAGCCGGCCTGCCGGAAGATATCCTCGATGACCAGGGCACAGCCGGGTACGTTGGAGGCATGTTTCAGCAGGCCCACATTGCCGGCCATGAGGGCGGGCGCGGCGAACCGGAAGAGCTGCCAGAACGGGAAGTTCCAGGGCATGACGGCCAGCACGGTTCCCAGGGGCTGGTAAGTGACGAAGCTGTGGCTGGCATCGGTGGGGATGGTTTCCGGCTGCAGGAAGGCGGCGGCGTTCTCGCCATAGTAGTCGCAGACCCAGGCGCATTTCTCCACTTCCGCCCGGCCTTCGGCGATGGGTTTGCCCATTTCGAGTGCCATAAGAGCCGCGAATTCGTTGTTGCGGTCCCGGAGGATTCGGGCGGCCTGATGCATCACGTCCGCCCGGTCGGCGAAGTCGGTTCGGCGCCATTCGGAGAAGGCCTGGTTGGCGGCATGTAGGCGGGCCTGAACCTCAGCCGGTGTGGTTTCCGGGTAGGTCCGGATGGTTTCACCGGTGGCGGGATTAATGGCTTCAAGTAGCATGGTAAACTCTCCCAGCTGCTGTGACTTGGCGCACTTGTAATTTAGTGTGGGAAGCCCTACCTTTGCTCTACTTAGCCTTGAGGTACGCTTCAAGGCTGTGTCTACACTATCAATATATTCGGGGGAAGGCAATGTCCGTGGACCGGCTGCGGTTTGTCTTGCATACGCTTGTACTGCTCATCGGCACTTCGGCCGGACTCCATTCCCAAGACAGAACCAGTCTCGCGATCATCGACTTTGACGCCTTTGGTGTTTCGGAGCAGGAGGCCAGCGTCCTGACGATCCGTCTGGGTTCGTACCTGGTCCAGTCGGGTGTCTTCCGGGTGATCGAGCGGGGCCAGATGCGGCAGATCCTGGAGGAGCAGGATTTCCAGATGACGGGGTGCACGTCGGATGAGTGTGCGGTGGAGATCGGGCAGCTGCTGGGGGCGGAGATGATCCTGGCCGGATCGTTCGGCAAGATCGGGTCTACCTACACGATCGACATGCGGGTAATCGATGTGGAGACGGGTGGTATACTGGAGACGGCCTCGTATGATATCCGGGGTGAGATCGACCAGGTGTTGACTGAGGGTATGGCGGAGGCCGCCCGGCGTCTGGCCGGTCTGTTCGGGGGTGATATGTCCGCGGAGCCGGCAGCTCCCGCGCCGGAGTCGGCGGCGGCGATGGCCATTCTGGAGGTGCGCAGCCAGCCAGCGGGTGCCGAGGTGATGATCGATGGCCAGCCGATGGAAACCACACCTCTTGAGCGGGTCGAGTTGGCACCGAACCAGGAACACAGCATAGCGATCAATCTGGCCGGGTATTACGCTGTAGACACGACGCTCTACGCCGAGGCGGGGCAGCGCTACCGGCTGTCCATACCGCTGGAGCGCTTGAGGAGCTGGCTGACCATCGACGGTGATGCGGGGGCCCGAATCAGCATTGATGGAGCCTACGTGGGCCAGTTGCCCCTGGACCGGCAGCGCCAGATTGTCGGGCAGCACGAGTTCAAGGCGACCAAGCCGGAATTCTTTCCCTATACCACGCAGTTCGTGGTCAACAGCAGCCAGGAGGCGGCGGTGAGTTTCCGGCTGCAGCGGAAGCCGAAGCGGCCGGCCATCCTCATGTCGGTGGTGCTGCCGGGCAGCGGACAGCTGTACCAGGGCTATCGTGGAAAGGGATTGCTATTCCTGATCGGGACGGCCGCAACGGGATTCCTAGCCTATGACAGCTACAGCCGGTTCGTGGAAGACCGGGACCTGTATGAGCAGAAGCGCAGGGAGTACCGCAACGCCCAGGAAGCGGACGAAATCCAGCGTCTGCGGGGCGAGATGCAGGAGCGTTTTGACGCCATGGAGCTAAGCCGGCAGTCGCAGCTGCTCACGACCGGTCTGCTGGGGGCGGTCTGGGTCATCAACCTGATCGAGATCACGTTCTTGGGTGGGGGTGGTATGCGATATCGATTGACATTTTT
>CP070656.1:1718042-1721543 GCA_020355065.1 Fidelibacterota bacterium | reverse complement strand
GCGCATCGAATGGCTGGTGACCCAGGGTGTCCAGTTCATCGAGCAGCCCCTGCCCGCCGACCGGCTGGAGGATATCCGCTGGCTGCGCGACCGGGCCAGCGTCCCCCTTATCGCCGACGAAAGCGTCAAGACCGCCCGCGACATCCCCCGCCTGGCCGAGGCCTTCGACGGCATCAACATCAAGCTCATGAAGGCCGGCGGCCTCCAGGAGGCCCTGCGCATGATCTGGCTGGCCCGCTCCCTGGACCTCAAGGTGATGATCGGCTGTATGGTGGAGACCTCCGTCGGGGTGTCCGCCGCCGCCGCCATCTCCCCCCTGGCCGACTACGCCGACCTGGACGGCAATCTGCTCATCGCCAACGACCCCTACCTCGGCGTTACCGTCGAGCAGGGTAAAGTGATCCTCCCCGACCGCCCCGGCATCGGCGTGATACCCCGTTTGTAACTCGAGAATCGTCGCTCAGTCCGCCAACGCCGGATTCGCTTTGGCCTTCCCAGGGGAGGAAAAATAACTTTTCAGGCTGGCCTTCCTGGCCGCACCGCGGCCCTTAGCTCAATTGGTAGAGCAGCGGACTCATAATAGTACGCGGTTCCTCGAAGAAAATCCCCACCTGTGCAATAAAGTGTAACTATTCCCAGAATTGTCACATCCCCCATCGGTAAATGAAACGTTTGAGCAGGAAAACGGGCAGGAAGTTGACCAAGGGTGACCAATTATGACCGGTTTGGAGAACGTTCAATTCAGATCTATTCCCCTTGGAGGTTCTGAAAAACACTAACTTTAAGAGCAGACCTAAGAACAAGGGTAGGTCAGTTCCAAGACCCATGAAGCTGTCACGTACAGCAATAATTATCCTCACTTTCGTATTAATCTCATCTCAAGTTGTAAAAGGCTCGATGCCGCCACATCCTCGGATCCAGCAGATGCTGGCCAAGGGAGAGATTGCTGAGCCTTATTTCCTAAGGGAGTTTGCGACTATTCGTGCGCGCGGTGTCAATGCGCCGTGGTCGGCTCCTGCCCTTGCCAATCAACTCCGGCCAGAAGGTATCAGCCATGCTAGAAGCCTTGGTCCCGCGCAGGTGCTGAGTGGCGACTATAAGGCTCTACTTATTCTGGTCGATTTCTCCGATAAGGAAAGCCAGACAGAATCCACCTTTTTCGATACGCTGGCATTCTACGAGAGTGCCGGTACCCTCCGGGACTATTATCAGGATGTCAGCTATGGTACGCTGGATATTGTCACTGTTCATGCGCCCGGTGCCCTCGGCTGGGTGCAGGCTCCCCAATCCTACGCATATTACGTGGATGCTCAGAATGGATTTGGTACTTATCCTCGTAATGCCCAGAGGCTACTGGAGGACGCAGTACATGCTGTGGATGGCACCGTGGATTTCTCCCAGTACGACAATAATGGTGATGACTATGTGGATGCACTGTTCATCGTCCATTCCGGTTCCAGTGCCGCATACACCGGCAGTGATCATGACATTTGGTCGCATAGCTGGGAAACGACTAGTGATCAGATTATGGATGATGGTGGGATTGTCCGCAAATATTCCATGGGACCTGAATACTATGCCAGTCCTGGTGATATGACTGTCGGCGTATATGCCCACGAGATGGGTCATACCGTGTTTGGTCTACCTGACCTGTACGATTACGGAACTGATGGCACCGATTCTAAAGGATTGGGTTGCTGGAGCCTTATGGCGGGTGGTAGTTGGAATGGCGTAGATGGCGATTCTCCAGCACTACCGGATGCGTGGTGCCATTTTCAGATGGGTTACGTTGATCCCATAGACAAGCCGGATAACGAAATCGGCTACATGGTAGCACCTGTAGCGAATAGTCCTGAAGTATGCCGACTATGGATTGACGAGAATGAATACTTCCTGGTTGAAAATCGTCAGCAGCTGGGTTACGATGCGGCACTGCCAGGGGAAGGCCTGCTGATCTATCATGTTGATGAAGCCGTTCGTATTTCCCCATATCAAATGAGGTATGCCAATGATAACGAGTGGTACCCCGGATACGAAGAAAATGGGCATTATCTGGTAGCACTCGAGCAGGCAGATGGTCTCTGGAATCTTGAGCGCAATGAGAATTCCGGTGACTCGGGTGATCCCTTTCCAGGTGATTCCGGAAACGCAAATTTCCACTTGCTTACTACCCCGAACAGCGAGAGCTATGAGGGTGATAAATTGTGGGAGATAGTGATCAGCAATATTACCCCCAGCGGGGATCTCATGATCGTAGACTGGCGGGCGTCGCCCGATATTCAGGTATCAGACAATACACTTTCCTTTGGCTCAATGTCTGTTGGTGCATCGAATACCTTGATACTATCGGTCTTGAATGAGGGTCCGTGGTTATTGCAGATCAGCCACCTTTTTTCCGACAACCTGCAATTCTCTGTCGATACCATGTCTTTCGATCTGGAGCCTGAAACAACTCAGGATGTGTACGTCACGTTTACGCCAATTGACACAGGCTTTGCCACCGGTACCTTGACCATAGACAGTAATGATCCGGATGAGTCAACAGTAACCGTGGCGCTGGAAGGGAGAGGCAGGCTCTCCAGGACCTTTTACGTCTCAGCTGACGGTTGTGATATATATGGGGACGGATCTTCAGATAATCCTTATGCAACGATCCGGCATGCCTTTGATTTTGCCTTCGATAGTGATACCGTCCTTGTCCAACCCGGGATCTATGTTGGAAATATCAACTTCCATGGGAAGGGCATTGTGTTGGGATCACTATTCCTGATCACAGGGGATACCTCCTATATCTCACAGACAGTGATTGACGGTGATAGAAGCGGGAGCGTGGTGACCTTTGAGAATGGGGAAGATTCGACGGCCGTATTAAGCGGACTTACGATTACCAATGGTAAAGCTAGGAGTGGCGGGTTTCTAGGAGATGGGGGAGGGATTTACTGCTCTAATTCAAGTCCTGTTATAACTAATGTGGATATCAATGGAAATACTGCAGAATTGGGTGGTGGGATTTACTTAAGTAATTCCAGCCCCAAATTAGTTAATGTTTCAGTGAGTGGCAATTGGACTTATTCTGAAGGTAGTTGGTCGGGTGGTTTTGCTCCTGGTATTGGCGGAGGGATTTACTGTGATAATTCCAGCCCGGGTTTGGAGAATGTGACGGTGAGTGGGAATAGGGCCTATTCTAGTGGTGGTGGTGGGATTTACTGTGATAATTCCAGTCCGAGTTTGGAGAATGTGACGGTCAGCGGGAATACGACCTGGGGCGCTGGAGGCGGGATGTGTTGCGAGAACTCCAATCCTAGCCTGTTGAATGTGACGGTGAGCGGGAATAGAGGCAGCGGGATTCACTGCTCTAGTTCCCACCCGACGCTAGTGAATGTGACGGTGAGCGGGAATGAAGGCGGCGGGATTTACTGTGATAACTCCAGCCCAAACCTGTTGAACGTGACCGTGAGCGGGAATACGACCTGGGACGCTGGAGGCGGAATTTACTGCGGT
>CP070656.1:1712713-1717942 GCA_020355065.1 Fidelibacterota bacterium | reverse complement strand
GAATACGCTCAGAAGATTGAAGCGGCCGGAGCCGATGCCCTCGAATTGAATATTTACTATGTGGCTGCGGACCCGAATCTCACCGGACGGGATGTCGAGCAGAGGTACCTGGAGGTACTCAAGTCGGTCAGGAAGGCTATAGGACTTCCTATCGCGGTCAAACTGAGTCCCTTTATCAGTGGCTTGGCACACTTCGCCGGAGAGCTGGTGGATCAGGGCGCCGACGGCCTGGTTCTGTTCAATCGATTCTACCAACCCGATTTCGATTTGGAAAACCTGGAGGTCGTACCCAATCTCCAACTCAGCACATCGGAGGAAATGCGGCTTCCCCTGCGTTGGATCGCGATTCTTCGTGACCATGTCGCCTGCAGTCTGGGAGCTACGACCGGTATACATACACCTATCGACGCTCTGAAATATCTTATGGCAGGCGCCGATGTCACCATGACGACCTCGACACTGCTGCGCAATGGTCCGGAATATCTACGGGTGCTTGTTGATGGACTTAAGACATGGATGGAAGAAAATGAATATGAGTCCGTTCAGCAGATGAAAGGATCGATGAGTCATCAGAAGGTAGCTGATCCTGCTTCCCTGGAACGCGCCAATTACATGAAGGTCCTGCAGAGTTTCAGAGAGAATCCCTAGGTCTTCACGTCCCCTAAATCTTCTAAAGAGCCAACCGGCGTAGCCGCAGCGCATTGGTGATGACCGTCACCGAGCTGAAGCTCATCGCAGCGGCCGCAATCATCGGACTCAGCAGTATTCCGAAGATGGGGTAGAGGATACCCGCGGCTATAGGTACTCCCAGAGCATTGTACATAAAGGCCCAGAACAGATTCTGACGGATATTCCGCATAGCCCCTTTGCTGAGCTTCCTGGCTTTCAGGATCCCTCTAAGGTCGCCCCGGACCAGGGTGATGCCGGCACTCTCGATTGCCACATCCGTGCCGGTGCCCATCGCGATCCCTACCTCAGCCTGGGCCAGCGCCGGCGCATCATTGATCCCATCACCGGCCATGGCCACGAATCGCCCCTCTGACTGCAGTCGCTGGACCACGGCGCCCTTCTGCGCGGGTAAGACTTCGGCCACGACTTCGTCGATACCGAGCCGGTCGGCAACCGACTGAGCCGTCAGCCTCTGATCGCCCGTAAGCATCACGACGCGAACGCCATCTTTATGCAGAGCAGCTATCGCTTTAGGAGTGGATTCCTTGATCGGATCAGCTATCGCCAGCAGTCCTGCAGGCTGATCAGCGACGGCCAGGTAGGCGATGGTTTCTCCTGCCTCGGCATGCTCGCTGCCTGATTCCTTCAACGGCATCAGATCCATATTGAGATCCTTGAATAATGACTCATTGCCCACCACCACGGATTGCCCATCGACGGCTCCCGTGATGCCTTTCCCCGGGTACGACTTGAAATCTGATACCGGCAGCAGCTTGATACCTCGTTCCAGAGCCGCAGCTACCAGCGCCTCGGCCAGAGGATGTTCACTTCCGCGCTCGACACTGGCTGCCAGCTTGAGGAGATCCTCATCCGCTAGATCGGATTGGTTGACGATCGCGCTCAATTTGGGTTTACCCTCCGTCAGGGTTCCGGTCTTATCTACGACAACGGTATCCACCTTCTCCATGGTTTCCAGCACTTCGGCGTTCTTGATGAGCACACCGGCCGTGGCGCCGCGACCCACACCTACCATCACGGACATGGGAGTAGCCAATCCCAAGGCACAGGGACAGGCAATGATCAATACGGCCACCCCGTTGACCAGGGCATACGCCAAGGCCGGATCGGGCCCCACCAGGCTCCAGATAATGAAGGTCACCACACTAACACCCACGACGATCGGTACGAAGTAGGCTGCGACGAGGTCGGCCAGCCGCTGAATGGGTGCCCGGCTGCGTTGGGCTTCAGTTACCATCGTTACAATTCGGGCCAGCAGGGTATCAGCGCCGACGCGCTGAGCTTCCATGATAAAAGTACCCGCGCCGTTGATGGTAGCACCCGTTACAGCGTTACCCGTCTCCTTTGCTACGGGAATAGGCTCGCCGGTGAGCATGGATTCATCGACTGAACTGCTGCCCTCGATAATGATCCCGTCCACCGGCACCTTCTCGCCCGGACGGACTCTTAGGCGATCACCTGGTTGCACCAGGCTAAGAGGAATCGTCTCTTCGTCGCCGTTTTCTCTGATAATACGAGCGTTGTTAGGTGCAAGGTTAAGTAATGCTTTAATTGCACTCCCGGTCTTCGCCCGGGCGCGCAGCTCCAAAACCTGACCAAGGAGAACCAGCACAGTGATCACGGCAGCGGCTTCAAAATATATCGCCACCTCGCCGTGATGTCCCTGGAAGGCTGGCGGAAAGATCATGGGGAATAGTGTGGCTACCAGACTGTATACATAGGCCACTCCCGTCCCCAGGGCGATGAGTGTGAACATGTTGAGACTGCGCCGGATAACGGAGGCCCAACCCCGTTGAAAGAAGGGACGGGCGCCCCATAACACCACCGGCGTGGCCAGGATCGCTTGCACCCACTGGCCGACTTTTCCGGACAGCACTGAGAAAACCGGTGCCCCCGCGATCATCTCCCACATGGTCATCAGCAGGATAGGCGCTGTCAGGAGGGCGCTGATCCAGAACCGACGGCTCATGTCGACCAGTTCGGGATGGGCCTCCTCTTCCTTGATTACAGAGCGCGGCTCCAGGGCCATCCCACAGATCGGACATGCTCCCGGCTCTGATTGAATGACTTCCGGGTGCATCGGGCAGGTGTATTCGATTTCCGAATCGACCTGCACGGTCTCTGGTTCCAATGCCATGCCGCACTTGGGACACGGGCCGGGACGGTCTTCCCGGACCTCGGGATCCATGGGACAGATATAGGCCACCGCACCGGTCACCACGGTTGTATGTGCCTGATGTGTCTCCGCTGGTTCGGTGCCCAGATAGGTTTCCGGATCGGCCTCGAATTTGGCCGCACAGTGACTGCAGCAGAAATAATAGGTGGTCCCCTTGTAATCGAGGGTAGCTCCAGCGTGGTCCGGATCCACTTTCATCCCACATACCGGATCGGTGGGTTTCATTTGATCAGCGGTGTCGCCATTAGGGGGGTGTGCATCTCCTGCATGCCCATGACCATGGCTCTGGTGCCCCTGACGATTCTTCTCTTCGAAGAGGTGGGGGTAATTCTGCTTCGCCTGTGTAACATACCGAGCTGGATCACTGTGGAAAGTGGTCTCGCAGTGCTGCGAGCAGAAGCCGAAGGTTGTGCCTTCCCATTCCGCGGTGCCCACGGCATCCTTGGCGGGCACCCTCATCCCACAGATTGGATCTATTAGCATGATCTTAGCGCTCCATATTTACCATTGCGGACCCCATCCTAGTACCTCGGATATCTTCTTGGCGGAGTGAATATAATACGACGCTTCAAGGGTGACCTTGCATCCGAATGAGAAAGTTGTGCATAATTATCAGATCGATATTCAGAGTACCTGATCAAGTGGCTTTCTACTTTCGGATCTTAGTTTCTTGAAATGCGTGGGGGAGAGGCCGGTGACGGTTCTGAATTGGTTTGAGAGGTGCTGGACACTACTATAACCCAGTCTATACGCGATTTCACTGATCGTGAGCTCATTGTAGGTCATGAGCTCCTTGACCCGTTCAATCTTCTGAACGATGACGTATCTCTCAATGGTTACCCCCATGACTGACGAGAATAATGTGCTTAAATATTGATAGTTGCGACCTATTTCTCTGGCGAGTATATCGGAAATATTCTCCTTCAGGTTCTCAAGCTGGTCACCGTAGATCAACTTGATGATGATAGTCTTGATTTGATCAACAAGCTGAGCCTTGCGATCCTCGAGTAATTCGAAACCACTGTTGTGTAGGACGGCTGCTATTCTCTCGCGGTCTGGGCGTTCCAGTTGCTGATCAACTATTGCTTTTCCCAGCTCTACATTCACGACTTTAAAACCGAGAGAAGCCAGCTCCTCACGTACGAGGCGGATACAACGGTCACAGACCATGTTCTTAATGGAAATTTCGGTCACGAGCGGTCACTCCTACCGATCGGCAGATCGGTAATGCCCTGGTTTGCGTTCACTATAGACCTCCGTAGCCGCTGTTCAGCCAAACCGGCGTATAAAATGGGAACCACGAAGGTGGTTATAATGGCCAATAACATCCCTCCGAAGGATGGAATGGCCATGGGGACCATGATATCCGATCCCCGGCCCGTGGATGTCAAGACGGGAAGTAGGGCCAGGATGGTGGTCGCTGCGGTCATCATGGCCGGCCGTATCCGTCGAGTACCTGCTTCCACCGTTGCTTCCCGGATGGACGCTATAGTATCGGGATTTCGGCGGGCAAAGCTCTGGTCAAGGTAGGTACTGATGATAACTCCGTTATCGCTGGCGATCCCGAACAAGGCTAGGAAACCCACCCAAACGGCAACACTCAGATTGACCTGATGTACCTGGAATAGGTCCCTGAAATTGGTCCCCAGCAGACTGAAATTCAGGAACCATTCCTGTCCGTATAGCCAGAGCATCAGGAATCCCCCCGCCCAGGCTACAAATATGCCCGAAAAGACGATGACGGTTGTCGACACCTTCTTGAATTGGAAATACAAGATCAGGAAGATAATGAAGAGCGCCAACGGGAGGATAATGCGCAGCCTCTGCGTTGAGCGCACCTGATTCTCATACGATCCAGCGAAGGAGAAGCTGACGCCGGCCGGTAGAGTCAATTCACCGCTGTCGATTTTTGCTTCCAGATAGCGTTGCGCCTGTTCGACGACGTCCACTTCCGCCCAGCCTTCCTGTTTGTCGAACAGTACATACCCCACCAGGAAAGTATCCTCGCTCTTGATGGCCTGAGGTCCTCGCACGTAGCGGATGTGGGCCAGCTGGCTTAAAGGTATCTGCGTACCACTCGGTGAAGGAATCAGGATATCGTCTAGAGCTTCGATATGATCACGCAGCTCCCGCAGGTAGCGTACCCGTACTGGATAGCGCTCCCGGCCTTCAACCGTCGTGGTAATGGTCCGGCCGCCGATGGCCACCTCAATGACGTCCTGAACGTGACGCAGAGGAATGCCGTATCGGGCAATGGCCTGACGGTTGATATCGATCTCCAGATAGGGCTTGCCGACGATCCGGTCCGCGATAACAGCCGCGGGTTCGATGCTCGGTACCTCCTTGAGCAGTCGTTCCAGTTCCAG
>CP070656.1:1709653-1712613 GCA_020355065.1 Fidelibacterota bacterium | reverse complement strand
GTATCCTCATCCTTGTCTAACACCACCACCTGCCTCTGGCCGCCGATTTCCAGCACCAGCTCAGGCGAGGGGTCGGTGATACGGTATTGATAATCCAGGAGGTCCTGCACTTTCCGGCCGTTGATCTTAAGGAGGCGGTCACCCGGCTTGAGGCCCAAGTGTGCTCCGAGCCCGTCCCGCTCAACCGATTTGATCCGAATACTCACATTCATGGTTCCCGCTGGGAAAGAAGGAATTTACTCCGACCTACTCACGGTTGGCAGCTCTCTCTCAGTGCAGCAGAAGGGCTGGCGGGAAACCAACCGAGCTTGACAGTCCCCGGGGCTGCTGCCCCGGGGACGTCTGGCGGAGAAGGATCTCCTGCAGGGCTGGTTGGAGGGGGATCGGGGGGCTAAAGGAAAAGGTCGATAAGGTTACCCAATAATTCGTCCGCGGACTTAACCACCGTGGCGTTCGCTTGGTACATATGCGATTCGTTCATCAGGTCGACCGTGTGCTGCACGATGCTATTGTCGGTGAGCATCTGAGCCATCTGCTCGCCGGTGCGCTGCATCTGGTCCATACTGGCTTTCATACCGATCATCGCAAATTCAAGTGCGGGTGTCATGCCACATTTCTCCCGGTTTCAGTGAAGTTCCCAACACTATCCTTATCGGTCAGTTATAGGGACTCTTCAATCGGACGCAGGATGGATGTGATGTGGCGCACGGATGAACAGACGCACCGTTCCGGTATCGGCATGAAGGCCGGTGCGATGCGGTAACAGAGAGACTATAGGAAGGTGGGAGGGGCTATCGGCCGTGCAGCAATCCCGTGACGTAGGTTTCCAGCTGCTTGATCTCGAACTTCTGCTCGGATATGATCGCTTTCACGACATCCCCGATGGAAATGATCCCCACCACCTGGTTATCATCCATCACTGGGAGATGGCGTATGCGCTTTTCCGACATGAGGGCCATGCAGGCATCGATGGTTTGCTCAGGACGCACATAGGCAACTTTCGTGCTCATGATGTCCTTAACCGGCGTCTCCCGGGAAAACTTCCCCTTGAGCACGATCTTGCGCGCGTAATCCCGCTCTGAGAATATCCCCACGAGCTTGCCGTCATCCATGATCAGTAGCGCGCCCACGTTTTTGTCCGACATCAGCTTCAGGGCATCATAAACACATTCTCGGGGTGTAACTGACCATACATCGTAGCCTTTGGTCTTAAGTAGATCACTTACATACCGCATGAATAACTACCTCCATATAGAACTTCAGATCCTGCCTGTTCCTTGGGGACCTATCCAGTCAAGGGTACAAAGAACTGCAAAGTGCTGCCTGGTTCAAAGTGTTGGCTATACTATGTCCTTCGTGTGGGGCAGGCATTACGTCTGCCCGGCCGGAAGTCTAAGCAGCGCTGGGGCGTGTGTCAAGGGCTTATGTCGGCAAGAGAAAAATGGAGCAGACTCACCGGCCTCTGCTCCGGACCAGTTCAATAATCTCTTCGCAGTACCAGGTGTAAGGCCGGATGGCGTCGTAATTGCGTCTAAAGCTGAGGCCCGGATGGATCTGCTGTAAGAACGTGGTCACCGGGCGCTCGTAAACCGCCTTGCAAACCACCCGGGTGTCCATTTTGAGCGCCTCACAGGCGTGGTGGACGGGACAGAAGTTGTGCGAATGGATCACCAGCTGCTTCTCGGTCCGCTTGACTATGGGCACCTCTTTGGGATTACACTCCAGATAGTCGATGAAAAAGGTGCGGTAGGCCTGGTCAAGGGTGGATAGGTGCTCTAATCCCTGCCGGATCAGCCGCGCACGATTCTCTTCCCACCACTCCAGACGTTTGTCCGAGATCTCCTGCTCCCGTTGGGCTAAGGCTTTCGCACCCCCTGCCTTCAGTCTGGACAGCCGTTCGGTCTCCTTCTGAATCTCACTCGCTTCCGTTATAGTGCTACTCGCTAACATTATCCACCACTCTATTCCCGTTATCGGCCCTTTCGCCGATCCTCTTCACCTGACTGTAAGCACCATGTGATCCCGCTCACCTCAGGTGCCTCGTACACCCCTGTACGCACATGCAGCGTGGGCTACAGCCCTGCCCGCCAGCCTCTGTCAGGAGACGAAGCCCCGTGTTAATCCGCGCTCAGGATTCGGGCTGCTATTCGGCCGGGGGTGCCTCGGTGCCGGCCGGCCGGGGGATGAAACAGTTGTATAACCAAGCCACGAGGGCACCACCTATGAATCCATCGATGAATCCCCAGATCAAACCCACAAATCCCCCGTACCACGTCACCGAGTAACCCAGGTACACATGCTTCAACCGGGCCAGAGTTTCACCCTCCAGCCCGCGGATCAGGAACCAGTAGGTCAGTAGAAATATCGCCAGACCCCATACGATCCCGCCTGCAAGACCCAGCGCCTTGGTATTAAGCTTCATGGTTATCTCCTTTTGTCACCTTATATAAGTAAAGTAGGACCGCAAAGGCTCATGTCCAAGGGGAGAAAGCTTTCCTGTCGCCTCTTCTCCCGGCCCTGTCAACAGGATATCCCACGCATGGACGAGACCTGGAAAGGGACGTATACAGACCCTTGGACTGGTCGGTCGTCTCGTTTAGCTTTGGCCCCATAATCATTCGCAAAGGAAACCACGATGAGTTGGATAAACTTTCCCCACAAAGCGTTCAGATTGATCCGGCTCCTATTAGTGGCCGCTGCTTTCTCACCCGCTCTGGGTCAGACCACTGCTGCCCTCAAACAGGAAGTGGTCCGCGTCATGGATGAACTCACCGACCAGATCGACCAGATGTCCATGATGCTGTGGGACTATTCTGAGATAGCCTTACTTGAGGAGCGCTCGGCACAGTATCTGGCCGATCAGCTGGAACAGGCCGGCTTCTCCGTCACCCGGGGCGTGGCCGATATGCCCACCGCTTTCGTGGCCACCTACGGCAAGGGCTCTCCGGTGATCGGCATTC
>CP070656.1:1706680-1709553 GCA_020355065.1 Fidelibacterota bacterium | reverse complement strand
CGCTGGTAGTACCTGCGACGAGTACGGTATGGAAGCTGGCCCACGACGAGGGACTCTTCGACATTTTCTACGAGGCAGGCTGCGTGATCTCCACACCCACCTGCGGTGCCTGTCTGGGTGGTCACATGGGGGTGCTGGCGGAGGGCGAGGTGTGCGTATCCACATCCAACCGCAATTTTGTGGGACGGATGGGGCATCCGGATTCGCGGGTGTACCTGGCCAGTCCCGCCACGGCCGCCGCCACCGCCCTCAACGGGGTCATCACCGATCCCAGGAAGTACCTGTAGAAAGGACGTATGATGAGAGGCCGAGCACACCTGTACGAACGAAGCCACATCAACACGGACGAGATCATTCCCGCCCGCTACCTCAACGTCCACGATGAGGTTCTGCTGGCCGAGCACGCCATGGAAGACATCGATCCCGGATTCGTGGGCAGGGTGAAGTGGGGTGATTTCATCGTGGCGGGTGAGGATTTCGGCTGCGGTTCCAGCCGGGAGCATGCCATCTGGGCGCTGCGGGGCGCTGGCTTGCAGGCCGTGCTGGCGGATTCGTTCGCCCGCATTTTTTACCGCAACGCCATTAACAACGGCTTCTATCCCATCGAGATCAAGGGGATCAGCCAGCAAGTGAAGCCGAAGGACGAGTTGGCGATCGACATCACGGAAGGCACCGTGCGCAATCTGACGAGGAAGGAAGCGTATGACTTCCCTCCTTTCCCAACCTTCGTCCAGGTAGTCATTGAGGCCGGAGGGCTGCTGAGTTACCTCCAGCAACAGGAAACAGGGAGATCAATCACGTGATGGAACTGGAACTGTTCGATACGACCCTGCGGGACGGCACTCAATCCGAGGGCATCAACCTATCGGTGAGCGACAAGCTGCGCATTGCCCAGGTTCTGGATGATTTCGGCATTGACGTGGTGGAGGGCGGCTGGCCGGGCAGCAATCCCCGGGACGAGGAGTTTTTCGCGGCCGCCCGTGACCTATCCCTGAGGCACGCCGTGATCTGCGCCTTCGGCTCCACGGCCCGCCAGCTCGCTGCGGTATCCACCGATGCCAACCTGAACGCGCTGCTGGAGGCAGAGACACCGGTGGTGTCCATGGTGGGCAAGACCTGGCGTCTCCACTCAAGGACGGGACTGAAGATCGAGGACGGCGAAAACGAGGCCTTGATCCACGAGTCGGTGGCCTTCATCCGCGACCACGGCCGGCGGGTCATTTTCGATGCCGAACATTTTTTCGATGGATACAAGGACGACCCGGAATTTGCGCTGACGATGATCAAGGCGGCGGAGCAGGCCGGTGCGGACACGATCGTACTGTGCGACACGAACGGTGGCTCGCTTCCGGCGGACATGAAAGCCATCGTTGGAGAGGTGCGCAAGCACGTACAGGTGACCCTGGGCATCCACGCTCATAACGATGGTGACCTGGCGGTGGCCAACACCATTACGGCGGTGGAACAGGGCGCCCGGCATATTCAGGGCACCATCAATGGGGTGGGCGAGCGGTGCGGCAACGCCAACCTATGCAGCCTGTTGCCCAATCTGCTGTTGAAGCAGCAGCGGAGTACGCGGGGTGTGGTAGATCTTCAGCGCCTGACGGAGCTATCACGCACGGTGGCGGAGATCATGAACCTGTCTCCCCCGCACCACGCGCCGTTCGTAGGCCAGTCCGCGTTTGCCCACAAGGGCGGCCTCCACGTGAGTGCGGTGATGAAGGACACCACTATGTACGAGCACATATCCCCGGAGGAGGTGGGCGCACGGCGGAAGGTGCTGGTGTCCGATCTGTCGGGCCAGAGCAACATCCGCTACAAGGCCCGCGAGCTGGGTCTTGATTGGGAAGGTGAGGACGGCCGAAAGCAGGCTGCGGAGATGGTCCAATGGATCAAGTCGCTTGAGTTCGAGGGGTATCAGTACGACGGCGCCGAAGCCTCCTTCGAACTGCTCCTCCGCCAATATACCGGGGAATTCGCCCCCTTCTTCGAGGTGCTGGATTCCCGGGTCTACGTACGCTATGGGGAGCAGGGTCCGACCACGGCGGAGGCCGTACTGAAGGTGCGCGTGGACGGGGAGATCGAGCACACCGTGGCCGAAGGTGTCGGCCCGGTCAACGCGCTGGACGTGGCTTTAAGGAAAGCACTGGTGCGGTTCTATCCCGGCATCGGGGGAGTGAAGCTGGTGGACTACAAGGTGCGGGTCCTGGACGAAAGCCGGGGCACTTCCGCCAAGGTCCGGGTGCTGGTGGAGACCAGCGACGGACGGGACTCCTGGTCCACGGTGGGGGTCTCCGAGAATATCATCGAAGCCAGCTGGCAGGCTATCCGGGACAGTCTCAACTATTTCCTGTACCGGTCGGCGGCGGTTTCAACTGTTCAAATGGAATCCACTTGAGTTATTTGGATGATGAGGCGAACCATGTCGAAGAAACACACAGCATACATCTGGATGGACGGCGAGATCAAACCCTGGTCCGAAGGCAACGTCCATGTCATGTCGCATACCATGCATTACGGCAGCGGCTGTTTTGAGGGCATCAAATGCTATCTCACAGCGGACGGTCCGGCGATTTTCCGCCTGGAAGACCACATCCGGCGCCTAGTCAGGTCCGGTGCCCTGTACGGGATCGAGACACCTTTTTCCGTGGAGGAACTGGTGGCCGCTTGCGAGGAGGTGGTCAGGGTCAATGCGCTTCAGAACTGCTATATCCGCCCGATCATGTTTTACGGTTTCGACACGCTGGGGGTACACCCGAACAGTTGTCCGGTACACGTGGCCATCGCCTGCTTCAACTGGGGGGCCTACCTGGGTGAGGACGGCCTCACCCACGGAGTCCGCATCACGGTTTCGTCATGGCGCAAGTTTCACT
>CP070656.1:1703810-1706580 GCA_020355065.1 Fidelibacterota bacterium | reverse complement strand
GGCCAGCGGCACACCGGTTGCTTTACTGACGAAGGGGACTGTGCGACTGGCCCGAGGATTGACTTCCAGGACATAAGTCTCCCCTTGCAGCATTGCAAACTGAACATTCATCAAGCCCACGACATGCAAGGTCTCGCCAAGTTCCCGAGTATAATCCTTCATGGTCTTGAGCACTCCCGCCTCAACCTTGAGGGGGGGCAGAATGGATGTGCTGTCGCCTGAGTGGATACCGGCTTCCTCAATGTGCTGCATAATACCGCCCAGCAGCACGTCTTGGCCATCGCACAGTGCGTCCACATCAAACTCGTAGGCATCTTCCAGGAACGCATCAATGAGTATGGGGTGCTCCCAGGACACATCCGCAGTACGGCGGATGTATTCTTCCAGACCCTGACGGTGATAGACAATCTCCATGGCCCGTCCGCCCAGGACGTAGGATGGACGCACCAGCACGGGGTACCCTACCTGGTCAGCAACCTGCGCCGCTTCGTCCAACGTACGGGCGATGCCGTATTCCGGCCGCGGGATGTTCATACGGTCCAGTAGCGCCCCGAACTTCTCGCGGTCTTCAGCCAGGTCAATGGCTTCCGGAGAAGTACCCAGGATGGGAACACCTGCGGCCGAGAGCCGGTTGGCGATGTTCAACGGAGTCTGGCCGCCGAACTGGATCAGGGCGCCTTCCGGCTGTTCGAATTCGACCACGTTCATCACGTCTTCAAAGGTCAGGGGCTCGAAATAAAGACGGTCGGCCACGTCGAAGTCGGTGGAGACCGTCTCGGGATTGCAGTTCTGCATGATGGCTTTGATATCCATCTCCTGCAGGGCAAACACGGCCTGGACACAGCAGTAATCAAACTCAATGCCCTGACCGATACGATTGGGGCCGCTTCCCAAGATCAGCACTTTGCGACCTTCCAGGGGCTCCACTTCCTGCTCGGTCTCGTAGGTGCCGTAACAGTAGGGGGTCTGGGCGGCGAATTCGCCGGCGCAGGTGTCCACAGCTTTATAGGTGACATTGACACCTTGGGAGGCCCGCAAGAGACGGATATCCTGCTCTGGCCGTCCGCTTAAGCGGGCGAGTTGACGGTCCGAGAAACCTCTGGACTTTAAATCAGCCAGCAGGCTACCCAAGCCATCGGTTTGAGCTTGTTGGCTTGAATCCGACGGTTCAGCCAGCGGTTGGGCCGACGCTGTGCCCGCCTGGAGCATATCCGCGATCTGATGCAGGAACCAGGGGTCTATGCCGGTGAGCTGCTGGATATCCTCCAGAGACTGACCCTGGATGAAGGCCTCCCGTATTTTCAGCAGGCGAAAGGCGGTGGGGAAGCGCATCCGCTCGAGGTCCAGCGGTCGGCGAATTTCGTGAGGGCGGGGCTCGAGGCCGTCCAATCCGACCTCCAGTGACCGGAAGGCTTTCTGGAGGCTTTCCTGGAAGTTGCGTCCGATGGCCATGACCTCCCCGACGGCCTGCATCTGTACGCCCAGGATGCCCTCGGCGCGGGGAAATTTTTCAAAGTCGAAGCGGGGCACCTTGGTGACGACATAATCGATGGTGGGCTCGTAGGCGGCGAGGGTCTGCCTGGTGATGTCGTTCTGGATCTCGTCCAGGTGATAGCCGACGGCCAGTTTGGCGGCAACCTTGGCGATGGGGAAGCCGGTGGCCTTGGAGGCCAGGGCGGAGCTGCGACTGACGCGCGGATTCATTTCCACGATCACCATGCGCCCGTCATCGGGATTCACGGCGAACTGCACGTTGGAGCCACCGGTCTCGACCCCGACGGCTCGTATGCATTCCAGGGCCCAATCGCGCATCTGCTGGTATTCCCGATCGGTAAGCGTCTGTGCTGGGGCTACGGTCACGGAATCACCGGTATGCACGCCCATGGGATCGAGATTCTCGATGGAGCATACGACCAGGGCGTTGTCGGCGCCGTCGCGCATGACCTCCAGCTCAAATTCTTTCCATCCCAGCAGTGCCTCCTCAATCTGCACTTCTCCCACGGGGCTAGCGGCCAGCCCCATAGCCACCAGCCGGGCATATTCCTCCTTGTTATAGGCCATGCTGCCGCCGGTCCCACCCAGAGTGAAGGAGGGTCGAATGATCACCGGCAGGTTCAGTTCAGCCGCCAGCGCATCGGCGGCTTGTTGCGAGGTAGCCCGTCCACCACGAGCCGTGGGGATACCTGACGAGGCCATGATCTCCTTATAGTGCTCGCGGTCCTCAGCCCGTCGAATTACCTCAACATTAGCACCCAGAAGCCGGACATTATATTGCTCCAAGGTCCCCTGTTCGGCCAAAGTGATGGCGCAGTTAAGGGCGGTTTGTCCGCCCACGGTGGGCAGAAGGGCATCCGGAGATTCCTTGGCAATAATCTGGGCCACGATTTCGGGGCGCACCGGCTCTATGTAGGTGGCGTCCGCCAATTGGGGATCGGTCATAATCGTGGCCGGATTGGAGTTGACCAGGATGACCCGATAGCCCTCTTCTTTCAGGGCCCGGCAGGCCTGGGTTCCGGAGTAGTCGAATTCGCAGGCCTGGCCGATCACGATCGGCCCGGAACCGATAATCAGGATCTTATGGATGTCGGAGCGTTTAGGCATGGGAGGCGTCTCTTTTATAATGACGAGTTACAAGCCCCTCGGCCGTGAGACCTGTCGACGAGCCTTTCGGCCACGAGCTCAAGGCCGGGTGGCTCAGGTCGAGACTTTCGATGAGCCTCAAGTCGAATCGTCGCTCTGGGCCGAACGGTGACAAGTTACGGGTTACAGG
>CP070656.1:1700091-1703710 GCA_020355065.1 Fidelibacterota bacterium | reverse complement strand
CACGGTCCACCAGGCGACTGAATTCGCATCCATTCTGCTGATGAACAATGGAGATGAAACATTCAGTATAGTACAGCTCCCGGTTGAAGCCCAGTTCTCACCGATATACTCAATGCTGATTGGGGATTTTAATAAGGATGGATATCAAGATATACTGTTAGGTGGCAATTTCTATGGCGTACCTCCGGATCAGGGAAGATATGATGCCAGTTATGGCTGTTTACTTCTGGGAGATGGTGCAGGAACATTTACGCCGGTCGGTCTTCAAAACAGTGGATTTGTGGTCGCCGGAGAAGTTCGTCAAATCAAGTCATTACAGGATGCTTCTGGTGAAACACTGGTCATGGCTGCTCGCAACAATGACACCGTAGTGATATTTATGCAAATGGAATTATAGGGAGTAAGAAAATATAATTCAAGACATACGCGTGATAAAAGAGCGGCTAATTGATGCTCCAAGGCTCTCGAAAGGTGAACGTGAAGAACTCGCAAAGCAGAAAATGGACTCCATTGTATGTGGTCCCGAATCCTTCTGCAGCCACCAGCGTTATTGACCTATCAAACGTGTATAAATCGAGGCGGGGAGAGCGGCGAATTTATTTCATGAATCTGCCAGTGGAGTGGATTGAGGATTCTATCGAGGGATCCGGTCTGGGCACGGGCGTGAAGATGAACCTGCTAGTCGGACGCATCCTCGTCACTAATTACAGCTTTAAGGATTTCGGTCCTTTTGGATACCTCCAGGCCATTGCCCAAGATGTGGATCTTTAGAGCTGGCACCGCAAGAGGAGTCCCCGCCGGTTGCAGGTGCCTGGCAGGACTTCTAAGTGCGGGGTTTCTTTTTATCGGTTGTGAACGGGCGGGAGATACTGGGACCCTCACGTACTGGTGTGCCACCAACACTTTTGAAATCGAGTTTGCCCGCCAAGTGGTAAGCGAGTGGAACCAGGATACCACCCACATTCCCGTAGATTTCCAGCCGGTACCGGCGGGACAGTCCAGCGAAGAGGTAATCCTGGCCGCCATCGTCGGAAAAACAACACCGGATATTTATTCCAATATCTGGCCGGGAGTAGTCGAGCAGTACCGCGACGCGGAGGCGGTTATTCCTTTTGACCAGTTCAGCGATTTTGATTCCGTACTCACCTCGCGCCTGCCTGCCGGACTCATCGAAGGATTCCGGTCACCCAACAGGCATTTCTATCAGTTCCCGTGGAAAGGCAATCCCTTGATGCTCTATTACAACGCCGGCATGCTGGACGAATTGGGGATCGGCAATATGCTGCCGGATACCTATGAAGAGTTCCTGTCACTGGGACCCCGCATCGCAGTCGATCTAACTAGTGACGAGCATCCCGACCAGTGGCTCCTGGACCCCAATATTCTGAGCGAGTGGTGGCAGCGGTTTTTTGATTTCTACACCTTCTCCATCGCTGCTACCGGGGGAAAAACACTTATCTATAACAACCGTTCACAGCTCGACCGCCCCGAAACGTTCCAGGTCATGTCTTTCTTCCGGCAAGGTTACTCCGCCGGTTATTTCCCTCGCTCCATTTTCCAGGAGGACATTTTCTTGAAAGGCAAGGTTGCGTTCCACGTTTCGGGACCGTGGATGGTCCCCTACCTGGAGCGATACAAACCGGAAGATCTGCATTATGGTGTCACCACTCTACCGCTTCCGGCCGAGTCCTCCGAGCCGGTGCATACGTATGGTGATCCGAAAAGTATCGTGATTTTCTCCACTACTTACCACCCGAAGCAGGCTTGGGAGTTTGTTAAGTTTTTCACCAGTGAGGCCAACGACCGCCGGCTGCTGGAAGTAACCAACCAGCTACCTCTCCGCCGGAACCTGGTCTCCGATCCTTACTTTGTCGCTTATTTCAACGAACACCCGAAACTGCGGATCTTCGCCGAGCAGATCCCCTATATAGTAGCTACCGATCATACTATTTACCTGCAGGAGATCTTTGACATCATCTCCCAGGAATTCGATGCCGCCTGCATTCATCAAGCCAAGCCGCTGGATGATGCTATCTCAGATATGCAGGCACGGGTGAGTACGCTGATCGAGCGCGAATCTCTTGCCAGCAAAGCGGGCAGAAAGTAGCGAGATGAGACGCTTCCGTTCATTTGCCGCTCCTTATGCCCTGATTGCCCCCTATGGCCTGCATTTTCTGGTCATCGTTGCTTTTCCGGTTGTGTTCTCCTTAATCCTTACTTTTCACCAATGGAACCTGCTTTCACCCATGAAGTGGATTGGCGGTGTCAATTTTCTCAACCTGCTGTCTGATCCCCTGTTCTGGAAGTCCCTCTGGAATACATTCCGTTTCCTGGTCATCCATGTCCCTTTGCAGGTAGGCACGGCCTTGGTTCTGGCTGAGATCCTCAATCAGCGTCTGCGCGCTAAGGGATTTTTCCGGGCGGTGTTCTTCCTGCCGGTAGTGATCTCCGGTGTGGTTGTTACCATCCTGTGGAAGCAACTGTACGCCTCTGAAAGCGGGATCATCAATACTTTGCTACTGTCGTTGGGCCTCGGCCGGGTGGAGTGGCTGACCGATCCCCTCATTGCCATGCCGGCCATCGCGATCATGGCTACGTGGAAAAATGTTGGTCTGTATGTAATCCTGCTGCTGGCGGGACTGCAGAGCATCCCCCGCCAGGTATATGAAGCCGCAACTATCGACGGGGCCAGTAGGCTGGACCAATTCCTTAGGATCACCGTTCCGATGCTTAATCCGATCCTGCTTACCGTAGTTATCCTTTCCACTATCAACGGTTTCTCACTTTTCATCGAGCCTTATGTGATGACCGCCGGTGGGCCGCTTAACAGTACCCTGTCCATGAATCTCTACATTTATCGCCAGGCATTCGCCTTCTATAAAATGGGGTACGCCGCCACGTTGGGATTAGTGCTGGCGGGGATGATCTTCGCCGTGGTAGCGGTCCAGAGGCGGCTGATCGAAAAGGAATTCTAGCGACTGGGCGTCATGCGAATGGGCATTCTCAAGATCACGTTTTATACAGCCCTTATCGCCGGCGCTGTGACCTTCATTTACCCCTTTCTCTGGATGATTCTGGCCACCTTGAAGCCGGAGCCCGAGGTCGCCAGCCTATCCCTACTCCCCTCAAAGGTGACACTCCAGAGCTACCTGGAGGTGTTCCGGAGGATTCCGATCGGACGCGCCTTCTTCAACAGCCTATTCGTCTCGACCAGCGTCACCGGCTCTGTTCTCGTTTTCAGCTCTATCACCGGCTATGCTTTATCCAGACTTCGGTTCAAAGGCCGCGAACTGATTTTTGCCGTTATTCTGTTCACTATGATGCTACCGTTCCAGATTACTCTAATCCCAATGTACGTTCTCATGGTCAAGTTCGGTTGGGTGAATTCGTACCAGGCGCTCATCGTCCCCGGGATGATCAGCGCCTTTGGGATCCTTGTCTTCCGTCAGGCTTTTCGCAGCATCCCACAAGATCTGGTTGATTCGGCTCGTATCGACGGGTGCTCCGAACTACGGATCATCTTCCAGGTGATGTGGCCGCTTTCCAAACCAACCCTGGTGACCGTAGGGATCATCACCTTTATGAATACCTGGAATGATGTCCTGTGGCCCATTATCGT
>CP070656.1:1696543-1699991 GCA_020355065.1 Fidelibacterota bacterium | reverse complement strand
TGCGAAGTTGTTCGGGCGTCTGGGACGGCCGCTGCAAGTCCTTGAGTGTGCCGGGTTGGACACTGACATGACAGAAGGAAGGTCCCGGATCATGGGCTGCCTGCTCGAGAAAGGCTCGAAATCCATCCAGGGAGTCGACCGAGGTGGTGAGGGCATAGCCAGCGTTGGCCGCGAGAGCGGAGAAGTTCACCACGCGGGACGCCGTTGCCTGGCCGCCCGTAGATTCATACTGGCCGTTGTCGAACACGATATGGACCAGATTGGCGGGCTGATAGAGTCCGATAGTTGCCAGGGTGCCCAATTTCATCAGCAGGGCGCCATCCCCATCCAGGATATAAACCCGCCGGTCGTTTTGCTCCAGTGCCAGGGCCAGACCCAAGGATCCGATGCAGCCCATGGATCCGGCGGTATAGAAGGTGCCGGGTCGAGCGATGGACTGCTTTAATTCCCTACCCGTATAGCCGGTGGTACCCAGGATCAGGTCTTTTTCCTGCACGTATTCGGCCAACAACCTGATATAATCTATTCTCAGAGGTTGGTGGGTAACCGCCTCACTTCCAGTGGGCTGCCCCGGTTCGAAAAATCCTCGCCGAATGATGAAGGCGAAGCATTTGCGCTGCTGTTCCAGGTACTCACGGGCGGCTGCCACGGCTTCCGTGCAATGCTGGGGGTGGTCTTCCAGAATGATGTGCGGGATGTCCAGGACGTTCAGGAGATCCAGCAGCTTCTCGCCCATGATGTGATGTTGAGGAGCATCGGGCTTGCCTCCTGGCTCGGCGCGCCAGGTGATGAGCAGTAGGGCGGGCAACCGGTACAAGAGTTGTAGCGAGGTCAGGGGATTGATGGCGTTACCGAAGCCATCGTTCTGCATGATCACAACCGATTTGCGGCCAGCCAAGGCAAACCCGCCGGCCAATCCCATGGCTTCCCCCTCCGAGGTAGCGATATAGTAGTCGCCGTCGGATGAGTGCTCGATCTGAATAATCAAGTCCTTGACCAGGGAACAAGGAACACCGGTAAAAGGTCCGAAACCGTTGTCGCGCAGTAACTGGTAGAAGTTATCGGCCTGCATGGATATTCCTTCCTACCGGTGGATCAGAGTTGCAGGTCATCCGGGCTGTCCACATCCAGCCAGCGGCCCCGCGAGTAGTTGATGTAGATATCTTCCCCGGCTTCCTGCATGGCGTTCAGTATTTGTACAAGGCTGGTGTTCGTTTCCAGACGGCTTGCATCCCGATAGTAGTTTTCCAGGAAGGAGCGCATCCGGCGGGAACCTTCCGTGCTCAATTTCATCAAGCCGATCCATTCCCCATGGGCTTCGGTATGGTCGATGTGTGTTCCGATGGCACTCAGGGGCACACAGCGCGATGCGCCATAGCGTTTGGAGGGGGGGTGTTCACCCAGCACGGCATCGATATCACGTTCAAGTTTCCGGCCATTGGCCCAGGAGGTATCCACAGCGAGGACGATGTTCTCATTGGTATCCAGCAGGTCGTTCAGCACGTCTTCCTCAAAGAGTATATCCCCGAAGGCAATCATCACCGGACCGGCAAGTTTATCGACGGCCTTGTAAAGGGACGAGGCGATGCCGCCTTTTTTCCAAGGCCGGTTGATAAAGCGGTGAATGTTATCCATTTGGACGGCGCCGGACTTGTAGCCCAGGACGACGGAGATGTCCTTGATGCCGCAGTTGTTGAAGAGGTATCCACCAAGCGGCGCAGAAGGGAGCGGCCATGATATTTCAGCATCGTCTTGGGCTTATCCCTGGTAAGATCACCGAAGTTCTGTCCTCTACTGGCGGCCAGGATCAAAGCTTTGGGTGTTTCTGACAGGGGGAGGTAGCGTTTTTCAGCCAGTTTCAGTTCGTCAGCCCCCTGGAGGCGGAAAAGTTCCGCTACGGGGGCGATCTTGCCTTCGATCCTGACTAACGACTGGGCTTCGAACAGGGTGGCGGCGGCATCCTGCATGGCAGATACCGCGCTGCGCAGGATGTGATTCGCCCAGATCACAACACTAATTCCCAACTCCCTGAACTGTTCGGTGGGAGTTTTGAAATATATAGTTGGAACGATGATGATGGGGCAGCTGCGGTCCCAGGCGGACATGAAGCTGTTGATCTGGTCGGCGGTGTTGATCTTGCTATGAATGAGCAGTGCATCCGCGCCGGCATCGCGATAGGCGCAGGCCCGTCTTAGCACCTCGTCGAGTCCCCAGCCGGCGATAAAGGCTTCAATGCGGGCTACTACCTGGAAATCAGGATCGGTCTGGGTATCTTTGGCCGCCTTGATCTTGCCACAGAATTCCTGGATATCCGCGAGGGGCTGCTGCTCACCGCCAATGAAGCTGTTGGTTTTCGGGAACAGTTTGTCCTCGATGCATACTCCGGCGATACCCCGCTGCTCAATCTTGGTCACCATCCGCCGAACATTATTGAAGTTGCCGTATCCGGTATCGCCATCTAACAAGATAGGTCTCGCCGTGGCGTCACTCATGAATTCCAGCATTTCCAGAACCTGAGTCCAGCTGGCTTCGTTATTATCGCGGACACCTAGGGCGGCAGAAATAGTGAGGCTACTGGCCCAAATACCCTTGAAACCGGCTTCCTCGACCATTTTCGCACTAAGACCATTGTGGGCCTCTATGATGAATTCCAGCGGTTCGGATTGGATGAGGGACTTGAGTGCGGTTGTAGCCTTCACGTCAGTAGATCCTTAAAGTTTCCTCCACGGGTTTACATTAAGTTACAATTCATAGAAGAACCCGACAATATCCAGGTCCTCGCTGGTGGTGAGTCTGCGTGTCAAGAAATGGGATTGACAGAATTTGATATCCTTGCATCCATCGCAATCCGCAATGGCTGGTTTCTTTTATCAGTGCGGTTCCGGGAAGAATAGTACCAGAAGGATAAACTGTACTTTAGGATTTCCATCCATGTAACTTGAGTGAGGAATTGAATGATGATTTGTGTTCCATACTTTACAGGAGCGGATTCTTTGATCGAGGAATGCTGCCAAACCTCATCGGTTCCGCGGCAGCACCCCAGGTATTGACGATTATATTCATTCCGTGTGGCGATCATTATGCATATTTGCTCTGCAATTCCACCTCCCAGACATCAGACAGACGACCGTCTCTCAGAGGCTGGACCCTTCATTTAAATCCATGAGATGAGCGCTTATGTCTAGTGATACGAGATCCAAAGTGGGGGTCGTGGGGTGTGGATACTGGGGGAAAAACCTGGTACGAAATTTTCATCAACTAGGTGCTCTTCGGGTGATCTGCGATACGAATCATGAATTGCTAGATGCTATTAGGCGGAGTTACGCCGGTGTGGGCTTTACAACGGAGTGTGATGACCTCCTGAATGATGGGGAAGTGGACGGAGTTGTGATTGCCACGTCGCCAGCTCAGCACTATGCCATGGTTAAGGCGGCACTCATCCGTGGCA
>CP070656.1:1683338-1696443 GCA_020355065.1 Fidelibacterota bacterium | reverse complement strand
CCCACAAAAGGATTTGAAGTGGACGTGGCACTGGATGTATAGCGTAATCAACTGGCCGAAAATTTCACCATCAGTCCGAAGTATAGCACACTAAAGACCAACTACGAGGCTAACCATACGTTGCGTATTACTGCGAAGGCCAAAGCTTTCTTGCCGCTGCACTCACAAACGAGGATGACAGCCGCCTACGAAGGCACACTCGGATGGATATCTAATACTGAGATCGATACGTTCTTCTACTTTTTTGGGGGTGGTTCCCCGGGGCTACGGGGTTATACATACTACGATAGTACAGTCCAGGGTACCAACCTCATGCTCCACACGCTGACCGTTCGGATTCCGGTAATTCTTGAACAAAACATACCCGTCTTGCATTTAATTTTACAGAACGCATCTTTAGGATTTGTGGCCCAATATGGCGATGGTTTTAATGGCTCCTGGTTGAAGCATCAATATAAGACATCCCTTGGCGTGGAGATGCGCTTGAAAGGATATAGCTTCTATGTCTTTCCCTTCGCGCTGGCCTACGAGGTGCATCAACCGCTGGTGGGCGGATCCAGGAAACATCGCCACTATGTATCGCTCTTGTTTGATTTTTGAAGGAGTGTTCATGAATAAGCATTTTATTTTTGGATTCATTGTCGTGAGTGGTCTTATGCCAGGTATCATGAACGCTGGCGATGGATTCCTAGATCCCACGCAACCAGTCGTGTCCGGTTTTCTCCGGGCAGCGGCGGTACAGAATGCCGCTGCGCCAACCCAGGATAGTCTGGGTATGCTGGATGTGACCCACCCTGATTATAAATATCCTGGCAGGGCCATGATGATGTCCCTCGCGGTGCCTGGATCAGGCCAGCTGTATGTCGGGAGCAAGGTGAAAGCCGCGGCTTTTCTGGGGATTGATCTAATCGCGCTGCTGACCTGGAATAGCAATTCCAAGGAAGGCGAAGAGCGCACGCTGGCATATCAAGACACAGCTGATGTGCATTGGGATTTCATGCGCTGGTTGATAACCGCCAGTCATTATCAACCTCCTGACTGGGAGGGAATCACTATAGGGACTGATGGCAGTCATCAGTTGGAATTCTTTGTGGATATGGATGACAACGGTCGGCCGGAAGTTTTCGGCAATACGAAAGAAGACAGCGACCGGCTCTATCAACTCATAGCCCACCCGGATTCCAGCGATCATATTTATGTCAAGAAAAACCACGAGTATTACGAGAATATCGGAAAGTATAATCAGTTCTTTTCGGGGTGGGATGATGCTGATCCCTATAATCCGGATATCAAGGAGAAAAAATCAGGGACGATGATTGCTCGGTCTCCCAATCGGTCCGTATACCTTGATATGCGTGCTGAAGCGAACCGCTTCAAGCAAATCGCCAGCTATGCCGTCTCTGCCGTCATGTTCAACCACGTGGTGAGTGCCGTCGATGCCATCTTCAGCACCTCTAAGTGGAATCAAGCACATGTAAGCCGTCTAAGCGGACGGGTTTGGTATAATCCGATGAATCGCTATGGAATAGGTGGCATCAGATTAAGTTTTGCCTGGTGAATACGGGTAATCCCGTCGAATCCGTGAAATCCAAATTCATCATCGTATTACTTAGTTGTCTCAGTGTAATCCTTGCGGGCTGCGCAAGCCGGAGGGCGGAGGAGCAGGACACGATCCAGGAGCGTTTCGCTCGCGGTCAGAAGCTCTTTGAAAGAGAAAGGTGGGCACGGGCAGCGGAAGACTTTAACTGGGTAGTGTTGAACAATCCCGCAGGAAACCTGGCCGCCGAGGCACAATACTATTACGCGGAGTGCGTCTTCCAGCAGAAGCAGTATGTTGAGGCCCAGATCGAGTTCGAGCGCTTGCTTCGTCGCTGGGCCAGCACGGAGCATTTAATTGAATCCCGGTATCGCATAGTGCAATGTCTCGTAGCCCAATCACCGTCCTACTATTATGATCAAAAAGCAACGCTGGATGCGATCGACGAACTCCAGGCTTTTATCGACGATTTTCCCGATAGTGAGGAACGGGCGGAAGCCGAGGAACGAATCACTGAGCTGCGACTGAAAATGGCCCGGAAATATTATGAATCGGGACGTCTATACTTGAAATGGCGGCGACCCAAACCGGCCCGGTTATACTTCGAGATGGTACTGTCCCAGTATTACGATACCCAGTATGCTGACGAAGCACGCATTGGGATTGTGATCTCACATATCATCGGTGAGGATCTCGATGCGGCGCGCGAATTCTTGGATGAGAACAGCTCTCGATTCGCGCGTGACAAGTCGAAGAATACCGCTCGAAGCTATCTTGAGATGGCTGAGAATGGGAAGTTTGATCTTAATTACTATATCAGGCTTTATCAATGAGGCGTATAGGCTTGTTTGGAGGAAGCTTTGATCCTCCCCACAATGCGCATGTGGAGATGGCACGCCTGGCCACGAAGGAAGTCCCCCTCGATATTCTCTTTTTTGTCCCTGCCTACGAGGCACCTCTGAAATCACATCCCCCGGAAGCTCGGATGCAGGATCGTCTGGCAATGGTGAACATTATGGCCGCTATGAGACCGGAATGGCAAGTACTTACCTATGAAATTGACCAGGAACGATCAGTGGCAACCATCGAAACGGTGGAGTATGTTCGCCGGCAGGAACCTGATGCCACCCTTTTTCTGCTTATCGGGGCCGATCAGGGGGAGCAGTTTCGGAAATGGTATGAGTGGGAGCGGCTAGCCAGTATGATACATCTCATCTGCTTTTCTAGGGCAGGATACACACCCCGCCTGCCGACTTCAACTGCGCAAGATGTAATCCTCTTCAACTCCGAGCTCTCCTCTTCCCAGATCCGAGAACTGATCAAGAGAGGTGGCGATCCTGCGGGAACGGTACCTCCTCAGATACTGTCTTACTTGCAGAACCATCATCTTTACCAATGACGGCTACAGTCCTCTTCTCCGTTATGAGTACCGATTCTCACCTGGCAGTATTCATGACCAGTCCACCGAGCGGGGTTGTGGGCGCATACGCCTACACCTAAATTTACGACGATGATTCAGTTTCGCGACGTCACACTCATCTATCCACGCGGCCCCGGAGTCTTCGATATCGATTTTTACGTCGATATAGGCGAACTGGTGTTTCTCGTAGGACCTTCCGGAGCAGGCAAGTCCACTATTTTAAAGCTTATTTACATGGACCTGATGCCCCAATCCGGCGAGGTGGAGGTTAATGGTTTTCTTACGCATCGCACTCGCCGCAGATATGTCCCCTACCTGCGGCGAACTCTCGGTTTAGTCTTCCAGGACTTTCGTCTCCTGCCGGACCGGAACGCTTTTGATAATGTAGCCCTGCCGTTGCATATCGTCGGGCTAGCGAGACACGAGATCCGGGAGCGGGTGTACAGTGCCCTTGAAGATGTGGGGCTGGGGGAGAGAACGCATCATTATCCGCGGGAGTTGAGCGGCGGTGAGCAGCAGCGAGTAGCTATCGCTAGAGCTATTGCCAAGAATCCTGCCATTATACTTGCTGATGAACCTACCGGGAATCTGGATGCAGCCACCTCTCTGGAAATTCTTGACCTGCTAACCTTCCTTGCCGAGGAGAACGGAAGTACCGTGATTGTGGCTACCCACGACTATACACTCACTTCACGCAAAAAGGGGCGTTTGATCGAGATTAACGAAGGACGCTTGCTGGATTGATCAACAAATTTCTATATCTTGTCACCGAAGGAATCCGGGCGCTGTGGCGAACCAGACTACCCATGGTGGGCTCTACGCTCACGATCGCTCTGACGCTCGTGATTTTCGGCGGAGCATATATCGCACTCAGTAATTTCGATCGTGCTACGCGCCGTCTTCAAACACAGTACCGTATCGATGTCTTTTTCGATCCTCTTCTCACCAACCAGGAAGCCTTTCAAGTTTATCAACGCTTAAAAGATGTGGAGGGCATTGCCAGCACCGAGTTCATCAGCAAGGAGCGAGCCGCTGACATCTTTGAACGCGAGTTTGGAGAGGATGTGATGGAAGTTCTGGGCACGAATCCTCTCAACACCGGGGCTATTGTGCTGGTCGCCCGCGGCTATCGCACTGTGCGGCGGATCAACCGAATAGCGGATGAGATCACCCGGATCCCGAGCGTGGATGATGTGGCGTACCGTGGTGAATTGGTCAGGCTATTAGAGCGTTATCTGCAATTTGCGGTATACTCCGGTCTTGGCTTCGGAGTGGTCACCTTACTGGGAGCCATTTTTCTGGTATCAAACACGATCAAGCTATCCATCTATGCCAAGCGAGAGGCCATCAATATTCTGCATCTGCTGGGTGCCACGCGAAAATTTATTCGTTTTCCGTTCATGGTAGAGGGAACTCTGCAGGGCCTACTCGGAAGTGCGTTGGCTGTCGGTATAGTGGTCGGATTGTTGGATGTAGCGAACTATATTCTGGAACAATTTGTGCTCTACCGCATCATCCGGCCACCGTATTTGGTAACCGGGCTCGTGATCATGGGGATTATGCTGGGATCCATAGGCAGTTCGCGGGGTATACGGAAGTTCCTGACTCCCAGAGCCCTAAAAGCGGCAACCTAGCGCTTCCCCGACGGGCGCACCTTGATTTTATAAATACAAGCAACTAAATTTTTCAGATGAAATCGATGACTTCTCTGCTATCAGAACGTGAATCTGATATCCTTTCTGCCACGATAAGGGATTATATCCAGACCGCTCAACCTGTTGCTTCCAGACGAGTTAGAGACCGGTATGATCTTCACGTCAGTGCGGCCACGATCCGCAATACAATGGCGGAATTGGAACGATTAGGTTACCTCACCCACCCGCATACATCATCTGGGAAGGTACCCACTGATAAGGGTTACCGCACCTATGTTGATGATTTGATGATAGTAGCGGGCCTGCACACGGAGATAGTAGCTAGGATTACACAGAACCTTGAGCAGCTCACCGGTGATATTGATAAACTACTACGAATCCTTGCTCACATCATCTCGCGACTTTCCGGCGGGGTTGGAATCACGATCGCACCCGTTAATCTAAAAGCTCGTCTTAGCAGTGTACGGTTGGTTCCCGTAAGCCATCACCGGCTGCTCTTTGTTCTCGAACTGCACAGCGGGAGCGTACAAACGGTAGTGGCCGAGTGGAAACTGTCCGTGAAGGAAACCCAACTGGTATTGTTGGAGGAGATCCTTAATGAGCGACTGAGCGACTTAACACTGGAAGAAATCCAGGCCACAATAGGACAACGACTAGAGGGTACCCTTGCTGATGAACTGGGGATCACAGCCCTTATCCTGGATCATTCCGCTGACCTGCTTATGGATCGGGGTCAGGGTGATTTGTATCTGTTCGGACTGCAACAGGTATTAAAGAGTCCAGAATTCGGTGATCAGACGAACATCGCCACCCTACTTAGCTTGGTCGAAAATGAAGACATGCTGCGGGCTGTCATCTGTCGTGATAACCTGGATCCTGAGTTGACGGTTATGATCGGGCATGAGCATGGAGAGGAACAATTAGAGAGATTTGCTACGATCAGCTGCGGCTACTTTTATGGTGACTCCATTGGCACGATGGCGGTATTGGCTCCAAAACGTGTGAATTACCCACATGTCTTCGCTGTTCTTGAGTTTATCCGTAAATCGATTTCAGAAATAGGCTAGAACGGGACCGAACGACCACGATGTCCGCTAAGACCACAGCCAAATCCGAGAAGGCGTCTCAACCAAAAGCTGCTGAACACGGGAAGGGGGAGACCGCTGATCGTAAATCCAAGTCCCCCAAGAATGGCACAGCGGGTAAACCGCCCGAAGACAAATCGGTGCCGATCACGCCAGAACAACTGCCCGATTCGGGAGCGAAAATTAAGCAGCTGGAAGTCCAGTTTCATGATTTAGAGGAAAAATATCTACGTCTGCGGGCCGAATATGATAATCATATCAAGCGCACCAATAAGGAGAAGAGTGAATTAATCTCCTATGCCGGATCCCAATTCTTTCGCTTGATGCTACCTATTCTGGACGATCTGCAGCGCACGATCGAGCATGCCCTTCAGGACCAGTCCGGTAAGGATGATCCGATTATCGAGGGTCTAACACTTACCGTTGAAAAGTTCACGAAAGTCCTTGAGTCGGAGGGCGTTGAGCGATTCGAGTCGGTAGGTGAGGAATTTGATCCTGACTTGCATGAAGCACTCATGACCAAGTCATCCAATGAGCATCCCCCAGGTGTCGTCCTGGAAGAATTCGAACCGGGATATCGCTACCGTGACAAAGTACTACGGCATGCCAAGGTTATCGTGAACGAGTAGATCCTATGGCAGATTACTACGACATACTGGGCGTAAGCCGTAGCGCCAGTGAAGATGAGATTAAAAAAGCCTATCGCCAAAAGGCCTTAAAATATCATCCCGATAAAAATCCAGGAGATCAGAATGCCGAACAGAAGTTCAAGGAAGCTGCTGAGGCCTATGAGATCCTGGGAGACGCTCAAAAGCGGGCTCAGTATGACCGGTATGGGATGGCAGGGGTGAATGGCGCACCCGGTGCCGGGGGATTTGAATTTGATCTGTCCGATGCGCTGCGTACGTTCATGTCAGGTTTCGGTGGTTTTGGAGGTTTTGACGACTTGTTCGGTGGAGGCACCCGCAGCCGACGCCGCGCCGATAGGGGTTCCGATCTCAGAGTAACTTTGTCTCTCACCTATGAGGAGATTGCAGCGGGTGTGGAGAAGACAATCCGCGTGAAGCGCTTCGAATTGTGTGATACCTGTAGTGGGACAGGAGCGGCCAAGGGGGGCGGCCAGATTACTTGTCCGCAGTGTGGTGGATCTGGTGAGATCCGTCAGGTTCAGCGCTCCATGCTGGGGCAAATCGTTCACGTGCATGAATGCCGCAATTGTGGTGGAACAGGTCGAGTGGTGGAGCGGCCTTGCCGAACTTGTCATGGAGAAGGGCGCACGAAAGTCAGCAAGGAAATTACCGTGAAAGTGCCAGCGGGCGTAGCCGCGGGCAATTATTTAACCCTGAACGGGGAAGGGAATCGGGGGCGCCGTGGCACCCGGGCGGGGGATTTGATTGCTTTATTCGATGAAAAAGAACACGCCATCTTTACCCGTCATGGCCGCGATGTTCTCCTCACAGCCAATATTACATTTGCTGAAGCTGCCCTCGGGACAACAGTCGGGGTGCCTACTCTTGACGGTACCGCCAACCTGAAGATTCCGCCCGGCATCCAGTCGGGGCATATTCTGCGCATGCGAGGCAAGGGTTTTCCGGAGCTGCAAGGCCGAGGACGCGGAGATCAATTGGTCCGAATCCAAGTTATCGCGCCCTCCAATCTAGGGGACAAACAGAAGGAATTCTATCACGAACTCTTGGAAGTCGAATCGCCGATCCACGATTCGGAACGCTATACGAAATTCAGTGGTTGATTGAAGATCTTCACCCCCAGCGAAAAGCGTATTCTCTGGTCCCTGGCAGCTATTTTGTTTCTTGGGCTTCTGATCAGGGAAGGTCGTAATTTCTTAAACCAGCCGACAGAGGATGAAAAGGCTGCTCGCGAGGCTGCTCGGAGAAGCTTCCGTGAAGGGACCGAGAAATACCTTGCGTTGTCCGATTCGCAATCTGCTGCCTTATGGACGCTCGGCCTACAAAGCCGGGTTGATGTCAATCGTGCCCGTGTTGAAGAGCTCCAGGTCATCCCGGGGATCGGACCAGTTCTAGCAAAAAAAATCGTCGTTTATCGCGAGAAAAACGGATACTTTCAAACTATCGATGACCTCACAAAAGTAAAAGGCATTGGCCCCAAACTGATCCAGCGATGGGAAGGGCTTATCGTCGTACAAACTGACCCTCTTAAGGAAGGTGCAATCGTTGAATAATCAAACCATGTCCCAGCCCGAAAAACAGTCTTTATCCCTCCTAGGCAAGATCATGGCCTATTGGCACTCACTATCCAGGCCAACAGTGATCCTGATCTTGGATTGGCTTATCATTTTTGCCGTACTGATCCTAATGGTAGTCATCTATGTTCCCAAGAGCATTTGGCTGGAGGAAGAAAGCTATCTGACCGAAAGCCGTCGTCGATTGCAGATTATTCAGAATGCCGAAGACTTCTACAACAGTCTCCGCGGTCACTATACCACCGACGGATTCCTGCTATTCCAGCTCGTAAGTCAAGTCCATGATTCATTGATAGCCGACTCTACTTTTACCGGTTTGCAGGTAGTCAACATCGATGGTTCGCCCTACCGGGTGACGGTGCCCGAAATGCTGGGTGTGCAAATGGATACTACCTTTTCGGTCGGGCGGCAGATGAAGCAGGAAATACTCGATACAACCTATACAACTACTCGTTGGAATGATGAGCGCGCTGCGTATGATACTCTCTTCCGGGCTGGATCACTCTCGCTGGCTCAAGCCATGCAGGATACTGCATTCAGGGAAGTTGTGGATACCAGCTACGGCAGCCACACCGAGGCATACACTGGCTATAAGTGGAATCGATTTCGCTTGGAGGAGAGATTGCTGAGCTGTCCGGTCACCGGGGAACCCTACACCATCCGTTATGATAGCACAGAAAATGCCTTGATTATTGCCAGTCCCATTATTGATGAGTATACCGAACGGCGTTACCTCCTTTTCAAGTTCAGAGCAGAAAATCACGGAGAGATTGTCGCTGGGGAAGCAAGTTGGGGTAATCGGTGAGAGGTAGACGTCAGCCGTGAGTCCCGCATGTTAGCCATTGCCATCTCAGGTTACGAAATTCGATATATCATTTGGGATCGAAGCGAGGGGGAGGTGCGGCTCGTCGCTTGTCAGGTCATCCCTTGGGAAAGTGAGATCGATCCATTCCACGACGTAGCCCAGGCACGCGATATGATTCAGAGGATTGTGTCTGAAGCAGGCCCGGTCAGCACCGGCCCTATTTACTTAACCCTTGATGCTGGCTTCTGTCATTTTTCCATGCTGGAGGTAGATCCTTCCTGGAGTTCCAAAGAACAGCTGGAGTTTATTGCACATTCCCGTTTTGGAGAGGAACCGGTTTACGTCAGTTTCCAGTATCAGCTTTTGGATGATTCAAGGTTCTTCCTGAATGTGGATTGTCCACAGGTTCTGCGTCGTGCGATCAGGATCGCTTTGCCTGAAACCTCCTCGAACTCACACTCCTTATCCATCGGGCTTTTTTCGGCTTACCATTATGCCAAACGAGTCGTACCTGCTCTTGAGCGCGGTCGGCGACTTTTCTGGCGTACTTCCGAGTTTAGTCCAGATCAATTTCTGGAAATCCTGGATGGTGAATTCAAAGCTCTGCATTTCTTTCAACGCACGGCCAGTGGTGTGCGCCATATTAAAACCGTTGGGAGTGGTCACCTTCAGGAGCCCATCATGGACTTCTATGGCCAGTTGGGGAAGGGTCGGAATGCTATTTTTCCAGAAGTAGAGAGCGTGTTTGTATACCTCGGCTCTGGAGGTACAGGATTTCTTGAGCAAATACTTTCTGAAGAACAGAGCACCCTGTCATTACTGAATCCGTTTTGGCGGTGGAATTGGCCGGAGGTACCGGAGGCGGAGAATAGGTTCACCCAGTCTGCATTTTCGGAACTTGCCGACGCCATCTGGGCAAGCTAGGATGTTTGAAATCAACCTATTAGCCAAACCTGGACTCCAGGAGATTAGTCCCGAGTTGGAGGCGGAGGGAATCGGGATTCGCGAAGCGGCGATTATCAGTCGCCTGGAAGCACGGTTGCCCGAAGGGGAGCTTGAAAAAGCGCCTGCTCGGAAGAGGTTGAGAACAAAGTCGTGGATCTGGCTTTTCATCTTCATCATCATCATAGGTCTGGCAGGATACTGGTGGTACCAAGGTTGGGATTGGAAGCCTTGGAAAGGCCTGCTGCCGTCACGGATGACGCCTGAGGCTATCGAGACATTGGCTGCAGCACCGTATCCCGGTACCTGTCCCCGAACCCTGGCATGGTTCCTTGAGAAATTGCCTGGTGATGCTTCACTTGACTTCCTTGAGATCGGCGCTGGAATCCTCATGTTCCGTGTTCAGGGGGAGGATTTAGGCCCAACCCTGCTCCAAATCCAGACAGAGGTAGAGGGCTATCAATATTCCGACCTCTTGCGACCTCGAGAATCCGATTACCTCCCCGGTTACTGGTTGGGTACCGTAGCCTTCAAGTCCTTGGATCAGGTGGGTGCCCTGCGGCCGGTGAAGGCCGAATACGACCGCTTCTTCCTTCAGCTCGAGCATCAGGTACGTGATACCGGTGGAATGGTGGTCTCAACGATTCCCGGTACCATGACGGCTGGTGAATATGTGATTCAAGGTATGCTTCACGAAATCCAGGCTCATCTGGCAAACGCTGCAGCGAAAGGCCAGAACATCCATTATCATCGCATAGGATTACTAAGGGACCAGGGCAAATCGGCGGATTTTTACTTTCTACGGGTTATTTTCAATATCATCGAGGAGCGGCCGCTATCGCTACCGTTATCATCGCCGGGAGATACCGGGGTTTGAAGCTTAATGAGAGCCCCGAAAAGAATATCCGTCCAACGAAGGCTATTGTGCGCAAATCCATTTTTCAGCGGTTAGAGCCCTGGATCGATAAGGAGGTGTGCGATCTCTATGCCGGTATCGGCACCCTGGGTATCGAAGCCTTAAGCCGGGGAGCAGCTCACGTGACTTTCATCGAGAACAACACCCGGGCGCTGGCAGTTCTGGATAAGAACCTGGAACAGATCTGCGCCAGAGGTAGGTATACGGTGACCAAAATGGAGGCACGATCATTTCTGGCTTCCACCGATAGACAATACGACGTTGTCTTGGCAGATCCTCCGTACCATACCGTCGCGTGGGCAGAACTCCAAGGAGCAGTGGATCGGATTCTTGTTCCTGGTGGTGCGTTTGTCATGGAGATGCCCAAGAACGCAGCAATTCCGGATGAGCTCGATGTACGAATCTTTGGCAAGACGAAAGTGGGTCTATGGCGGAAAAAAACATGAGAACAGTTATCTACCCGGGCACTTTTGATCCCATTACAAACGGCCATTTGGATGTGATCATACGGGCCTTGAAGCTTTTCGATAAGGTCATCGTGGCAGTCGCTGAGAATCCGGATAAGCAGCCCCTTTTCACCGTCCAGGAACGGTTGGATATGATTCAGGCAGCGGTAGACGGTCTCGAAAATGTGACTGTGGATCATTTTTCCGGGCTGGTGGTCGACTTTGCCAAGACCAAGGGTGCATGCGCGATTATTCGCGGATTACGGGCGATTTCGGATTTCGAGATCGAATTTCAAATGGCTCTGATGAACCGGCATATGGTTCGGGAGGTAACCACTGTATTTCTTATGCCTCACGACCGGTATACACACCTGAATTCTTCCATCATTCGGGAAATTGCCAGTCTCGACGGCGATGTATCCGATTTTGTTCCCCCCGCGGTGGTTGAGTATCTCAACCAGAAGTATTCCGGATCCTGAGAAATCGCCACTCGAACCGCGTATTCAAGAGCATAATGGTAGTTACGCAGCAGCAAGAATTGTGGCCGATATCTTCAAGACGAAGTGGAATGTGAAGGAGAAAGAGTAGAACGCAATGCCAACCTACAGCTACATATGTGACGCTTGTGGTCACCAGTTTGACCGGTTGCAGAGTTTAGCCGAAGAGCCCATCAAACAGTGCCCGGTATGTCAAAAAAGGCAGGTCCGTCGCCGTATCGGAGCCGGGATAGGCTTGATATTTAAAGGATCAGGTTTTTATCTGACGGATTATGCCCGCAAGCACACTCCCGACAGGCAAACCTCCAGCACGAATGGCCAGGACAAGCCCAAGAAGGTTGAGTCCAAGCCTGATGCTTCGTCGGTAGATAAAGACTGACACATAATTTTCCAGTAACTATCGTTATTCAGAGAAGGGAAAAGCATGAATCCGTATAAGCATATCAACATACCCGCCGAAGGCGAAAAGATCACCAAGACGGCTGACGGATTGCAGGTTCCGGACCGCCCAATCATACCGTTCATCGAGGGTGATGGAACCGGTCCCGACATCTGGGGAGCCGCGGTGCGCGTTTTCGATGCGGCGGTGGATAAAGCCTACCGTGGACAACGCAAGATCGCGTGGATGGAAATCTACGGGGGAGACAAGGCCGTTGCGGTGTATGGACCCGATACCTGGCTACCGGATGAAACCCTTCAAGCCATCAAGGACCATCTACTGGCCATTAAGGGTCCGCTCACAACCCCGGTGGGCGGTGGCATACGGTCACTGAATGTCACCTTGCGGCAGAAACTGGATCTCTTTGTATGCCTGCGGCCGGTCCGCTGGTTCAACGGTGTGCCTTCGCCGGTCAAGCATCCTGAGCGGGTGGATATGGTCGTTTTCCGGGAAAACACCGAGGATATCTATGCCGGGATCGAGTTTCAGGAGGGCACTGAGGACTTAAAGAAGTTTCTGAAGTTATTCAAGGATTCGTTCGGTGGGCGCTACAATAAGATCCGTTTTCCGGATACCACCGGCATCGGCATCAAACCCGTTTCCCAGGAAGGAACCCAGCGGCTGGTCAGAGCGGCCATTCGCTATGCCCTCGACAACGGCCGCAAGAGTGTCACCCTGGTTCACAAGGGCAACATCATGAAGTTCACCGAGGGTGCCTTCAAGAACTGGGGCTATGATGTCGCCGAGGAGGAATTCGGCGACCGGGTGTTCACCTGGGTGGAATATGACCGCATCAAGAGCACCATGGGCGAACAGGCGGCCAATAACGCCCAGAAGGAGGCCCTGGATGCCGGCAAGCTCCTCATCAAGGATGCCATCGCCGATGCTTTCCTCCAGCAGATCCTGACCCGCGCCAACGAATTCGACGTGATCGCCACCCTGAACCTCAACGGCGACTACATCTCTGACGCTCTGGCGGCGCAGGTGGGCGGAATCGGCATCGCACCCGGGGCCAATATCAACTTCGATACCGGTGCCGCCATCTTCGAGGCCACCCACGGTACCGCCCCCAAGTACGCGGGCAAGGACCAGGTGAATCCCGGCTCGATCATCCTCTCAGGCGAGCTCATGCTGCGCTATCT
>CP070656.1:1673333-1683238 GCA_020355065.1 Fidelibacterota bacterium | reverse complement strand
CCCTACCGTCGAAATAGCGTGGGAGCGATCATGGCGTATATCGAGTATGTTCCCTTTGATCAGATCCCGGAATCCGACCGGGTGGATGATGAGGACAACATCATCCGCATCAGCGGTGTGCAGAGCCGGGTGATGAAGGCCCATTACGACCTGTACCGGGAGATCATAATCCAGCTGGGTTCACTGAGCCGGGTGCAGAAGGAGATGATCGCGGTGGTGGTATCGTCGCTGAACGGCTGCCACTACTGACTGCAGCACCACGGAGCGGGTCTCCGTCGGATGCTGTTGGGCAAGGGGATGGATGAGGACGGGGTGGAGCAATTGCTCTCGGACATAGCCTACCATCACGGAGAGGCCGACCTGAATACTGCTGACCGCGCCATGCTGGATTACGCCACGACCCTGACCCGTCGTCCGGCGTCGGTGACGGAGACGGATATCGCGGCCCTGCGGCGGGAGGGCTTCGACGACCGGGCTATTCACGAGATCTGCGCGGTGACGGCCTACTTCGCCTTCGTGAACCGCATGGCCGATGGTCTGGGTGTGGAGCTGGAGGAGGATGAGCGGTTTCCGGTGCGGGGATTATAGCTGAGCGTCATATCTTGAATACTGAAAGGGCTCCTGGTAGGGAGCTCTTTTACTAGTGCTGGATGGCCGGCTCATTGCCCGCCACCGACAGCTATCTCCTCAGCACCATCCCCGCAGTGGGTGGTATGGTAATCACACCGGAGAGTCCCTCCACGATGGGTTCGGTACCGGCCTGGTTCCAGGTCGCTACCGCTGCCCACTGGCCTTCAGGCAGGACGAACTCCTCAGGGCGATCGGTGTTGCCGTTGAGCAGCACGAGGAAGTCGTAGTCGTTCCAGGCCGAGCGGGCGGGCAGGAGGAAGGCGAGGCCGAATTCGGTTTGGCCGTTGATGAACTGGACGCTGTCGATGTTCGCGCGGCGGAAGGCTTTATGCGCCTTGCGCAGCCGGATGAGGCCCCGGTAGTAATCGAACAGGTCGCGGTTGAGTTCCTTGTGTTCCCAGTTCAGGTAGTTGGTATCGTTGTCCTTCTCATATGAGTTGTGGTCGATGTGCCCTACGCGCGCGTCCGGTGCGCTGGCAGGGGCGATGACCTTACTGCGGGCAAAGTCCTGGCCCTCGTGGATCATAGGGGTACCCTGAGCGGTGAGCAGGCAGAGGGCCGCCAGTTTACTGGTGGCGAGCTGTTTTCCCCGGACTGTGGCGTTGGTGGCCATATTGGTTATGGTGGAATCGGGGTGGGCCGCGCCGGTGGCAAAGCGGATGAAGTCGCCAAGGGTTTGATCGTCGTGTGAAGCCAGGTAGTTTACCGATTGAGCGGGGCGATGGAACTGGCCGCCCATGTCGCGGGGCGAACCCAGGAAGTAGCGTTTGAGCGTCTCGGGTCCATTATCGCGCTGCCAGCTGCCGAAGATGAAACCGCGGTCGTTGAGGGCATCCCAGCCTTTAATGCCGTTGCGGAACTGGTCATTCCAGGCGGCCCAGCCCAGGTCGGCGTAGTGGTTGGGGACATAGTTGGGACCGCCCCAGGGCTCGGCGATGATGATAACGTCGGGATTGATCTTGCGTGCTTCACGAAGAATTGTGCGGGCGGTTTCCTCATCGATGAGACCGGCCAGGTCGAAGCGGAACCCATCGATGTGATATTCCTGCATCCAGTAGAGGACGCTGTCCACGATGAGGCGCCGGACCAGGGGAGCCTCGGTGCGCAGATCGTTCCCGCAGCCGCTTTCGTTCCGGAAGCTGCCATCCTGGTTAAGGCGGAAGTAGTAGGCCTTGTCAATATACTTCAAGGGATTGAAGTCGTACTGGGACACGTGGTTGTAGACCACATCCAGGATGACAGCGATGCCGTTCTGGTGGAACTGCCGGACCATTTCCTTGAATTCCCGCACCTGGTGGCCGGTCCAGCCCAGCCATAGGTCCGGTGTCATGGTTCCGGCGGTGGCGTAGTAGGCTTCCGGGGCGAAGAAGTGGGTGGTCATATATCCCCAATGGTTGCGCTCATAGGGATTCCAGTCGTTGTAAACACCGCCGGTGGTGTCCTGATAGGGAATCTCGATATTGGCGAAGTCGAAGACGGGCAGCAGTTCCACGGCGTTCACACCCAATTCCTTCAGGTGGGCGATACCACCGGCCTGTTGTTCCTGGACAAGTCCCCTATACGTGCCGGGATAAGGTGCGTTGGCGCTGGGATGGGCGGTCATGTCGCGGACGTGCAGCTCGTATATGATGGCATCACGGGGGTCGAGTCCAACCCAGGAATCACCCCGCCAATCGAAGCCATCCCAGGGTATCATGGCACGTGAGTTGCGCTGGTAGTTGTTCTGGGAGATTGCGACCTGAGCATAGGGATCGCTGATGAGTAGATCCGGGTCGTAGTTGTGTTCCAGGCCTTCCGGTCCCCAGAGCCGATAGGCGTACACCTGGCCGGACAAGCGTCCCAGTCGGCTGGTGGACCACACACCATCCCGATCCCGAGACATAGGAATCTCTTCTCCAGAGCTGGCATTGTAGCGTGGGAGAAGCACCAGGTTGACCCGTGAGGCACGGGGTGCGAACAGGCGGAAAGTGGTAGCACCCTTGGCAAATGTGGCTCCCAGGGGCAGGTCGGTATAAAGGGAATCAACATCCGGAAGAGGGCTGTACGACTTGCGTGCTACCATACCCGGAGGCATCAGGAGGGCACAGGCGGCCAGGTTGATGGCAACCGTCAGTAGGGTCAGTGCCGGGAGTCTCCGGCAAGGCTGTATGGATGTAAACGGAGAGCCCATAAGTCCGCGCAGGTTGGAAATTACATGGTTTCCCTCCCGGACGGCACTGTGGAATTTGCGGGACCTATACGACGTTTTCAACGGTAGGTATGCAAGGGTGAAACCGCGATATTGATTTCTGCTTCCGGATAAGCTTTCTGCAGCTCCTGCTGGACCCAGCTTTGGGTATCTTGCTGTTCTGTGTCGCTTGATTCAGGCGACACGGCCATTTCGAAGAGGATGACCTGGTGTTGCGGTGTATTGACGATGCGCAGGTCGTGAAAGCCACTGAAGACGTCTGATCGGGGCAGGAGGCTGTCGAGTAATTGACTTACTTCCGAGACCAGTTCGCTCTCTGTGTCAATGGGATCGATATGTACGGTGGCATAAGCGCCCAGCTGCTGCAGCATGAGAGCAGCGATGTCTTCGGCGATATCGTGGGATTCACCCGTTGAGAGCTGATCGCTCACCTCGACATGCATGGTCATAAACATATGATGGCCGTAGTTATGGACGGTGATATCGTGGGTGTCTACCACGTGCTCGCGCGTGCGGCACAGCTCCCGGATACGCTTTATGAGTTCGGGTGAAGGTGGTGCTCCCATGAGTGGATCGATCACCTCCCTAGCGATGGCCAGACCGGACCAGATCAGGTATGCGCCAACGAGAATACCGCCGATGCCATCCAAGGCGGGATAACCCATGGCACTGCCGCCTACGGCCAGGAGTACCAGGATGGAGCTGATGGCATCGCTGCGGTGGTGCCAGGCATCGGCTTTCAATGTTGGCGACTCGATACGTCGACCCAGGTCGAGCGAAAACTGTCCCAGCCAGGCTTTGGCAACGATCGTGAGGACGATTGTAATCAGAACCCCTGGTCCGGCGGGCACGTCCACGGGCTCCATCAGACGTTCCAGGGCGGACTTGATGAACTCAAAACCTATGACGCCCAACATGAGGGCGATAATGAGTGTGGCCACATACTCGGCCCGGCCATGACCGAAGGGGTGTTCCTTATCGGCGGGTTTGCCCGTGATCCTGAATCCCAGTAGGACGACGGCTGATGAGACCATATCGGAGAGGGTATGTATGCCGTCCGCGATCAGTGACAGCGAGTTCACCGCCATCCCCAGCGCCAGTTTTACTACCGAGAGCAGGCCATTTAGCGCGATACTGACCCATGCTTCCAGTTGTCCGATCCGGGTTCGGACCCGCGGACTCGTGGCGTTCTCGTAGTCGGCGATTGTGTGTTTTAATATAAGATTGGTTAGCGTCATGGGTCTTAGGATTTGGCTGGCAGCATCTCGTGGACAATTTCCATGAAGACGCTGGCACCTGCTGCCAGGGCGCGTTCATTGAAGTCAAAACGGGAATTGTGGTGAGATACGACCGCGTGTTCGTGTTCGGGTTTGGCCGAGCCCAGAAAGAAGAAGCATCCCGGCACCTCCCGCAGGAAAAAGGACATGTCCTCGCCGCCCATGGAGAGGAAGGGTTTGCCCACGCCATCGCCGGCCACTCTCTTGGCTGCCCGGGTTACTACCTCCGTCATATCAGGATCGTTCACGGTGGAGGGGTAGCTGTCGCGGTAGTGTAGGTCGATGGTGGCCCCGTAGGTTGTGGCGACCCCATCGCAGATCGTTTGCAGCCGGTCCTTGATGAGCTCGCGGTCCTGCTCCCGATAGGCGCGGGTGGTGCCCTTTAGATGCACCTCATCGGCGATGATATTGAAATTATCGCCGCCCGTGATCTGGCCGATGGTTACCACCCCGGATTCCAAGGGATCAAGGTTGCGGCTCACGATGGATTGCAGGCTGACGACCAGCTGGGAGGCCACATATACTGCATCGACGGTATCCTGAGGCACAGCACCGTGGCCACCGGTACCTCTCACGGAGATCTCAAAAGAATCCGCGGAGGCCAGCACCGGTCCCGATTGAACCCCGATAATACCCACGGGCTGATAGTTCCAGATATGCAGGCCGAAGATGGCTGCCACGTCCGGATTCTTCAATACACCTTCGGCGATCATTTTTTCAGCGCCGCCTTCACCTTCTTCAGCAGGCTGGAATATGAACTTAATGGTGCCTTGCCAGGCATCGCGATGGCGATCTAGGGCCAGGAGAGTCCCGAGGAGAATTGCGACATGTCCATCGTGACCGCAGGCATGCATGACGCCATCATTGACAGACTTGTAGGGTACCTCAGCCGTTTCCTGAATGGGGAGTGCGTCCATGTCGGCCCGCAGGGCGATGCAAGGGCCCTCGCCATTGTGCATGTGGGCCACGATACCGGTTTTCGCCACCGGATGGCGTATCTCCAGGTCCACAGCTTTGATCTGATCGATGATATAGCGGGCGGTCTCCACCTCTTCAAAACCCAGCTCGGGGTGCTGATGGAGGTGCCGCCGGAATTCGATCATTCGCTTTTCCAATGCAGCGATGGTGGGGTGAATATTCTGATTATTCATCAGAGGGTAACTCTCTACTGATTCGATTCGGATCGTATAGCCATAGATAAGTTAATGTATTCGGCGCTGAGTAATTCCGATCAGGAAAGATCTTTTCCGAAGAGGAAGCAGCTGCTCAGATGGTCGTTCACCATACCGATACTCTGCATGTACGCGTAGCAGATAGTGGTGCCGACAAATTTGAATCCGCGCAACTTCAGGTCACTGGACAGGGCATCGGATTCGGGAGATGATACCGGGATATCTTCCCAGCTGGTGTACCCGGGGTTCATCGCGGTCTGATGGCCGGTGAACTGCCATAGGTAGTGGTCGAAGGAGCCGAATTTCTTCTGGATATCGAGAAACGCCTGGGCATTGGTGATGGCGGCGTTGATCTTGGCCCGGTTGCGGATGATCCCCACATCGGCGAGCAGGCGCTGGCGATCAGCGTCGGTGTAGGCGGCGATCTTCACGGGATCGAAGCCATCGAAGGCCTGGCGAAAATTCTCCCGTTTGTGAAGGATGGTTCGCCAGGAGAGTCCGGCCTGGAAGTTGTCTAGCAGCAGGAGTTCGAACAAAACACGGTCATTATGCACTGGGACACCCCACTCGGTATCGTGGTAGGCTTCCATGAGGGGGTCCCCGTCGCCCCAGCAGCGGGTGATGGAGCCGGGAGGCGGGTCAGGAGTACTATTCATACCACCGCACTTTGACGGAATCGTTTCTGTACGGCTTCGCTACGCAGTTCCCGGAGGGCGTCGCTGGCGATCCAGCGGGCAGCGGGATTATCCAGGGCGGCGATTTCCTCGGCCACGGTGATGGCACGTGTATTCAGCACCTTGTTGCGCTTACCGATTTGCCGGAGAGCCCAGTTGACAGCCTTCTTCACCATGTTGCGTTGATCGGTGGCGACGGTCTGTATGCGTTGGAAGAAGGGTTGGTAGGCGTTGTCTTCCAGCTTGGACGTCTTGAGGGCGAGGCCCGCCATGAGGGCAAATCCCGCCCGGCGGGTAAAGAGCCGTTCGCTCCGTGACCACTCCAGAGCCTTGTCATAGGCGTGAGGATGGTAGCGGAAGAGCTGGTTGGTGGTTGTATCACAAATATCCCAGGAATCGAAATCTGCCACCCAGGCATCCATGAGTTGGGGTGTGAAAGCCTTGGGATCAGCGATGTACGCCGCCAGGATACGTGCCTCCCGGTAGCCGGTCGCCCAAAGGTCGAGAGCCAGAGCATGGTTCCGCTTGTGCTGGCGGGCGAGGTCCTTGATATCGGCGGCTTTGACCCCGAAGGATCGGTCCGTGCGGATGCCGTAGCGGGCCATGCCCGCGAGGTTCTCCTGAGTGCCCCGCGAGCGGAGCAGGTCGACAATCTCGGCGGCGGACGTCATGGGCCTAGTTTAGCGAGGATGCCTGTCACCAGCCGAGCGAAGGTCTCCTGGACGCGTTGTCCGGTGGCCAGTACTTCCTCGTGGTTCAGGGGTTGATCACGAATACCTGCGGCGTAGTTGGTCAGGCACGAGATACCCAGGACTTTCAGGCCGGCTTCGGCGGCGGCCCGGATTTCCGGAACGGTGGACATGCCAGCCGCGTGGCCGCCCAAGGCCCGGATTTCCTGGATTTCAGCCGGGGTCTCAAAAGTGGGACCCAGGCACCAGGCGTAGATTCCTTCGCGTACATTTATCCCGGCCTCGTTGGCTGCCGTTCGGGCGAGTGAAAGGAGCTCTTGTGAGTGATAGGGTTCGCCGGTGAGCACAACCGGATCGTGGGCGTTTTCGATGAAGGTATAGTCCATGTGGCCGGTTATGAGCATGAGGTCACCCTCATTCCATTCGGTGACGGCGCAACCGGCGGCATTGGTGATGATCAGGATATTAGCACCCAGACACCTGAAGAAGTGTATCGGCAAAGAAACCATTTCCAGTGGGTGTCCCTCGTAATAGTGGAAGCGGCCCTGGGCGGCGAGGACGGGAAGATGGCCAACGTTGCCATAGACCAGTTTCCCCACATGTCCAGGGACTGTAGGTTGAGGATAATGAGGAATCTCATTGTAGGGGATGATAACTTGTCCGGTCAGGGTATCGGCGAAGTCGCTCAATCCCGATCCGAGAATGATGGCCACTTCAGGAGATTCAGGCAGACGCGGACGAATAGCGAGGGCTGCGGTTTCTGCTGGTAGTAGGGTCATGGGGAGAGAAGTTACTGGTGGGTTGTCAGGGGGACAAGAAGGAGAGAAAGGCCGGGTATCTGCACGGCGGTGTTACCCTAATGACAAAAGATGACTTCATTTGGGGCCTATTCATTATAAGTTTACCTCTCATTAATGATGGAAATATGAAATGGATAACCTCGAGCTGATTACAAAACTGAACAAAGCCCGCGCACTGCTATTCAAGGAGATCGGTCATGTCATCGTAGGCCAGAAGGACATTCTGGAGCACCTGTTCATTGCCATGCTGTGCCGTGGGCATGTGCTTCTTGAAGGTGTGCCGGGACTGGCGAAAACCCTCATTATCAAGACCCTGGCAGAGGTTCTGGATCTTTCTTTCAGCCGGATCCAGTTCACTCCGGATCTCATGCCCTCGGATATAACGGGGACGGAGATTATCCAGGAATCGGAGAGCGGCGGCCGGGAGTTCAAATTTTTCAAGGGCCCCATATTTGCGCATATTCTCCTGGCGGACGAGATCAACCGCACGCCACCCAAGACCCAGGCGGCCTTGTTGGAGGCGATGCAGGAACATAAAGTGACTGCAGCGGGGACCAGTTACACGCTGGATGAGCCTTTTTTTGTGATGGCCACGCAGAATCCTATTGAGCAGGAAGGCACCTACCCGCTGCCGGAGGCTCAGTTGGATCGTTTTATGTTCAACCTGCGGATCCTTTATCCCTCCTGGGAGGAGGAGATCGCCATTGTAGAATCCACGACCGGCGCGGTGGGAGCTGTTCCCAAGAAGGTGGTCAGCCACGAAGACATTCTGTCCTTTCAGAATTTGATCCTTCAGATACCGGTGGCCGAGAACGTGGTCAAGTATGCGGTTGGTTTGGTGCGTAATTCCCGCCCGGGTCAGGATGGTCAGCCGAAGTTCATCCAGGAGTGGGTGGAATGGGGAGCCGGACCACGTGCCAGTCAGTACCTGATACTGGGTGCCAAGGCCCTAGCGGCGCTGGATGGCCGTCCCACACCGGATGTCGCGGATGTGACGACGATGGTCAAACCGGTTATGCGGCACCGGATCATCACCAATTTCAATGCTGAGGCCGAGGGGATCGATACGGACCAGATCCTAGATCGTATGATTGAAGCTGCTCCTCAGACCCAGAGCTGATCAGGACCGCTGCTCCATGGCCAATTTAAGTACGGCTTATCTCAACCCCGAGATCGTTTCCCGGCTTGACAATCTATCTCTCCGGGCACGTCTGGTCGTGGAAGGATTCATCATCGGTCTTCACAGGAGTCCGTATCACGGTTTTTCCGTGGAATTCGCCGAGCACCGGGCCTATGGTCCCGGCGACGAGATCCGGCATGTAGATTGGAAGCTGTTTGCCAAAACGGACCGGTACTATGTGAAGGAGTTCGAGGAGGAGACGAACCTCAAGAGCTATCTGGTCATGGATCAGAGCCGGTCCATGACGTATTCCTCGCATGGTGTGAGCAAGTTGAGCTATGCCCAGACGCTGGCGGCTTCCCTGGCATATCTCATGCTCAAGCAGCAGGATGCTATTGGACTGGCGTTGTTCGATTCCGAGCTACGGCAGTATCTGGCTCCCAGGGCCAAGCCCAGTCATCTGGATGCTATTCTGGGCCGGATGTCGGAGATTCAGCCCGGGCCTGAGACCACCATCGCGCCCATACTCCACCAACTGGCAGAATCCATCGTCAAACGCGGGCTCATCATTCTTATCTCCGATCTTTTCGATGATCCGGACCAGATCCTAATGGGCCTGAAGCATTTCCGTCATAAGCATCACGAGGTCATCGTTTTCCATATTCTCGATCCTCAGGAGCTGACGTTTGCGTTCTCGACGCGGACCCGTTTTCGGGATCTGGAGACGGGGGAGGTCATTACTACGGAGCCGTGGCATATTCAGAAAGCCTATCAGAAACGGGTAGGGCAGTTTCTGGAATTGTACCGTCGTCGCTGCCGCCAGCAAAATATCGATTACGTTCAGATCACAACGGACCGCCCACTTGATCTAGCCCTTTCGGAATACCTCCTGAAGAGGAGACGTATCGGTTAGGCGAGATGGGCGGGCGAGCAGAGCTGACCAAGATAGGAGTTTGCACAAGTTAGTATGGTGGAATCGGAGTTCAGCCTGGTCCGTTTCAGCGGGGATGAGGAACAGGCTGGCAAGGTCTACGCGGGCATGATGGCACTGTCGCCCGAGGATGGTTCCGAGGTGTTGCTTTTTGGGGTCACGCGTCCTGAGCATGTGAATGTCAGTGAGATGCTCATTCTGCCGTTGGATCAAGTTCCAACCCAGATGATCCATCGCCGGATTGATTAGCCGTTGAGCATGAAGCAAGGAGCCGATGGAGCTATCTGAGCAGATTGTCGTAGTGACCGGCGCCAATGGAGCTGTGGGATCGGTGCTGGTTGGTCACCTAAAGACCCGTGTCGGTCATGTGGTAGGGTGTTTGCGTGGGCCGGGAGTGGACTGGCGCCCAGCAGAAGACAAGCTG
>CP070656.1:1669206-1673233 GCA_020355065.1 Fidelibacterota bacterium | reverse complement strand
GGGAATGATCCGCTTGGTCAGCATGCCGCCAGTACCTCCAGCGTTACCTTGCCCTCGTAAAAGGCTTTCCCCACAATCACACCGGTAATCCCCTTCCCCTCCAAGGCCTTCACCGCCTGGATGTCTTCCAAGCAGCCAATCCCACCTGAGGCTGTCACGGCCATTGTTGTACTCTCCGCTATTTTGCGCAGCTGCTCCAGGTTCGGACCCTGGAGAGTGCCGTCGGTGGCAACATCGGTGTAGATGGCCCGGCTGAAACCGGCCCGCTCCAGCTCGGGAAGCAGGTCAAGAGCCGCCAGATCGGTGCCCTCCTGCCAGCCACGAATGACCACCTGCCCGTCCCGGGCATCCACACCGGCGATCAGGCGACCAGGATAGCGGGCCACCCAGTCGGATAGCCTCTCTGGCTCCTCGAACAGATGGGTTCCAAGAACGACATCCTGCACTCCGCTGTCGAGGGCCCGCTGGATGTATTCCTCGGTCCGCATACCACCACCCAGCTCGATGGTGATCCCCGTGGCCGCCACTGCCGCTACCGTGTTCAGGTTCATCGGTCGGCCCAAGCGGGCACCGTCCAGGTCCACCATGTGGAGCCGCTTCAGACCGGCCGCAAGAAAGGTCCGGGCCAGGTCGACCGGATCATGGGCGTAGCTGGTCAGGTTCTGAAAACGGCCTTGAACCAGGCGCACGCAGCACCCGTCCATTAGATCCATTGCTGGGATTACACTAAAGCGTCCCATCGGCGAACCTCTGCAGGATGGCCAGACCGAAGGCCTGCGATTTTTCCGGGTGGAACTGAACGCCGGCCACGTTTCCTTGGCGGATCACCGCCGAGAGTGTCTCTCCGTATTCGGCTTCAGCCACCACGACGTCAGGGTCCAGGGGCACACAGTGATAGGCATGGACGAAATAAGCATAACCCGTGTGGGGTATCAGGGGATTTTCGTTCCGGGGAACCACCTCGTTCCAGCCCATGTGAACCCGGCGCCGGGCCCCCTCGATCTTCTGCACCCGCCCGGGGATCAGGTCCAGCCCTGTGTGCCGGCCGTGTTCCTCACTCTCGGACAACAGCAGCTGCATCCCGAGACAGATACCCAGCAGCGGCCGCCCCGATGTGGACCAGGTCTGGAGGAATGTATCCAGCTGCTGCCGACGTAAATGCTCTATGGCCGGACCAAAAGCCCCCACGCCGGGCAGCATGAGGTGGCTGCAGCGTTCCAGTTCCAATTGGTCCCGACTGTGGATGAAGGGCAACCCCAGGTGGCCCAGAGCGTTGCCCAGGCTGCCGATATTGCCCGTGCCGATATCCACCAGACCAATCATACAGCTCCCTTGGTCGATGCCACCCCACCGGGCCGGGGCGTCAGTGCCTGACGCACGGCCAAGGCCAGTCCCTTGAACATGGTCTCGATCATGTGGTGGGCATCGTGGCCGTTGAGGGACCGCACGTGGAGGTTCAGGCGGGCCTCGGTGGTAAAAGAACGGAAGAAGTGGCCGGTGAGGCTGGTCTCAAAGCCGCCCACGTGCTCCACACCGAAGTCGGCCTGGAACACCGTAAAAGGGCGCCCACTGAGATCAACGGCTACCTGCGACAGCGCCTCGTCCAGCGGCACCAGGGCCCAGCCGAAACGCTCGATCTCCTCCCGGCCTTCCCTGGCCTGGCTGAACGCCTGCCCCAGGCATAGGGCTACATCCTCCACAGTGTGATGGGCATCCACGTTGAGATCTCCCTCGCAAACCAGCTTCAGATCCCAACCACCCCAGAAGGCCAGGGTCTCCAGCATGTGATCGAAAAATCCGATGCCGGTATCGACCTGGATCGTCCGTTCCCCCTCCAACCGCAGTTCCAGGGTGATGTTGGTCTCCTTGGTGGTACGCTGGATTTCAATCGGTTGCGCTTTGGTCATATTGCACCTCGATGTGTTCAAGCATGTTCAGAACGGAAGGGTACTCGTGCGCCACTTCCGGCCACGGCGCCGGCGAGAACCCAATGTAACAAAAATCAATAGCCGCACCCTCCCGGCGGGCATTCCTCACCAGCTCCAGGTCATCCCGGGTATCGCCCACGAAAAGAGCCTGGCGGCTGGCCAGGCGGCGTAGAATGGCCAGGAGCCGGACCGGATTGGGCTTGTCGAACGCGGGATCATCCGAGATCGCTACCTGCTCGGGCGGCAGTCGCCACCCAAGCAGTTGGAAGGCCAATTCCATCTCCGGGGCATAGCGGCCGGACACGATACCCACCCGGGAAATCAGTGGCCTGATCACTTCCACCGGTAGAAGTGGGACTTCCTCACGCCATCTCCCCGGCCCATGCAGGGTGGTCGGCTCAATACCATACAGCCGCTTGCAGGCCGTGGTGCCGCCGTAAGCCTCCTGGGCTAGGCGGACTACTCGGGCTTCGAACTGCGGCGTCAATCTCTCGCCGATGACCTGCCTCAGTCCGGTCAATCCGCCCCCGTGTCCGTCTATGTTTCTCGCAAATTCAGTGAACGGAAGCGTGTCACGGAAACGGAGCCAGGCCGCTCCTACCACGGCCACAACCCACTCGTTGTTGAATCCGCGGATGATCTTCAACTGCCGCACTTCCTCCACCGTGAATCGGGGTGAACCGGTAGCCACGGCTACCGCATCGACGACGGCCGCCGTGAATGACCGGCTCGTGTCGATTAGCACACCGTCCACGTCGAAGATCACCGCGTCGTAGATCATACCATTCGCTCCAGCGCCTGGACCAGCGCCTCGTTTTCCTCCGGTGTACCTACGGTCACCCGCACCACGGATGCGCAGCCCGGATAGCCGGATACGTCCCGTACCAGGATGCCCTGCTCCGCCAGACCTTCGAACGTCTCTCGGGCGGATAGCAGGGTGGACAGGAGAAAGAAATTGGCCTGGGAGGGCCAAGCGGTGACGCCCGGCAACCTGTTCAAGCGGGCGATGAGCTGGTCCCGCTCGCGGATAAGGGACGTAATCCGCTCCTCGACCAGATCCGTATGATCCAATAACACCTCCGCGGCCACCTGGGACGCCAGGTCCACGTTGAAGGGCAGCAATCCCTTCTGAACCTCCTGTGCCAGCTCCCGGCCCATGACAGCATAGCCTAGGCGGAATCCCGCCAGGGCGAAGGCTTTGGAGAACGTGCGCGTGATGATCAGGTCGGGACAGCGCTCCAGGAGCGGCAGCGCCGTCACCCGCGAAAAATCGGCATAGGCCTCGTCCACCACCACCAGTCCCCGCGCGTTTGTCGCCACTTGCTCGATGGTCTCGATGGGAACGAGAGTGCCCGTGGGTGAATTGGGACTGCACAGGATGGTCAGCCGCGCCTCGGCTGAACGGTCCGACAGGTCATCCGGGTTCACCTGGAAATCAGCACTCAGCGGAGATGCCGCCAGGCGCGCCTGGTGCTGCTCGGCCAGCAGCCGGTAGACGGCGAAGGTGGGTGAGAGGGTGCACACCACGTCCAATGGCTGCAAAGTGATCCGGAACAGCGCCTGCAGCACCTCGTTCGATCCCTTCCCGATGATGATCTGGTCCGCCGATACTGCCAGGCGGTCCGCCAGCTGCACCTTCAACCGCTCGGGGATGAGCGACGGGTAGCGGTTCCAGGCCGTCTCCGCCAGACGATCCGTCACTTCAGCTTTCAGTGCCTGCGGCCAGTCCCAGGGACATTCGTTCTGGTTCAGCTTGATCCGGTGTGCGGGCGTCTTGACCCGGTACACCGGTTGCGCCAGTACCTCCGGCTTGATCCGGTTTTCGATGGTGGTCTCGGACATGTTATTCCATCCGTAGTTGTATGGACAGGGCATGGGCCGCCAGTCCTTCCTGATTCGCCATTACCTGGATATCCTTGCCGCCGGCTTGCAGCGCCTCCTCGCTGGTCGTAATAACCGACGTAGGCACCATGAAATCCAGGACCGACAGCGGTCCCCGGAAACGTGCCTGGCCGGCGGTTGGTAGCGTATGGTTAGGACCGGCCCAGTAGTCGCCCCAGGCTACCGCCGATAGGGCTCCCACGAATACCGCCCCGGCC
>CP070656.1:1663840-1669106 GCA_020355065.1 Fidelibacterota bacterium | reverse complement strand
TGAAGCGATCCGCATTGTGGCGCTCCGAGCGGATGGCAACCATGAGCGTTCCGATTACCTGCTTCAGAGAGAGCGCCGTAAAGCGTTGAAAGGCCAGTAGGCCTTGGAGTGTTGCCGCACCCTAGATCCTATACTTTCCTGACGTGCAGCCAGCAAGTCATTCAAGCTCTTCGAGAGCGATTCTCACTACACATCGATCGCGAACATCCCATTTTTGGACAGTATCCCCTGTTGCCGGCCGCACTGGCACTTATCCTAGGTATGTGTTTGGGAAATGTCCTGGCGTGGCCCTGGGGCTTGTGGGTGGGGATGGCCGCATTGGGTTTGATACTCACCTGGCGGTGGGAGGGAGCCGTGCTACTGGCCATCCTAGCCTTGGGCGGCTGGCTGGCACCGCAATACCGGTGGCTTCATGAATTGCCACCTTTAGAGACCTCAAAGCCGTATATGCTGGAGACTGTTATAAGGGAAGTGCAGCATCGAGACAGTGGAACGCAAGTTATCCTGGATATGAGCAAAGGGCTGCCGGATTCGCTTTGCATCAGCCGCGGTGTGTGGAATATATACGACCATTCATTCCCGTCCGAACCGGTAGTGGAGAATCTATCGCCGGGCGATACTCTGGTGCTTCGGTGTGCTCTCCAATGGCCAGCCGGGCGGCGCAACCCCAACGGTTTTGATTATCGCCGTTACCTATGGACGAGGGGAGTGGATATCCTCATCAGGGATCCGGTGATTGTGGTGGCTCATAAGGCAAGGGAGGATTTCTACCTGCCAGGAGTCATAGCTCAGGTCCGACAGAGCATCCGGGCTCACCTGGAGGCCTGGCTGGGACAACCACAGGCCGGTCTGGCGGTGGGGCTGCTTTTGGGGGATAAGACCGGCCTGGATGCCGAGTTCCGCGAGCGGATTCAATCACTCGGAATCGGCCACATTCTCGCAGTGAGCGGGCTCCACGTGGGTTTTATGCTCGCCATTCTGATGACTTTGGCACGGCTCTTCCCGGTGACACAGGTCTATCGGCTCATCGTGATAGGTACGGGTTTGGCAAGTTATATTCTTCTGACGGGAGCGTCGCCCAGTGTGGTCCGGGCCAGCATCATGGCCTTTCTGTATGCGTGGGGCCGGTCGATCGAAAGGCGGCCCAGCGGCTGGAATCTCCTGGCAGCGGCGGCTATCATAAGTCTAATCCTAAATCCCCGCAGCCTGTTCAGTGCGAGCTTTCAGCTTTCCTTTGCGGCGGTGGCCGGTATTCTGTATCTCTATCCTAGTCTGCGTAATTGGCTAGCCAGTACACCATTTGGCGAAAGGGTATACCGGCGCAGACCTCTGCGCTATGCAAGCGACCTGTTTCTGGTAGGCCTAGGGGCCCAAGCGGGGATCCTACCGGTAATCATATCGGTTTTCCACTCATTTTCAGTTTACGTGCTTCTGGCGAACCTGTTGGTGATTCCGCTGGCAGGATTGGTTGTTATGAGCGGACTGGTATCCCTATTGGTCTCGGTTTTGTGGACAGGGCTGGCTGAGGTCATAGCCAACGCCACCTGGCTCTTTGTGACAATGATTCAAGTGATGGTTAACCTTTCCTCCCGACTTCCGTACCTGCAGATTGTTACGGGTCGTCCGGGAGTACCAGCCTTAGGGGGTATCATCATCGGTATCCTCATTTTCCCATATCTTTTCCGAGCGGAAGGGTTCCGGATTCGAATCCGTCTGGTGGCGGCTATGTTGGTTCTGGTGAGCATCTTTGTTTGGGTATCAGCCACGCGGGAGCGTGACCTCAAGGTCACGGTGCTGGATGTGGGACAGGGAGATGCCATTCATGTTGCTTTCCCTGACGGGCGTCATGTGCTCATGGACGCGGGTATGCGTACACCCCACTTCGACCAGGGCCGGCGGGTGGTGGCGCCCTACCTGCGCGGTCAGGGCGTGCGCAGGCTATATGCGGCTGCCATCAGCCATCCTCAGGCGGATCACCTGGGCGGTTTTTCATACCTATTGGAGCGCTTGCCCATCAGGGAACTGTGGGACACGGACAATCCACACGAGAGCGGCTTATATCAGCGTTTGAAATTGGTAGCCGATTCGATAAGTGTGCCCGTACGCTCTCTCATGGCCGGCGACGTGATATCCATAGGGAAGGTTGACCTGTTCGTGCTATCCCCGGACGATTTTCTGCTGCGGCATAACTATAAGTCCAATCACGCCTCGCTCGTCATGAAGCTACGGTACGGTAAGACGTCCATGCTCTTCACGGGGGACGTAGAGAAGGGGGTGGAGACGCGTCTGTTGGCCTACGGCGAATTTCTATCAGCGGACTGGCTGAAAGTGGGCCATCATGGTTCCAGTACCAGCACAAGCGAGGCCTTTCTGGAGATATGTCGTCCTCAAGGGGCCGTGATTTCCGTAGGTGCGGGGAATATGTTCGGGCATCCCTCCGAGGAGGTCGTAGCGCGCCTGGAGAGCGCAGCCCGGGTGGTCCATCGGACGGACAGGGATAGAGCTTTGGTCCTGCGATCTGACGGTGAGAGATGGGAACCAGTGGATTGGCGGTGATGAGATTCCGGAACTCTCCGCGGTGTCAAACGGTCCAATTCTCCTCGTAATCCAAGGCGGAACTTCTGGCCTTGGAAGCCATTGGCAGATGAGTGGCACGATCTAGTCTATCTATCGGTACACCTGCCCGCATGCTCATTGCACTTGCATGGTTCCTTGCCTTGGCTATACTTGCAACATTCGTACTCGGCTCTTTTCTTTCAGAACCATCCAGCTCGAAGGTTCCCAAGGTTGAACGCAAGCCATCCGGTCTACAGGGACCGGTGAAGTCAGTGGCTATTGAAGAAGTGCTCGTGGACACGGCTGGGGATGAGAGCAGGCACACGCGCTCGGAGCGGGTAGTGTATGACCGGGATGGAAAGTGTATCCGGATCGAACGCGATACTATCAGGAGTCAAGACCAGATGCACTGGAATTCAGATTCCTCGGCTGGGAATATCACCACACAGATCCCCAATCCGTTGAGCGCCTATGGCTTTCGTTTGATTCTACCGGAATGGGAAGGCGAGGACCGAGTCCGGGTATTGTATCGCTATCCTATATATCCCCATCAATCTGAGCGTTTCATCTATGAGTCAGACGGCTCTCTTAAGCGGCGGTATGTCCACAGCCAGAGCCCTGTGGGCAGGTATGTTACCTGGACCCGGTACACTGCAGAGGGCCGTCTGGATGGGCGTGATATCACGATCTATAACGAGCGTGGTGATTATCTGTTGAAGAAGCGATACGGTCCCGATGGCGATTTCGAGCTACACTGGACCTACAAGTATGATGATCGTGGGAATCTTCTCGAGATGACCAGCCTGGATGAGGAGGGAGTACCGAAACAGAAGATCGTGTATGTCTACACCTATGATGAATGGGGGAATTGGACGGAACGCACGACTCTGAGGTTTGGATCTGCCGGGGATATGGAATCGACCTTTTTACCGAAGATAGTTACCAGGCGGACGATCAGCTACTATTAGTGTAAATTCCTGCAATCCGTTCATGCCATCCGTGAGCCGCAGTGAAACCAGACAGATTGCCGGCATTGACGAAGCCGGTCGAGGGCCTCTGGCCGGTCCGGTGGTGGCAGCCGCAGTGATTCTCGATCCAGAGCAGCCCATTGAAGGATTGGCTGACTCGAAGCGGCTTACAGCCAAGAAGCGGGAATTGCTCAATGAACAGATCTATGATCGGGCGCTGGCTATCGGGATCGGTGCAAGCCAACGGGACGAGATCGATCGATTGAATATCTTTCAGGCGACGGTAGCCGCCATGCAGCGGGCGATGGACGCTCTGGGAAAGCGACCGGATCATTTAATGATCGATGGCCGGAACATCCGTTTGGAGCATCCCTCACAGGAGACCATCGTGGATGGGGACGAAACTGTACCGGTGATAAGTGCCGCCTCCATTGTGGCGAAAGTCCATCGGGATCATGTGATGGTTGAGTATCATAAGGTCTATCCCGAGTACGGATTTGACCGCCATAAGGGCTACGGCACCAAGGCTCACCTGGAGGCATTGGTGGCCCACGGAGCGACCCCGATTCACCGTCAATCCTTCCATCCGGTGAAGGATCACCTGCCCCAATGGCGTTCATTGAAGGATCCCGGCCATCTAGGCGCACTAGGCGAGCGTATAGCCGCCACGTACCTGATCGAGAACGATTATTCCATCAAGGATCTCAATTTCCGCGTGGCCCACATTGGTGAATTGGATATCATTGCAGAACGGGGTGCGGAGACGGTGTTTTGCGAAGTGAAGTCCCACGTACCCGGGGATTGGGGCGAGCCGGAGGAGCAGGTGGGGGTGAAGAAGCGTGATCGAATCATGGCTGCCGCGCAACAGTATTGTACCGAAAAAGGCATCGACACCGAGGTGCGATTCGATGTAATATCCGTGAAGTTTACAAAGGCTGGCCCAATCATTTCACACCTACCAGGTCGACTCTATGCGGATTAGACGCTTATTCGCTTCCGTCCTGATTATTGGTCTACTCGTCCCAACGATCAGGGCACAATATCCGGACGCTGTGGGGCGCCGCGGAATGGTGGTATCCGGTAACCTGATGGCGTCGCGTGTGGGCTTGAGTATTCTGCGTCGCGGAGGGAATGCCATCGATGCTGCGGTGGCGACTGGTTTTGCCCTGGCGGTGGTGGAACCGCGCGCCGGAAATATCGGCGGCGGTGGTTTTATGGTCATCCGGTTCAGCGACGGGCGTACCACGACGATCGACTTCCGTGAGAAAGCCCCGGCCAGCGCTACACGGGATATGTACCTGGATGAACAGGGGGAGGTTATTCCGCAGCTGAGTACCACAGGCATCCTGGCCAGCGGCGTACCCGGTGCCATCCGAGGATTTGGACTGGCCATGGAGCAGTATGGCAGCTTTGCCTGGGAGACGGTCATCGAACCGGCCATCGAGCTGGCTGAGGGCGGAATAGCGGTGAGTTATCAATTACATCATGATTTGACCGAAAATAGGGATCGTTTGATCCAGTTCGAGGAGACGCGGCGCATATTTTACCCCGGAGACGAGCCTCTGCGTCTCAACGCATTATTCCGCCAGCCAGATCTCGCCGCCACGCTACAGCGGATTTCCACTCAAGGCCCGGATGAGTTTTATACCGGCGAGACTGGGCGACTGTTGTCGGCACATATGCGACAGAGGGGAGGCCTGATCACCATGCAGGATCTGGCCGATTACCGTGCTGTGGAACGT
>CP070656.1:1660109-1663740 GCA_020355065.1 Fidelibacterota bacterium | reverse complement strand
CCCCCGGATGTCTTCGCCATCGCTTCGCCGGTTATGATTCCTGCCGTGATGCTGCCCCCGGATGTTTCCAGATTCGCATCGCCCTTCACATTAAAGATCCTGATCGAGCCCCCTGATGTTTCTGCTTGCACTGAGTCGTCAAAATTTCCGGCTTCGATACCACCACCGGAAGCTCGTAGGTTGGCCGGTCCGCCGGCATTGCCCATGGTCAGCGAGCCGCCTGAGGAGCGGGATTTGATGGAACCACCCACATCGCCGAACCGAACGCGACCGCCGGATGATTTCAAATCACCGTTTCCGGTGATGTTACCCGCGGTAAGTGAACCACCTGAGGAGCGGGCTTCCAGGTTGCCGTCAACTTCACCCAGTGTAAGTCTGCCACCGGAATTCTCCACAAATACCTCACCCTTCATATCAACGATCTCGGTGCGGCCGCCCGAGGCCGATACATCCAGATCAAACTCCAGGGGCACGGTAATGGTATAGTCGATTCGGCCACGCCAGCGGCGATCACGGTAATCCCAGTCTCGCATTCTGACCGAAATGACACCCTTTTCCTGCTCGAATTCGAAGTCAGATTCGGGTACCTCACCGCCTCTCGATTCAATAAGGATCTTCACCTCTTTGGCTTTGGTTGTATTGATTACGACCGGCCCACCACTAACATCAAGAATGAGCTTTTCGCCGTACTTGACTTTGAATGAACGTTCGATTCTATCTGAAAGTATCGGAGGTGGCGCAGGGACCTCGGTGGACACCAAGGGCGTACTTTCGATGGTGACTGTGGGTGTCTCAACGAGATCGGCGGCCGCGATGGGTGCCAGAACAGCCAGAGCTACGAATATGGATATCATTTTTCTGCCTCGTGAATACTTACGGTTTCTGGTTGAATCAATGATAGCCAGGAGACGCGATTCCAATTCAGTTGATCGCGCCATCGCGGGAACAATATTGGTGAGTGGCTTGAATAGTGCCACACTTTGCAGTAGCATCTCCGCATAGGATTGCGCTTCCGCACCAGCCCGCAATACCATGTCATCACACGCCCGTTCCCGCTCAGTCTTAAGCTTGCGATACGCTCTCCAAACGAGGGGATTATACCAGTGGATGGTGCAGGATATAAGCGAGAGCAGATGAAAGCCGTTGTCCCAGCGGAGTATATGGGATATTTCATGCAGGAGCACCAGCCGTTTATGTGAATCGGACCAGTGATCAGCCTCTTGGGGCAGGATGATTGCCGGATTCGACAGGCCCCACGTCGTCGGCATCGTCCGGCTTTCGTGCAAGACGATCGGGACTGACCGGGTTACTCCTAGTTCTCGACAACAATCCACCATCAGCGCCAGCCAGTTCGGATCGGTGATCGGCGTCGCTTCGGTAACCTGCCTGCGTGTGATCATGACAGCTCGACCAATGCGGATCAAGATGAACACGATTCCCAGCAGCCAGATACCCATCAACACTGCCACCAGATCCAGCCAATTGAAATGGAATGGCGCCCTTTCTCTCGACAACGATTGAGCCTCTTTCTGGACCGTGGGTCCAGCCCCGGATGTTGCATCGCGTGTGGCGCTGCTAACAGCAGGAGCTTCGCGAGCTAACGGAGCCCTGCCCGGATCAGCATCCGGAGTAATTTGGCCCGCACGAGCGACAATAGACGGTGTACTTGGCCATGAAGGGATTACCTTCCAGTCTGGTAAGGCCAGTGATAACAGAGGCAACGCCAGGGAACCCGTGATGGCCATGACGATGATCCGATGCCTCGTTGCTGAAGAGAGTTTGGGTGTGATTTTCAGGATGAGCAGAGTGACCAACAGAAGCAGCGTTGTTTTGATGGCCACCAATAGGAATACTGGCGAGAGACCGAGTAGATGGTTGCTGAGCCAGTTCATCATGGAGAGGATCTGCATCTTACGAATTTCCTTTGTTGCGCTGAGTGATCAGGTCTTGTAGACGGCTAAGCTCCTCCTCATCGAGCGTGAGCGATGGGTCGGTGAGGTGCGAGGCGACGGCGTCGGCAATGGAACCACCAAAGAATGCATCCAGAACCCCCTGCAGCACCGGCCCTGCTACCCTGGCGCGGGGAACTTTGGCCTGATAAGTATTTGCTCTGCCGCTCTTGCTGGACACGATATATCCCTTCTGCTCGAGAATGCGGAAATGTGTGCGCAGGGCGGTAGGGCTGGGAGGATCGTCCATGTCATTGAGGACATCAGAGATCGTCACACTCCCGTTTTTATAGACGATTCTCATGATTTCTCGTTCACGTCGACTGAGGTCTTTCTCAGGATTTTCCACTTGCTTTTCTCCTGTCTGATTCACTTGACAATATTCCTGTGCGGGCCATCAACCGCCAATAAATTAGCGCATCAAAACACGGATTGCAACCCTTAAATGCCAAAAAATTGGCGGTTGCCCCTGCCGGCATACTATAGGTCACATGGGAGTTTATCCCAACCAAGCGCGGCAATGGTCGGGGAGTCACACCCGTGGTGCCCAAAAACCCACCATGACGGGGGCTTTCTACTTTTCCGGTGTCTTCCCCACCCGTATGGCAAAAACAACCCCGCCTCCGGCGGGATTCCGTGAGCTAGGCCTTGAAATCTATAGATAGCTTGCCTAGTTTCCAGCGCCAGAGACCCGCCTGTATCGTATTAGAAGAAGGAGAGGAAATGCACCCGATCCAGAAGACCGCCAGACTGGCAGGGCTCCTGTATCTACTAATGGCTCCTTTCGGTATTTTCGGCATCATGTATGTTCCCTCCACGCTTATCGTGCCCGGTGATGCCGCCGCGACGGCTAATAATATCATGGCTTCCGAATCGCTATTCCGTCTCGGCATCGTGAGCGCTCTGATCGTCCAGCTCATCCAAATACTAGTGGTTCTGGTTTTGTACAAGTTACTCAGACCGGTTAATAAGAATCTTGCGGTACTTATGGTTATTTTCATTCTGGTTGGTGTCCCTATCGCGATGCTCAGTGAGCTTTGCCGTTTCGCTGTCCTGCTACTATTGAGCGGTACTGACTACCTTGCAGCATTCACAGCAGATCAGCTGTATGCTCAAGTGATGCAGTTTCTGGATCTCCGCGAATATGGAATAAATATCGCCGGGATATTCTGGGGCCTGTGGCTGTTTCCCATGGGTTATCTGGTTTTCAAATCGGGTTACCTTCCCAGAATTCTAGGCATCCTGTTGATGATTGGATGTTTCGGCTACCTGATAGAATCGGTTTCATTCCTTCTATTTGCCAAGTTCGATGTGTCTATTAGCCTGTACACGTTTTGGGGTGAGGTGCTATTTCCCTTGTGGCTTTTGATCAAGGGTGTAAACGTCGAACAGTGGGAAGAATGTGCTATTAAATCTGCGTGAGTACAACCTGTGCTGAGGAGAGGGGAACCTTTAAAGTCACCGCCCGGCGAGGAACGCGGGGCTGGTCCTAATAAAAGCAATCTGGAGGAATAGGAATGAAAGCAATCGTGCAAACCGCGTACGGCTCACCGGAGGTCCTCGAACTCAAGGAAGTCGACCGGCCGGTGGTCAAGGAGGATGACGTGCTGGTACGTGTGCACGCCGCCGGCGTCAACGCAGGTGATTACTTCACCATGAGTGGCTCGCCGTGGCTCGTGCGT
>CP070656.1:1654520-1660009 GCA_020355065.1 Fidelibacterota bacterium | reverse complement strand
TCCGTCCGGCGGACACGGCCATGACTATGGATTGAACGGCACCGATCTCCTCATCGGACAGGCCCTGTTCTCTGGCGACGCCAAAGTAGTACTCCATTCAAGGGTAGCAGGCCACGGCCATGGCCGAGGCCAGGTGGAGCATGAGGGTAACCTTGGGATCCAGGATATCGTTGTAGCGGGCCGAGTCATAGAATTCGGTATAGGCCTGGAGTTGTTTATCGGGCAGCATAGCGACCTCCTTTCAAGAAGCTGCAGATATTACCTCCCGGATTCAGCGGATAGCAACCCAGGGTACATCGTGCATGCGGAAGGGACCGGACGGATTTGGGTGGAGCCCGTCGCGTTTTTGTGTGCTCCTGTCCGCGCCATTCATGGCCTGGACGAGGCCGTTCACGAGTTGGCGGGCGAGTTTACCTTCCGGATCGCGTTCGGCGTTGAACTCGGTGAGAACGAGGCCGGCCACGCAGGGATCGGCCAGGAAGATCCGCAGGGCGGTCATGGCATCGCGGAAGGACAGTCCGTTGTAATGGGGCACGTCGGCGGCGGGGAAGTCGTTGAAGTTGATGACATCCACGTCGAAGTGAACCAGCACCGGGCAGGCCCTTTTGCGCAGGTCAGTCAGAGCCCTTGCGGCGGACCTTTTCACCCGCCGGCGTATGCGGTAGGCCGGGTAGGTGGAGAGGTGCCCGTTCCGCAGGACATCGGCTTCCGTCTGGCTGACTTCGGCAACGTCGAAGCCGTAGAGCGCGATGCGGTCGTCGGTGAGCAGCGGGTAGCGTGGTCCCAGGCGGGCGAGCTCGTCGGCGCCGCAGCCCAGAATGTGGGCCATCCCCATGCCGTCCAGGATGCCGGTGCCGCTGGTGTCAGGGGTCATGAGGTCCACATCCCCGTCGAAGTAGAGGAGTCCCAGATCGGGGTGGTGCCGGAGCAGGCCGTCGAGGACGCCGAGGGTGATGGTGCAGTCGCCGCCCAGGATCAGGGGCAGAACATCCTGGCGGGCGATCTGATCCACGTGGCGGGAGATATGGCGGTTGACCCGTACGACGCGGTCCAGATTCTGAGCGCGAGGATTGCGTTGGTCCGGGTGGTAGGGTGCTTCGTGCAGGTCACCGAAGTCAACGACGAGGTGTCCGGCGGCCTGGAGTTTAGCGACCAGGCCGGCCTGGCGGAAGGCCTGGGGGGCGCCTTCCTGACCGGTTTTGCGGGCGCCGACACTAGATGGAACACCCAGAAGGCCGATATTTCTCATGATCTGCTCCTTTCGTCTGTCACGATGTGGTACCGTCATTACGTTTGGGCCAGATAGTGGTTGACAACATACGACTAACTACCTAAATTTCAATTGACGGTTAGAATTTAAGCAGGCAAATACTAACCGTCAATAATTATTATGATGGTTAGTTAAAAAGTTGAGGGACAGGATTGTGAGTAGCAAGACCGAGGAGCAGGCATCCCACAAGGAACTGGGCACCTGGCGCTGCCTGGACTTTGCGAATACGGTGAGCAATTATGAGGCGGACGACATTGGTGATAAGCTGGAGAGCTACGCTGATCTGGTGAGTTGGGCGCAGGAGGAGAAGATTTTGTCTGCCGAGGATGGCCGGCGGTTACTGGAGCGGGCTGCGGGCAAGCCGACGGAGGCGGAGGCCGTGCTCGCGGACGCCAAGCGATTACGGAAGACCATTTACGGTATTTTCTCGGATATTGCCCATGACCGGTCGCCGTCGGAGAAAGACATGGCGACGTTGAATGCTAAGCTGAACAAGGTACTGCCACACCAGCAGCTGGTGGAGCGGGGTGGTGAATTTGTCTGGGATTGGCGGGACCGGGCCGCTGATCTGGATCGGCCGTTGTGGCCGGTGATCCGATGCGCGAGTAACCTGCTGACCTCGGAGGAGTTGGGGCGGGTGAGTGAGTGCAACGGTAATTGCACCTGGCTGTTCATCGACCGGAGCAAGAATGCCAGCCGCCGGTGGTGTGACATGGGGACGTGCGGGAACCGGGCCAAGTCGAGGAGGCACTACGCGCGGACGCAGCAGGTGGCAGCCGCGGAGGGGTGAGTTAGAGCCCTACGCGATAAGGAGAATTCAAAGCCCCGGGGAGTGATCCCCGGGGCTTTTGTTATCGCCGCGGATGAGCACACGGTCCTGGTGCGTTCCTGGAAACCATGGCGATGTGGGAGGTTCAATAGTCGATGACGGCGAGGTTCCTCGAGGGGTCGCGGTGATATGTTTGGTTGTAGGCAACGTACTCCCGCATGAAGACCTCAGGTGGGAGGACGCCGGCTTTCAGGCTGTCCAGGGCGGTGCGTGGGAAGGAGAGCCGGATGACGGGGTAGGGGTGCTGGGTGCCGCGAGCCTCCACCTGGAATTGTTGGACCTCGGGAGGCAGCAATTCCTCCAGGGCGGCGATGCGCTGGACGGTGCGCCAGACGGCCTCATCGTAGCTATGGGATCCCCAGGTGACCGAGTAGGTGCGCAGGTCACGGGCTGCGTGCGTTGAGGAGTAGCGTTCGTTCAGGGAAGCGAGGGAGCTGCCCAAGGCCAGACCGGTAAGAAGCAAGACGAGGCCGAAGACCGCAGATGCCAGGGAACGTTTGAATTCCGCCCAGGTGGGCCAGCCGTAGGATGCCAGGTTGGTCATGATGCCTTCCCCTTTCATATCCGTTGCAGAGTTGTTCAGGTGGGGCACGATTTTTACGATGTTATGCTTATAATTAACCATCATACTTAATTATGATGGTTAGAATTTAAACCAGACAAGACTAACCTGCAAATAAAATAATGATGGTTATACTCGAAGGGGAATGTTTCCCTGGTGAGGCGATCCTTGTCACGAGAATCGGTATATCTTGCGATTCATGCTGGCCGGTTGTATACTTGGAATGTCAAAAGATTTCAGACGCATAAAGGGGGTGTGATGCGTTGGTATACATTTCTAGTTATCCTTTTAAATGGGACCGTACTTCTAACAGACCTCCGTGCCGTCGAGGCGGATGAATCCCAGGTCCCGAGAGCCGTTGGGTATGATCTCACTTCAGACCTGGAAGCGGTGTTCTTTGTTGACCTGCTCACCGGATGGGCCGTTTCCGAGGATGGTCATATCATCATGACCGAGGACGGGGGCCTGAATTGGCAGCTGCAGTATCAACATGAGGAGCATCTGAAAGACGTTCATTTTGTCAGTTCAACAACAGGATGGGCTACTGGTGACAATGGCAGTGTTCTAAGAACAGTGGACGGTGGTCAATCGTGGCAGGCTCAGGGTGATTTTTCCATCAAGTTCGATATCAAGAGTGTTTTTTTTCGTGATGGCAGTCTTGGCTGGGTGGCAGGAACGGATTGGAGCATTATGGGCGGCAAAGTAGCCAAAACGGAAGATGGGGGTGTGACCTGGGATACTGTTGGGATATACGATGCCCATTCGCTCAAGGACGTCCACTTCGTTGATGAGCAGCATGGCTGGGCCGTAGGAGAAGAGGAGGATGATGAGGGTGTTATTCTGGGCTCGAGCGATGGTGGCGCCAGTTGGGTTGTACAAAAGAGTAACGTACGAAACATACACGGTGCAGTGGGTTTTCAGACGGTATTCTTCCCTTCGCAGAGCACGGGTTGGGCCATGGGCTATGGCGGTATCATTCTCAAGACCAGCGACAGCGGCGCCAACTGGACCGTGCAGACCAGCGACAATCACAATGCCTTTCGATCTTCCTTTTTCATTAACGACCTAACCGGCTGGGCCGTAGGGGATTGGGGGCGGATCTACTTCACGGATGACGGAGGGGAGACCTGGGTAAGGCAAGAGAGTGGTCTGGATACGGACAGAATCACCAGTGGCTTGGTATCGGTATTTTTCGTAGATGATACGACCGGCTGGGCCGTGGGACATGTGGGCAACATCATTCATACCGAAGATGGGGGGCAGGAATGGGTGGTCCAGCAGACGGTACCGCTGCCGTCCGTGGACCTGTATGTCAGCCCGAGTGGGGATAATGACAATAGTGGATTATCTCCAGACGATCCGCTGAGAACCCTCGGGTGGGCGGCCTGGTCCATTAATGCCGACAGCCTGAATCCGCGCACGATCTATCTGGCTGCGGGGCGGTATTCGCCATCCACCAACGGGGAGAGTTTTCCGATACGCAGTACGACGAATACCGAGCTGAGCTATGTAACGATCAAAGGACCGCCGGGTGGCGGGGCGATTTTAGACGCGGAGGGCGATGAGAGGTTGCTCGTGATATTGAATGAAGAGAGTGTTGTTTTGGAGAATCTGGTCCTGACGGGCGGATTCGACGGCTATGCAGGGGGAGCTATTTATTGTTGGGAATCCGATGTGACCTTATCGCAGGTCACCATCAGCCGTAACACTGCCACGGATGGAGGAGGAGCTATTTACTGTGGCGGCTGCAATCTGATGATCGACCATGCGATCATGTTCTACAATTCCCCGGAGGCGATCTATATACCACCACCGGATTGGCCTTCACCCAGCACGGTGACGGTTTCCTATTCGGATATCGAGGGTGGTGCGGATAGTATAAAGACCAATGACAACGGGACCGTCCATTGGAACGAGGGGAATATGGAGGCTGCGCCGTTGTTCTGCGATCCGGAGGGGCGTGATTTCAGCCTGGGCGGCGACTCGCCGTGCGCTGGGGCGGGTGATGGCGGGACGGATATAGGTGCCCTGGGAGTGGGCTGCGATGCAGGGTATGTTGCCGTGAAGACAGGTGAGGACGTGCCCCGGTCGTTCGGGCTGTTCCAGAACTATCCCAATCCCTTCAATGCCGGTACGGTGATCAAGATTGACGTTGCGGAGGCCGGGCCGGTGAGGCTGATGGTGTACGACCTATTGGGCCGGGAGGTGGCGAGGTTAGTAGACGGGTTGCTGGAGGCGGGCTGCCATGAGCTGGCGTGGGACGGCGGCGAGCTGCCTTCGGGTATCTATATTGCGCGGTTAGTGGCGCCGGGATTTAGCACGAGTATCAAGATGGTGATGTTGAAGTGAGGCCTGCGGCGATACGGAGTCTAGTGACGGTTTTAAGCCTGGTGTCGTGGGCGGCGGGGACGATTATCCATGTGCCGGGGGATCAGAGCACGATCCAGGGGGGGATCGATGCGGCGGTGGGGGGAGATACGGTGCTGGTGCATCCGGGGACCTACGTAGAGAACATCAACTTCAACGGTAAGAACATCGTGGTGGGGTCGCTGCTGATCACGACGGGAGATACCTCCTACATAAGCCAAACCATCCTTAACGGGAATGACAGCCTGAGTGTGGTATCCTTTCACAATGGTGAGGACACGACGGCGATGCTATACGGACTGTCCATAGTGCATGGCAAGGGGACAGTCATTGAGGGATATTCAAGGGGTGGTGGGATCCTCTGTATTGAATCGACTCCAAGTTTATGTTACCTGAACGTGCGTGAGAATTGGGCCAGGTTCGGGGGCGGCATCTATTGCGATCTATCGGAGGCGCGCATA
>CP070656.1:1649098-1654420 GCA_020355065.1 Fidelibacterota bacterium | reverse complement strand
GATTCTGTTTCTTTACCGACCATGGGTCTATTCGCGGGCGGACAAGGATGTCGGTCTGTCGGAGGTTATCATTGGCAAACAGCGCAACGGTCCCACTGGAAAAGTGGACCTCACGTTCATTTCGAAATACGCGGGATTTGAGTCGACGACCCCCGAGGAGCAGAAGCGCCGTGCCCGGGTGACGGAAGAGGAATTGGAGGAGGAGCCGCCCTTCTGATGGTTGTGGATAGCCTCAAGCAGATACTTCCGGGTACCGACCGATATCCGGCGAAGTTCAAGATCCTTCTTGACCAGGTACATTTCAACGGAGAACACCGGCAGGGTGTGGAGGAGTTTCTGTGGCAGGCCTACCAAACGGCAGAAGAGGCGCATGCCAAGCAGACCCGTAAATCGGGTGAGCCCTATTTCGAGCACTGCTACCAGGTGGCCTTGCTCCTGGCGGAATGGCGTATGGATTCCATCACCATCGCCGCGGGACTGCTGCATGATTCCATTGAAGATACGCCGGTCACGCGGGAGATAGTTACCGAGCATTTTGGCACGGACGTGTGCCAGCTGGTGGAAGGCGTGACCAAGTTATCGGATATCAAGTTTCGCAGCCGGGAGGAGCGCCAGGCCGAAAACTACATGAAGATGCTGCTTTCGGTAGCGAAGGACATCCGGGTGATCATGATCAAGTTCGCCGACCGTCTGCACAACATGCGTACCATTCAGCATCTGCCCTTGATCAAGCAGCGAAGAATTGCCATCGAGACCCGCGATGTGTACGCTCCCTTAGCCCACCGTCTGGGAATGGCGCGGGTGAAATGGGAGCTGGAGGACCTGGCCTTGAAGGCTCTGGAGCCGGAGGCCTTTGCCGAGCTGGTGAAAAACGTGCGGGATTCCCGGTCGGAGCAGGAGAAGTACATCGAAGAGTTCGCTGGTCCCATCCGGGAGTTATTGGAGGCCAATCATATCAAGGCCACAGTGGTGGGCAGGCCGAAGCATTACTACTCCATTTGGGGCAAAATGCAGCGCCGGAACGTCAGTTTCGAAGAAATCTACGACCTGCTTGCTATTCGTATCATCGTCGATCGGCTGGATGAATGCTATGCCGCTCTGGGAATCGTTCACCAATTGCACACACCGGTCCAGGAGCGTTTCAAGGATTTCATTGCCACGCCGAAATTGAATGGCTATCAGTCGATCCATACAACGGTGGTAGGTGCTACGGGCAAAGTAGTTGAGGTGCAGATCAGAACGAAGGCGATGGATCAGACGGCTGAGATAGGCGTCGCGGCCCACTGGCGCTACAAGGAGGATCCCCGGGGTGATATTACCTCGATGGATCGTCAGGTTCGTTGGTTACGCGAATTGGTGGAGGTGGTTCAGAACGAGAAGTCCAGTCCGGAAGAATTCCTAGATCTGCTAAAGATCGACCTGTTCAAAGATGAGATTTTTATTTTCACCCCCAAAGGGGATCTCGTTCAGCTTCCCGTGGGAGCCACGCCCGTCGATATGGCCTTCGAGATCCATACCGAAGTGGGGATTCACTGTGTGGGTTCGCGGGTAAACGGCAAGATCGTTCCCCTGAACACGATGCTGAGCAATGGGGATACGGTGGAAATCATTACCTCTGAGCATCAGAGTCCCAGCCATGCATGGCTCAAGTTCGTTCAGACCGGGAAAGCGAAGACCCATATTCGCAAGCTCATTCGCCGGGCGCAGTTGGAGGAGAGTATCCGTCTAGGGCAGGAATTGATGGACAAGGCTCTGCGGCGTTTGAAGAAGACCTCCTTGAGGAAGGACCTGCGTCGGCAGCCCCAGCAGGCGGGTTACGAAACGGAGGAGAGTCTGTATGCAGCCCTAGGCCGGGGGGACGTGACGGTTCGCCAGATACTAGAGAAGTTGGTGCCGGACTTTGTCCCGGAGGGTACCCCGCTGGAGAAGCGTCTTACGGAGCCCCCACCACGCCGGCCCCGCAAATCCGCCCAGGGTGTACGGGTGGATGGCCTGTCCGATCTGTTAATTTCCCTGGGCAAATGCTGCAATCCCATACCGGGTGATGAGATCATCGGATTTGTGACCCGCGGCCGGGGCATCACCGTGCACCGGGTAACCTGTGCGAATCTACCCTTGATCGGCGGCGATCAGGACCGGTACATCGAAGTGGAGTGGGATGTAAGCGGGAAACGAGATTTTGTGGTCCAGTTGAAGATTGTGGCTGAGGACCGCAAGCACTTTTTGAAGGATGTTACAGAATCCACGTCGAAGCTCAACACGAATATTGTGAGTGTTGATTTAAGCGTGGAAGAAGGGATCTTGACCTGCTATATGGCGGTCGAGGTGGATGGCATCCGCAAACTGAACCGTATTCAGAATCGTATCAGAATGATTCCTGGAATCATATACATGGAGCGTGATCAACAATGAGTAGTAATAATGCCGTGACCTATACCAAGAAGGATGTCACCCAGCGTGTGGCTGAGAAGCTCGATCTGCCGGTTTCTCAAATGAAGGCCCCAGTGGATGCCGTATTCGAGGCCTTGCGGGAAATCATGAGCCAAGATCACCGGGCGTTGCGCGTGGAAATCCGAAATTTTGGAGTTTTCGAGGTGAAGCCGACCAAGGCAAAGCCACGGGCCCGTAATCCGAGGACCAATGAAGAGGTCTACGTCCCGCCTCGCCGTAAGAGCCATTTCAAGCCCGGCCGATTACTGCGTGGAGTTTTGAGGGAACCGTTGGATCCCGAATAGGCCGAACCACCTGGTGGCGCGAATTCTCGGCATTGATTACGGTGAACGGCGTGTAGGCCTGGCAGTCTCCGATCCGACCCAAGTAATCGCTCGGCCGCTCATCACTCTCGTTCGGGATGAAAGCGAGACCTGGCTGGATCAGCTCACAACCCTAATCACAGAGCAGGAGATTGAGAGTATCGTAGTAGGGTATCCGCTTACGATGAGCGGTGCAGCTTCTGCACAGGCGGAACGGGTGGAGCAGTTCATCCATACCCTTGAAAGCCGGTTCAAGCAGCCTGTGTACCGGTATGATGAACGGCTTACATCGGTAGCAGCCAAAAGGGCATTGACCACCCAGGGCATCAAGACCGGACACCAGAAGCATGCCGTGGATCAAACCGCCGCAGCTCTCCTACTCCAGGATTATCTGGACAGCAAGCGATGACAGGTCAGGATATTCTAGCCTGGTTTCGGCGATTGCCGCTCCAATGGAAGCTCTTCCTGGCGGGGATTCTAGCCGGGCTCAGTTTTCCGCCCGTACCTCTCGGGTTGTTCGCCTGGGTGGGATTGGTGCCCCTGATTGATGCCTGGTTGAAATCGCCGTCTCCCCTGCGGTCAGCCTACTACGGTTTTCTGTGGTCGCTGGGATTTCTGTTGGTGGTCATGTATTGGCTGGCCTTCAACTATGGCACTTACTGGTGGGCCGCCACCATGAGCATGTTTGCTGCGGTCCTGGTCCTGTCACTCAATTATATCGTCATCGGTTGGTGGTTCAGCTGGCTTCATACCCGCTGGGGAAGAATAGCTCTCTGGGTGCTGCCTCTGATCTGGGTGACGGTGGAGTTTCTGCGCAGTTTCGGAACCCTGGGTTTCCCATGGGTTACGCTGGCCAACAGCCAGACGGGATTTCCCCTGCTTATCCAGAACGCCGAGATCGTTGGCATCTACGGCATCAGCTTCTGGATCGTGCTCATCAATGTCGTGCTCGTGGAGCTGAAAGATGCTGCTGAGAAGCGGGTGCCCGCATTGGTACTTGCAGGAGTGTTTCTATTCCCATGGTTGAGTGGGTGGATCTTGCAGCCGGAGGTTCCTGAGCCGACCGTGCGGGTGGGTGTGGTCCAACCTAACGTCAATGCGGCGGAGAAGTGGAGGCCGGAAATCCGGCATCGGCATATTGACCAGCTCATTTCGCTGACCCGTGCCGCGGCTGTGGATTCACCGGCGGTTGTCTTCTGGCCGGAAGCAGCCACCCCCGCCTATCTGCGCAGGGGTGGGCGGCTGTATTTGCGGCAGATCCAGGAGGAGCTACGAATCCTGGATGTTCCGGTAGTAACCGGAATGCCGGATTATGCCCGGTGGCCGGACGGACAGGTTCGCTATTATAATGCTGTAGGCTTCATAGACAGTGCCGGACTCCGTGATACCCAGTATAACAAGATCCACCTCGTGCCGATGGGTGAGTATGTTCCGCTATCCAAGTGGATTGGGATTCTCAATTCCATCAACCTGGGGCAAGGGAACTTCACGCCGGGAGAAGAATACACTGTATTTGAGGTGGACTCCATCCCCTTTAGTGTGGGCGTATGTTACGAGACCACCTTTCCCGGCCTGAACCGCCGTTTCGTACGTGCGGGGGCGAGTTTTCTGGTTGGGGTGGTGAACGATGCGTGGTACCGGACCACCTCGGGTCCCTACCAGCACGCCGCCCAGGCCCGGTATCGTGCCGTCGAGTTTCGACGACCGGTAGTGCGGGCGGCTAATACGGGAATCAGTATGGTGATCGATCAGACGGGCAGGATTGTTACCCGTCTGGGGCTCAACAAGGAAGGTGTCTTCACGGCTGATATCGCACCGGGAACGGAGATGACCTTCTACGCCCGATTCGGAGACATATTTGCATGGCTTGTAGTTGCAGCAGCCCTGGGACTTAGTGTGTTCGCCTATCGGAGTCCCTTAACCAGGGGGATCAAGGAAGATGCGGCGTAGGACCTTTCTATTCATATTTTTGCTTAGCACAGTTCAATCCCTGTCAGCCCAGGGAACGCTAAGTAATACTGAGAAGCAGGCGCTGATCAGGTCATTGATCCTGCCGGGTTGGGGGCAGTTAATCCTAGGTGAAAGCAGCTCGGCCCGCCGGTTTATCACGGCCGAAGCCAGCCTATGGTTGGGATATCTGCTTGCGGATGGATTCGCAGAACAATATGCCCAGGATTTTCGGGCTTTCGCAGCCCTGCATGCAGGTGCAGACTACCGCCTGAAAGCGGATAATATTTATTACTATCGCATTGGGGAATATGATTCCATTGTCGAATATAACCAGCTCCAAATGCGCCAGCGGAGTCCGGACGCCGTCTATCCTCTAGGCACTGATCTGGACTGGGAGTGGGATCGGGAGGCCAGCCGGGAGCACTATGTTGATCTAAGGCGGACCAGTCTGCGGCTCACCAAAGCGGCTTCTTTTGCCCTGGGAGGAGTGGTCCTTAACCGGGCCATCGCTGCCATCCACATTCTATTTCTGTCCAGGCAAGATCACTCAGCAGAAGGAGCGGCGGCACAGTGGACGCCTGTTCCTGGAGGAGGGCTGCTCAGAATCACCCTGCTCCTC
>CP070656.1:1645978-1648998 GCA_020355065.1 Fidelibacterota bacterium | reverse complement strand
GCGGGCGGCGTCACGGTCTCCTATTTCGAACAGGTACAAAATACCTACAACTTCGATTGGGACCTTGACGATGTTCACCGCCGCTTGGACACTAAAATGACCCAAGCCTTCCACGATGTGTATGACCAGTACGCCGGCCGCAAGGATATCCACATGCGCCAGGCGGCCTACATGATCGCCATCGCCCGGGTAGCTGAGGCCTGCCGTCTACGAGGGTGGATCTAGTCCTAACTCCGACAGCCAGATAGCTATCATCGGAAAAATAAACGCCGGAAGGTGGGTCCCACAGACCTGTCTTCCGGCGCTCTTTTGCCATTAATTTAGGGATCAATGTCTACAAGCTAGGCGCGCAGAGTGGCCACATCGGTAAAAACGACCAAGCAGGATCCCAAGTCTGCCTCTCTGGACATCCGGACCAAGATTCAGGCCTATCCGCACCTGAAAGAAAAAATCTACCTGCAGCTACTGCTCCATTTACACGAGAAGCGCTACGTATCCATCGATGATATCTATGCCCAGGCCCGCAAAGAGGCCGAATCCTTCCGATACGACCATGATCCGGGCAGTCCCAATATCGGCCCGGAACAATGGTCCTCTAACGAGCGGCGCCTCATCCGCCGCCTGACTCTCAAGTACGCTCACGATCACCTATCTGAAGAGGAAATCGATGAGCTCATCCTCGCCGTGGTCAAACGGGACTATATCTATGCCCTGGAAAATATCGCCAACCTGACCGACGTATCGTTCGGCGTACTGGCAGATAAGGTCCGTGAATTCTGCAGTATCCCCATGATGAAGCCTCTTCCCAAGGAAGAGATGATGGGACTGCGCGTATCCCTGCTGCGTCACTTCATCAGCGAACACCTGGAATACATTCGCATCGCCAAGCACTACATCACCGTGCGAGATCTGCAGCCTGTGGTGGACAACACCCTCGGCTCAGCAGCCGGGCACGGTCGCATCGGTGGCAAAGCCGCCGGCATGCTTCTGGGATACAAGATTATTACCACCACCAGAGCTGACCAATACCGTGAGTTGATCCGAATACCTGAATCCTACTACCTGCGTACAGATGTGTTCGAGGACTTCCTGACTCTGAACAGTCTCACAAAAATCCAGCACCAGAAGTATAAATCGACCGATGAGATCAGGAACGAATACCCGGCCATACAGGAGATCTTTCGCAACGGACAGTTCCCGGACTATGTGGTTAAGCAGTGCCGGGCCTTGCTGAAAAAGCTGGGCAAACACCCCATCATTGTTCGTTCCAGCAGCCTCCTGGAAGACAATTTCAAGGCAGCTTTTTCCGGCAAATACCAAAGTGTTTTTTTGGGTAACCAGGGTACCTTGGACCAAAGGCTCTCGTCACTGTTAGCAGCCATTGGAGAAGTATTCGCCAGCGGTCTCGCACCCGATCCACTCATCTATCGTAAAGAACGCGACCTCTTGGACTACGATGAGAAAATCGGCATTCTTATACAAAAGGTGGTCGGCTTTCAATATGGCCACTACTATCTGCCTGCCTATGCCGGTGTTGCCCTCTCCCAGAACGATTATACCTGGAATCCCCGTATCCGGGAAGAAGATGGCTTGATGCGTATCGTGATGGGACTGGGCACACGGGCCGTAGACCGCGTGGGGGATGATTACCCCCGCCTGGTTCCCTTATCCGCCCCTACTTTAAGACCGGAATCCACCCTGGAAGCTCAGAAGCGGTATTCCCAAACCCATGTGGACGTCATCAACCTGAAAACGAACAGCTATGAGATCATTCCCCTCCAAGAACTCTGGCGTGCAGAGAAAATGCCCGGTGTGGAGCAGATCATCTCAATAGAGGAGGACGACTATCTGCAGGCGCCCTATGCTGAGATTCCACCGGAAAACTACCACCAGGGGGTAATAACGTTCGATAACCTGCTGAAAAATACCCCGCTACCCAATATTATGCGCGACTTATTATCCGTGTTGGAGGAAGCCTACGAGTGTCCGGTAAATATAGAATTCTCCCATGATGGTACGCATCTATACCTCCTGCAAACACGGCCCATGGCCAGGAAACTGGAAGAAGATGCCGTTGCCATTCCGGGGAATATCCCTCCTGGAGATATCATCTTTAGCACCCCGCGCCATGTTCGAAACGGGCGGGTGGATAACATCGAATATCTCATCTACTGCGATCCCCGAACCTACCTGCAACTGAAAAATGATCATGATCGCCACCAACTCGCCCGCACCGTTGGCTGGCTCAATCAGAAACTGGCGGGAAAGAACTTTATTCTCATGGGCCCCGGACGGTGGGGCAGCAACAATATCCACCTGGGAATCCCGGTCCAATATCACGAGATCAACAATACCAAGGCCTTGATCGAGATCGCCCACCGGGCCGGAGATTATACCCCGGAGGTCTCCTTCGGTACCCACTTCTTCCTCGATCTCGTAGAGAAAGGTATTCATTACCTGCCACTCTTTCCCGACGAGAGCGATAACACCTTTCAGCAGGACTTTTTCAACCAGACACCCAATGCCCTCAGCTCTCTTCTGCCGGATGCAACCTCACTGGAATCGTACATCAAAGTGATTGATGTGCGCCCAGCCGGGAAGGGTCGGCTCCTGTATATGAGAATGAACGCCCAACAGAACCTGGCCGTGGCCTACTTCGACAGTGTCTCTTAACTCCACCGGGCAAAACAGCTTCAAACGCGGTGACCTGCGGTTCCTTGCCTACCATCTCTCCCCAAAGGTGAAATCACTTGCCCAGGGATAATTCGCTTCAATCCATCATGATCCTGGGGGCCGGTCCCATTATTATCGGGCAGGCTTGCGAATTCGACTATTCCGGAACACAGGCCTGCCGGGCCTTGAAGGAAGAGGGCTATCGAGTGGTCCTGGTGAACTCCAATCCGGCCACGATTATGACCGATCCCCAATTGGCGGACGCCACCTACATAGAGCCGGTGCGCCCCGAAATCGTGGCCCAGATTATTGCCAAGGAATCTCCGGATGCCCTTCTGCCCACCGTG
>CP070656.1:1637936-1645878 GCA_020355065.1 Fidelibacterota bacterium | reverse complement strand
GATCTCCACCCGGATGCCGTCGTCCACCAGGGCGCGGAAGCGCTCCGGGTAGCCCTCGTCCAGCTCGTAGTGCATGGGGATGGCGATCTCCGGTCCCATGGCATTCACCAGGGCCGCGGCTTCGGCTGTGTCCATGGTCAGGTTCCCGTCGTCCTCACCCAGGGGGATCAGCGCCGCCGTGATATCCTCCAGCTCCGCCAGCCCCGGGACCGGCGAGGTATCTCCGGCGTGATAGATCCGCACGCCGTTGATGGTCAGTACGTAGCCCACGTACCCGGCCTTCTCCGGGTGGGGGGTAATCCCCAGGAAAGCCGGCTCCAGGTTGTACATCGGCACCGTCTCCACCAGGATGCCTTCCAGCTCCAGGCGTTCGCCGGGTCCCACTGCCATGGTCTGGTGGTCCTTGAGTGCCTTGACTACCTTGTGAGGCCCGACTACCACCGTGGCGTCATGGCAGAGCCGCTCGATGTCGGTCGGGGAGAAGTGATCCCCGTGGTTGTGGGTGATCAGGATGTAGTCCGCCGGCACCGGGTCGGTTACCCCCGCGGGATCGATGTACACCACCACCCCCGGCGCGTCCACCCGGAAGCTGGCGGAGAATAGCACCGTCTCCTTTCCCAGCACCTTGATGTCCATGGGCCCCAGGTGGGTCAGCGTTACATCATTGGGCAGCGCAAGCGTAGCCGGTTCTGCCGGTCGCATGAGGCTGGGCTCGATAGTAAACACAGCGCAGCCAGCCAGGAGCAGCCCCGCGAGCACTCCCGCGGACCGGAAGAATCGTCTTGTGGGGTTGACCTTTATATTAAATAGATAACGGGTCATGGGAATTTCCTCCTGTTGGATGGTTACCCGCTGGAGCGATGGTTATAACGATAGTTCGTTCATCGCTCCTGAGACCGGGGAAAGCCCCCTTTGGTTGTCCGGAATCTCTGGAAGTTCTGCCCGGGGATGAAGTATTTTCCTGCACACCGCTCATCGCTCACAGCCCACCGCCATTTTTTCGTGCATCAGGCGCACCAGGCGAACCAGGCGAACAATTGTCCGACAGGGCTGTTCTTCCGGTCCCCTCTCCCCGGGGGAGAGGCTTGTCTGGCGTAGCTCCTCGTAGCCAGAGCAAGGTGAGGGGTAGCGTCCTGGGTTCTTCAATGTTCATTTTTCCTCGCGCACTGGACGCACCAAGCGCATGGGGCGAACGACAAACACTTCGTAAAGCCGTAGCTTATGCCGCTCTTTGACAGCCGGTTCTGGCGCCCAACCATGTTTTCAACACCGTTCTCGTCGGGCGTTTTTTTCAAATCGTTGGATTTTGTATGGATTTTGTTGGATTCCTGGCCGCTCCTTCCCGTCGGGGGTGCCCGGACACCATCGCTATGGTGAAAGTGGTGTTGAATTTGTGATCTGTTTCGCGCGGTTTGCCGGTATCCCGGGGGTAAATTTACGGGGCGAATTCAGGGGTTTACGGAAAGGATTCACCTCTCCCCCGCAGTCGTTCCGCCTCGTCGCACTTCGACAAGCTCAGTGTGACAATGCACTTGTAATGAAAAGAGAAGCGGGGCTGAAATCTGGCAACTTTCCCCCCCGGTTCGGCGTCTAATATATGCGAGGACACATCGCAAGGTGTCCGAGCGAATGTGAGGCGAGTGATAGCTTGATGGAAATGAAGGTAGTCCCGCGATGATACGAAGCGACGTATTTACGGAAAAGTATCCGCAGCGGATCCGGTGGATCCTGCTGGGCACCGTGCTGGTGCTGTCGATGGTGTTTTACGTATTTCCCCGGTTCAGCCGTAGCGCGGTGATGGCGGAGACTACCGTCGCGGAAGTCGTGGAGACCTTCGATATTCCCCCGACTCAGCAGCTGGAAGCGCCGCCGCCCCCGTCACGCCCGTCAATCCCCGTGGAGGCGGAAACGGAGGAGGTAGCCGAGGACATCACCATCGAGGAGACGACGCTGGAGAGTTTCGCGTGGGACGTCCCGCCCCCGCCCCCCACCGACGAGCCGATCATCAAGTTCATTCCCTACGACGAGCCGCCGGAACCTATCGGCGGGCTGGAGGCGCTGATGCGGAACGTGAGGTATCCACCCATTGCGCGTGAGGCGGGCATCGAGGGGACGGTCGTGGTGCAGGCGTTCATCGATGACCAGGGCCGGGTGACCCAGGCGGTGGTGGCCAAGGGCATGCCGGGAACCGGCTTGGACGAGGCGGCGGTTAAGGCGATCAAGGGTACGCGTTTCAAGCCGGCCAAGCAGCGTGACCGGGCGGTGGGCGTGTGGCTGACCATCCCCATCATGTTCAAGCTGTTGGAGACCAGCAGCTGATCCGGCACCGGCTCTGGCCGCGAACTTCTTTCCCCACCTAGAACTTCCCTGATAAGCGGGGCTGTCCCTGGTGCTATTTCAGTAACAGCATCCTGATGGACCTGGCGTACTCCTGTGTCACTCCTGCAGTTGGCGGGACAAGCAGCCGGGCGATGTAGATGCCGGAGGGGATGGCACGGGCATTCCACTGGACCTGGTGGTGGCCGGGTTCCATATAGCCGTCCACCAGCCGGACCACTTCCCGGCCCAGGATGTCATAGACGATAAGGGAGACCGCGCCGCCCGTTGGTAGATCGTACCGGATCGTTGACACCGGGTTGAAAGGATTGGGGTAGTTCTGTAGCAGGTGGAAGCGAACCGGCATTTCATGTTCCCTACCGTTGACCGATACCGTGGGTATGTAGTATTCGGTCAGCTCGAATCGGAAAGAGCCTCCCATCCAGGTATTGGTGCCGATATTGGAGACCTGCCCGACACCGGGTGCGTAGGTGTACCAGCTGGTCTGGAACATGACATCATCTATGGTCTGGACCAGCTTGATCCGGATGCAGTTGTCGAAGGTGCCGACAGGCACCGTGATGGAAGCGGCGGTATCCTCGATAAGGAAGGAGAAGTGGCCGCCCATCTCGTAGGAACTAAATTGCCAGGTGTGGCCCGGCTCGATGGTATCGGTGGGCCACCAGAGGAGGGGCGTATCAAAGAAGTCAGCGGAATCCACCAGGGCGGTATCACCGAGGGCATGGATGGTAACACCCTCCGGGGCGAGCCGTATCCAGCTGCACCAGCGCCACGCCGGGGAGCCATCGTCAGCGGAGGTGGTCTCCAGGAACTGGTAGAGGGGCACTCCATCGACGGTATCAACGCCGGGTATGTCAATACGGTAGGTGCCCGGATCGTAAATCCCGCCGAGGGTGTCGGTGCGATGGATCCAGTAGCTTCCGACGTGCAGCGGGAAGAAATCGATATCGGTTTGGGCAGTTGTGGGCTGGAGAAAGACTATACATAGAAGGGAAGCGAGAATGGTAGGGGTGTTTTTCATGACCAGTCCTCCATGGGTGTGCGCAGCCAGTCATCTCAAGTTACGGACGTTGGTCGAAAGAATCAAATTGGTGGAGACAGGTCCAGATAGAAGTCCTTGCCCTGCTTCAGTAGTAGCCCCTACCAAGGCTCCGCCGTTGGCGGGACAAGCAGCCGGGTGATGTAGATGCCGGAGGGGAGGCGCCCGATGAGGTGTCAGTTAAGCCTTGGAAACACAATAGGTGCCGCTTAGTTTTCAACACGGTTGGACCACATTGCTTTATCGACGAACAATCTTCCCATTTATCCGCAACTTTGCCCGAAAATCAGCTGAGCGAAGGGATCTTGCCATGACGCGCTACCTGCTCATTCTGCTGGCCGTTTCCGCTTTCAATCTTCAGGCGCAGGAGATCATCGATGTCGGTGTTCGCGGCATCAGTGACCCTACCCGTGATGGAGCCCAGAAGGACCGCCAGGAGGCCATTCTCGATGCCCAGCGACAGGCTTGCGAGAGGGCAGGCCTGAAAATTGAATCGGCGACGACCGTCGAGAACTTCCAGACGGTCTATGACTACGTGGAAACCCAGGCCGAATCGGTATTGCTGCCCGGATTCCAGATAATTGACAACGGCTACGGCGAGGACGGTACCTATAGTGTTGTGCTGCTGGGTAAAGTCCAGACCACCCGGGATGAAAGTGGAGCAGAAACCGCTATCTTCAATATTATCGTCTGGTTTAGCGAGGATGGTGGGACGCTGGATGAGTCCTACCAAATGCTGGACAGGTTGTATCAGTGGCTGGAGGCGGCTCGTGGCGAATTAACGCTGGACGGTATACCAATTGAATCATTGGAAGATCATTTAGAGGAGGTCTCCAAAACCGATTCGCTCTACGGCGCACAGAGATACTATGCGTTCAAATACCGTTTACCCACAGGCACCGCCCAATATATCCAGAGGACATCCGACAGGCCCGAAGGCAAGACGCAGAAAATTCGGTTAAGACCCAATTTGGAGTATCTCTTTGAGGTCGCCGCCTGGAATGCAGTGTATTTCAGAGATCCGAGGGTGATAACAGCAGCGGTTTCGAATCCCCGAACATATCAGCGATACCCGGAGAATTTCAAGACGATTTATGCGAAGCCATGATGAAATTACAGGGAGTTGACACGATAGAATAGAGACGGACTGAACCCCGCCTGCGGCGGGGGACAATCCCTTGCTATTGAAGCGGCTGAATTTTACCTGAAAGACAATCCGTCCCTTTCCACAATAAAGGCGAGGGCACGCCCTCCCCGCACTGTATACGGCGGGAATCCATCAACCGCTTACTGTGTGATCTTCAAATCCTTGTAATTATCCTGTACCCCATTTATCTTTGCCCGAATCTTTTTTGAACCACCATACAATAATGAGGGGATGAAGGCAATGGAGAGTACCCGTATATCTCGTAAGGATATTGAGGCTATTGTAACAGACGGGGGTTCACTCTCGGGTATGGATCTCCAGGGGGCGGATCTCAGGGAAGCGCACTTGGTGGGAGCGGACCTGTCAGGGGCGAACCTGGCGCGAGCGGATTTGAGCAAGGCGCACCTGTACGGGGCGAACCTTCAAGAGGCCGACCTGTTCAAGGCAAACCTGGCAGGTGCCAATCTCAACGGCACCAACCTGCAGAACTGCAATTTCCTAGGGGCGAATCTCGATGAGACGCGGCTGAACGACGCCACCTTCCACCGGAAATATATGGTCGTCAACGAGCTGCAGGCGCGGGAGGCGCGGAAGCGAGGGGACAAGGAAACGGAACGGGCAAAGCTGACCGAGGCGCGGGATGTGTACCGTCTACTGCGCCGGGCGCTGGAAGGCCAGGCCAGCTCGAAAGATGTAGGCATGTTCTTCGCGCGAGAGATGGTTGTCACCCGTAAGCTGATGCCATTGTACTCTCCTCACAGGTGGTGGTTGAAGCTCACGGATCTGTCCTTCGGCTACGGGGAGCGGATCGGCCGGATCATCATTTCCATCATGATCATTATCGTCTCGTCGGCGCTGGTGTATGGATTCGAAGGGCTGCGCTATGGAGATACAATCATCCAATACGGGACTGGCGAGTCCTTCCTTGAGACGGCGGGAAATCTGATCTATTTCAGTACGGTGGTGTTCACGACCGTAGGTTTCGGCGATATCGTGCCGCTAGGCCCATGGAACAAGTTGGTCATGATGCTGGAGGGATTTTCCAGCCTTCTCTACATGGCAATGCTGATCATCGCGATATACAAGCGAACCATGGAGCGGTAGAACGCCAGCACTCCGGAAATAATCCAAGTTCATCAAAATAGTGCTGCTGCAGTAGAGGAAGCCGCCGACAGGCTGGGAGCTGGCTATTCGTGCTCATCGTCAGAAAGGTAGTTCAGTACCAGTAGATAGGGTTCGGCGGGGAGGTCTTGTTTGCGCAGGGTTACGCGGCTGGTACCGGGTTGGCGGACATCCGGGAACATGGCCAGGAAATTGTCCAGGTCAGCAGGATCGAAGGTGATGCGGGCCCGGTCGGTGTGGTAGTGCATGGGGATGACGATGCGGGGGTGGAGGTGGTCGACGATCATTTTGGCCTGGGGCAGAGGGATAATGTGGTAGGCATCGATGGGGATCATCAAGACGTCCACCGGGCCGATGGCTTGGATCTGGTGTGGTTCCAAGACGTGGCCGATATCGCCCAGGTGGACGATGCGAAGGGAATCGAAATCGAAGCATAGTATACCATTAACACCGTTACGCAGACCCTGAATGTCATCGTGGAAGGAGGGGACGGTCCAGAATTCACAGGTGTGGCCTTGGAAGGATTCGGACTGACGGCCGGAAACGGTATCCACGCAACCGTTGGCGAGCATCTGAAACTCATTCCGTTCGCCGCTGGCGCAATAGATGCGATCAACCTGAAGGCCGTCGAAGTGACGGTGATCGCGAGCCTCGTGGGAGGAGAAGGCGAGATCGATCCGGCCCTGAGGGAGCTGGTAGTCGAACCAGTCGGGGGTGAAGGGATCGACCAGGATACGGCGGCCGCCACAGATGAATTCGAAGCAGGAGTGCCCATAGTACTTGATTTGGACACCGTCATCTGGTTCCAGAGGGAAAAGTAGTATTGGTAATAGCGATAGGAAAGAGGCAAAAAAAATCTTCATCGTTGGTGTCTTCCAGGCTATTTCGGATGAGGGAATTTAGGGGGGATATGCCAAGTATTACTGCTTGAAATAGGCGGTATTCGTGGGCATATTTGGAAAAGTCAGTATTTCGATACATTTTTAGCCACGAGGAATCATGCGCAAGCTAGCCGCCATCATGTTCACCGATATCGTAGGGTTCACTACCCTAATGGGTGAGGACGAGAGTCGGGCTTTGGCACTAGTGCAGAAGAACCGGGGGTACCAGAAGGAGCTAATCGGACAGCACAACGGGGAGTGGCTCAAGGAGATGGGGGACGGGACACTATCCTCGTTTGGGAGCGCCGTGGAGGCAGTGGACTGCGCGCGGGCAATCCAGGTGGGATTGCGAGATGATCCAGACCTGACCCTACGGATCGGAATTCACGTGGGGGACGTGGTATACGAGGAGGGGGACATTTTCGGGGACGGTGTGAACGTGGCGTCGCGTATCGAGCCCTTGGCGGAACCGGGAGGCATCTGCCTGTCCGGGCGGGTATACGATGACATCCGTAACAAGCCGGACGTGGAAGCGGTGTTGCTGGGGGAGAAGCAGCTGAAGAACGTAAAGCATCCGATCAAGGTGTATGCCCTGAAAAGCGATGGGTTACCGGTGCCGGAGGTCGTGCTGTCAGCCATTGCCGAGGATAACGATCTGCAATCGATCGCGGTGCTGCCACTGGTGAACCTGACGGGCAGCGGGGAAGACGAGTGGTTTGCGGACGGGATGACGGAGGCCCTGATTACCAGCCTGGCGCGGATCAGTGCGCTGAAGGTGATTTCACGGACTTCCGTGATGCCGTACAAAAAGTCGTCGAAGTCGCTACCGCAAATCGCGGCGGAGCTGGGGGTGAGGACGGTACTGGAGGGCTCGGTACTGAAGGCGGGTACGCGGGTGCGGATCACGGCGCAGCTGATCGAGGCCCGGACGGACCGGCACCTGTGGGCTGATGAATACGACCGGGACCTGACAGATATCCTGGCACTCCACAGTGAGGTATCGCAGGCGATTGCTAGGGAGGTGAACGCCTCACTGACACCCGAGGAGGAGGCGGGGCTCAGAGAGACGAAACCGGTGCATCCGGAGGCCTACCAGCTCTACCTGCGCGGGCTACAGAAGATGAATCTCTGGGAGGAGCGGGGGCTAAAGATCGGTGTGGATTATCACCGGCGAGTGCTGGAGATCGATCCCGGGTACGCGCCGGCATGGGCGGAGCTGGCCAACTGCTATACGAAGCTGTGCCTGTTCGGCTATGCATCGCCGCAGGAATCGCATCCGAAAGCCAAGGAGGCGGCGTTGAGGGCGCTGGAGCTGGATCCCAAGCTGGGTGACGGTCACGCGGCGTTGGGGGCCATCAAAATGCATTTCGAGTGGGACTGGGGCAGCCTGGAGGAGCATTTCCGCCAATCGAGAAG
>CP070656.1:1633882-1637836 GCA_020355065.1 Fidelibacterota bacterium | reverse complement strand
TGGAGGGGCGCTTCGCGGTTGGGCGTGCACCTGCGGTGGTTCCTGTTGAGATCCCAGCAGTAGCGCCTCCAGTTCCCCTAGGGCGCAGTCCCCTCGACGCAATGGCACCCAGCAGGCTGGTAGGCAGGGAGGAGGAACTGGGGTTCTTGCAACAGTTCTGGCAAGGGGCGGAAGCCAGGCAGGGTGGATTGGCGCTCGTCAGCGGCGAGGCCGGGGTAGGCAAGACTCGCCTGGTCGAGGAGTCCGCCAACCGTCTGCGCTGGCAGGGTATCCGCGTGCTGTGGGGCCGCTGCTATGAATTCGAGCGCGTCCTGCCCTACCAACCCATCGCCGAGGCGTTACGGACCATCCTGCCCACCCTGACACCGGCCGAACTGGCGGATTTGGCCCCATGGGTCTTCGCAGAGGTGGCCCGCTTGGTGCCAGAGATGGCGGAGCATTTCCCCGACCTGGAGGCCCCAGCCTCGATACCTTCCGATCAGGAACAGGCGCGCCTTTTTGACGGCGTGGCCCGTTTCCTGGCTGAAATGTCCTCTCATGGAACGCTCCTGGTCGTCTTGGAGGATTTGCATTGGGCCAGCGAGTCCACGCTGCAACTGCTGCACTACCTGGCCCGCCACCATTCGGCTGGGTCCTTCGGCCACGCTCAGGACAGGCTCACGGCAAGCCTGGCAGGCCATCCGGTACTGATGGTGGGCACTTTCCGCCCTGAAGCAGTTGGGCAGGAACATCCTTTGCTGACTCTCCAGCAGCAATTGAACCGGGAGGGGTTGACCAGGCCCCTGCCCCTATTCCCTCTATCGCCAGAGGCTGTAGAGGCGATGGTGGTCGAGATGTCGAGGGCAGGCGAAGCGGTGGTTCCTCTGGCGCGGCGCTTGTACCAGGAGACGGAGGGCAATCCCTTCTTCCTGATAGAAATCGTCAAGGCGCTGTTTGAGACGGGTGTGGTCCGTCTGGAAGGAGGCGTCTGGCGGGGTGACTTTGCCCGGATCAGTGCAGGGACACTCCCGTTGCCCGCTGGTGTGAGCGAGGCCATCCAGGTTCGGGTCCGCGGTCTGAACGAGGATGCGCAGGAGACGCTGCGTCTGGCGGCGGTTCTCGGTCGCGAGTTCGACTTTGATCTGCTCAACGCAGTATGGGGCCGGGGCGAAGAAGAGACGTTAGAGGTGATGGATGACCTGTTGCGTCACCGGTTGGTTGACGAGGGCACTGGGGCCATAGGGCGCGACTATGCCTTCACCCACCACAAGATCCAGGAGGTGGTCTATGCCGCGATGCCCCGCCGGCGCCGACAACACGCCCACGCGCAGGTGGGGGCAGCGATGGAGCGCCTCTACGGTACTGAGGCAGAGGTGCTGGCCGGCGAGTTGGCCTTCCACTTCGAGCAAGGCCAGCAGTTGGACAAGGCGCTCACCGAGAAGGCGATCAGCTACCTGCTGCAAGCAGGAGACCGGGCGTGTGGCCTGTACGCTCACCAGGAAGCCATTGACTACTACAGTCGGGCACTGGCGCTCCTGAAGGAGCAGGGGAAGCACGAAAGGGCAGCGCGAACGCTGATGAAGCTGGGGCTGGCCTATCACACCGCCTTCGACTTCCGGCGGGCGCATCGGGCCTATGAGGAGGGATTCGCCCTGTGGCAGAAAGCAGGAGGTGTGGAGCCAGCCGTCCCGCCGCCACCTGCACCCCACGCCCTCAAAGTGACATGGAGCGGGACGGCAATGACCCTAGATCCGACTCTGGCTACCGACAGGGCTACGGTTGTTGTGATAGAGCAACTCTTCAGCGGGTTGGTGGAGCAGACCCCGGAGATGGAGGTTGTGCCCGACGTGGCGCGAACCTGGGAGGTGTCCGAAAGCGGGCGCAAGTACGTCTTCCACCTGCGGGACGACGTGCACTGGAGCGATGGCACCCCGGTGACGGCGAGGGATGTCGAGTACGCCTGGAAGCGGGTCTTGGATCCGGCCACCGGGTCCTTCAACGCCGACCTTTTGTACGATGTGCAAGGAGCTCGAGCCTTCCATCAGGGCAAGATGTCCAATCCAGATCACGTGGGAGTGCGCGCCCTCGACGACGCCACGCTGGTCGTGGAGCTGGAAGGTCCAACCGGCTATTTTCTCCAATTGCTGGCCTCCAGTGCCACTTACCCCATACCCCGGCACGTGGTAGAGGCGCACGGCGAGGCCTGGACAGAGGTGGGGAACATCGTCACCAACGGTCCTTTCGGGCTGGAGGCCTGGCAACCGGACGAGTGCATCATCTTGGTGCGCAACCCCGCCTACCACGGTCGTTTCGCGGGCAACCTGCAGCGAGTGGAATTCACTTTGCTTTTTGCCGAGGAATCGTCTGGCATATTGGAGATATATGAGGCCGATGGCGTGGACATCCTTAGCTTCGACTGTCTCGTACCGCCGGAGAAGGATCGCGCCCGCCAGCGACACGCGGGGGAGCATGTCTGGGTACCGGCGCTCTGGACCTTCTATGTAAGATTCGACGCGAGCCGGCCGCCCTTCGACGACCCCCGGGTGCGTCGGGCCTTTGTCCTGGCCACAGACAGGGAAACGCTGGCGGATGTGGTCTTGAGAGGCTACGAATTGCCGGCCACGGGTGGGTTCGTGCCCCCGGGGATACCAGGACACTCGGCGGGGATCGGCCTGCCACACGATCCTGACCAAGCGCGACGATTGTTGGCCGAGGCCGGCTATTCGGAGGGATATGGCTTCCCCGTGGTGAGGGCGCTGGTGCCTGAGGCCGCCGTTCCTCAGAGACAGAGCAAGTACTTGCGGGCACAATGGCGGGAAAGCCTGGGGGTAGATATCCCATGGGAGTCCATGGAGTGGTCGCTGTTTCTCGACAGGATACGCAGGGACCCACCACACATGTTTATTCATGGATGGGCGGCCGACTATCCCGATCCCGATAACTTCCTGAGGGTGGGTTTCCGGCGGCATGAGACCGGGTGGCGAAACGAGACCTACGATAGGTTGGTGGAGGAGGCCAGGCGACTCATGGACCAAGGAGAGAGGATGAAGCTGTACGGGCAAGCAGACAGGATCCTGATAGAGGAGGCACCGATCATGCCTTTCACCTATGGTCGGTCGGGCTATCTGCTCAAGCCCTGGGTGAGAAGGTTCCCCACGTCACCGATGAAGGTGTGGTTCTGGAAGGACGTCATCATCGAGCCGCATTAGTGTCCGGCGCAAAGAGGCGTCGCCCACAACCTATTCGCAAGAGGCAGCCCAGAAACCCGTTTTCTTGGAGAAAACGGGTTTCTTCTATGGTGTGAACCGGGCGATCGTGGCCGAGTTTCGAGGCCAAGGTACGATTTGATAGGGATTTGATACTGTTTTGATTGCCTCTTGGTATACTACCCTCGCAGAATCGGAAAGTCCAAGTAGAGAAATCAGAGCACCTTATACAGCCAACCCCTCTCAGCACAATGGACTTTCAGCACCTCGGATCAATTGCTAGCCTTTCTGCGTCAGCAGGCAGAGGAGCCGGATGTGGCTCCGCTCTTCCAATCAGCATCGCACTTGTGATACAATCTATATAAGAAAACAGGTAGATTCACAACAAGAGAGGAGGTGAACATCCGATGAGCTCCAAGACAGCTCTGGTCGTCGTTGCCATCATTGCCCTCATTGCGCTCATCGCCGCTGGGGCTTCCCTTGTCTACGCGCAGCCCAGCCTGATGGGTGCAGATCGCGATGCTCATAGTCTGGCCGGCTCCTGGATTATCACCGTGATACCGGATCCGCAAACCGGTGCGCCGCCGTTTGTCAACTACGCCGCAATGACCAAAGATGGCATGATAATCAACTCAAATGAGACCGGTCACGCATCTATTGGAGTGTGGACCAGGACGGCAGGCAACCAGTTTGCGGCCACATTCATGGGGTATGACGCAAGCGGTGAGGAAATCATCCAGTACAAAGTCCGGTCTACCATAGAACTCAG
>CP070656.1:1630071-1633782 GCA_020355065.1 Fidelibacterota bacterium | reverse complement strand
TAGTCCGCCGGGTAGTAGGGATGCTCCGTGTTTGCCAGACGTATGAATTCCGTGATGTATGCGTTCTTCGTTGTATTGTCCATCAGATCGTAGCACCAATCATATACGCAGGCAGCACGATTCATGATGTTGCTGGACTTATTGATCGCAGTTGACTCGGAGGGCTTGTCCTGTAAGGCTGTCAAGGCCTGGCTGACCGCCTGAAGTCCTTTGGTGGTGTCATCGTTCACTAGGTACACCAAAGCGGCCGAGAGGAAATGCGTATTGGATAGCGTCACAATCCGATCCCAGATACTCTGAAATTCAGGAACTGTTTTCTTCACCTTCAGTGAGTCCACATCGGTAGGGGTGATAAATACCCGCGGATGGTGATCCGGTACAGAAGGATATGTCTGAGCGAGACCACTGTCCGGAGGAAAGGCAAGCAATGTGAATAAAACCGCCGCCTGGAGCCTGGAAACGATCCTGCAATGTATCATATAGACGACTAGTACTTTTTCACCGTCTCGTCCAAAGGTATCCTTAGCCGTTCGTATCGTTCACGTCGGACCTTTTGGTCTCCGGCGTGAATTTCGCGTGCCAGCTTGCCGACTTCGAGAGCATGTTCCCGCGGCACCACCAATACACCGTCACCATCGGCAACGATGACATCACCCGGATATACCAGTACGCCCCCACAGTTGATGGGGAAATTGTAGGATTCTGCCAGCAGCCTGCCCGGCCGGACGCCACGACTGCTGTAGCCGTTCGGGCAGTACACCGGAATCCTCTTCACCTTGATAATCTCATCGGTGTCACGCGCACCGCCATTGGTGACCACACCGACTACACCCTCCTCGACATAGCTGAGACTATTATTCGACCCAATAAATCCGGTTTCATCGATCCCACCGGCATCGATAACAGCCACGTCTCCCGGCCTGGCAATCTTTTTCCAGGCATCCGGCGCCCGTTTGTATTGGGCAGCCTTGAATTCCTGAAATCCCTCTAAATCGGGGAATGAATTCTGACCGACCCGGACATCGGTGGGAACATGGCGCACCGTGATGGCGAATCCCACAAATCGATGTGTATAATTCTCGACATCACGCCATAAGGGACGAATAGTTTTATGCATTAATCCAATGTCCTGTAGACCGATCAGGTCCATTCCATCGAGTACATCCGTCAAGCGTAGATCCTGATACAACACGAGAATTTCTTCTCTCGCCTTGTCACTGTCGTCGAAGCTCTTGTTTTGCAGAAGCCTGACTCCAGTTGGTGTCGTCAGCTGTTGCGGATAGAGGTCTACTGAGGTCATTATCATTACAGCCAGTAAGACAAGTGAAGCAGTCAATTCGGGTTTGATTCGACGGAATACAAAAGAGCGCATTTTCACCTCCGTTCGAGATTTTAAAATACCATAGGTGTTACCAATTGATTCCTCGTGGGAGAAAGAAGAATCCTCCTAGCTGGATCGCTTTCCTCTGGGGAGGTAGCGCGGCGCGCCATAACGATTGGGCGGTTGACCGATACTATTCCTCGCCTGTACATCACCGAATGGATCCTCAAACTGGTTCATGAGCTCATAGAGCCGGGCTCTGAGGTCATCCACCACCGCCGAGTAGGCGGGATCGCTCACCCGATTGACCATTTCCTGCGGATCCTGCTGGAGATCGTAGCACTCATCGAAATCAAAGCCGTTAAACACATACTTGTACCGATCCGTGATGACCATCCGCTGTGTGTACAGGTATTCCCCGCCATAGAAGGCGCAGAGGATGGCATCCCGCCAATCCCTGCGCTTAGGATCCTCGAATAACGGAATGAGTGAACGACCATCAGCAAAGGGCAGTGCCGGCAGGCCCAGGGCATCTATATACGTATGAGCCAGGTCATGAGACTGCACCAGATGATCGGAAACGGCTCCAGGTTTGATTCGCTCCGGCCACCGGATGACCATAGGAATACGATAGCACTCCTCGTATGGTAACCAGCCCTTGATCCACATACGATGAGCCCCCACCATGTCTCCATGATCGGTGGTCATAACGACCAATGTCCGCTCGGCCTCACCGCTGTCATCCAGCGCAGCCAGGATACGTCCGATCTGGGCGTCCAGCTGCTCGCAGTAGGCGTAATAGAAAGCCCGCCCCTGCCGATAATCCTCTTCCGTTACTGGACCCCAGGATTCCGATTCCCGACGGTGCATCCCGGGTTTGCCTTCAAACGTGTCGTTAAAGCTCTCAGGGACCGGGATCGAATTCGCATCATATCGTTCGCGGTACTTCCTGGTCGGTATATAGGCATCATGGGGTTGGGGAAAATGCACTTCCAGGTGCCAGGGTCGTTTGCCCTTGGCGAAGCGTCGCAGCATTTTAATACCGGACTCGGCGATGGCAGACATCTGGGTATTATCTTCACTGCTCTCATCATAGCCCCACATGGGGAAGGATTCACTGCCGGGCCATTTGAAACTGCGAACCGGCGTTCTTTTGCCGGGTGACTCAGGCCTGCCTTCATCAGCCACTTTGATATCCTTGAGTAATCGCTTGTTATATGATCTCGGGGCGGCAATTTCATCGAAGCCAAAATCAAGTGGAGTGCGGGTAAAGCTGGCGTGCCACTTCCCGACGTATCCCAAGCGATAGCCTGCCTCATGCATTCTTTGGGAATAGGTTACCACGTCGGGGAACATATCCCGGTGAACCGATGGTGCCGAATGGATTTGGTTGAATACGCCGTTATGCCAGTGATAGGACCCGGTGATGAGCATAGCCCGGGCCGGGCAGCAGACCGCGGAAGGCGTATAGGATCGGTTGAATAACATCCCCTCCTGAGCAAGCTGGTTGATATTGGGCGTCCGGCATGCGGAGCGATTGGCAATCGTTCCCCATTGTTGCTGATCCGGTATGATTTGCAGGATATTGATCCTCTCCTGGGGGTAGGATCGCGGCTTGGCACTCAGTTTCAGTGCAGCTGTTGAGGCCAAGAAGCCTAGGCCGGCACCCTTGCCAGCCACTTTTAGAAATTCGGATCTTTTCATATCATCCCCTCCCGAAAGGCCACCTGAAGGTCAAGGTGCCAACGAGGTTTACCGAGGCGTTATGCTCATTTACCGGATGTAATCGTGATTTCCAGGTTCGCTTCCGTTTCTTCAACATGCACCCGGTAGCCTGCCTTTATACGATCAATCGACACCTTAACCTGTGTCTCAGAATCTGATTGTATGCGAGGTTTCCCTAATTCCCTAGGCCAGAATATTTCCTGCTCTCCAGGTGCTCCGTTGATAAAGGAGATGGTACCATCCCCCGTAATCTTCGCCTGCCTTAGCCAGCAGCTGGAACTCTTTATCTGTCCGGGGAATCCGGCGCTAGAGATGAGGAAAGCCTCACAGGTTGCATCCGGTTGGGGGAATAATAGCGGCAAGCGAATTGAACCATCCGCCTGCAGCTGAAACGCATTTCGGAGTACACAGAAGAAATTCTCTTTTTTGATTAACTGTGTAATATAGTCTTCTCGATGGGCACTACCACTGAATGCGATAATGGATCCTTCAGCCTTCTCCAGATCAATGAAGTTGTAGATCTCGGGTGTGGAACCGACCGTGCCAATAATCGTTGGGCGGGTAGACACCACGGTTGGTGCCACCTGTTTGAAAAGACGCACGACCTCCCCCACCCTTTCACGTTCCTCCTGCGACATTTCCGACAGATCTCCCCAGAAACCACC
>CP070656.1:1621693-1629971 GCA_020355065.1 Fidelibacterota bacterium | reverse complement strand
GCGGGGGTCCAGAGCTGGTCGAGAAGGTCGTAGACGGCCTGGGGCGTCTTGGCCATGTTGACATCCACGACATAATCGCCGTGGGTGGGGAAGCCCAGGAGATTGGCGCGTTCGACGCGTAGAGCCACCATCTTGCGGGCGATCTCGTTGTTGTCGTACTCGTCGCCGTGGTTGCCCTTGGTGATGTAGGCGGTGAAGATCTGCTGGCGGAGGTCGCGACGCTCCGAGTTGGTGAGGAAGGGGATCATGCTGGGCTTAAGGATGGTGAAGACCCACTTACCCTCATGGCCGCGCTCGGTGGCGGTCTCGGCAGCTGCGGTGATGACGTTGTCGGGCAAACCGGCGAGGTCGGCCTCGTTGTCGATCACCAGTTCGTAGCGGTTGTTCTCGGCCAGGACATTATCGTTGAATTGCAGGGAGAGGAGGGAGAGTTCCTTGTTGATCTCTCGGAAGCGTTCTTTCTGGTCGTCGGCCAGGTTGGCGCCGCCGCGGACGAAATCTTCCCATGTCTTCCGGAGTAGGGTCTGCTGCTCGGTGTTGAGGTCGAGTTGGTCTTTCATCTCATAGACGGCCTTAACGCGCTGGAACAGCTCAGCGTTGAGGTTGATATCGTCGTAGAACTCGGAGCGCAGGGGCGAGACCTCGCGGGCGATGGCCTGCATCTGCTCATCGGCGAGGAGGTCGGTCAGGCTGTAGAACACATTCTCGACGCGATCGAGGGTGCGGCCGACATTCTCCAAGTCCTCGATGGTATTGGCGAAGGTGGGTGCGTCGGGATTATTAACGATGGCATCCACCTCGGCGCGGGCTTCCTTGATGCTAGCCTTGAAGGCGGGCATATAATGGTCGGTGGTAATGCTCTCGAAGGGGGGTACGCCGAAGGGAGTATCCCATTCCTGGAGCAGGGGATTGTGTTTCAATGCTTTCGTCTCCTTGGTCATCGATGTCTCGGTCAGGGCGGCACAGGCCGCAATAAGTGTCAGGGGAATTAATACAGCGATGGATTTGGTCATAGGACTGGACTCCTTTTGCCAGTGTTCAAAGCAGGACTGATCGGGGACCGGAATTTAAGGGAATAAGTTGAAAATGGGGAGAGGAAAGAGGTGTATAGATCCTTACTGGGGCAGGATGCGGACGTACTGGGAAGCGTCGGCGGCGGAGCCTGCGATGCCCAGGACGACGTTGCCGTCCTGGTCGCGAGTGGTGATGAGCAGCGCGGAAAGGCAGAGGGAAGGTATACTGATACAGGTATGGCGCATGGCAGGTTTTCCGGGCAAAATTATCGAGAATTATATATCAACCTGTTGCAGATCCATAATGGTTCCCGGGGGACGGCGGCATACTTGAAAGAGTGGTTCATTTACGGAGGTGGGAGGTAACTTTGAGTCCGCAAGCTAGCGATCATTCCAGATGATGACATCTCAGATCAGAGGATCAGTACGGCGCCATTCGGCGGTACGGCAGCTGATGCGGCTGTCCACGGTGGAGGGGAGTTTCAGCCAGGTGCAGATCCTGCTGACGGGCGGAGTATTCCTGACGGCGCTGGCGCTGTCACTGGGGGCGCAGCCGTGGCATCTCGGTCTGCTGGCGGCGATCCCGCACATCATGCAGGTAGCGCAACTGGTGGGGGCTTACCTGGTGGAGGCGACGGGTCAGCGGAAGCTGATCACGGTGGTGTCGGCGGCGGTTTCGCGGGGATTGTGGCTGGTGATCCCGCTGCTGTACCTGGTAGTGGCAGGGCAGCCGGTGGTGGGGTGGTTCCTGGTAGTGGTGACGGTGAGTTCCATATTCGGATTGATCACGGGTAACGCGTGGACCACGTGGATGGCGGACCTGATCCCGGAGCGGCTGCGAGGGCGGTATTTCGGGTACCGGCACGGAGTGCTGGCGGGCGTGACGATCGCAGTATCTCTGGGGGGCGGGTACTGGCTGGAGTGGGGTGGCCACCGCATTGGTCAGCCAGGAGCACTGACAACGATCCTGGTGGTGGCGACGGCGGCGGGTCTGACCGGTGTAGGTTTGCTGACACGCCAGCAGGACATTCAGCGACCCAAGGAACGAGTAGCACCGAAACTGGGGACGCTGCTGCTGAAGCCGATCCGAGACGCGCAGTTCCGCAAGGCGCTGGAGTTCTTCCTGCTGTGGAATGCGGCTATTGGATTTCCGGCAGCGTTCTTCAACGTGCACATGATCGTACAGCTGGATATGTCGTACCTGACCATTGGGATATTGCAGGCGATCAATCCATTCTTGGGCATGTTCCTGTTCATGCGTTGGGGGCGGATTCTGGACACGTTCCAGATCCGGTCGGTGATGCTGGTGACGGGGGCGATGATCGTGCTGATCCCCATCATCTGGCTGATACCGACGCCGGGTCGCATCGGGTGGCTGTGGGTGGAGGCGGTGATCAGCGGGTTGGCATGGACGGGTTTCAACCTGTCGGCGTACACATATCCGATGCACCTGAGTCCACGAATCGGGCGGTCGTACTACCTGGCGTACTTTTCCATGATCGGTAGCCTGGGGTTCGTGCTGGCGTCATTGGCGGGGGGCATGGTGGCGCAGTCGCTGGAGGGGTGGCAGCCGGTACTGCTGGGCAGGACATTCATGGCGCACCACCTGCTATTTGCGAGCAGCACAGGGATGCGGATCGTAGCTTTGCTGCTGCTTTTCCGGCTGCGGGAACCGAAGGTGAAGGGGACCATTGCTCTGCTAACCCACATCGGCGGGGAGTTATGGCGGTCGGTGGGTATGCGGCGGCCATTCCCGAGGTGGATCCGGCGGATTCCGCCACGGGGGGCGACCGGGATTTCAAGTCCAGATGGATAAGAGGCAACACCTTTCAAAGCCCTATCCCTTTTTGACAGGAGTCGGACAAGGGAGCCGCATGAGGTCTGTCTGGCAGCTGGTGCTGGTTGAGGAATAGTGACCATTTAATCACATAACACTTGCAATTAAGTACATATGCTCGTAATATATTTTACCATATAGTCACATGAACGAAGAAAATTACACAGAGCAGGTGTTCAAAGCCCTAGGCGATTCCAGCCGGAGAGCGATGCTGGACCTGATCAAGGCCCATCCGGGGATATCGGTGACGGAACTGACCACTCACTTTCCTTTCACGCGGTACGCGGTGATGAAGCATCTGCGGATCCTGGAAAACGCCAACCTGGTCCTAGGGCAGCGTACCGGGCGCAGGAAGAACCTGTACCTGAATGCGATTCCCATCCAGACCATTTATGACCGCTGGATATCCAAGTTCAGCAGTCTGTGGGCTTCGCAACTCACTGCACTGAAATATCGTCTGGAAAAGGAGCAATTTGAGATGCCAACGCCAAAACCACGTCAAATGTATGCACTATACCTGAAGACTACCACGCAACGGCTATGGGAAGCTCTCACGCAGCCGGAGGAAACGCGCCAGTATTTCTTTGGCACGGAAGTGATTTCCGAGTTCAAAAACGGCAGCCTGATCGAATATTACTCCACCAAGGAAGGTGGGGGGAAGCAGCTGGCTGCCAGCGGCCAGATCCTGGATATCGTTCCCCTGAAACGGTTGGAAATGACCTTTGCTTTTCCATATTACAATGATCAGCCCTCCCGGGTGGCTTTCGAGATCGAGGATTTGGGGGAAGTTGTGAAGCTGACACTAATCCATGACTTCGAGGAGGAGTCGCAGACCTACCAGGATGCCCTTGAAGGCTGGCCGGTGATCCTGAGCGGGCTCAAGACCGTGCTGGAGACGGGGCAACCATTGGAGATGCCGGTCACAGCCGGGGCCAGTTAATCACAAAACACAGTTAGAGATATGGACTCGTTTGTGATGCGTGAGTCCAAGCTCCCGATTGGTCCAGAAGCCGAGTGCGGAGAGAGATCGAAGCGAGTTTACGGGGGCAGGATGCGGACGTACTGGGAGGCGTCGGCGGCGGAGCCTGCGATGCCCAGGACGACGTTGCCGTCCTGGTCGCGGAAGTTGGAGACCTGCTCATCGCGGAGGGGTAGCTGGGAGTAGACGTAGGCACCGTAGGCGCGACTGGGGACGCTGATGGTCCAGCGGTAGAGGCCGGGGAAGTAGATGCTGAGGAAGTCGCGGCCCACCCGGGTGCCGTCCGGGCGTTGCTCGAGGGGGGCGGAGGGATGGCTGGTGATGGTCTCGACGGAATCGGGTCCATGGATCTGTTCCACGAGCACCCAGAATACGGTGGCTTCAGGGACGATGGTCCAGGTGAACCACTGGAGACTGTCGGCGATGACGTGGAGGGTATCGCCCACCATCAGACTGTCCTCTGACTCGAACACGGGGGGCGGTAAGGGTTGGACGGGGCCAGTGATGGTGCGGTCACCATCGGTGAGGACGAACTGGTACTCGTGGTCGAGGGCGATGGTGTCATCGAAGGCCACGGGTTTGTAGGCGCCGTAGGTGACCATCTCGATATACTCAACCTCTTCGGTAACCACGATCCCGCCACCTTCCACGATATCCCATTCTACGGTGAAGGAGTCGGCGTGGGTGGCCCAGGTGAACTCGTAGCTGCGGTTGGCAGTGAGATCGTTGAGGACCACGGTGAGGGTGGAGTCGTGGATCAGGGGGAGGATCTCGTCGATCTCGTCCACGTGGGGCTCGCCGGGATCGGGGCGGCCGTTGCCCTCGCCTTCATCGGGATCGAGGAACTCATTATCGGCGCGCATGCCGTCTTCGCCCACATCATCATAAGGAGCATACCAGTCGCCGTCGTCATCGCGGCCGTTGAAGATGGCGGTATCGGTGACCAGGATGGAGCGATCCACCCGGACGATGCTGCTCATGGGATCGACCACATCGAGGATGGCCTCGATGCGCAGCTCGGACTGGTACTCCCCGTACTCATCGGCGAAATCGGCGATGTCCAGGTCTTCCTGGCAGCCGATAAAGAGGGCAGCCGCCGAGATGGCGAGGAGCGAAAAGAGGGTATGGTGCTTGAGTTTCAGCATAGCGCTACAACTTGAATTCCACCCCGAAGGTGGGGAGGATGGGGAACATGCTTATGGCGGTAACGCCGGAGGGGGATTCGGAATGGTCCCAGGCGTAGAGGAGCACGTTGAAATGGTTGGTGAAATTGAGCACCTGGAACTTGAACTTGCCATCCATGCGGAAGAAGCGGATGTCGCGGGTCCAGCTGATATCGCTGCGGAAATAAGTGGGCAAGCGGGCGGAGTTCTTGCGTCCCGGCAGGGTGATCAGGTTGTCGTAGGGATGGGTATAGCTGCCGAACGAACTCTGGGAGTAGACCTTGCCCCAGACCGGGGTGTAGGGCTGGCCACTGCTGAGGGAGATGGTGAGGCCCAGGGCACGTTTCTTTCCCACGGGGTAGCTGAACACGGCGTTGAGGGTGTGAGGGCGGTCGTACTTGGGGTAGTAGACCTCACCGGCGTCCGGGTCGATGGTGCCGTCGCTGTTGAAATCGACTTCCTTCTGTAGTCGCGCGTAGGTATAGCCCAGCCAGCCGGTGAGTTTGCCCAGGGACTTCTTAGCCAGGAACTCGACGCCCCAGGCGGCACCGGTGCCCTCGACAAAATCATCTTCCTCGATGCTGGGATCACCGTGGGGATTGACGTCCAGCAGGTTACCGTAGGGCTTGTAATAGGCTACGAGGCTGGTGAAGAAGCCTTCACCGATCCACTGCTCCAGGCCCAGGATAAAGTGCTGGGCGGACTGGGCGTGGTTCTCCCTGGGAACGGGGAGCCAGAAATCGACGAAATTGAGGAACTCATCATCGCTGGAGCTGGTGAACAGGAACTGCCTGAAGATGCCCCAGCTGCCCTTGAGAGCCATGTCATCGGTGAGGAAGTATTTAAAACCCAAGCGCGGTTCGAGGTAGAGCCGTGAGTGGAGCTCGAAGCGGGTCAGGCGGAGCCCGCTCTGGAGACTGAAGCGGGGGCCGGGCTTCCAGCGGTCCTGGGCATACAGGGCGAGGATGTAGGGATTCTGCTCGCGGCTGAACAGGGTCAAGTCACCGATGGACTGGCGCAAGTGCATGCCGAGGGTTTTGATCTCGAAACCGGTGGTGACGGTGTGCTCGGTATTGACGAACCACTCCAGCCGTTCCTTGATGGTCCAGTCATTCAGGCCGACGGACTGCTCGATATTGGCACTAACAGTGCCGACGCCGGAATCGGTCTGGGTGATGCCGACGAAGAAGTCCCAGTCGTAGCGGGTGTTGGCCACGGAGAACAGGGAGATGAAGCGCGAGTTGGGAACATGGCGCCACTGAACGCTGTGGGTCCGGTTGCCCCAGTTAAGATCGACATTGACGGCGTCGCTTTCCTGTTCAACGTCAACCATGGCGAAGTCGCGGCCGTTATAGGTGGCGAGAACGAGGCGGTCGGTGTGGGACAAGTTATAGATCACCTTGCCGTGGAGGTCGCGGAAATAGTAGCCGCCGAGGGGTTCATCATCCCTGAAGAGGAGGTAATACAGATCGATCAGCTGGTCGTAGTAGGTGCGGCGCCAGGCGAACATCCAGGAGCCGTTGTGGATGGGTCCTTCGGCCAGGAACTTGCTGCTCAGAAGGCTGATCTCGCCCTGGAGCTGGCTCAGGTTCCAGTACTCGCCGATAGTGCGGTCCTTGAAGAGGCGCGCTCCCCTGGAATTACCCTCCCGGGAGGTGATCTCAAGGACGGACGAGTTGCGGTTGCCAAACTGGCTGGGAAAGCCGCCGGGCATGAACTCCGCGTTGGCGAGGGCGTTGGCGTTGAAGGTGGAGAAGATACCACCCAGGTGGTAGGGATTGTAGACCTCGATGCCGTCCAGGAGGATGAGGTTCTCGTCGGGGCTGCCGCCGCGGACCACCAGAGCGGAGCTGAAATCGCTGGTGGACTGGACACCGGGCATCATCTGGAGGGTGCGGAAGAGATCGGCCTCCACGAAGGCGGGGGTGTGCTTGATCTCGCGAAGGGTGAGATTGACGCGGCTGACCTCCACCATTTCCTCAAAGCGCACCCGATCCGCGGTGACGACGACCCCTTCGGATACCAAGGCTTCCACGGTGAGTTCGGCATCTACCCTCAGATCGCCGCCAGCAGCGAGGGAGACCTCACGCTCGATGGATTCATAGCCCAGCATCATCACCTTGAGTACGTATTCGCCGGGAGGGATACCGACAATCACGTAGAAGCCATGGACGTTGGTGGCGGAGCCGAGGTCGGTATCGACGAGTACCACGTTGGCGTACTGGAGGGGCTCGCCAGTGTCAGCATCGCGGAGATAGCCGGAGATGCGGGCGGTGGTCTGGGCCATTAAAGGATAGTGCAGACTTGCCAGAATCAGGAAAGTCCAGACTTTGAAGACAAATCCAGTGAGATATGGCTGCTTCGGTTGCATCATCATAACGTCTGCCCTTTGACATGCAAAATCCTCAAAGGGTTGCCAGGAATTTGGGTAGGGGACCGAGAATACACAAGATTGAACCGGGATGAGGAATTATATTTCAAGACAACTTTTTATGCCGCAGTTGGTCCAATCACCCGAGAACCAAGGGAACGACCAAGAACATGAACCAAATCAAAACAATAATATATATATGGTCACTGGTAGCCGTATTTCTGCAGGGACAGGGCAGAGGCTTTATTACGGGAAAGATCACCGACCTGGATACGCACCAGCCGCTGTTCGGAACCAACGTGATCCTGGAAGGGACGGAGCTGGGCGCGGCAACAGGCATGGACGGTACCTATCGGATCACCAATGTTGACGTGGGCAGTTACACCATCCGAGTGGAGATGATGGGGTACAAGAGCCAGTCGCGGGGGAACATCCACGTGGTATCGGAGCGGGCGACCATGGTGAACATCGGGCTAGAGCAGGCGGCGCTGGAAATCGGGGCGGTGACGGTAACGGCGGGATATTTCGAGCGGGCGAAAAACGCCATGATGAGCACCCGCTCCATGGACATCGAGGAGATCCGGTCCGACCCGGTGGGGGCGTACGACATTATCATGATGATGCACAGTTTGCCATCGGTGGCCTCGGGTGGAGACCACAGCAACGAGATCGTGATCCGCGGAGGTGGGCCGGGGGAGAACCTGTTCGTGATGGATCACCTGGAGATCCCTTATCCGAACCATTTTCCGCAGCAGGGTCTGTCGGGGGGTGCCATTGTGGGAGTGAACACGGAGTTCGTGGAGACGATCGACTTCTTTGCGGGGGCGATCCCGGCGCAGTACGGGGACAAGCTCAGTTCGGTGATGGACGTAACGCTGCGGGAAGGCAGCCGGGAGAAGCACCAGGGGGAGGTCT
>CP070656.1:1616024-1621593 GCA_020355065.1 Fidelibacterota bacterium | reverse complement strand
ATGAATATATTAAGGAGAATCCCTATTTCGGTGCCGTTGTAGGGCGCTTTGCCAATCGGATCGGCGGTGCAAAATTTGCGCTGGGAGGGGTGGAACACCAGCTGGCGGCTAACGATGGAGAGAATCACCTCCATGGAGGATTGAAGGGTTTCGACAAGGTACTCTGGAATGGTGAGGAGGTCAGAAGCGGGGAGGGTCCGGCAGTGAAGTTCTCATATGTGAGCGTGAATGGCGAAGAGGGCTATCCGGGCAACCTCACTGTGGAGATCACTTATACGTTTACAAACGATAATGAATTGAAGATTGAATATGTAGCTACCACCGATAAGAAAACCGTGGTAAACCTATCGCATCATTCCTATTTCAATCTTGCCGGTGCAGGGAGTGGGGACATCCTGGGACATGAGATGATGATTGACGCAGATCGATTCATTCCTACGGGACCGGGACTGATCCCCACCGGGGAACTGAGGGATGTCAAGGGAACGCCTTTCGACTTCAATACCCCAACCATGGTCGGTACCGGGATCGATCAAGACGATGAGCAGCTGCGGAACGGGGGAGGATATGACCATTGCTGGGTGTTGAACAAGAGTCGCGCCGGCGCTTTGGAGTTAGGCGCAAGGGTTCATGACCCGACGAGCGGCCGGATTATGGAAGTTCATACGACGGAGCCGGGCATGCAGTTCTACGCGGGAAATTTTCTGGACGGGAGCATTGTCGGTAAGGGGGGCAAGGTGTACGAGTACCGATCAGCCCTATGTCTCGAGGCGCAGCATTTTCCGGATTCGCCCAACCAGCCCCAATTCCCGACGGTAGTATTGGAACCGGGCCAGGAATACCGCAAGACGACGGTCTACAAGTTTTTCACCGAGTAGGACCATTACACTGTAGTGAATCGCCTCCGTCTTCTGCAGTACATATATCACAGCGAGTATGGAATCGCTGAGACAGTATTGACATTGCGAATCAACCTGGACGCAAATTGCCGGAGCGCTACTTGACTATATCGCGCTCGGGTGAGAGGGCACTTCTTTCGACCGTCCTGCAAGAGGCGTTCGCTGAGCCATGACAGAGAGGGGTATCCTATGAATGTAGTCGGTGCAGTTGACTGGATTGTCATTGGCATGTACTTCCTTGTGCTGCTTGTGCTGGCCTGGTGGACGATCAAGCAGCGCCAGGATACCTCGGCGGATTACTTTTTGGCGGGCCGCCATCTCGGTTGGTTTATCGTAGGGGCGTCAATATTTGCCTCGAATATTGGTTCGGAGCATCTGGTCGGGCTGGCCGGTACCGGAGCGACCGATGGCGTTGCCATGGCCCACTATGAATTGCATGCCTGGTGCCTGCTGGTACTAGGATGGATCATGGTGCCCTTTTACTCGCGGGCGAAAATTTTCACCATGCCGGAATTTCTGGAAAGGCGTTTTTCACCGGCTGCCCGTACGGTTCTGTCGGTCATCTCACTGGTTGCCTATGTGTTGACGAAAATTGCCGTGGGTATTTTTGCCGGCGGCATCGTATTCAGCGTTTTACTTCCGGAGATGAGCTTTCTGGGGCTGGACAGTTTCTGGATCGGCTCGATTCTGGTAATCGTGCTTACGGGGATCTATACCATTCTAGGCGGTTTGAGGGCCGTTGCCTACACGGAGGCACTTCAGACGATCGTCCTGGTTGCAGGCTCGATTCTGGTTACGATCTTCGGATTGCATGCCCTGGGAGGCTGGAGTGAGCTACGTGCCATCGCCGGGACGGAGATGTTCAATCTCTGGAAGCCGCTGGTCCCAGCGGGGGTGGAGAGTACCTGGGCTCCGGTCCGGGAAGCGGGGCGGATGGCCTGGTATTTCAACGATAATTACCCCTGGTTGGGCATGCTGTTCTGTGCCCCCATCATTGGGCTATGGTACTGGACGACCGACCAGTATATCGTGCAGCGGGCGTTGGGGGCACCGAATGAAACCGAAGCTCGTCGCGGCTCTATCGCGGCTGCCTTTCTGAAGCTGCTCCCGGTCTTTATCTTCATCATTCCGGGTATGATCGCCTTCGCCCTGGCGAAGAGCGGCCAAGTGCAGGCTCTCCAAGATCAGTTGTTCAGTGCCGAGGGCGAGCTGCTCAGGGATAATGCCCAGAAGGCCTTTCCGCTGCTAGTGGCCTATGTTCTCCCTGTCGGAGTGCGGGGAATTGTGGTCGCCGGATTGCTGGCCGCCTTGATGAGCTCGCTGGCGGGTGTCTTCAATGCCTCGTCCACCTTATTTACCATGGATTTCTATTCGCGGCTGCGGCCCGAGGTCAGCCAACACCAGTTGGTATGGATGGGCAGGGTCGCAACCACGGTTATGGTGCTCATCGGTCTGGCCTGGATACCGGTGATCAGGGGCGGGAAGGGTCTGTATGATTATCTGCAAGGTGTTCAGGCGTATCTGGCACCGCCTATCTTTGTGGTATTCTTCCTCGGTGTGTTCAGTAAACGGTTGAATGCCAAGGGCTGCCTGGCCGCACTTGTCACCGGTTTCGTCATGGGCCTATTCCGGTTGGCTGTGGATACCCCTGTGAAGCTTACAGAGGGATTCGGCTACACCGAGGGCTCTTTCTTATGGGTGATCAATAACATCTTCTTCCAATATTACAGTCTGGTCATCTTCATTGTCTGTGTGGTGGTAATGGTGGTGGTCAGCCGATTCACGGAAGCGCCTTCATATGAGAAGATCAGCGGGCTGACGTACGGTACAACTTCGGAAGAAGACCGACAGACTTCCCGGTCGAGCTGGTCGCTGCGCGATGTGGTTGCCTCGGCGCTGGTACTGATTCTTATTATTGCGGCCTACCTGTATTTCACGGGATAGTATCATGCCGGACGGTCACTTTTCACTCAGGAAGAAGATGTAATGGCTGCCACGATCGGTTTTGATTTTGGTACTAATTCGGTCAGGTGTCTGATCGTTGACATCGCAACCGGGAAAGAGCTAGGCACGGCCGTAGAGGTCTATGAGACCGGAGAAGCAGGCGTCATGACCGATCCCAGCGATCATAATATAGCCCGGCAAAATCCGGCCGACTATTTGTGTGGGATGGAGATCACCACCAGGGAGGCTCTCGCCCAGGCGGCCCAACGGAATCCTTCCTTCACACCCGATGCTGTCGTTGGTATCGGTGTAGATACCACGGGTTCCACCCCGCTGCCCCTGGATAAAGAGGGTGTTCCGTTGGCGATGCGACCGGAGTTCGGGGATAATCCCAATGCTCAGGCGTGGTTGTGGAAAGACCATACCGGTTATGCCGAAGCAGCTGAAATCACGGCATTGGCAGCGAAGGGATACCCGGAATACCTAGCCAAGTGCGGTGGTATCTATTCCTCGGAATGGTTTTTCAGCAAGATTCTGCAGTGCCTGCGTGTGGATCCGGCGGTATTCGATGCAGCCTATACCTGGGCGGAAATATGTGATTACATCCCGGCGGAGCTGACGGATACTACTGCTCCCACAGTGATGAAGCGCAGCCGCTGCGCCGCGGGTCACAAGGCCATGTTCAATAAAGAATGGGGCGGTTTGCCATCGAGGGAGTTTCTCGCCCAACTGGATCCCAAGTTGGGTGCTTTGCGGGAGCGGTTGTATGCCGAGAGTTACACGGTGGATACGGTGGCTGGCTATCTTACTGAAGCATGGGCGGGGAGGCTGGGATTGACAGCCGGCATTCCAGTGGCCGTGGGTGCCTTCGACGCCCATCTGGGAGCCATAGGTGCCGGCGTGAAGGAGGGGACGCTGGTCAAGATCATCGGCACGAGTACCTGTGATGTGCTGGTGTCAGCGGAGCTTGACCGGGATGTACCCGGAATTTGCGGCATTGTGGATGGCTCGGTCTTGCCCGGCTACTGGGGCCTGGAAGCGGGGCAGTCGGCCGTCGGGGATATTTTCAACTGGTTTGTGAATAGTATCGAGCCGGGCGGCAAGGAGCAGGCTTCGCATGAGGAATTGACAAGCAAGGCTGCTTTGCTCAGACCGGGGCAGTCGGGCCTGCTGGCGTTGGACTGGAACAATGGCAACCGCACTATTCTGGTGGATCAGAGGTTGACCGGATTGCTGGTTGGACAGACGCTGCATACCAGGCCGGAGGAGATCTATCGAGCTCTGGTGGAGGGCACGGCTTTCGGCGCGTTGGCCATCATCGAGCGTTTCGAGGAGTATGGTGTAGACATCCAAGAGGTCATCAATTGTGGTGGGGTATCCGAGAAGAACGAAATGCTGCTGCAGATCTACGCCGATGTTACGGGGAGGGAGATGAAGATATCGCTCTCGTCGGAGACGTGTGCTCTGGGCTCCGCCATTGCAGCCGCGGTGGCCGCCGGGAAAGCCAGCGGGGGTTTCGATGACTTCGAGGAGGCTCAATCCGCCATGTGTCACGTCAAAGAGGTCACCTACCAGCCTGATCCGGAGAATCACAACGTCTATCAGGATCTGTTCAGACTATACATGCAGCTCCATGATGCATTCGGAGTGCAGGGGGCGGCGACCGATCTTTCAACCGTGATGAAGGACCTGTTAACCATCAAGGAAAGGGCACTTGCGGAACATGTATGACGATTTAAAAGCGGACGTATGCAAGGCTAACCTGGAGTTGGATAAGCGCGACTTGGTGATCTACAGCTGGGGAAATGTGAGCGGTATTGACCGGGAGAAGGGGATTGTCGCGATCAAGCCAAGTGGTGTCGCGTACGAGGAGCTCACTGCGGAGCGGATGGTCCTTGTTAACCTGGAGGGAAAGGTCGTTGAAGGCGATCTGCGACCCTCATCCGATTTGCAGACGCACCTGGAGCTGTATGGGGCATTTGAGGATATCGGGGGTGTGTGCCACACGCATTCCACCTATGCCACGATCTGGTCACAGGCCTGCCGTGAGATACCCTGTCTGGGAACCACGCATGCCGATCATTTTCATGGTCCGATCCCAGTGACGGACGAAATGGAAGAGACCGAGATCGCATCGGAATATGAACTAAACACGGGCAAGATGATCGTACGCCGGTTTCAGGGTCTTAACGCCCTGGAACTGCCGGCCGTGCTGGTGGCCAACCATGGTCCATTCACCTGGGGGAGAAGTCCATCCGATGCAGTAGTAAACGCGGTCATTCTTGAACAGGTGGCACGGATGGCATACGGCACGCTCCTGCTTCATCCCGGGCAGAAGGAGATCTCCGAGCCGCTACGCGACAAGCACTTTCGGCGAAAGCATGGCAGGGAGGCCTATTACGGTCAGGAGAAAGAAGAATGATACAAGAGGGAGTGACGCCGGGGATTCATGCCGGCAAGCGCGGATGTTTCCCAGATCATCTACGCCAAGATGCCGAGGCATTCATCCCAACGCTCAGATCACATCTTGTATTGGTGGTCTGATCGCTGAGGCTTAATTTGCGACCATTCATATACATCCGACTGGCAATTAGCAGCCTACTTAACCGTTCTGGGAATAAAAGAGGAGGCAGGAAGTGAGTATCCCAGGGCTGACCATCATCGGCGAATCGATCAATGATTCCGTTCCCTCGACCCATGCACTGTTTGAAGCGCATGACATTGAT
>CP070656.1:1612897-1615924 GCA_020355065.1 Fidelibacterota bacterium | reverse complement strand
TTCCTTTCCCACGGGACGAGTGAGTAGTTCTTGTAAAGATGTGCCACTCTCATTTTCGGAGGGGTCCTGCGGATGTTTAGCCTGCAGATCCCGGTAGAGCAGTTCCGCCAAGCCGATACCACCGCCTTCACTGATCGTAGATCCCATGACCTGATTGAACATCAGATCGGGCAAACCGCTGCCCGTCAGGCTACCCTCAGGCAACGTTCTTTCCATACTCTTCACCAGATAACCCATAAATAAAGATTCGAAGTTTTGACACGCTTTCCAGAGCTTCTTGTCAGTCTTCGGACTCCCCGATACCACCGTTTGAACCAGCGTGTCCTGCGGTTTGATGGGCTGCTGATCTGTAGCTTTGATTTTCATATCACCGCGACTACATGATAATAAGCTTGGCATTCAAAGCACCGGCCTCTTTGATCGCCTGGAAGACGGCAATCACATCACGCGGTTTGAAACCCATATCGTTGAGTGCTGCCGATAATTCCGAAACCGTGGCGGCCGAGAGCACCGAAGCCTCGCCGGGTTGTTCAGACACCGTTGTACGAGTTATGGGAATGGCCACTGTCTGACCGGTGCTGAAGGCCGAAGTTTGCGCTACATACGGAGCGGTCGTGGTATGGATCTGGAGAGAACCATGGGAGACCAGCACAGCTCCAATGGTTACATTGCCTCCAGCTACCACCGTTCCAGTCCGCTCATTGATGACCACCCGGGCCTCAATATCCTTCACGACCTGAAGCGTCTCAATACTGGCCACGAACTGAACCAATTCGTAAGGTAAACTCAGTCCGGGCGGATATGAAATCTGCACAATGCTGGGATCCACAGCCTGGGCCAGGGGCTGGACACTGGGAACAAATGCGTTCACCGCTTCCGCGATGCGTGACGCCGTAGTATAATTAGGCTCTTTTAAGAGCAGCTCCACCGGTCGATCCGGTTGAAGACCTATTTCCGCGATGGCGCGCTCCAGGGTTGCACCCTCTGGTACCCGGCCCACCAGAGCATAATTCTGACGTAGCCGCTCACCGCCCAGAGTCGTCACGTTGAATCCACCCACCGACACTGGACCTTGGGCCAGTCCGTAGTACTCGCCCTCGGCGCTGCGTAGGGGCGCCATGAGCAGCACACCATTCTCCAAGCTGGTGGCATCCCCTAGCGATGAGACATTGACATCGAACCTGGCCCCCGGTTTACCGAATGGTGGGGTCATGGCCGTTACCATGACAGCCGCTGCGTTCCTGGTCCGCAAGTGCTGGCTATCTACCGTCAGCCCAAACTCCTCCAGCATGTTGGCGATACTCTGCACTGTAAAGACTGTTCCGCGATGACCGATCGCTCGATCCCCCGTTCCATTCAGGCCCACAACCAGTCCATAGCCCACCAGGGAGACCTGCTGGATATTCCGATAGGTGGTCACATCCTTGATGCGACTCACACCTTGAGCCAACAGTTGCTGACTAAACAGGACTATACTTATAGCCAGATAAAGATATCGTCTCATTAGAATGACAAGCTCCTGATAATCGTGAGCGCACTAACACCACCCACATAACCGATGATGGCCAGGCCGGCTCCGCCCATGATGATATTCGCCAATCGCGAGAATGTCCCTCTCTGGACTAGTTTCCCTGTGACACCGGCCTTGCTGTAGTAAAGTCTGGAATCAGCAATATTGTAAGACAACACCGTGTTATCCGAACGAATATCCCTTGGCCGGATGGTTCCCTTCACCGTCATGAGATTCCGCTCACCGTTGACATTGATCACCTTTGTTCCGGTAATCTTATACATGCCGTTGTCGGTCACTTCCGTAATCACAGCCGTGATTCGGCCGGTCAACAGGTCTTTTTGAGCAGTGCCCTCACGGGAATTGGAATCCGTCTTAAGATTGGACTGCAGCCCGAATACGGGCAGGAATTGAAGCAGGTTGCCCTGTACATCACCCTGGGCGTTTACCGAATTGTCGTCGAATTTCTGCACCTGCGACGAATGGCTGGCATTGGACGTTTCCATAACCAGAATGGTCACGACGTCGCCGGTACCGCGGGCCTTATGATCCGCGTAAAGCGATAAAGGTGCATCCTGACTTCTGACCACAGAACTAGACATCAGAAAGATCGCCAGTATGAGCGGTCTATGAAAGCGAATGAATGCAAAATCTGTCATGCTATTACTCCACAACAACGATCCCCGGTGAGACCAAACGAGCGTAGAGCCTCTTCCCTGTGGCAGTTGCCACGACGGGGATCAAATCACCAATACTGCCTTCTCTCCGGACTTTGCCCGGACTCATTAAAGTGAAATTTTCCCGACGGAAATGAATCATGACCTGCTCGCCGCGTTGTACGACGGGTACTTCCTCGAATTGGTGAAACTGCAGCAGCTGGTTCTGTGCCAGACTGGCGCTCAGTTGGTACCCTTCAGGTAAGCAATCCGCGACGAAGTAATCCTGTTCGCGATGGGACACCCGAATTTGCTTGCGAATAAAATTTGTGGGGTCCAGTTGACTGCCCCGTTTTAAAGGAAAGCGGGCCGCCCACCCGTTTATGACTGCCACACATTCTACGGTGAGATTAACCTTAACAGGTTTTCCTTGTGCCGGGGTGATTTCCAAAGGGATGACGTACCTTCCTGCGGCTTCCCGCGGTAGAAATCGCCGTATAGGTCGAACAGTGGCCGGTTGGCTAATCCCATCAATGTTCGGAGGCAGATGGATAGCAACCACTTCGCCAGTCAGGTTGGCCTGTCCAAATCCCTGCTGCACGTGCTGCCGGACCGCTTGCTCCAATTGACCACGTATCTCCTGCGCCACGGGTGAGTCTTCTGCCTGCAGAACACTCCCCGCGGCGCACACCAGCGCAACCAAAATAATCCTTGTGCACACCCGAGCGGGGATCCAGCTGTCAACGGGCACTTGCATTATCGTCGAATGTTATTGGCCACTGCCAACATTTCGTCAGCAGACTTAACGGCTTTGGAATTGATTTCATATGCCCGTTGGGCAACGATCATGTTGATCATCTC
>CP070656.1:1605522-1612797 GCA_020355065.1 Fidelibacterota bacterium | reverse complement strand
GAGAAGTTGGCCAGCCTCAGGAGGGTTGCCGATAAGGAGGTTGGGAAACCTACTCGTGCTCCAGGTGAAAAGTGGGATAGACGAAGCCGAAGCGCCGCCGGTAATAGTACCGGGAAAGGTAGAAATCGATGATAACGGGGATATAGAGTAAGGGGTAACGGGCTCCCACAAAGATCACAAAAAGCAGGATGGAGTAGCGGCAGGTACGCACAATGTCGATTTCCCGCCGGTAATAGAGTGCGACGGCATGAAAAGGTAGAGCCAGTACGGCGGCAGTCGAGATAGCTGGATCGCCGTTCTGATAGCCCCATATAGTTGCCACGAGCGCCATGATGGCACTTACAATAATAGTGGGAATTGTGGTGGCGATGCCAGGCCGTGGGCGGTCATCTGGATAACGCGGACCGGGTGTTATGGCGATTAGAGCGGCCACGCTAGCAATGCCGAAGAAATAGGGCATCGCGAGATTCAGGCTGCCGGCCAGGTCGGCACCACTGGCAGCCAATCCCAGGTAGAACAGCGCGGCACCCGCGAGAAGATGAATCATGCCTTCCACCGGGGGCTTTCCTTTCCAGGTGACCGGATTCGAGCCATAGAGAATGCCCCAAATGGCATACAGCGCCACTCCCATGAGCACGGTTAACCACCCTCCGGGCAAGAGCAAGGCCAAGCCGACGCCCAGATACATCCACATTAAGCGCCGAGCATGATCAGGAGTCGCGCCTGCGACCGCGATCACGGATGCATGGCCTTTGATCTCTGTCTCTCCCCCTTCCTGGAGTTGAGCTCTAATAAAAGCCGATCCGGTGATAAGAGAAACACCTATAATCACCAAAATAACCTGCCAACTCCAGGCTACGCGCCAGAAGAAATCCGGCTCGACCAGCCAGTAGCCTACCGATAACCCGGCAACTGTTACGGTCCACACAGGCATAAAGAGCACGGGACGCAACAGAAAAAGGGAGTCCAGATGCGGGTAAAGTTTGTCAAGTAGATGATGTATGAATCCTGCAATGCCATTCGGACGGACTGGAGGTTCTGTTGTTTTTTTTGTCATGATGGGTTGGACTCAGCTATCATTTTTATTAGGCCGGGTTCGTTCGAAGATATCTTTCCCGTTATCACCCTCGATGGATAGCGGGTATTCACCTGAGAAACAGGCGGCACAGAAATGATCCGGAGGTAAATCCATGCTCGCCAGCATACCTTCCAGCGATAGGTAGGCCAGACTGTCCACTTCCAGAAACTTCGTAATCTGCTCCAGGGTGCGCTGATTAGCGATCAGCTCCTCCTCAGTGGGAAAATCCAGGCCGAATTGGCAGTGATGACGGATAGGAGGCGAGCTGATCCGCACATGGACTTTCTTGGGTCCCGCCTGACGCAGAAGCCGTACCAAATTGCGCATGGTGGTGCCCCGGACGATACTATCATCAATGATCACGACCTCGCGATCAGCAAGGACACCCTTCACCGTATTGAATTTCAGTTTGACGGTGAGATCACGTAGCTCCTGTTCAGGCCGTATAAAGCTTCGTCCGACATAATGATTGCGGATCAGGCCGATTTCGTGTTTAACACCACTGCGTGAGGCGTAGCCCAGGGTTGCCGTGTTGCTGGAATCGGGTACTGAAATGACGATATCCGCAGAAGGGATCGGCGCTTCTTCAGCCAGCGTTTTCCCGAGCTTGCGGCGAAGCTTGTCTACGTTAGCTCCATAAATCCTGGAATCAGGCCGCGAGAAGTATATGTATTCGAAAATGCAGTGTTTGGGGATTTGCTTGGTGACATGGTCGACGGTCTGCAGGCCATCGCTGTTGATGAGTAGAATTTCTCCAGGTTCAACATCACGAATCTCCTCCGCGCCGATCAAATCCAGTGCACAGGTCTCGGATGCGGCCACCCAGGTTTCACCACATCGGCCGAGCGTGAATGGCCGCCAGCCGTAGGGATCCCGGGCTGCGATCAGCCCTTCCGGAGCCAGGATAAGCAGAGAATAGGCGCCTTCTACCTGCTCCAGCGCTTTGACCAGTCGATCTACCATCCTTTCCCCGGTAGCTCGAGCCATGAGGTGAACAATGACCTCTGTGTCCGTGGTGGTCTGAAAGATGGAACCTTCCTTCTGGAGCTGTCGGCGTGTCGCGCCTAGATTCACCAGATTACCGTTGTGGGCGATAGAAACCGGGTCGTCCTCAACATTGAACAGCAACGGTCCGACATTTTTGACATCCACCCTTCCTGTGGTGGAGTAACGAGTGTGTCCGATGGCTAAGGTTCCGGGCAGGCTTTTCAGGACTTGTTGATCAGCGAACACATCAGAGACCAATCCCTGTCCCATATGCCTATGGATCTGCTCTCCATCGAAGGAAACGATACCAGCTCCCTCCTGTCCACGGTGCTGCTGAGCATATAGCCCCAGATAGGCCAGCGTTGCAGCCTCCGGATTACCATATATACCGATGATGCCGCACATGGATGAACTCTAGTTAATAATCGCCATCAACTTACGACCGCTACAATTTCCTGAATAATGATATAGGCCACGACGATCGCCGCCACGATGAAAAACGCCGCAACCACAGCTACGGGTGCTTTAAAGCCCGGCAATCCGTATTTCAACTCCTCTATAAACTGGGGGATACCCCAACGCGCCAAGACGAAAACCGCAGTCAGGAAACCACCTATCGGAAGCATATACTTATAGGATACGACATTGAGCAGATTGAAAAAGGTGAAGTTCGTGATCGGCGCAAGGATGTTATATCCGCTCATGGAGAGTGCGGCCACTGCACCTACCGCCGCGATTACTCCACCGAAAAGGAACGTCGCCCGGACACGATCCCAGCCCTTCTCATCGATGAAATATGCGGTGACCACCTCCAGGATGGACACTGCTGACGTCAAGGCAGCGAGGAAAAGTAGAAAGAAGAAAAGAATGGCAAAGAAACTGCCTCCGGGAATCTGGGGAAATAAGGTCGGCAGCACCACAAAGATCAAGCCCTCCCCTTCGGCAGGGTCTTGACCGAAGGCAAACACGGCCGTAAAGATGGCAATTCCGGCCATAAGCGCGATGGCCGTATCCAAGACGATGATGGCGAGACTGGAGCGAATGAGATCCGATTTTGGCGTCAAGTAGCTGCCATAGGTAATCATGGCCCCCATCCCAAGACTGATGGTAAAGAAGGAATGTCCCAAGGCAGCCACCACACCTCCGGCATCCAGATCACCCCACTTGGGCTTGAACAGGAACTCCAGGCCGGCCGCTGCTCCTTCCAGCGTAACTCCCCGGATCACCAGGATTACCAGGATCACGATGAGTAAGGGCATCAGAATCTTGCTCCAGCGTTCAATGCCGCTCTTAACCCCTCGGGCAATGATCAGGATACACAGCCCCATGAAGATCAGGTGCCAAAGCACGGGTTCGAAGGGTTTGGCAATGAAGGCGTCGTACATTTGTGACGCCGCTTCACTGCCGGGCAGCAGCTCATTAAAGGCTCCGGAAAGCCCCAGGAAACTGTATTTCAGTGTCCAACCACCCACAACACTATAGAAGGAAAGGATAATGAAAGCGGCGGCAACGCCGAGAAATCCTACCCATTTCCAAGCCTTACTCCCCGATAATGTCCAGAATGCTCCGACCGGATTGAGCTGAGTCTTGCGTCCAATCGCAAACTCTGCCAACAGAATAGGTAAGCCCACAATAATGATGCAGAACAAGTACACCAGGGTGAAGGCCGCGCCTCCATGCTCACCAGCCATATGGGGATATTTCCAGATATTTCCCAATCCGACGGCGGATCCCGCTGCGGCAAGTATAAATCCGATTCGGGTGCCCCATTGCTCACGTGCTTTGGTCATGGACTTTCCTCTCTGGGATGCTTCACAGGTGGCGGAATATTATCAGCGGAATCGGGTGGGAAGGTACTTAAATGGGCGTCCACATAGCCGTCCATCAAACCGATCAAATAAGCAAAGAGAAACCGCCAGGCGTACTTATTCCGTAACTCAAGGTATTTCTCATCCTGATGGATATCATAATTGTCCCGGTTTTGTTGATACAGTGTGAAATAATATCCTTCAGCAGCCACTACCAGTATAGCTTTCAACCAAGCGCGATTGTAGATCTGGCCACCCCCTGGAATGAGTCCCAGCAGGAGGGCTTTACGAGGATCGATCACCCGGCCGGAACTATCGGCCGGTTCAGGGACCGCCGCTGCTGTTGTTTCCTCCTGGAATTCAGTCGAAGGAGTAAGTATGGAATTCATCATCAGCAGGATGATAAGTGAATACAGTGGACGCACGCAGCTTATCGCACCACCTGGAGAGCTGCCGGCAGCAGTCGTAGATCCAGCTTATAGATATCCAGCCCTAATACTTCCCCATCGACATGCACGGGCATAGGCTGTTCACTATCGATGGTAATGATGGATCCGGAATGCAAAGTCACTTCCGGCAGTTTATTGATGGTCCCGGTCTTCAACCGTGGGAAATTGGCGATAATCTTAAAGGGTGAAATATCCTCAACATGGCAGACATGGAGCATCTGGTCATCAATGCGAGCATCAGGTGTAAGTTGGAGTCCTCCACCAATGAATGGCCCATTTCCGATGCCAATCAGGTAGGTGCTCTTGGAGATGGTCTCATTATCGATCGTCAACGTCATCGGCACGGCATCCCAATTCCACATGGTCCGGAAAATGGCCACCAGAATCACCAAAGGTCCCCTGAGCCACCGAATCTGGGCCGCTTCGTAGTTCGCCCGGCCATCAAATCCAATACCTACCGCGTTGACGAAATACTTGCCGTTCACGAAACCCACATCACATGGTTCCGCAGATCCTTGGCAAATCAGGTCTATGGCCTCTTTCAAATCCAGTGGAATGCCCGCACTGCGGGCAAAGTCATTACCGGTACCGAAGGGGATAACGGCTAGCGGTGTATCACTACCTACCAGACCTTGAGCGATCTCGTTAATGGTGCCATCACCACCAAAGCCCACAACGAGCTCATAATCCTTGGCATGGCTCCGGGCGAGTTCGGTGGCGTGGTCGGGATTCTCCGTGACCATGAAATCGAAGCTGCAGCAATCCTGATGTTCTTTGGTCAGTCGCTGAACCTTATCCAATGCTTTTACAGCACCCCCACGGGACGCTGCCGGATTGGCAATAACAAGTATCTGTTTCATGGTCTTAGAGCCACCGCTTCGATCTCAACCTCGGCGCCTAAGGGCAGTGCCGAGACCTGAACAGCCGAACGGGCCGGCGGATCAGTGGCGAAATATTTTTCAAACACTCTATTGAGAGCCGCGAAATTGTTGAGATCCGTGAGGAACACTGTGAATTTGATCACATGATCCAGATCGCTACCACCCGTTGATAGGATCCCGGAAAGGTTCCTGAGTACCTGATAAACCTGATCCTCAAAGGAACCCGTTACCAATTTTCCTGTTTTGGGATCGAGAGGGATCTGTCCGGCGGTGAAGATGAGATTATCGCAGCAGATGCCCTGGCTATAGGGCCCGATAGCCTCGGGCGCCTGGGCGGTATGGATGACTCTCCGCTTTGCCATGCTGATTATCTCCTTGGTTCAGCTAAGTACTGTACTTGACCGTAGGATTGCCCATCCATGAATTGTTTGTCTCCTAGCGCTGTAAGCCCACCTGGAACAGGAAGGATGCCCCGTAGGTATACGTGTTGACAATTCGTGCATCGCCCACCACTTGGAAAGAAGAGAATAGGGGATACCGAACCTGGGCGCCTAAAATGAGGATAGTTTCCATCTCTTCGCTGTCCCAATAATCGTTCACATCGCCGTAAAAGTCATACATGCCCTCGTAATAACTCCCAACCCCCAGACCTAATCCTGAGTAAAAGTTAGTGCTAAATTTGCGGCTTTGTAGATCAACGTGAGCCGTGACTGCCAAGTACCCACGTTCATCATCATAATACATATCACCTTCCTCATCCCCTTCCTCGAAACTCCGAAACATATATCCGAGGGATACAGCCGGCTTGATCATCATGGCTCCCATCGGCCACCCACGTCCGAGGAACTTGCTCAGTTCTATCGTGAAGCCGCCCTCCTTGACAGGAATGCCGACCACCGCCTGCCAGGGCAGGGACGGTTGGCTGTCGCCATGATCCGGAGCAGGGACAGGAGTCTGCCTGGCGGGGGCAGGTGTTGGCAGGGCTACCAGTTCCTGTGGTGTCGGCGCCTCCGCGTCCGACAGCATAATGGCCACCTGTTCCATACCACGTGTGAGCATATCATCCAGTTCACCGCGCAGGTCGAAGTCCGACACACCGATTACCCGGCCGGTTTCCACATCCACCAGACGGGCTGACACGGTGAAGGTCCCCCCAACCTTGCTGACACTGCCACCGACCATCTGCTGAGCACCGAGGAGCTGACCTACCTGGACCAAACAGTCGTTGGATGTGCAGCCGGTCATCTGGAAGTCCTGCTCTGCCAGGATACTTTCCATCATGCCGCGGTCGACCACTTCGAAAGTACCCAGCCGGAACAACTCGTTCCGCAAACGGTTCGAGAGGGCTACAGCCTCGGTCTCAGAGATCCCGAAACCGTCGAAATCCAACACCGCAATCGGTACGGTCTGGGCATATAGGTACGTCATCTGAGAGAAGAAAATTCCCAGGATGAGACCGGTGAAGGACTTTATTCTAAATTTCGATAATACACGATGCATCCTCGTCTCCCTGGATTGTATCTGGGTATGTCATGGAATAGTGCGAAAATAACCTTGCCAGTAGGAGATGCCAACGAGCAAATCCTAGCGCGCCAGATTTTCATTCCGCCAGCGAACATCCAGTTGGCGGTTAGCCTTGGTCTCATCAAGCCGGCGTACGGGTGTCTTCCTGGGGGCTTGCAGGAGCGCATCCTGGTCTTGCTCCACCAGTTCGTTGATCTCGTAGAGTACCTGAACAAAACGGTCCAAGGTAGCCTTGGTTTCAGATTCCGTAGGTTCGATCATGAGGGCTTCGGATACTACCAAGGGGAAGTATATCGTTGGAGCATGAAATCCATAGTCCAAGAGAGCTTTGGCGATGTCCAGGGTTTTCACTCCGCGCTTTTTCTGCAGCTCACCGGAGAGCACGAACTCATGCATGGTGCCATCACCGTAAGGGAGTTCGAAAATGTCGACGAGTTGGGATTTCAAATAATTTGCGTTGATCACTGCTCGCCGGGATATGCTCCTGATTCCTTCCTCTCCGAGGCTCGTGATATAGGCATACGCGCGCACCAGCATGCCGAAGTTTC
>CP070656.1:1601133-1605422 GCA_020355065.1 Fidelibacterota bacterium | reverse complement strand
TACTTGACGGACTCATCCTGATCCAGAAAATGATCAAAAAGGATTCCCTCCGCCACTACAAGCCCCCCGTAGAAGAAGCCGGCGTCTAACGCGATGCTTCCCAAAGACCAATTAGCTGTCGTCCTTAAGGATAAGTTTCAGGACAGTTTTATAGAGATCACGGAGTTCCACGGCATGCTCACGATCCACATACGTGGTGAAGAGGTGATGAGTTTGCTCAGGACCTTGAAGACGGATCCCCGGTTCGCCTTCAATTTTCTGGCGAACATCACGGCTGTGGACCATCTGGAGATGGGAGGTCACGCTCGATTTTCCGTGGTTTATCATCTGCTCAACCAACATGAGATCAGGCGGATTGTGGTGCGTGCCTGGGTGGATGAGGAGAATCCGCGGCTGCCTTCCGCAATCCCGCTCTGGAAGACGGCTGACTGGCAGGAACGGGAGGTGTTTGACCTATTCGGCATTGAGTTCGAAGGGCATCCGAACCTGACGCGCATCATGAATCCCGACTACTTCCAGTATCATCCTCTCAGGAAGGACTACCCGCTACAAGGCCGTGGGGAGCGGGACAATTTCAAAGTCGTGAAGCGCAGTATCGGGAGCAAGTGGCAAGACCGGAGGAGCTTCGAGTGACCCTGGAAGCCAAAGCCCTGAGTACAGAGAAGATGGTTCTGAATATGGGGCCTTCCCACCCGGCCACCCATGGAACGTTGAGGGTCATCGTGGAATTGGATGGGGAGGTCATCACAAAGGTCACACCCGAGATTGGTTTTCTGCACTGTGGATTTGAAAAATTGGGTGAGCACCTCGACTTCAATCAGTATGTCACGGTCACTGACCGGATGAACTACATTTCTCCCATGTGCAATAACGTGGCCTATGCCCTGGCGGCGGAGAGGCTGCTGGATATTGAGGTTCCCAAGCGCGCCCAGTACATCAGGGTGCTTATGTGTGAATTAACCCGCATTGCCGACCACCTGGTCCAGATCGGAATGCAGGCGGTGGATATCGGTGCCTTCACCGTATTCCTGTATGGTTTTCGGCTGCGGGAGAGGATCTACGATCTTTTCGAGCTGGTGTGTGGTGCTCGCCTGACGACCAGCTATACGCGCGTGGGTGGTCTGATGCGTGACCTGCCGGATAGTTTCGAACCGCTCGCCCGGGATCTGCTGGAACAAGCGCCGGCCACCTTCAAGGAGATTGACGGATTACTGACCCACAATCGCATCTGGCTGGACCGCACGAGGGGAATCGGGTCCATCGGCTACGAAGATGCGCTCTCATACGGTCTCACCGGACCGGTGGGAAGAGCGGCGGGGATAGATTACGATATCAGGATTAAGGAGCCGTATTCATCGTATGAGGATTTCGACTTCGATGTGATCATTGGCAAGAATGGTGATGTTTACGATAGATACATTGTGCGGCTGAACGAGATGTGGGAGAGTCTGAAGATCTGCCAACAGGTTCTGGACAACCTGCCGGATGGACCAATTAACGTTGATGCCGATTCCAAGTACATTCTACCCCCTCGGCCGGAGGTATTCAATTCCATCGAGGGTCTGATCCACCACTTCATGGTTACGATGGAGAACCGCGGTTTCGAGCCTCCGGTCGGAGAAGCATATGTACCTACCGAGAGTCCCAACGGTGAGTTAGGATTCTTCATTGTGAGCGACGGCAAGCGGGAGCCCTACCGTGTGCGAACGCGCCCCCCATCATTGATCAATTATTCCGCTTTTCCCAAGATGATGGAGGGTATGATGGTCTCAGATGCCGTGGCAGTTTTGGGTAGTCTCAACATCATTGCCGGAGAGCTGGATCGATGAGCTTCGCCTTCAAGGCTGAGCAGCAGAAGCGTTTCAAGGCCTTATTGAAGCAGTATCCCGACAAGCGGTCTGCAGCGCTGCCAGTTCTCCATCTGGCACAAGAGCAGGAGGGGTACCTGTCGACCGAGATTATCGAGACATTGGCTGGGATGCTGGATATAACCCCGGCATCCTTAATGGATACGGTGTCCTTCTATACCATGTTCCATACCAAACCCCGCGGCAAATACCTGCTGCAGGTTTGTCAGACGTTGTCATGCAGTCTGGCAGGGGCGGATCAGCTCGTGGACCATTTAGAGCACAAATTTCATATCCAGGTCGGTGAAACGACGGAGGATGGCAAGTTCACTCTCTTGAAGGTGGAGTGCCTGGGTTCGTGCGGCACCGCGCCGGTGGTGCAGATCAATGATGATTATTACGAGCGGGTGTCCAAGGAAAAGTTAAAGCGAGTACTCGAGAAGCTGCCGTGAGCGACTTCCAGCCCATACTGACGAAGCATGTGGGAGTGCCCGGATCGTCTACTCTCGATTACTATATGGCACATGAGGGGTATCGGGCGGCCCGGAGGGCAGTGCTCGAGATGAGCAATGACGAGATCGTTCAGGTGGTCCGGGAGTCGAATCTGCAGGGTCGCGGCGGGGCGGGATTCCCGGCGGGGGTGAAGTGGGGATTCATCCCGAAGGAGAGCAAAAAGCCCAAGTACCTTATCTGCAATGCGGATGAGAGTGAACCGGGTACCTTCAAGGACCGCTTGCTGATCACACACAATCCCCACCAGATGATCGAGGGGATGATCATCGCCAGCAAGGCCATCGACTGCCATTTGGCATTCATTTATATCCGGGGGGAGTTTGCCAGGGAGGCCCGGCTTTTGGAGGCAGCGTTGAGCGAATGTCGGGCAAATCAGGTTTTGGGCAAGGGTATTTTCGGGAGCAAGTACGACCTGGACATCCTGGTCCACCGAGGAGCGGGAGCCTACATCTGTGGTGAGGAGATGGCCCTCATCGAGTCTTTGGAAGGCAAACGCGGTTGGCCCCGGATCAAACCGCCGTTTCCAGCCGTCGAAGGCTACCTGCGTTGTCCCACCATCGTGAATAACGTGGAGACACTGTCTAACCTGCCCCATATCATCAATGAAGGAGCGGTATGGTTCCGCGGCATCGGTGCCACAGCAGACAGTCCGGGTCCCAAGCTTTACTGTCTGAGTGGTCATGTACAAAGGCCCGGGGTTTACGAAGCCCCCATGGGTACCAAGCTGTCGCATCTTATTTTCACCCACGCCGGTGGTACACCCGAAGGGCGGAAACTGAAGGCGGTTATCCCCGGGGGGAGTTCGGCGCCGGTCCTCACCGCTGAAGAGGCTGAGGATCTGCGCATGGACTTTCCTTCCGTGCAAGCGGCGGGAAGCATGTTGGGTTCGGCCGGGATCATCGTCATGGACGAGACCACCGACATGGTACAGGCCTGTTACAACGTGGCCCGCTTCTATGCACACGAGTCATGTGGACAGTGCACTCCATGCCGCGAGGGAACGACCTGGCTCACCAAAATTTTCCAGCGCTTCACGAATGGTCAGGGGCGGATGGAAGACATCGATCTGATTCTGGATGTCACGGATAATATCGGGGGATTGATCGATTTTTCGCGGGGCAGTTTCGGCAAGACCATCTGTCCTTTCGGAGAAGCGGTAGCGTGGCCGGTGCGGGCGTTTGTTGAGAAATTCCGGGCTGAATTCGAGGCATACCAGTCCCAGGAGGCCGCTGCCTGATGCCAGTGATCAAAATCGATCAGCATGAGATGGAGGTTCCCCGAGGGACCATGCTGCTGGCCGCCGCCTTGAAGGCCGGGGTGGACATTCCGCATTACTGCTATCATCCCGCACTGTCCATTGTAGGGAGCTGCCGCATGTGCATGGTGGAGGTGGAGGGCATGCCCAAGCTGCAAACCTCCTGTTCCACTCCTGTGGCGGAGCTGTCGGCCGAGAAGAAGATTGACGGCCGATTTGACATGGTGGTCCGTACGCAAACCGATAAGGTGGTGGCAGCCCGCAAATTGGTACTCGAGTTTCTTTTACTCAATCATCCGCTGGACTGTCCGGTATGCGACCAGGCGGGTGAATGCTTCCTGCAGGATTATTCGTTCAAATATGGTCACGCTCACAGCCGGTTCATCGAGGAGAAACGCGTACGAGCGAGTGAAGATCTGGGTTCCGGGGTGGCGATCAACCATAACCGGTGTATCATGTGTACCCGGTGTGTCCGTTTCACCAGTGAGGTTGTGGGGACCGGGGAGCTATTTGTACAGAACCGAGGCTACCATAACAAGATTGCCTTCTTCGAAGGAAAGCAGCTGGACAATCCGCTGGCAGGCAACGTGGCGGATATTTGTCCAGTAGGGGCACTGCTACTGAAGGACTATGTCCACTCGACGCGTGTATGGCATTTGTCACAAACGCCTTCC
>CP070656.1:1598391-1601033 GCA_020355065.1 Fidelibacterota bacterium | reverse complement strand
GGGGTCGACCACGGAACGAATGTATATGAGTGAAGGTGTGGTGTTCCGCCTCAGGCGGATAAACCAATCCCTGAATCCCGCCAACGGCGGTGCAGGACCTGCCACACTCGCCCCGACGACAAAACACCTCATATTGAGGCGTTTTTCTTATCGCCGCGGCTTCCCGACCAATGGACACAAAGCTTTGGAAAGGTCCCGAGGTGCGCGTAGTTTCCGGTTCAGCGAGCCTGCATACCTCAGAATCTGTACACGGCAAAACATGCATGGAGCCGTCCCAACCAATCTATAGGGAGGAGACGTCGTGAAGAAAAGCGCTTGGATCCTGCTATGGCTACTTCTGCACCTCACCGTTGTTCTGGCGCAAGGCAAGCGTCCGATGACCCTGGTCGATATCCTCGAGGTACCGGAGCTGCGTGATCCACTACTCTCGCCCGATGGCAGACAGTTGGTATACGTACTGGCGGAGGCCGACTGGGAAGCCAATAAACGGATAAGTCACATCTGGATCATCAACACCGATGGAGCCAATGTACGCCAGCTGACTAACGGTGACAAGGGGGAGCGAAGCCCATGCTGGACCCCGGACGGGGAGCAGATCGCCTTTCTCGCCACCCGGGGCGATGCTGAGGAGGCACAGATTTTCCTGATCCGGACCGATGGGGGTGAGGCCCGGCAGCTCACCCGGCACGAAACGTCGATCTCAAGCATCAGCTGGTCCCCGGACGGCGCCTGGATCTACTTCCTGGCTTCCAATCCAAAGACCGACGAGGAAAAGGAGCGGGAGGAGTCGAAGGATGACGTTTTCGCCTACGAAGAAGACTACCAACAGCGCCATTTATGGAAGGTTTCGGTGTCCGACCAGACCGAGGAGCGTATCACTGAGGGTGATTACTCCATACTGAGTTATCGTGTATCGAGGGATGGGAAGAAGATAGTCTTCCATCAAGCCCGTTCACCCGTTCGGGAAGACACTGACCGGAGCGAAGTCTGGGTAATGGATGCCAAGGGCAAGAAGAGAGTGCAACTAACCCGCAACTCGATCACGGAGCGTGGAGCCGAGTTATCCCCGGACAACTCGCGTGTGCTGTTCATATCATGGTGCAACCAGGAGTTCGAGCCATATTATAACAACAACCTGTTCGTCATCCCGGTTCGGGGCGGTGAAGCACGACTGCTGTTACCGGACATGCCTCACGAAGTGCGGCAGGCGAGCTGGTCTGCAGATGGAGGGTCGATTTACTTCACGGCTAACACCGGCGTCCGTGCTGAATTATTCCAGGTTGAGTTAGCCGGGGAGAGGCTGCAGCAACTGACTACGGGGGATCATACAATACGGTCATGGTCGTATGAGCCGGGATTGGACCAGCACGTTTTCGCTATCAATGAGCCCACCAATGCCGGTGACGTCTGGATGCTGGCCAGCAAGCAGAGAACAAAACCGGTGCGTATCACGCACGTATACGATTACCTTGCGCGGGACTTTAAGCTACCCCGGCAGGAGGCCATTCGGTGGATGGGTGCCGACGGTGTGGAGGTAGAGGGGCTGCTCCATTATCCGCTCGGTTATAAGCAGGGAAGGGCCTATCCCCTGGTTGTGCAGACCCATGGCGGGCCGCGGTCCTCGGACAAATTCGGCTTCAGCAGTTACCGCGTCTACATCCCGGTGCTGACGGCCAGAGGCTACGCGGTGTTGGCCCCAAACTACCGCGGCAGCACCGGCTATGGCGACGAATTCCTGCGGGACATGGTCGGCAGTTATTTCAATCAGTCGCATCTGGACGTGATGACTGGTGTGGATCACCTGATTGACCGGGGGATTGTGGATGGCGACCGGCTGATTAAAATGGGCTGGAGTGCCGGTGGTCATATGACCAACAAGATCATCACGCACACGGGCCGCTTCAAGGCAGCCTCGTCGGGTGCCGGTGCCGTCAATTGGATTTCTATGTACGGGCAGAGTGATACGCGCAATCAGCGCACATCTTGGTTCGGAGGGACCCCCTGGCAGCCGGATGCACCCATCGATGTGTATTGGGAGCATTCTCCTTTGAGAGAGATCTGGAAGGTGACGACACCGACAATAATCCTGGTAGGGGAAAACGATCCCCGTGTCCCCTTGCCCCAGTCCATGGAGCTTTATCGTGCCATCAAGGCTAACGGAGTACCCACCCATCTGTATATTGCCCCCAGGGAGCCGCACGGGTGGCGCGAGCTGCGGCACCAACTGTTCAAGATGAACGTGGAAATCGACTGGTTCGAGCAGCATGCCATGGGACGGGAATACGTCTGGGAGAAAGCCCCGGAAGAGAAGTCGGGCAACTGATCTCTGGGCAATACGGGTCCTCCGGCGGCAACCGGGAATGATCCGGATACGCCGGTGACCACACATTATCCTCGTAGAGCCGCGAAGCAGGAACAGATATATGACTGATCGAGAAGCACTTGAATCCCTATTCATTACCTATGACTGCGCCGACTACAAATTGATACAACCGGAAGATATTGTCGTGGCCAACTGGGTCAGGATGTCCTCCCGGGGGTTGGCACGGCGGTCCTCGACGTACCCCCCGAACTTCTGGTACAGGAACTCCAGCGGATTGACCGGCAGGGTCTCCTCCTCGCCGACGACACTGATGGTGCTG
>CP070656.1:1594991-1598291 GCA_020355065.1 Fidelibacterota bacterium | reverse complement strand
GGCTAGCCGTGGACTACGATGCGGATGCGAACAAGATCAAAATGCAAGTGGTGGAGGCCAAGTTCCCGATCTACGTCAAGATCCTCGGACAGAAAGTGAAGCTCGCCACCCTGGATATCGGCAAGTATTACAAGCCCAAATTTGAATTCAATGGGCCTGAGCCGGTTCAGCAGCAGGTTGAGATGGACATAGGCGGTGGCGACGTTCGGCTGATTGGAGTGACGGCTGGCGGCAGAGAGATCAAGATGGAGAAAGACCAGCTGCGGGTCTCGGTAAATCTGGCCTACACTCCACTGTAGGTACCCTTCTACTTCGGTATCATCGAGACAGCCAGGCGGTCGGCCCGCTCGTTTTCCGGGTGGCCCTGATGGCCTCGGACCCAATGGAATTCCACTTGATGTATACCAAGCAGCTCGACCAGCCGCTCCCATAGGTCTACATTGAGGACCGGCTCGCCCCGGCCCTTCTTGGCGGCCTTACGCCACCCGCGGGCGACCCACCCCTCAAGCCATCCCTTGTTAATCGCATCCACAATATATCGCGAATCGGAGTAGATCTCGACCCGGCAGGGTTGCTTTAGGGCCTCCAGGCCGCTGAGAATGGCCGTCAGCTCCATGCGGTTATTGGTGGTTTCTGCCTCACCGCCCGCCAGTTCCTTCTCTGCATCCTGATACCGAAGGATGGCACCCCAACCCCCAGGACCGGGATTGCCGGAGCAGGCGCCATCGGTGTACAGGGCTACCCGTGGCAGATTCTGAGGCATGGTTTAGGCTTAATCAGTCGTGCCCGGGGGTTGTTCATCCAGGGGACGCTTGCGGACATTGAGCCAGTAACCCAGCCAGATCAGAATAATTCCTACCAACTCAAGGATGTAGAGCACCTGGGTGTGCCCGGCACGACTGGAGGCGCCTCCAATGGCCGGGAGTATGGCGCCAATAGCAATCAGGACGTTGCCGAAAAACCGGTCTTGAGCCAGTTCGGCTACTTCGCCCTGGCCTGCCGTAGCCACTCGGCGGTACCGTACGGCCGAGAGGATGGCTCCACCAATCAGGAACACCACCGCGTAGGTATTAATAAACGGACTGAAATACCTGGCCCACTGCCAACCAAGCGCACGCCCACTGGGTAGATGCAGATCGACCGGAGTGTTCACCGGGCTTACGATAATGAAAATGGCGGATATAACCACGGCCGTGAGCAGCGCGAACGTGAGCCGTCTGGCGGTCTGCGGCTTCAGGAGCAGCCAGACCGTACCCTGCGCCAGAGGAGCGCCACCCAGCAGAGCACCGGCGATATACCACACCTTGAATATGACGGGATTCCAACCCAAAATGGTGATATAACTCTCAGTGAACGTGCCCATACCATACGTCAATACACCGATGGTCCACCACAGCAGGTGATTCCCCATCCGACCACGCTGCACATAGCGGCGGTAAATCTGGGCGGCAAAGACAAGGGTCACAATGGTCGTCAGGATCGGGAAATAATAAACGAACGGGCGAGGGTCCATAATGCGTAATGTTCCTTCTGTTATAATTCAATCCTATCTGTCTTCAATGGAGGCCAAACACCATAAGATATCACGAAAGTTGCGCGCAAATTTATCTCACGGTGTCGGCAATTGCACGGCAAACTCGGCCTGTGCCTTGATTCCGCCGTCCGACTAGGTAATCCTTGTCTCCAGCTATGGGAGACCTCTCTTCCTTCCTGAAACTAGGGAACTTCAATGAAGTGTGAATAACGCCTCACACAAGTTTCCGAGTAGAGACCGGACGGGCAGTGTCTAACGGGCTAGGCCGGCGGCAGCTCAAACCAGAAGCGGCTGCCACGGCCAACGACCGATTTCACCTGAATAGTGGTGTTAAGTGAGTGCATGCACTGCTGAACCAGAGCCAGTCCCAGACCGGTACCGCCTCGCTCACGGCTGCGAGCCTTATCAACACGGTAGAACTTTTCGAATATGTATTCCAGTTCCTCGGGAGAAATCCCCGGTCCGGTGTCGGTTACCTGCAACTGTACCTTCTCAGTATCCTGCGGAGTTACCTCCAGACGTACCTCTCCCTCCAAGGTGTGCTGGACGGCATTGGCCAGGAGGTTGGACAGGGCAATTTTAAGGAGCTCGGCATTGCCATGTACGGAATCATGATTCACCTGCAGTACCAGGTTGAGCCCTCGTTCACGTGCCTGGGGGAGGAAGGTTTCCTCGAGTTCCGTTACCAGCGGTTGAAGCGCTACAGGTTCCAGTTTCACCGGCTCATGGTCGAATTCCAAACGTACCAGCAGCAACAGGTCAGCGAAGAGGTCGTGGATCCGCAATAAATTCCGGTGGCTTTTCTGGAGGTAATCGAGCAGTTCCTCCTCCTCAGGAGATGGATCCGTCTGGGTGGAGCATGCTTCCAGAGCCATCTCGAGGTAGCCCCGGGCAGAAAAAACAGGGTTGCGGACTTCGTGGCTCAGGGCGGCGATGAAATCCTCCTGCGCTTGGGTAAGGCGTTTCAAATCACTGATATCCTCTTGGAGTTTGGCTGCCATGGCAGCGACATCCCGGGTAAGATCACCGATCTCATCGCGCCGTTCCGAGCGGGGCAGCGGGCTGGCCTCACCACTGGTTATACGCCGCGCCGCTTGAGCCAATTGCCGTATCGGGAGCGTGAACCGCTCCGCCACTATCCAGCTGACCACCACCGTGAGCAGTAAGGCACCGAAGATGCCAATGTAGATGATTGTGCGCACCCGATTGAGCGTGGCTCTGATCTCCGTCTCGCTGGCGGTAATACGCACGTATCGGCGCTCCTCGGTAGCGAAGCCCGGGAGCGGAGCGATGCCCGAAAAAGTCGGCGCCGTACTGTCCATAACCTGGCCAGCCGACAAGCTGACATGAAAGTCCGTATCCAGCAATTCCACCATATGCCCGGTATAGCGGGCAAAATCGGTCATCATGGCAGGATACTGCCCGCTGTCAGGTTGGCTGACCAGCAGGGTCGCCAGATAATGGGCTTGCCGGTCCAGGTCGTCCCTGGAATTGCTAAGCAAATAATCTCTGACTACCAGAATGGAGTAACTGCTGATGGCCATCACTCCCAGGAGTACCAATCCCAGAAGGATGAGTAGAACACGCTGACGGATGCTCATGGCAGTAGGGTGGAGCTAATCTGCCTGCCGTCGAACCCGGTAACCCACGCCGCGCACGGTCTCAATGAGGTCTCCGTCCGGCCCTATTTTCTGGCGCAGGTTTTTAATGTGGACATCAACCGTACGCTCGGTAACCACCACTTCATCGCCCCACACGTGGGAGAG
>CP070656.1:1591600-1594891 GCA_020355065.1 Fidelibacterota bacterium | reverse complement strand
TGGTCGCGCCCTCCACATAGCCGTCACCATCCCAGGCGTACCCGATCTTATATTCCTGCCCGGTCTCTTCATCGATATCATAGGTGTCAAGAGCATGGGCATCCGATTTAGAATACGTATTGTATTCGGCATAGCTGGCCCAGGGAAAATCGAAATCGGCATACATACCAATGAATGTGGAGTCAATGGGAGCAGTACCCATATTGGTAACCGTGAAGATCCAGAAAAGAAAATCCTCCGCCAAGTCTCCCCTCCAGCTCAGTCCCCGGAGGGTAGTATAGATCATGAGATGGCCATTCAGTGGGTCATTATCACGGCTCTTGGCAAAACTGACCGCGAAGCTCTCCTGATCGGCAACAACCTGACCGGGATAATACCTGCCGGGAGCCGAATATTTGTTTGGCCCGGCACCGGGAAAACCGATCAGAGTATCCAGCGGAAGCGGGATGGGCGTACCAATTCCGGTATTATAAATCGTAGGATACGTCGGGAAATAATTATCCAGCACCGGATCGGAGGTGGGATAGGTTGTCGGCCAGCCACCGACGGGCCAGCTGTTCGGATCGGTACTTACCGATACCAGATTGGCCTTGTCATCGATCGAAGCAGGGGGGATGAAGTCGGGAAAGCCATCGTAGTGAAAGCCTTTATAGTACCGGTAATCACTCTGGTCACCACTCTCTACTATCGGATTATGTGGATCCTCTTCATCCCATCTTGGCCCGCGATCAAGTGTGAAACCACCAACGTGGAACGAGACGCCATTACCGTAGTGGATCTGACGGCCTTCCCGATTGGGATTATAGGGATATTCGAAGGCAGGAAACTTGGATAGTTCCGGAAACTTCAACCGCCCCGAGGCAATCAGGTTCGTGTTGGATTGTCGGGTGACCAGCTTCCCGGCTCCGAACTCACCCCAGCGTTCCCACTCCAGTCGCTGCTGTTGACCCTTGACCCCTACTGCACCAACGAGCCCTATAGCCGCGATAATCATGAGATAGCTATGCGGACGGGTTGTCATGGATCGTGAAATTCGACGGTATATAATGCTTTTCATGCTTTGATCATCCTGGCAGATTAGAGCTCAAGTTGTATCCCGATGCGAACCCTACGGCCATCAGAAATCCTTCTGGGATTGGCGTCCTTCGCTGGTGGGGTACCCGGATCGCCGTCATCGTTCCATTTTCCCGTCACGTCGTACACCGAGTAGATATTTCTGCGATCGAGGAGATTGAATACTTGGCCAAACACACTCCCCGAGAAACCAGCGATACGGAAATACCAGTTTGCCTTCATATTTATGTTGATATTCCATGGCATGCGCTCGGTATTCTTCTGCTCAGCCAGCACGGTGTAGGGTTTTCCGGATTTCGCGTTTCCTGTAAAGCTGACCGCCCACTTCCCGGGATCTCTGAAGCGCAGCATTCCCGAAAGATTGTGGGTCCGGTCCCAGTCTGCCAGAAAGCTCCGGTATTTGATCGGTTCACTGGAGAGAGTTTCAGCCGCCGTCATGGGGCTGGAAGTGCTAATCAGCGTTTTGGAAAGGGTGTAGTTCAACCGTGCTGAATAGTAATTGCTGTACCGCTTGTTCAAAGTGAATTCCAATCCCTTGGAATTCCCGAAGTCGACATTGTCGAAATAAACATACCCCTGAACCTGCATCCAGGTTACTCCCACCAGATCAGCCATCTCCCTGTAAAACGCAGTGACATTCAACGAAACATCTTCAAATAAGCGGGTTTGCACACCTGCTTCGTAGGTAACCGATTTCTCCGGATCGATATTGGGATTAAAGATGGCCAATCCGATCCCGGTGAGGTTGGGCCGGTCGGGATACTGGCCCAACTCGTTCACTCCCGAAAGGATATCCACATAGCTTGGCATCTGATAGAAATGCCCGTAGGCAAAATGGAACGCGGCCTTGTCTGAGATAGGATAGGATATTCCCAGCCGCGGGCTGACGCGTGCTTTTGCCTGGGTAGGCAGCAGTCGCGTTTCAAAAGGGACCTCGGGATGCTCCATATATTTTTCACCTAGATCCCACTGTTCCCAGCGCACGCCTGCGTTAAGGATCATGCCAATGCTTTCGAATTCCATCTTATCCTGGAGATAAAAGACATATTCGGTCGGTGTAGTCGTAGCATAAGACTTATACAGCTCGAATACTTCCTCCAGAGGATCGCCCAGGTCGTCCACACCGATGACTTTCACTTCTACGTCACTGCTCCACGCATTGGCTTTGAGATGGAACAGATCCATATGTCTGGTATCCAGACCGGCTTTGATCAGATGTGCTGTCCCCAGCTGGCTGGTAACCGTGAATAGCATCTGATAGGTAGTTGATTCATCTGCCCAGTAATCATTCCGTGCACCGGTATACTTGAACCCATATATGGGTTCATCCTGTCGGGAATCCATGAGCATTCTCTGGGTTCTGACCTTGTGCACCCCGGTCCAGAAATCGATTCTTTGCCGGGACAACGCCAGTTCTGAAAACGTTCTGGGACTCAACTGATAGGTAATCTTCCCTGTCAGTCCGGCTGTATTCGTCTCGCGCCAGGGCATGCCGGCAGGCAGGTATTTAAAATCGTGATAATACTTTAATTCCTGGACGTATGCGCTGGTATAACTACCCATGAATTTCAATTTCGATCCAGCCTTCCAGATCAACTTCACGAGTGCATTCCACTCATCTTCCCAATTCGCAGATACTTCTTTCCCGAGAGGATTGCCGCTCCCATCCTCAATGGGCAGCTTGCCCTTTGCATCCGTCCAATTCGGTATCTCATACGCTCTGAAGCGACCATCGGTTGTACGTACCTGAAAGTTGGCGAAGAAAGCGAAGTTCTTAAGGAGTGGCAGAGGACCGCTGACCGTCATGTCCCCCTGGAACGTATTGCGATCATACTTCTGGAGGCCGAACTTGTCGGTATACCCACTGAAGCGGAGGTTGAAGCGGTCAGAAGGTTCCTTGGTGACCAGATTGATCACACCTGACATTTTGCCGCCGTATTCGGCATTGAACGTCCCCAGAATGGTCATCATCTCCGTCACCGCACTGCCGGACGTGTTCTGAGAATAACTGGCTCCACCCCAGATGGGATTGTCAACCCTGATACCATCGATGAGAAAGGCAGTCTCATTCTCGCGTCCCCCACGAATATGCAGGCCGTCGCCGGGCAAATCCCTGAGAACGTCAGCACGATCCGTCGTTTCCATTGCTATTATCCCCGCCTGGACTTCCATCAGCTGGGAAAGATCCTCCACGGCCGCACCGGCGATCTCTTCACT
>CP070656.1:1585189-1591500 GCA_020355065.1 Fidelibacterota bacterium | reverse complement strand
TTGATCATGATACCTTTCCTTCCTTATGAGCGTTGGCTGTAACGGCTTTCCCTCTTGAGTTTTTCCATAAATGAAGACCACCGTTGTCCGCGGGATTTTCTGCACCGCGAGTAATGGCGACTTTGCCTGCCCGCATGATTTCAATGATCCCATATGTAGAGAGCACGTCAATGATTGAATCGAGCTTGCTTGGCTCACCGGTAACCTCAATCACCAGGGATCGTGTTCCGACATCCACGATACGTCCGCGGTACATATCCACCAGGGCGCCGACCTCGCCTCGGGTAGCGCCATCAGACTTGATTTTGATCAGGGCATACTCGCGGATGATGCAAGGTTGCTCGGTCACATCTACCACTTCGATGACATTGATGAGTTTGAGCAGGTCCTGGCGGATGATGTTGCGCCGCAGCCTTTCTTCCTCATCGGTAACAATTGTAAGGCGCGTGGTGCCGGGCACTTCGCTGTGACCTGCCACGATACTCTCGATATTGAAATTCCGTCGGCGGAAAAGATTGGCAATCCGGTTCAGGACACCCGGCTTATCTTCCACCAATACTATGAGAACCTGTTTCATGCTATTACTTCCCTACTTCTATCGTTGCATGTTTGGGGTGTGGACGCCGGATCATTTCGTGGAGGCTGGCTCCGGCCGGGACCATGGGGAACACCATATCATGTTTCTCGACGACGAAATCGATAAGTGCCGGGCCCTGATGGCTGCGAGCAGAATCCATAGCGGAAGGAATATCCTCGCGGCGTTCCACCCGGTAGCCGGGCAAACCGTAGGCTTCGGCCAGCTTGACATAGTCCGGGCTGGAAATGGGTGTCTCCGTGTAACGTGCCTCATAGAATAGTTGCTGCCACTGGCGCACCATCCCCAGGTAGCCGTTATTGATGATGGCAATGTTGATATTCGCACCTTCCTGTACGGCGGGACCCAGTTCCTGGACATTCATCTGGAATCCACCGTCACCGACAATGACCCAGATCTCCTTGTCTTTCACATGGAAGCTGGCACCAATGGCTGCCGGCAGACTGAAGCCCATGGTACCCAAGCCCCCGGAAGTAATAAAAGTATGGGGGTGCTCGTGGGCATAGTATTGGGCTGTCAGCATCTGGTGCTGTCCCACATCACTGACAATCACGGCATCTTCGGGTGTCCCTTCCCAAATGGTTCGGATCACCTGGCCACCCATCAGTACGGGAGAATCCATCTGCAGGATATCGCGTTGGCTGGCATCTTTCTGCCATTCAGCAATCTTCGTCACCCATGCCTCCCGTTTCCGTTTGCGGATCCCGGGATTGATCTGGCGGAGGACCGTGGCAAGATCAGCGTTGATGGCCAGATCTACCCGGACGTTTTTATTGAGCTCGGAAGCGTCAATGTCAATATGAATCTTCTTTGAATGTGGCGAGTATGTCGCAAGTTTGCCTGTTACGCGATCGTCGAAGCGCATGCCGCAGGCAATCAATAAGTCTGCTTCCTGAATGGCATGGTTGGCACAGGCAGTGCCATGCATGCCCATCATACCCAGATTCAAGGGATGACTGGCAGGTATCGTACCAAGGCCAAGAAGGGTAGGGGTAGCCGGGACAGAGGCTTGCTCCATTAATTCAACTACGTCTTCCATCGCGTGGGACATAAGTATGCCGTGGCCAGCCAGGATGACCGGTTGCTCAGCGTTATTGATCATGTCCAGTGCCGTAGTGACCGCCTCATCGGAAGCCTTTTCGGGTGGATGATATCCCGGCAGATTGATGGGCTCTGCTGAATAGTTAAAGGCTGTTCTGGCATTCTGCACGTCCTTGGGGATATCGATCAGAACCGGCCCAGGCCGACCTGTACGGGCGATGTAAAACGCTTCCCTGAAAGTCTCGGCCAATTCTTCGACATTCATGACCAGGTAGCTATGCTTCGTCAGGGGCAGAGTGGCACCGGTAATATCGGTTTCCTGGAAAGCGTCGCCGCCCAAGGCGGTTGCGGCGACTTGACCCGTTATGCACACCATAGGCGATGAATCCATCATGGCGGTGGCGATCCCGGTGACCAGATTGGTCGCGCCAGGACCCGAAGTAGCCATTGCTACACCGACCTTTCCGCTGACCCGGGCATAGCCGTCGGCCATATGAGCTGCGCCCTGTTCATGGCGAACCAATACATGGCGAACTCTATCACGATAGGCTGTGAGGGTATCGTAGATAGGGAGATTCGCCCCCCCGGGATAGCCAAATACCACCTCAACGCCCTCTTGGATGAGGCATTCCCAGAGGAGTTCAGCGCCGGTTAAGATCCGTTCGGATTTATTCATGGAAGTCACATTCCTTCATTATCAATTCTATTTCAGCACTGCACCCGTGTTGGCCGATGTCACAAGCCGGGCATAACGTGCCAGGTAGCCATGCTTAATTTTTGGCTCGAATGGCGGCAACGATGCGAGCCGTGCCTTGATTTCCTCGTCGCTCAGATTAGCCGCCAGCTGCTTGCCAGGGATGTCGATCCGAATCTCATCGCCATCGCGCAGGGCTGCAATGGGTCCCCGGACGGCGGCTTCCGGTGATACATGTCCTACGCAGGCTCCCCGGGTCCCGCCTGAGAAGCGTCCATCGGTGATTAAGGCTACTCTATCTTCCAGGCCCATTCCAACTATGGCGCTGGTGGGGGCCAGCATCTCGGGCATCCCGGGTCCGCCACGAGGTCCCTCATAACGGATTACCACAACATCGCCCGGCTGGACATCTCCATTCAGAATACCACTCACCGCATCATCCTGGGATTCATATATGCGGGCTGGTCCGGTGTGAACCAGCATGTTGCTCTCCACCGCCGCGGTTTTTACAACGGAACCACGCGGTGCGAGATTTCCGAATAGAATGGCCAATCCGCCTTCTTCGGAATAGGGATTCTCAATTGACCGGATGACGTTTCGATCTTTGACTGTGTCAGCGGCAATATTTTCTCCCAAGCTATTACCGGTGACTGTGGGACAAGACAAATCGAGCAGATCATCGATGCGGGACAACTCATGAAGAATAGCACTTACACCACCGGCAGCATCGACATCTTCCATGTGTATATCACGGGCAGCAGGGCTGACCTTGCATATGTGAGGTACTTTGCGAGCCAGATCGTTCAACATCGACAGATCGAATTGGAGGCCTGCTTCCGCCGCGATTGCCAGGGCATGGAGCACGGTGTTGGTACTGCCACCCATGGCCATATCCAGTGCGAAGGCGTTGCGCAGGGAGGCTTCCGTGATGATGTCGCGTGGGGTAAGATTTCGCTCCAGCAAATCCATCATTCTCGGGCCGGCCTGCCAGACCAGTTCTTGTCTGCGCGGGTCTACGGCCAGGATACTGCCGTTGCCGGGAAGGGCTATTCCGAGAGCTTCCATTAGGCAGTTCATGGAATTGGCGGTGAACATTCCAGCGCAGGAACCACAAGTGGGGCAGGCAGACTTCTCCAATTGCTCCAGACTTTTTTCATCAAGTTTCTGCGACTTATACTGACCCACACCTTCAAAAACGGAGATAAGGTCAATCTTCTTGCCATCAGCAGCAGTTCCGGCTTTCATGGGACCGCCGGAAATGAAAATGGTGGGGATATCCAGCCTGACAGCAGCCATGAGCATCCCGGGCACAATCTTATCGCAATTGGTCAGGCAGACCAGCCCATCGAGGCAGTGGGCCGAAACAACGGTTTCGACACTGTCAGCGATAAGTTCCCGACTGGGCAGTGAATAGCGCATACCCGGATGTCCCATGGCGATACCATCATCCACCCCAATGGTATTGAACTCAAAGGGAACACCTCCCGCTGCCCGGACGGATTCCTTGGCGATACGTCCCAGTTCCTGCAGATGCACATGCCCCGGGATCAGGTCGATGTAGGAGTTGGCGATCCCGATGAAGGACTTGTTGAAATCATCGTCGGAGTAGATTGCACCTGTCGCTCGAAGGAGGCTTCGATGAGGTGCCCTCTCAAAACCGGTCTTGATCTGATCTGATCGCATAGAATTCCTTCTCAACTATCCTTGGTGGACAGTTAATCACGAATCCTATTCCGGTTTCGGCTAGTATCTGGGGAGTTGTTCGGGTGGGATTGTGATTAACTGTCCTAGATGCTAGCCGATCATACTAATCAGAGCCAGCAGGACAATAATCACAATAATCAGGATGACGACGTTAAGTCGTCCAGCGATAGTGGAAGTTAGGCGAGAGAATATACCGAACTTTGCGGCACTGCGGTGCCGTTCCGCTTTGGGTCGATATGTCGTCGCGTTTTCCATTTCCACTTTTCGCATCGCTGATCCAATGAACAGCGTGGATGCATTATAGTACAGGCTTTTGGGGGTTGGCAACCCTTATTTATGGAAACCGGCCAAACCCGGTTCAACCTGGCCTGTAGTGACGGAAACCACCAGCATAGGGGATTCCGCGTATATTTTAATCATCGGCGGAATCGTGCGATTCTTGAGTACGAAGTTGTTGAGTTTAATAATAGTGTGAAATCCGAGAGTATTCGGGGGAGGACCGTAAACTGAAGCGATGAGGGCTCGGATTTGCTCCTGAGCTCTTATTCTATTCGCGGGACCTCCGCGACGTTCGCGTAGCTCAGTCGGGGCAGGCTCTGGCCTCAAAGAACCCTGATAAGTAACTGTTTTGAAAGGTGATATTAGATTACCACGATAAACATTCGAAACCTTGTTGGAGTCGAGAGACTTGATCGGTCCGTGACGTCGGGAATACAATCATATGCAGCTTCACTCCATTCAGATACCAGCCACTGGCTCCTGATGCAATATTTCCAAGGCACCAGGTGTCATCAGCTAAAGGTTTTGTAAGTGCGAACCGAAATCCAAAATCCTAACTTTAATATGGCTCAAGGAATAAGGGCATATCATTCTATGGCACACTTCTACCAACTTCCCAAATCTCCGCATACGCGGTGTAATCCAGCGATGGGTGGGCAGGCACTGTAACGATCCAAGCCGGGGTAAGTGCGGGAATAAGGTGAGAACATCGTTTTGGGGTGAGACACTACATCGGCATCGATATCGGCGGAACGAAGTCTGCTGCAGCTCTCATTGATGCGACGGGCAGGATCGTTGAGCGCAAGCAGTTTCCCACCATGACCGGTATTAACAATTGGCAATCTACACTCGAAATACTGGTAGCCGAAGCGGCTGACTTCATTCGGCTGGCGGATGTCGAGGCGATTGGCATCAGCTGTGGTGGACCGCTGGATTCTGAGAAGGGCTTGATCCTTTCCCCGCCCAATTTGCCCGGGTGGGATGAGGTCCCAATCCGAGACATATTCGCAGAGGAATTGAAGCTTCCCACCTATCTGGAAAACGATGCCAATGCCGGGGCACTGGCGGAGTGGAAATTCGGAGCGGGGAAGGGGGTTGAGAATCTGGTATTTCTGACTTTCGGAACTGGGCTTGGCGCCGGTATCATATTGGATGGTAGACTGTATAAGGGCACCAATGACCTGGGCGGGGAAGTCGGCCACATCCGGCTGGCAGATGATGGACCCCTCGGATATCACAAGCGCGGCTCGTTTGAAGGATTCTGCAGTGGACCCGGTCTGGCAGAGTTAATGACCAGCGAACTGATGGAAATGTCGAACGAAATAGGACGGGAAGCTGTCATACGCAGGTATAGACAACCCAACGACATAACCGGCAAAAATGTAGTTGACTGGGCTCATAACGGGGATCCTGTTGCCATTAAGGTTGTCGAGAAAAGTGGTAGATTCCTCGGCGCTGGCCTTGCCATTATGATTGATATCCTCAATCCGCAGATGATCATTGTCAGCGGTATGGGAGTTCGTCTGGGTGAAATGCTCCTTGAGCCGACCCGTCAAGTCATCAAGGAAGAAGCCCTCCCTCAGGCTGTGGAGGTGTGCGCCGTAGTCCCCGGAGCGCTAGGCGACCGGATCGGCGATCTTGCCGCCCTGTGCGTGGCTCTTGGGACCGGTGGCAGGTTAATCCCCGGAAACAGCAGTTAGAATAATTACAACAGAGAGGCAGAAGTGATTCAATTTGCCGCACTAGACTGGATCTGGATATTTCTTTTTCTGGTTCTCATGATAGGCTGTGGAGTTCTTTTCTTCAAGCTTGGCAAACGATCTGAATCGGATTTTTTCCTGGCTGGCAGGGGCCTTCCCTGGTGGTTGCCAGCCTCGTCTGTCTACGCCACCCACACCGCTGTGGATACCCCCATGTGGGTAGCGGGTGTTATTTATAAACATGGTCTGACGGGCATCTGGTACGCTTTTTTCTCGTCCTGGTGCGCCATCAGCGCCT
>CP070656.1:1579459-1585089 GCA_020355065.1 Fidelibacterota bacterium | reverse complement strand
GTAGTCGTACTCCCAGAGAGGAGTGATGTTGGAGTCGATGAACGAATGGACGATATCCGGATGCTCGGTCCCGGCGCCCCATTCCATAATCTTTCGGAAAAGGGTATCGGCCAGGGAAGCCGGCGGATCGGGCGGTATGCTGGAACGGTGATTGCGGTACAACCGGTAGCCGGCGAAATCCGCGGCGCTCTCTGAACTCGAACCATCCCACTCCAGGCTTACTTGATTGATTTGAGATGCGATGGTCAGGCTCCGCGGAGGAGGCGGCGCCAGCAGGTCATCCGAGCGACGACTCAAGCCCTGGGTATAGTCATACATGTACTTCGCCCGGCTGAATGCGGCCATGAGGGAATCCCTACCGGTAGCCACGATCGCATTCTTCTCCTCGTCGGTCAGAGCACCGGCTTTCCACAGTTGGCCCACCTCGATGGCTCGTTGCCGGCTTAATCCCCCAGCGGCATAGGCCGTTACGATCCGCACCGTCTCGTTCGGCCCGAAATCGTAAGGCCCGAAGCCGAGAAAGAAGCCATAGTTCTCGGACAGGTTATCCAGGCCTCCCTGCCCGGGCGTCAGCGCATCGCGCCGCTCACTGCTGATGTAGCGATACACCGTACTGTCCGCCAGCCCCGGCGGGCCCCACTGGGTCTGATCAAACGCGTATCGGCTTTGGAACTCGCCGCGCCAGGCGGTGGTTTTCGGTTGGGCGGGATCATCGGTCTCGTCACCGGGGCTGCTATCTGCGTGCATCACCGAGACACCGACATACTGCGGAGAAAGCAGCACACCGGTAAGCACGTGGGGATTGCCCGTATCGTCATAGCCGATGGGCTCGGCGTCCCCATCCCATGAAATCAGCGCCCGCAGGGAATCCTCCAGCGTCTGCCCACCCTGTCCGTAGCTCTCGCCGATATACTCATGGCGGGCATCGTGGCCCCACCCTCCCTGTAGCTCGGCCCCCCAGTTGCCGATATGCTGAGCCCCCAGCGCACTGGGTTGGAACCGGAAGCAGAGCGCGAACCAGACATCGTTCAGCTGTTTGGGCCAGCCACTTACCTGCACTTCCCGATCCTTGAAGCCCTCGCGCCGCATGAACATCCCGGTATTCTCCAGGATGTACTCAACGATGATGTAGTCATCGTGTCCCCGCAGGCTCCAGCCATAGGTCTGGCGAGTGATGGTGATTCCTGTCTCACTGTGGGTCACGTTCTGGACGATCATTTCAGCGGGCAGGACAGGTACCACAGCGGTGGGATATACCGGTCGCCGGTCACCATCAATAATTACAATGGGATCGGACCATTTGCTATAGCGATCCTCGGATGCCACCTTGATCCGGTCGTTGTAGGGCCCACGGTCACCCCAGGCAGCGGCGTGATAATGGCCGTGGTGCTGGCCATGTTGATCGGTGAAATCGGGCAGTGCCAGATAAACGCCGAAGGCACCCAGCAGTCCCTGGACATCGTCCTCATCCATCCAGGCGTATTCCGCCGGCCAAAACAGCCAGTTCTCCGGCTCATAATCATTCGTGAATAACTGGCGCGCGTGCTCGTAACTCTCATAAAAGTTGCCCGCAAATACCGCCTGCAGCCGGCCGATATTCATATATTGCACGGTCTGACCGCGACCCGGCACCAGGAGCAGCGCCATGATAAGGACCACCACACGAGCGGCGGCGGGCAGTCCGGGCATGCTCTGTTCCTTGGGAACCATTGAGCGCTACCTCAGGCTCACCTTTAAACCAAAGTAGACGTCCCGTTTGGGAAAAAACAGCGCATATTCGGGCCCATAGGGCAGATGGATGCCCTTCTTGTCCGTCTCACCAACCTGATAGCCTTGTTCGATGATGGAGTCATAGTATACCGCTTGACCGGCCGGAAAGGGCGCTCCATCCGCCGTCGGACTCCCGAAATAGTTGATCATATTGAAATTCTTGGTATTGAACAGATTGTAGACCTCCATGTAGAACGTGACCTCGACGTGCGCCAGGCCCATCCGCTTGGTCAGTTTCATATCGGTCTGGCGGAAACCCATCCACTGCATATTTTCCTGTACGTAGAATTTGCCCTCGGGATTGTAGGTGAACGTGGCTCCCTCATTCCAGACATACATGAAGTTGGCCCGCCACTCACCTAAGGGATACAAGCCCAGGAACCGGGGACCGAATCGCGACGGTGTATGAAAATCCAGGTTGATCCGTACACGGGAGCGGGATGGATAAACGGTCTGAGAACGATTCGACCGCTCCCTTAGCACGCTGTCGTAAGGTGCAGCGACATAAACCCCGTTATCGGCTTCTGAAAGGTAGCTGGAATAACCTTGCTGATATTCGTACGAGTAGCCCGTCCGGCCTGTACTGCGCAGATTATAATCGTAACTCAACCAACCCGTCAGGAACCTGCCGGCACGCTTCTCCAACTTGAGGTCCAAACCCCGAATGTCGTTATACCCGTAATTCTGAGGCAGGTACATCTTCACATTATTGCTGCTGTTTCCATAGTACTGAAAGGTGCTGACCTCATCCCCCGTATAGCGATAGTACCCGCTGATCGCCAGCCGGTATTTATCCAGGATATTGTGCTCGTACCCCACCTCCCACGCAATCGTCTTTTCCATCTTCAACCTGGGATTTCCTGCCGTCCTGAGACTCCACTCCTCACTGCACCGCTGATTGAGGGCGAATAGATGAATGGACCGCGGCGGCTGGTAGGCATGACCGTAATTGAAGAATATCTTGGCCCTATCGCTGATGGGATGCGAGATCCCGAGCCGGGGGCTCCAGTTCACCTGCCAGGGTGGATCGAATAGTAGGGAATCTGGAATCATGTCAAGGGCCAGATTGCCCCGTCCCAGACGGACGATCCGCTCCAGACTGTCCTCACGCGACTGAACCAGCGGATTCCCGGGACCTCCCCGACCGAACAGCGGATTAAATGGATCACTGCCGATATCGTAATACGAGTCTTCCGGATCAAAACCATCCACCCGCACTCCCAGCGTCGCGATCATCCCCTTGAATTCCAGCTTGTCCTCCACGTATCCGGAGATCCTCAAGGGTCGGGCATCGAAATACCATACGAATCCGCCTTGCTTCGGCTTGAGCCGGAATAGGTATTCGTGGCTGGCTATGACATCGATCCCCGCCTTGACCTGGTGGTGCATGCCGATCTGGCTCCGGACGCTGGCCTTCGTTGTCCAGACCTCCGAGAAGGAGTCATCCTGCCAGTTTTGATTCGGGATCGCGCCCAACTGGGTGCTGATATGCGGCAGACGGCCCCAGGGCGCCTCATCGTAATACTTCCAATGTCCCGGCATGCCGATCCGCTTGGCATACACACCGGGGGTCCACGCTCCGTCACCGTTACTGTCCGTATAGGGTTCGCCCACATCCCATTCGCCATCGAGATCCAGATCCTCCCACGGTTCATCCGGGATTAGGGTGGTATCCCGCACTTCGGCCTGGATCAGCGTATTCCAATGGCGGGCGTACTGAACACTCAACTCAAACATTGTCTCGGGCGTCGGCACCCCGGAAAGGTTGACGCTGTTGAAGGAGTGGTCACGCCGGTCGGTTGGCTTCATCCACTTGCCGTTATGCTCCGGCATGCGCCACCATTCGGCAAAGTCACCACGCTCCAGTTGATTGAATTCCTGGAGCGGGGTTTCCAGGACGTGGCCGAATGCGAAATTTTCCAGGTCGGTCCGGTATTCGAAACCGCCCCAGCGAACGGACCACAATCCCGTGTACCACAACTTGATATTCGTGAAGGGATGGCTGGTGACCTTCAATTGAAACGTGTAGTCGTTATAACCTCCTTCCCGCCCCCCCGACCGCGGGTACATCCACTCGGAATATTTCGTTCGGTAGGATGCAAAAAAGGTCGTCCGTCCGGCAATGGGCTTGACCAGGGGAACGGGTCCGCTCAAGGTAGCCTCGATGTCATAATCCCATGCGTCGCCGTACTCCCACAGTTCGGGGCGGTACTTCCAGAGCCACTCCTCCCTGATGAAGTTGGCCACCCGCATGGTATCTTCATGGGTCTTATTCTGCAACAGAGGATACCACGGGTGGCCAGCTGGGATCCCGCCGACGGTTGCTATCCAACCGGGAAAGAAGCGGTTGCCGGTATACGCCGTCCCTGCAAGGGAAACCACCTTATTGGAATCCGCATCCCAGTAACTCCCGAATCCCAGGTGAGCACCGTAGTCATAGTTGTAAACACAGGCTGTGGTATCATTAATGGCGGGGCCGAAGTGCTTGAGGTCCGGGGGACTGGCCTTGATATCCACCGATGCAGCGAATTTTTCGCCCCCTTCCTTGGTAACCACCTTGATCACACCGGAACGAGCTTCACCGTACTCGGCGCTGAAGCCGCCCGTGAGCAGCTGCACTTCCTGGATATTATTCAGGTTCAATTTGGTGAACTGGTAGCCCGAGGTCATATCCTTAAGGCTCATCCCGTCCACCATCAGGTTCACCTGCGATTCCCCTCCGCCGCGAACCTCAAAACCCTGATCCTCACTGGTGGCCGCCCGAACACCGAATTTGTTCGCGTCGTACTCGAGCGCCTGGCTGCTCGGCGTGAACCAATCCCCCCACCCCGGCTGGGTCATGAAAACCTGGTCGAACGTGCCTCCGTAGGCCGTATTCTCAATATTCTCCGTAGCCACCGTATGGGAGGCGGAGGACATATCCATTCTGATGACTTCCCGCTCGGCAGTCACGATCACCGCCTCGGCCGCTTCCAGTAACGTTTGCTCCAATCTGAAATAGAGAGGCGTCGTATGATCCTGGCTCACAACCACATCCGTCTTCACCAGCGGGATGTATCCCATCATGGTGGCCCGTACACTATACGTGCGTGGCGGCAGATTGAGGATGAAGTATTCACCGTTGGTGTTGGTGGCGGCACCCCTGGTCGTACCCTCGATCATGATATTCACCGCCGGCAGGGGCACACCCGTCTCACCATCGATCACTCGGCCGGCGATCTTCCCGGTCGAGGCCGCCTGTAATACATGCACGAAGGCAATACATCCGAGAGCTAGTGTAATCCCCTTGGGAACAAGCCTGGAGGTGATATGTCGAACGTTCATGGTATCATCGATTCTGAGATGCTATGGTAAGAGCGATTATCATGGCATGGTGAGCTTGGGACGTCATGGACTCCAGGCCTCTGCCTACTTCATTAGAATTGCTTTTTTCACTAGACGCTGGCCAGTCCCGGATTCCAATCTGCATAGATATATGCCGCTCTGCATTCTTATTCCCCGCTCATCCCGGCCATCCCATAGGCGTACATGGGTGCCAGCGGTCCGGTACCCCTTATCCAGGCATCTTACCAGGTGGCCGTTCAGGTCATAAATGGACAGCTCTACGTATTGGGACCTGTCCAGGCGGTACTCGATATGGGTGACCGGATTGAAAGGATTGGGATAGTTCTGGGCCAGGTGGAATCCAGAAGGCAGATCCGGGGATGCACCATCTGTGCCCACCCCGCCTCCGGTCACTTCAATGAAGTCCGGCTTCACCAGGGTATCGGGACCGGCAGGCCCGTCCGCGATGAGCGTCACCGAGTAGACACCTGCCTCGGTATAGGTATGGACCGGATCGGACTCCGTGCTGGTCTGGC
>CP070656.1:1575370-1579359 GCA_020355065.1 Fidelibacterota bacterium | reverse complement strand
CCCCTGATATCCGGCAGTTCACCACCATGTGCGGACACGGGATGGTATCTCCGGACCTCGTCCGGGATGTGATTCGGAAGGTGAGGACGGGGAAACTCAGTTGTTGGGAGGGAAGTTTGACCTTGGCAACACCCTGCGCGTGCGGCATTTTCAATCCACATCGTTCCGAGGAACTGCTCAAGGAACTGATCCCACTTTACACGGTAACCCGCTGGTGACCGCTCATCACAAAAGTTTTTGATTTCACGACTTGCCTAAGCGAAGTAACCCTGCAAGCCTTTGAAAAGTCTCGAGGTACGAGACGAGGTTAGGTCAATAATATCTCGGCGGCTTCCCTCATCAGTTTCCCAATCGGGATACCTTGCGGACAGATTTGCTCCGCACGTGAATAGTCCAGCGCGGATATACGCTTGCGAGTATCCATCGGCAATTTCGCGAATAACGATCTTGCTCGGTCACAGTCGCCGTAGCTGTGGTTATACATCAGAGATCTCATGACCTCCCCGATCGGTGCTTCACCCCCATATGCGGACTCACAAATCTGCGTGCAACCCGCACAGTAACCCGTGGATGTTTCTTGGGCATACTGCTCCAGCAGCTTCATATCCCCGCCCGAGAGTCTCACCTTATCCAGCGCCGCGGCCACATTGGACGTAAGGATCTTCAGGTTCGGCATTTCCGAACAGATGCTGGCAATGTGAGGATTCTCCCAAACCGCCTTGAGTTTAGCCTGCTCTTTGGTAAATCCCTTTCCGAGGAATTGCTCCGTGAGCCTTAAGGCCGCCTTGCTTTCCCTCCCTATCGGCCCCCATGAGAAGCCGGCCTGCGTCTTCATCGCGGTCAAACCGATCCCCGCTTTCGCACAAGCATCCACCGCAGCCTTCATCTTATCGGTGTTCATGAGCCTGTAGTTGTACGTCATCATGATGCCATCAATCCAGCCGAGCTTGGCCGCGCCGAGCAGACACTGCTCCATGTTGCTATGGGTACTAAACCCGAAAAACCTGATTTTTCCCGCTGATTTTGCCTTTTCCGCCCAGGCCTTCATCTCATCATCCGCCTCTCGGGTACTGCTTATTCCATGCATAAAAAACAGATCGATGTAATCCGTCCTCATCCTCTCAAGGGACCGGTTCAGGTGTTTCGTCATACCGCCCGCGCTGGAAGCGCCGGACTTGGTGACGAGAAAGACCCCCTTGCGCGCCTCGGGATGTTTATCAAAGTATTTCCCGATGCCCATCTCGCTCCTCCCGCCGACGTAGCTGGCAGCTGTATCCCAGTAGGTCACGCCCCATTCAAGGGCCTGGTGCAACACGAGCTGATTGGATGTGATGTCGAATATCCCCCCTAAGGACAGGATGGAGACATCCACCCCTGTTTTCCCGAACGGTCGCGCGGGAACCAACGGATGTCCAACCTTGCTTTCGGCAAGTAAGCCGGGTTTCCCCGCCCATGTTCCCGTCACGGTGAGGAGCGAACCAATGCCGACTGCTCCTGCGGCCTTCAGAAAATTCCTGCGCGAAAAATCCTTCTCCTTCCTAGACATATCACCTCCTCCTAGACCAAAGACTATTGTCCCAACAACGCTGTAGACAATGTACGACGTACATCAACGGGTTCGATCTGCCGCTGGTAAGAGCAACGATCGTTCCCTGCCCCTGGACTCGTTCTCCGGCGTTACCCGTATGGCCCGTTTGACGCGGACGGGACACTCATGTTCGCAGATCCCGCAGCCGATACAGAGTTTCGGGTCCACGTAGGGAAGTTGCAACCGGACCTGAATTTGAATGAAACTCTTGGGAGGCGGAGGCTTTTTCCACGGCCTGGTCGGGGCGATGGTCACCATGTTGGCTGTGTTATCCACAATCCATCTGCGGTGGTCATCCGCATCGGTAGCGACCTTGCAGTAATAATCCCCTGTGCCGAATTGGCCTGGCTGAAGGGAATCTCCTTCAAACTCCACTGTCAGGGCATCGGCTTTTTTTACCCACAGGACTCCGCCCCTAACCGGGCTGAATTCCTCCCTTGTAAAGATGGCCTTGGGGCTCGTGGGACAATTCTCCTGGCACACGATGCACGGCCTATCCATTGCCCAGGGCAGGCATCGGCCACGATCCACGAAGGCAATTCCCAGCACTATGGGACCAGCAGCGGCATATTCCTTCCTCCCCAATTTTTCACCCAGGCTTATGGGGCGGATTGCCGCCGATGGGCAAATCTGTCCGCAGGCGACGCAGTTGTACTGGCAACCGCTTGTGCCGATACGGAAGTTCAAGATTGGCGTCCAGATGCCTTCCAGGCCCCCTTCCATGCCCGCGGGTTGAATGATATTTGTTGGACAGATGCGCATGCACTGGCCGCACCTGAGGCAACGGGCCAAAAACTCTTCCTCGGCTAACGCTCCAGGCGGTCGAATGACACGGGGATGCCAGTTCGGGCCAACCTTGCCGGTCAGACGGAGCGTGGGAATAGCTACGGCGCCAGATGCAAGCGTCATGACGAACCCACGCCTGGAGATATCCGGGACGGTGATTTCGCCGGATGCGGATGGTGACATGCGGTAACCAACGAGACCTTCCCCGCAGCTGGATCGGCAATTCATGCAGAGCACGCACTCGCCTATCCGTATCTGGCCGGAAGGCTGACAGGCGCCCTCACAGTCGGCATCGCAGAGCCTGCAGTTCCCACACTCACTCCGTGTTTTGCCTATTCTCCACAGTGCAAATCGCCCGAGCACTCCCAAGAGAGCACCCAGAGGGCAGATGAATCTGCAGTAAAAACGCGGAATCCTCAAATTCAAGAAAACCGTCACCAGAAAGATCGCGCCGATCAACCAGGCACCCTCGTAGTAGCGCTGGGCGTTTGAGAGTTTATGGACCCCGGAGTCTACCACCGGCAGCAAGACAAGGTTCACCGACCGATAGACCAGCGCAATTGGGTCAATCAAGCCTGTTTGCAAGGAGGTAGCAACCACCCGATCGAGACGAAGAAAAAAGCCCAGCCCCATCCAGATTCCCACAAGTGACAAAAGGATAGCGGCCGCCTTGAGCGGATTCGATATGAGTTTTAAGATCGCGAGCATGGAGATGATGGCTAAACCCGCGATGACCAAAATCCATGTAATCATGGACATGTCCAGAGAAATTCGCATTAAACGGGCTATTAAGCTCCCAGCGGCTACAGTCAGCACGAATATCAGCAGGTAATACTTGATCGATTGACCGCGATGGTATTGATTTACTGCAACCCTTTCGCGGAGGGATTTCCCACGCCTGCCCAGGAAGCCGATGAAATGATGGAGGGACCCGAATGGGCAGGCCCACCCACAAAAAAACCTTCCCAAAAGAATGGTCAATACAACGGTAGCCATCGCCCAGAACAGGCCTGCATAGAGAGCGCTGGTGGTCAACATGGTGCCCAAAGCAATCAACGGATCGAGCTGGAGCAGCCAGTTGACTGGCCAACCGCGAAGTTGCCACCATTTCTCCCCGAGGGAACTGACGATGCAGAACCAGAGAAAAAGCACCGCGAAGAAAATCTGGCTTATACGTCTCACCGTTATGATTCTCATTGGATTCTCACCGGAGGATCAACTAGTTGATGCACGTATTGGGGTGAGCGACGCGTAGTCGGCCGTACCCAAACCTAACGCATCCGCCTTGGAGATATAGGGAAGCTGAGCGAGGGTTTTCCCCAACAACGTGGCTCCAAAAGCGTCTGCCGCCACCTGGTCGGTGCTGACGATCATGGTGTTTGTCTCTTTTAGATCCGTCAACGAACCCCCCGTGGGACCGTTGGTCATCATGGTGGTCGTACCGTCCAGGATGACCAGTGTAGGGGTTACCATCATTGCGAGTTCCTTGATGGTGTTGTGAATATCCTGATGAAATATGTTCCGCCGGCCCCCAAGCAGCCCATACCAATTCTTCATACTCATCGACGCCCCGCTTCGGTGATGATCCTTGACGGGGGCTATTCCTATCACCTTG
>CP070656.1:1572188-1575270 GCA_020355065.1 Fidelibacterota bacterium | reverse complement strand
GTCCTCTAGTGGGGGAAGACTATCTCAAGGACTTTCTATTATATGCCAAGATCGAGCGTAACCTTTCACCGGCCACCTTGCAGGCCTATGAAAGTGATATCAATCGTTATCTGAAGTACCTGCATGAAAACGGTATACAGGATCTTCAAGATGTACGGCAAAGTCAAGTACGGGGCTATACTCGCTGGCTTCATTCGCTTTGTCTTTCAGCGGCCACCATTCATCGCTCATTTTCCGCTATCCGGGGTTTTCATCGATTCTTACTGGCGGAGAACCATGTGAGCGAAGATCCTTCCGCCTTTCTTGATCCTCCAAAGTTGCCCCAGCACCTTCCCAAAGTGCTGGAGGTACGCGAGATTGATACGATTCTGGAAGCTGTCGATATAAGTAAGCCACTCGGTGTCCGTGATCGTTCGGTCATTTCGCTACTGTATGCCTGTGGTCTGAGGGTATCGGAGCTCCTTGGTTTGCGGCTCACTCATCTTATGTTGGATGCCGAGTTGGTGAGGGTGCTGGGTAAGGGTTCAAAGGAGCGGGTGGTTCCCATCGGGCGGTTTGCCACCGAAGACATCGTCCGATATATCCAGGATGTACGTCCCACACTGGCTCGCAAGGGCAAGAATGCAGGCGAGATATATCTGAATGCACGGGGCAATCCTCTCTCGCGGATGGGCGTCTGGAATATTCTGACGCGTTGGACGAAGGCGGCCGGTATCGACAAACAGGTCTCCCCTCATACGCTGCGCCATAGTTTCGCCACGCACTTACTGGAGGGCGGTGCCGATTTACGAGCTGTACAGGAAATGCTCGGGCATACGGATATCAGTACGACCCAGGTCTATACTCACCTGGATAGAGATTATCTGAAAGAGGTACACCATTCCTTCCATCCCAGGGGCTAAGCCCAGTGTGGCAGAGATCTATCAGGAACCTTCTCTCTTTTCACAGATATACTCAGCAAGTGAGCGACATGGATGTTTATTATTTGACGAGAATATGTGAGGCAATTGATGCTTGATCCCAGGACACTCATTCTACTGATCCCAGTTATTCTGTTTGCCTTATCGGTCCACGAGTTATCCCACGGTTGGATGGCCTATCGATTGGGAGATCCCACCGCCAGGAACGCGGGGCGGCTGACTCTCAATCCCATCGCGCACCTAGATCCAATAGGCACGATCATGCTGTTCCTAGTGCACTTCGGATGGGCAAAACCGGTGCCCGTGGACCCGCGCTATTTTACGAATCCCAAGCGTGATATGCTGTGGGTTGCCATCGCCGGTCCGGCTTCGAACATGGTCCTGGCCCTTCTCAGCGGGCTAGTGATTCGCTATATCCGTCTGCATCCCGAGCCTTTCATGGGAAATCTGGTGGGCGAAAGCTTCATCGCCATGATGTTTCTGAGCCTTCAAATCAACCTTGCCCTAGCGATTTTCAATTTGCTGCCCGTGCCGCCCCTGGATGGCTCAAAAGTGCTCTTTGGGATTCTGCCGTCTGAGTATGAACACATCGCGTACAATCTTGAACGATACGGACCGGGTGTACTATTCGGGCTGGTTCTCTTAGGTATGATTACGGGTGTCTCCATCTTCTGGGCTTTTATCGGTCCCTTTGTGGGATTTTTCTCCTCGCTATTTGCCGGGGCATGAGGTTTTGGGATCGTCGTGATCGTTTTCATCTTGGCTCGGATCGGGGCCGGGTTGAATTTCGCCGCCTCCGTGACCAGCGGTGGAACAAACTGGCCATCTGGCGTTACCTCGTCCTACTTATCCTGGTGATTCTACTGTTGAAACTGCTGCACTCACTGATGACCGGCTAGTTGTGAAGCTGATTGAATGTGTGCCCAATTTTTCGGAGGGGCAGGATCGTCGAATCATCCAGGCCATCTCGGATGCGATTTCCCATATACCGTCGGTGCGTTTGTTGCACGTCGATCCAAGTATAGATGCCAACCGTACCGTGATGACATTTGTGGGCGAGCCAGCTCAAGTGGGTGAAGCAGCGGTTCGAGCCATTGCCAAAGCAGCAGACCTGATCGATATGTCACGCCACCAAGGGAGTCATCCCAGACAAGGAGCCACGGATGTCTGCCCGTTCGTGCCCCTTTCAGGAGTGGAAATGGCCGCTTGTATCGAGTTGGCGAGGGAAGTGGGAGCACGGGTAGGGGATGAGCTAGGTATCCCGGTCTACCTCTATGGTGAAGCCGCCACAAAAGGCGAGCGCCGGAGTCTGGCTGCACTTCGAAGGGGCGAGTATGAAGGATTACCTGCGAAGATGGCTCAGCCCGAATGGCGGCCCGATTTCGGTCCAGCAGATTTTAAGCCGAAGGCGGGAGCGACCGCGATCGGTGCGCGGAAGATACTCATCGCGTTCAATGTCTGCCTGGATACCGAGGATGTATCACAAGCCCAGGATATTGCAAAGGCGATAAGAGAGAGGGGTGGGTTAGCCCGCGACAGCGATGGCCAGGTCATGCGTGATGATGAGGGTCACCCTATCAGGCGCGAGGGAAGCCTCAAAGCATGCCGGGCCATGGGGTGGTGGATGCCCACGTACCGATGCGCACAAGTCAGTATGAATCTGGAAGACTATCGCCGGACGCCGCCCCACATTGCCCTAGAGGAGGTCAGACGCCAGGCCCACGCCAGGAATCTGGGGGTGACCGGCAGCGAGCTGGTGGGGATGATCCCCCTGGAGGCTATGTTGATGGCGGGGCGTTATTATGCGACCAGGGCAGGTTTATCCCAAGAGTGTACCGAAGAGGAGCTGGTCACGAGGGCGGTGGATGCTATGGAGCTCTCGGCCGTGAAGAGCTTTCAGCTGGAGCGGGATATTCTCGAATACCGGCTGCGGGAAGATGGCGGCTCCTGGGCACAATGGTCTGAGGAAATGCTGGCTTCGCAACCACTTATTAATCATGGAATTGGAAAGAATTCTGCGAATCCGGAATAAGATGAGAGTACCGGCTGATGGGTGAGATCAGACGCATGTCCGCCGCCCTAGCTGATCAGATTGCAGCCGGGGAAGTTGTGGAGCGGCCCGCTTCCGTGGTCAAGGAGCTCATCGAAAACGCCATCGATGC
>CP070656.1:1566780-1572088 GCA_020355065.1 Fidelibacterota bacterium | reverse complement strand
TAAGGATTATGCCCGTGTACGACTGAGCGTGCCGATCCGGCCGGCGGGGGTTGAATCGGCAGCGGCCATGTTGAGCTCGTACTCAGAGAGGTCGGCGGGGTATCCTGATTCCGCAGGGCTGAGGGATCTAGAGCCGCGGGAAGGGGACCTGGTGCCGTTCACGTTCCGGCTGTTATCGGCGGCCTATCTGGGCAGCAGCGGCTACTACCTGGACTTTTCCCGCGAAGGTGTGTTGGAGCGGGCCCTGCCGTTATTCAGGGAGCCGGAGGCTGAAGGGAGTGTCCGCGGCGGTCCGCTGGTAGTGGTGCGGGACCACAGTTTTGCCATCGAGGACCGTATCGGCCTAGTGCGGAATGCGGAATGGAGCATGGCCGATGAGACGCTAGGGTTGTCCCAGCCCGGTATCGATGCGGAGCTGCATATCAACTGGAAGTTGGCGGCCGATGTCGTGCGACGATTGTGGCACGATCCACCGTTGCTGGACGCCTGCAGTGTCTCGCTAGGATTCCGGTGGGAGAAATCGCATCCGGCCCTGGATGACAACCAGTTCTGGGGGCAATTGGGCGAGGAGGTGGACGGCACCACGGTACGTGTGATCGTGACGGAGATCTTTTCCGTAGAGCACGTGGGGCTGGTATTTGCAGGAGCCGATACGTCCGCCCGGCGGACGAGTGTGTCCGCATGCCCGCGGGAGCCGGTCGGTGGCGAGTTCATGGCGAGTAACATGCACGCGAACTTGGCAGAGGAGGACGCCGCTGGGTCCAGCCAGGAGGGGGGAACATTATCTATGGAAGATGAAGCATTGGCAATCAGTCCGGAGAGTCCCCTATGGCGCTGGATGGTGATAGATCAGCCGGATGTGAGCCTATTGGAGCAACGGGCACGGGAAATGAGCCAGTTGGCCGCGCTAGGGCAGGCAGCCCTGGCTGACCTGCGGCGGGAGGTCCAGGGTTTAATCGTGCAGTTTGATGGCGCGACCGAGACGGGAGCATCCGAAGGACTGCAGACCCTCACAGAGGAGGCAGACCTGGCCACTCTGCGGGCGTTGAAGGCTGAGTACACCCGGCGATTGGAGGTGCTGATCCCGGCCCGCTGCCAGGTGTGCGGGAGCGAGCAGGTCTCGCGGCGCTCATCGCGGGAGAGGAGCATGGTGGACCATCAGCAGGGCGAAGAGGATCCGCGGCTGTACCGGTGAATTTGGGTATTCATTCCAATCGGGAATGAGAGAGAAAACAAGGTGACCATGGCAAGCATGACAGAAGAAAGGAGCTGAGCATGAGCATATCATTCAGCGGAATTCGCGACAAGGCCACGTTCGTGGCGAGCAGCCTGACCTTTGGTACGGATGAGGGCAAGGTGTGCAAGATCACGGCCAACCAGACGGCCGGCCTGTGTTCCGATGGGGACCGTTTTCACGGGATGATCGAGACCATCGAGCGGGACAATGCCTACTGCGTGGTGCGCAAGACGGGATATGTGATGTTGACCTACACGGGGAGCGATCCGACGGCGGGGATTGTCAAGTTATCGGCCGACGGTTCGGGCGGAGTGAAGGTGGACAACACCACCGGGATCGAGTACCTGGTCGTGGACGTGGATACAACGGGAAAGACGGTAACCCTCTATCTGGGTTAGCCAAGGAGGAGGCATGAACATGCAGATGAAACGGATGAAACTGGAGAAAGGTTTTTATCACGAAGCGGAGGCTAAAGGACTGACCTTCACCGAGTATCTGGGTACAGTGGAGGGAGGTGCCTACGTAGAGCCCGACTCGGCCCTGGATGCCTTTCAGCAGCAAATGGCGGTGAGGAATCTGGTGACGTCGGGTCCGCGGGCTATTCAGCTGGAGGCCTTTTACGAGGAGGATAATCCCCTGCTGTTCCCGGAGTGGATCAACCGCCAGATCCGGGAAGGGATGAGCCTGGGCAAGAACGCCCTGCGTTTGTCGGATCTGGTGAGTGTGGAGACCGAGATCGACTCCGGGGTGTACGAGGTGCTGCTCTCGGAGATCGGCAGTGAGGTGACCCCCAAGCGCGTGGGACAGGGCGGTGAGTTTCCGGTGGTGGAGATCAAGATGGGCGAGCAGACCATCAAGCTGGCTAAGTACGGCATTGCCCTGTCGGCTTCGTACGAGGCCATCCGCCGGGTGAAGGCGCCCATATTCGCGGCGACACTGAGGAAGATCGGATTCTACATGGGCCGGCAGATGGTGGACGACGGTCTTACAGCCCTGGTCAACGGGACGGGCAACGAAGATGCCGCCCCGGTGGACCAGACGGCCACCTCGGGTACCTTGAACTACAGCGACCTGGTGGCGTTCGATCTGAATTTCGAGCCCTTCGAATGCGATTACTGGGTGGCCCCCAAAGAGGTCATCCAGACCATTTTGAACATGGTGGAGTTCAAGGATCCCCAGGCGGGATTCGCCTATCAGCAGACCGGTGACCTGGTCACACCGCTAGGTAACACCCTGCGCCGTTATGATGGGACGCTACTCTCATCGGACCGGTTGGCCGGGTATATGCGGCAGTTCGCCATCGAGAAGGTAACCGAGCGGAGTGCCAGCCTGGTAGAGGTAGACCGGATCATCAACAAGCAGATCGAGGGGACGGTGGTTTCCCAGGTAGTTGGCTTTGCCAAGATTGACAAGGATGCCACCCGGATCCTGGATATTACCTACTCGTAATGAGCCGGGGAACCCAGACAGATAGGCCAGCCACTGGCAGAAGGTTCTGAGGCTCTCGTGGACATGGAGATCAATGATATGTGCTGTGTAGTAATGGCGAAGCAAGGAGAGGTTACGAGAGTCTCAGGTCTGCCTGGGTCAATTCCGAGAAGGAGGTGGTTATGAAGGGAGAGAAGGTTGCGGTGCGTCTGCATCCCCGCCTGGCCGAGGAGGGGCGGGGTTTGTGTGATCCAGAGGACCCGCGCAATGACGAGGTGATCACACCGTTGAACTATGGGTCCCAAGGGTATCTGCGGGTGTATCCTAGCGGCTTCATCCGGGCGCAGATTCAAGCGGGGGTCCTGATCCGTGTACCGGAGCGCGAGGACGCCGGGGAAGCCAGAGGCAAGTCTGATGGGAAGAAGAGTTCTGCCAAGCCGCGGACCCGGAAGGCGCGGTCATGATTGCCGATGGCAGCCATGTTCGTGCCTTAGGAGGGCTGCCGTCCGGTATTGATGATGCCACGCTAGCGCCCTTTTTCGGCCCGGCGAGCCGGAGGTTGAAGGAGTGGGTGGGCAATGAGGCGTACAGTGATGCCGAGCAGTCTACCCCGGAGGATGGGGACCGCGCTGCGGCGCTCAAGGATGCAGAGGGCTACCTGGTACTCTATTACGCGGCGCCCCGACTCAACATGGTCATTGGCGACAGCGGGATCATCACATACAAGATCGACGGTACCTCCAGCGACGAATTCACCTACCTAGCGCCCCGAGAGTTGGAAAGGCTGCGGGAGGTGTGGCTTCAAGATGCGGTGAGTTCGTGCCGTGTTTATATCATCAAGGCAGGGGTGACCGTAGGGATCTCGACGGTGGCAGCAGATGAGTGAAGTGATAATCAGGCGAGCTAAGGAGGAATCAAGATCATGGCAGTGATGAGTAGACCGACCAGTGATCCCCGGCTCACACGCTGGTGGTGGCGTACGCTGCGGGAGTGGCTCTACGAGCTCATCGACCCTCTGTGGGCGGCTTTCCGAGGGGATAACACCGATGATGTGGCGCTGACGAACGTGACGGCCATCAACGGTGTAACGGCTTCGGAGCTGGGGGTACTCGATGGACTGGTGGCCACCACGGGGGAGCTCAACCAGCTGGCGGGATTGACATCGGAGGCGGCGGAACTGAACAAGGCCGATCGCAGCGAGTCGGATGGGGTGGCCCAAGCCTCAAGGAACATTGTCCTCGATGAGAACAAGGATATCCTAGGAAAGCGATACGATATCAACCAAAGCCTCGTGCTGGCCAGCGCCAGGGGACCCACCTACCGGTTTGACGGAGACAACGATCTCATCAGTATCAAGGATGACTCCGATCTGGATTTCGGGACCGGCAGTTACGCGCTGTATTGGGAGATGCTGTATCCCATTACCCAAGCCGGGTCGTATGGCCAGGTAATCAGCAAAGGGTGGGCCGGGAACAAGCCCGACAAGACCTGGGCCGTTCTGGTGAACAATGTGACCCTGGATGGATTACGATACCGGGAGTGCAGCGATGCCGGTGGTTCTCATGCCACGGACCTGGTCATCGACAGCGGTATCCCGGCTGGCTGGCACCGATTCGTGCTCGTACGGGATGTGGACAATGATCTGCTGACCTGTTATCGCGATGGTGCGGTCGTCACCAATCAGTCATATACGGCGGATCAGGACCTGGGGAACACCCGGGAGCTAACGTTCTGTGGGTCCATTTATGAAAGTGACCGGAGCATCGGGACCCAGGTAAGCGGTGTGCGGCTGTTCAACCGGGCTTTGACAGCGGAGGAGGTCAAGGGCCTCTCGTCCGGTGCCGGTTTGAGCTGGGCTGCAGCAGGTGCCAGCCAAGCCGATCTGGTCACCAACGGTGAGGATTGGACCGGGGCCAGTGGGTCCACGCCACCCAACAATTGGAGCGATTCGGGTTCCGGGACAGCCACCTATATCATCCGGGATAATACGAGCATCGCTCATTTTGGTGACGACAAAGCCCTGGAGCTCAGTGCCAGTGGGGGATCGAAAACCCTTTCCCAAGACGTAGCCGTGGTTGGCAAGGGGTACCGGATCTCATTCGTATACCGCAACCTGAACGGTTCTACCAGCAGCTATGTGGCCCTGGGTTCATCTTCAAACAAGGTCGAGCTGCAGAATACGGGCATTTCGGGCGACGGAGTAGTGTTCAAGCAGGAAATGGATGCCGAGGGTACCGATCTGATGTTTTTCGTCGACAATGGCGGCACGCTGCAGATCGACCATGTGATGGTTGTGGCCGTAGGCTGTGTGGCCGAATTCCGTTCTGAAGGCATCACCCACCAGCAGTGGCAGGATGTGAGTGGTAAGGAGCATCACGGAGCGGTAAACGGCGCAGTACCAGTGAATCTACCGACGAACCATGCGGCAGGCCATATGGAGTCAGGCATTACCGGAGATACGACGCTGACGGGAGTCATCCCGGCGGGCTATCGTATCAAAGGCATGGTAGCGGAAGTGACCGGTGCCAGTTCGGGGATGATCTTGAATGTGGGAACGAGCTCCGGCGGTAGTGACGTGGTGAACGGTCAGGATATTTCCTCTAACGGCCTGTTCGATCTGACGGTAGCAAAGACCATATTCAG
>CP070656.1:1559758-1566680 GCA_020355065.1 Fidelibacterota bacterium | reverse complement strand
GCGGCCCGGCTGATCGCGGACACGCGTGATTCGCTCCATCACGTCGATCCATACGTGGACGGCGTGGTGGAAGAAGCCAAAAAGATCTATCGCGTCAAGTTCCAGGACACCGAACGCTTCCTGGGTCTCATCTGGCCCGAAACACCCGGTGCTCTTTTACTTACTCCCCCGGATGAATCCAGAACTTTGCGGGAAGTGGCCAACCGCATGATCTTCACTTCCTGGACCTTTGACGATCTTTGCCAGGATATGGGGCTGACTCCGGATCTCCACGATCCCGAACTGTTTATAAAGAGCCGTTACCTTGATGAGAAGTTCGATTATGATAAGTTCGGATTGCTTATTCTGGCACCCCCAACAGAAGATGAAGAGGAGCTGTGTCCCGACGGCTCCTTTTATATCTACGACGGTTTCCATCGCGCCTTGGTCCTGGCTAAACGGCTGCTCGAGGAAGAAGTGGAGTACGAACAGGTGACTGGAATTCTCGTCGTTCCACGCCCGCTTGAGGAGAGCTTTCAGTAGGTGACCGAGTCTCGTCTCCTGACCACTGTCCGTGGCGATCAATTGGAGGCTGTTGTTGCTTTCCCGGCTGGTCCGGGAAAGGCCCCCGGACTGGTCATAGCTCCCGGCTCCAGCTACGGCAAGGAAGGGCCGATGATCGTTTCCCTGTTTCAGCAGGCGGTTGCCGCTGATATCGCTGCCGTCCGTTTCGATTGGCACTATACGACCTTGGGTCGGCAGCCCTCCAAGGACCGTCGTAAGGAGGCTGAGGATCTGGAGAGCGTGTTGTCTTCTTTTTGCACGCTGTCTCAAGTGGATGACCGCCGCATCGTTCTGGCGGGTAAGTCGCTGGGCGCGGCGGTTGGCTACAGGATTTTTAGGACCCATCCGGAAGTTGCGGGTGCTGTATTGCTGACACCGGTTTTCCGTGATGATTCCAGCGGCCAACGCAATTATCCCGACCTGTCCCAGGAGACTCGCCCGCTTATGATCTTGGCTGGCAATCGCGATCCGCTGAACAAACTGGAGGTGATGCACAATTATCTGGGCAACGCTGGCAAGAATGTGAATGTCACCATAGTGGATGGAGACCACGGCCTCAACATTTTTCGGGGCAACGATCCGGACAGGGCCATCGCCAATGCGGAAAACGTCACGGCAGCCATGGAAAAAGTGGTGCATTGGCTGAAAGCAACATTGGCGCAGAGGTAGATTTTATCTCCGGTCTCAATCCCGCTCGTTAATGCTTAAATATCTTAAAATACTTGGCCCGGGCATAGCAGTAGCTGCCACGGGGATTGGTGCCGGGGATATGGTGGCGGCCACGGTTGCCGGTGCACATTATGGAGTCGCAATCCTATGGGTTGCTCTGCTGGGCGCTCTATTCAAATACACGCTCAATGAGGGCATTGCCCGCTGGCAACTGGCCACGGGTACGTCCATTCTTGAGGGCTGGATTCATCGGTTGGGGCGGTGGGCCGGATTCTATTTTGGTGCCTATCTGGTGCTATGGTCCTTCGTTGTGGGTGGTGCCCTCATGGCCGCCTGTGGCTTGGCCGGCCAAGCTTTATTTGGTGGTCTCCCCGTAGCCGGTTGGGGCGCTATCCATGCCCTTGCGGCTCTGCTGCTGGTCTGGATTGGACGGTACGCCCTCTTCGAGCGGCTGATGAAAGTATTCATCGCGGCCTTGTTCCTGGTTATTCTATGGTCGGCTGCGATGGTTAGGCCGGAGCTGTCAACCTTGGTTAAAGGAGTAGTCGTACCGGCAATTCCAGAGGGCTCAGTTCCCCTCCTGCTCGGCGTGATGGGTGGTGTAGGCGGCAGCGTAACATTGCTCAGCTACGGCTATTGGATACGCGAGAAGGGGTGGATCACCGCTGGTCACCAGAACACAACCAGGCTTGACCTGGGAGCTGCCTATGTGCTCACAGGCTTGTTTGCTATTGCGGTGATCATCATTGCTGCCGGTACTGATCCGCAACAGATTGCAGGTTCCCAGATAATAGTTGAAGTGGCCGAGCGGCTGGAGGCCGTGGTGGGCTCCATCGGGAAATGGGCCTTCTTGGCCGGATTCTGGGCTGCCGTGTTCTCATCTATGTTGGGCGTGTGGCAGGGTGTGCCTTATATCTTCTCCGATTTTATCACCAGCTATCGCAGCAGGGACTCCGGGAAGCCTGCAGAAGCCATCCACACGAATTCTGTACTCTACCGTGGTTATCTGATCTATCTGGCGATCGTGCCCATGGCGCTCCTGCTGGTGAACAATCCCGTGTGGGTGGTAGTGGCCTATGCCGTTGTGGGAGCCCTGTTCATGCCCTTCCTGGCTGCGACCTTACTTGTGATGAATAATAGGCGCGATTGGATGGGAACCTTGAAAAGTGGTCGCTTGATCAATGTGCTGCTGGCAGCGGCGCTGGCGCTGTTTATCTATCTGGCCGCCGCAGAGCTGGTCCGGCTTGCATAGTTTGGAAAAGCCGGGCGGCCGTGGCCACACCCCTCTCCAGCTATTAGGTACGCTACTTGCCGAATAAGGCCGGGATGGTCAGGGTAATTGCAGGCACATAAGTGATGACTAGTACGCCGATGGCTAATATGATCAGATAGGGAATGACGGAAAGGTATACCCTGGGCAAGGGCCTTTCGAAGCGGTAGCTGCTCAGGAACAGATTCATTCCAACCGGTGGCGTCAAGTAACCCAGTTCCAGGTTGACCAGGAATATGATGCCTAAATGGACGGGATCAATACCGAAGGCCTCCCCCATGGGAGCGATCAACGGTACAACCACAATGATAGCGGAGAATATGTCCATCAGTGCGCCCACGATCAGCAGTGCCCCATTCAGGGCCAGCAGAAAGACCAGCTTGGAATGGATATGAGCCTGTACCCAGTGTAGGGCTCGGGATGGGATCTGGGCGTCCACCAGGTAGCTGGTGAGCCCCATGGCAACCCCCAGGATGATCAGAACGCCGCCCACCAGTGTAGCGCAGCTGACCATCGTGGGAATGACGTCCTTGGTGAGTTTCAGGTCACGGTACACAAAGACTTGGATGATGAAGGCGTATACGGCGGTAATCGCGGCTGTTTCCACCAGGGTCGCCACACCACCAAAAAGACCAGCCAGAACGATCAGCGGGGTCAGTACTTCCCATTTACCTTCCCAGATTGCTTCCCGTGCCTCCTTCCACTGGAAAGGCGTTCTCTTCGTTTTGCCCACAAAACCTTGCCGGACACCCCAACCGGCAACGATCGCGACTAGAAGCATCCCTGGGAGAATACCCGCCAGGAATAGCCGGTCGATCGGTGCTTGCGCGCGCACCCCGTAGAGAATCACCGGCAGGCTGGGGGGAAATAGCAGGCCTATGGAACCGGATGCGGTCAGCAGACCGGTGGAGAACTTTCTGGTGTATAGATCTTTCAGCAGCATGGGGAACAGCAGGCCTCCCAGTGCCAGGATTGTAACACCTGACCCACCTGTAAAAGAGGTAAAGAAGGCGCATACCAATACTGCCACCAGCGGAGTTCCGCCGGGTATCCAGCCGAACCAGGCCCGGAACACGCGTACCAGTCGTTTGGATGCCCCACCCTCTGCGAAAAAGTAGCCGGCTAAGGTGAACAATGGTAGGGTGGGTAGCATGGGATGGACCACAATACGGTACGTCTCAGCCGGTATCGCAGCCATGACACCCCATTCATTCCAGAAAAGCAGGATGGCTGCACCTCCAAGGATCACAAAGATCGGCGCTCCAAACACCACGGATATTAGAAGACCTGCAAATCCTGCATAGACAACCCATCCACCCTGTAATTCAAGCCCTAGCCCCAGATAAGCCGCTACCGCAAGGCCTATAAGCAAGATCAGGCGTGTACGCCACTGTGATCCACTTTGCATGAAAAGCCGCCATGCCATGACGCCAAAGCAGACGGGCATAACTACCTGCGTGGTCCAGACTTGGATTGGCCCGAGAATGGGGCGGGGGAATGCTCGTTCGGTGGCCATCAGACGATAGCTGGCAACCATTAGAATGAGGGTAACACCCACCGATGCGATTCCGGCTACCACACCCGTCCATTCGCCCCATCGTTCCCTCATCCAGGTTGTTTCACCAGTGAAGGAGAGTAGCCGTTTTTCACGGGTTGCCAGCATGGCACCCACAAACCCTACCCAGAGTGTCAGGTGCCGCACTGTGACGATAGCACCCGGAATGCTTGATCTGAACAATTCCCGAGCCACAACCTCGGCCATAGGCAATGCTGCCATCACCGTTAGGATGAGGATGACGGCTAGATTCTCAGCAGCGTGAAACCACCGGATTATCGGCTGGTAGATACTGGTGAAGAATAGTTTAATAATGGTATGGTCCGGTTATGGGTTATTTAGGTCAGTGCTATCCATGTTATCTTTCAGTGACAGTACGCGTTCGTACATCGCGCTGTCTACTAGAGTGCCTTTCAGCATGTGGCTGTATTGATCAATGAGGCGATGCCACTGTTCTTTCTCTGATTCGGTGATGTCTATCACTCTTAGTCCGTGCTCCTGCATTACCGCGATGGCCTCATCATCCTTGTAGCGAATGTCGTCTTTGATACGTTGTGCGTGCTTCTGGACTGCTGCCAGAAGCTTCGGGCGTAATCCATCAGGAACACGATTCCAGGTTTGCTGGGAAATGATGAGTCCGCCCGTCATGGCTGCCCAGGGCAGATTGGTCATGTGCTTGGCAATCCCGAACCATTGAAAGGAAGCCACGGTGAGCGGCGAACTGTCGATGGCGTCAATGAGGCCGGTCTGCAGGCCCGGAAGTATATCTACGGCTGATAACGATACGGCCTGGAAACCCGCTTCTTTCCACAAACGCGGCGAGTGAGGATCACCGGCCCAAGTGAACAGGCGTAACGACCGTAGATCCTCCGGCGTCCGGACCGGCTCACGGGTAAACCAGTACACCCACCCCACATCAGCCCAAGACAGTACTACAAAGCCCTTGTCTTCAAATCGCTGGTGGAGCTCGGGCTCTACTTGGGCCCGTAGCCAGTCCAATTCGGTGTAATTGTCCACTAACAAGGGCAGGGAAAGACCATATATGCCTTTGTCTATGTAACTGAGGCCCTCAGCAGTCAGGGCGGCAGCCTGGACCTGGTTGAGACGCATCTTACGCACCATGTCACTTTCATCTCCGATAACACCTCCGGCGTAGATCTGTAGCCGCACTTGGTTATTTGAAATGTCACGCCAATCTTGGGAGATATCCTGTAGGACCTGGTGCCAGGGAGAGCCCTCCGGTGCCAGGGAGGCCATTTTGACGTTAATCACCTGCATCCGGGCACCCATACCGAGAGTGGCAAAGATGCCCATGCTTGCCATGAATATGAGTAAAGAAAGGTGCGCTCGTTTGCGTTGAGTAAGTCGGGGTGGATTGAGTACAATGCTCATTACAGAGAGAATTTGAAGAGGGAATGGCTGGGAATGGCCAGGACTCCGGTGCACTTATAGAAAAAGATCGTCCATGCGCTTGAGTAGCCATCTGGCACGTCGCTTAGCCATGCGATTCATGACCCCGCCCTTCTTGACGGACAGCGCTTTCTTCATCATGGCCTTGAACTGCTCACGGTCCTGCTCCTGGACGCAGATCGCTTCTCCGTAGCTCACGAATAATCCGGCACTCTCGCCCTTGGAATAAGCGAGGGCTTGTTCATAATAGTGCTTGGCCAGTTTTATAGACCCCCCCATCATTCCCGGGCGACTGGCTTCGTAGATCATGAGCAGCTCGAAGGCGGCGCCATCCATGTAATCAGGCTGTAGCTCGGTGACCCGGTGCGCCAGCGCTCCGATCTGGACGGTGCGAATCAGCATGTCTGGCCGGTCCTTGGACAACCCGATAGCTGATCCCAGTGCGGCGGCTGTCCAGTAGAGCAGGGGCACGTCCTCGTAGGTGGTCATGGCTATTGCTTCGCCAGGGTTCTTCATTAAGGATAGATCAAAGCCGGGATGCCGCTCTTCCAGCTGAGCAAGCCCCGCCTCAAACGCCTTGACATAGTGCGTACGGGCCCGGGCGTACATCCTGCGTGCACGCTGCAAGTTCTTCTCTTGGACACGCTCAGCCCGCTTGGATAGAAATGCGTAGGCGTAGCCGGTATGCACGGCCGTACTACGATGCGCCGCCTGCGGACCGGCACAGCCGGTCGCCAAGAGGATAATAGTCAGTAAGGAGACTACCGCAGTGCGGGATTGAAGAGGTTGCATACGGCCGGAAATGTAGGCCGACAGGCGGGAGTGGTAAAAGGAAAAGCTGGTGATTGATGAGTATCCTGAACCAACTCCACTACCCATCTGCCCCCCGCCCATGTAACTTCCATTTGATGAAGCGGTTGTTCGCTTTTTTATTTGCTAGCTCCCTGGTCACGGGGCAGGTGGATTACGTCCGCCATGACGCCCTTACTTTCCAAGCGACCTACTACCCACCCCTCGATACAGTCACTATGGCTCAGTTCTGGGAGTCTACCGCTGTACACAGTGAGGCCATCTATAACGGCAATGGAAGCTGGGGGCAAGGCTATGCCGATTGGCCTACCCGGCCTTATCCGGCCGATCACCCCCTGGTGCGGGTGGCCGCCCGCCATGTACTCGGCCTGCTTGCGCTTATAGATGCTGGCCTTAGCGATGGCGCTATGGTCCACCGCACGAAGATGGGCCTGAATTGGATTTTGGACCGGCAGACGGACGAAGGTTCCTGGCCCCTCTATACCTCTAACCGTGGAACAGTCTCGCTTCTAAGCATGTATCCTACAGCCTTGGCGGGCCGGGCGCTGAGCCGGGCGTACCGGGTCCTGAGGAATCCACGCTATCTCCTGGCCGCTTCCGAGGCCTTGGCTTGGCAGTCGGCTCGACCCCAGGATGATTCACCCCTTCATCATGGTCTGGTTCTG
>CP070656.1:1553774-1559658 GCA_020355065.1 Fidelibacterota bacterium | reverse complement strand
TTCTGGATGTCATGATGGTCATCAAGGATGAGGATGATGGCACCATAGCATTCCGCAAATCATGTGCCCACGGTGTATGCGGTTCCGATGCCATGGAGATCAACGGCCTCAACCGGCTGGCCTGCCAGGTACTGGTTCAGGACCTGAAGAGCAAGCGTATCCGTATCAAGCCGATCAGGGGAATGAAGGTACTGCGCGACCTGATCGTAGATATGGAGCCGTTTTTCGCTGGCCTGGAGAGCGTCAAGCCGTACCTGATTCCCAAGGAGCCCGCCCCGGCCACCGAGAGGTACCAGTCCATTGCTGACCGGGCTATCTTTGACGATACCACCAAGTGTATCATGTGCGGTTCCTGCACTACCAGCTGTCCCTCATTCCGCTGGTTCAATCAGGATTTCGTTGGACCGGCTGCGTTCGTTAAGGCTCATCGCTTCATTTTTGACTCGCGGGATGGCGGTAACGAGCAGCGTCTGGAAATCCTGGATGATAAAGATGGTCTCTGGCGCTGCCACTCCATCTTCAACTGCACGGATGCCTGTCCCCGGGAGATCCATATCACCAAGGCCATCGGTGACCTGAAGCGCTACACGGTTGTGCACCGGTAGATTTGGCTCCAGACCGGTGATTCCCGGCGGCGATCCCGCCGTCTGATTTAAACTCGGTGCATCATATAACCCCTTCCGGGGGATGTGACTTTCCTCCCGGTGAGGGGTTGTTTATATTGTCCGTTCATAAAATGATAATTCATTCATGCTGCGGCGTTTCCTAGAGAGTTCCGTTCTGTTCCTCCACGTCATCCGGTGGTTTCTCCTCGCCGTGGTGGTAGGTGTACTGGTGGGTGGGGCCACCACTTACTTTCTGAAAGCGCTGGACGGCTCCATTACCCTGGCCGGGAAATGGCCCTGGACCTTCCTGCTGCTGCCGATGGCCTTTCCGGTGAGTGCATTTCTGGTGAAGCGTTTTGCCCCGGCGGCCGAAGGGCATGGTACCGAGAAAGTGATTGAGGCCTACCACCGCCATTCGGGGCGGATCAAATTTGCCGTGGTTCCGGTCAAGGCTCTGGCGACCATTATCACCATAGCGGTTGGGGGAGCTGCAGGCAAGGAAGGACCGTCAGCACAAATCGGTGCCGGGCTGGCTTCCAAGCTAGCTGATGTGCTTAGGTTGCGTGCCGATGACCGCAAGAAGATTGTGGTATGCGGGACGCCCATTGCCGGGGCTATTTTTGGCGTGGAAGCACTTTTTGTGGGTGCCATCTCGTCTACGATGTGCTCTTTCCTTCTTTCGTGGCGGGTATTGTGGCCTATGGTACGGCCCATTGGCTGGGTCTGGTATGTGCCCACCAGTTTCAGCATTTCACGGTGACGCTTGATTCGGTCCTGATGGTTGAAGTCATTCTGGCGGGTGTGTTTTTCGGCTTGCTGGCCTTACTGATGATCGAGTGCATGAAGATCGCCCGGAAGTTGGCAGAGCGCATGACCATTTCACCCCTAGTGGCAGCCGCCTCAGGAGGGACCGCATTGGTGCTTTTAGCGCTAGCGCTTGGACGGGAATATCTGGGGTTGGGACTGGATCAGAGTGCGGCGGTCATTCGTGGTGATAGCGCCTCATGGTTCGCCCCATTTGCCAAGATGGTATTCACCAGCATTACCCTGAACTTTGGTGGAAGTGGCGGCACGTTAAGTCCCGTTTTTTAGAAGTACATTTCCAAACCCAAGAGGCTGACGAGCTCTCCGCGTTACTGATGAGGGGGAGCACAGCTGCCATCCGCCGTATACGCAAGATCGTTCGTCGTAGCCGGTTGCCAGCGAAGATCGAGGACGATGGCGGAGAAGAGACTACACCGAGGACTCAATGAGGAGCAAGACCAATGCTCCCGCCCGTGCTCCCGGAGCACGCGCCTCAGGACCGGCGGAATGCCAGGAGCAGGCATGTTACCAAGTCAGTATGAATATCATCCCAAAGATCGGGTATATCGGATGCCGTTAAATTGCATTGGTGGGAATTAATCTCATGCCAATAAAGATGGACGGAGCTGCCCGCCTTTTTCCTTGCATTTTCTGTCATCACCCATGAACTTTTTCAGGATGAATCGTTATCGTTCTGAATTCCCAGCTGTGAAGTTCTCTCCACGAATTATCCTACTTCTGTTCGTCATATTGCTGGCAGTGGGGTGTGGCGAAAAACCCGAACGTCATCTGGACCTTGGATTGTGGTATTACCAGAAAGGCCTGGTGGATGATGCTATTCTTGAGTTCAAGGAGGTTATCCGCTTGCTGCCTGCGGACCCACGCCGCATGTCGGGTCATGAGCTGGACGTAGTGACCCGCGCGCATTATAATCTGGCCGTCGCATACGCCCGAAAGAACTGGTATGAGCTTGCACTTATCGAGGCTGGCAAGACTTTTGAGTTACGTCCGACCCCTGAGAATTACGAGCTACAGGAGTTGATCCGAAAACGGAAGGACCTCGAGTCTCTGAATTCCCCAGCTACTTCGCGCCCCGACTGATCCTCTATGCTTACGCTGGACTCGGTTTGGAAGTCCAACTCTGAATCCCCATCCGAATTCATTCTAAAGGATTGCTCATTCTCCTTTCAGGAGCGCAGGATTTACGCAATAGTAGGTACCTCCGGGGTGGGTAAGACCACCCTTCTCAGAGCGCTAAATAACTTGGTACCCATTGATCGGGGTAGGATTCTGCTGGCGGAGCAGGATATCAGCGCGCTGCACCCGGCGGAAGTGCGCCGGCGTATCAGCCTGATGTTTCAAACCCCAGCCTTTGTGGGTGATAGTGTACGAGAAAATCTAGACTTCGCTGCCCGATTTGCGCGGCGCGACAAGATCGAATTCTCGGCACTGATGGAACGCGTGCACCTGAACCCTGCTTTTCTCAATCGTGATGTGACCCAATTGAGTGTTGGGCAGCAGCAGAGAGTATGTCTGGCCCGCACATTGGCGACTAGGCCTGATATTCTCCTCCTGGATGAACCCACTTCCGCTCTGGATGATGATACGGCTGATGGGATCCTGACGCTGGTGGGTGAGATCAGTAAGCAGGAAGGATTACTGACCATATTCGTTACCCATCGGCGGTCCCACGCCCGGAAGCTGGGCGAGCATGTACTGGAGCTGTCGGATGGGCAGCTGAGGATTCTCTCGTAGTGGGACTATTCCAACTCAGTTTTGGCGACGTGGCCATATCACTTGTCCTGATGGCGGTGGCTATCGCTCTTTCACGCCTGGAAGGATTGGGTCTTGAGCGGAGCCTGGCCATTGGTACTGTTAGAGCGTTTGCCCAGCTCACACTAATTGGATTCGCCTTAAAAATACTCTTTCAGGTGAATTCTCCCTGGCTCCTGCTGGCGGTTCTCATTGTGATGCTAGCGGTTGCCAGTTACGAGAGTGTGCGGCGGCAGCAGGTTACATTGCCCAGTCTGTTCTTTATTACGGGCATTACCTTGTCGCTGGCCTTAGTGGTGAGTTTAGGGGTGGTGGCCGTCATGATCATTCGCCCCGACCCTTGGTATAATCTGGTGGTACTGATTCCTCTGAGTGGGATGGTGTTGGGGAATGGCCTCAATATCGTGTCGCTGTCGGCGAACCGGTTCATCAGTGAGATACAGCTGCGCCGGGAGTCGGTGGAGGTAGCATTGTCTTTGGCCGCGCCACCACGCAAAGCGCTTCATCCCGCCTTCAAGAATGCCGTTTCAGGTGCTTTGATCCCCTCCATTAATGCTCTGATGACGGTGGGTCTGGTGCAATTGCCGGGCGTGATGACCGGTCAGATCCTGGCTGGTATGCCGCCGGTGGAGGCGGTCAAGTTTCAGATCGTGATCATGATGATGTGGATCACGACCGGCGTGATCTGCGGTGTGGTGGCTACCAGCCTGCTCATGACGCGCCTGGTCAATGCGCGCTGGCAGGTGCGTTGGGATCTGCTATAGGGTCACTGAGGCGTGGGAGCCGTTAGCCGGTGATATCCTCGCCGCCGTCTACGCGGATGACGTTGCTGGTGAGCCAGGTTTGTTCGGATAATCCCAGGAGGGTAATGGCGGCGGCAATATCTTCAGGGGTGGTGAGGCGCTTTCCCGGATTGATCTTCCCGGCATGTGCGATCATCTGCTCGTGGCCGGGGATTTTACGGAGGGCGGGGGTATCGGTTACGCCAGCCTGGATGCAGTTTGCCGCTATCTGTTCACTGGAAAGTTCTAACGCCAGCTGCCGGACATAGGATTCCAGGGCAGCTTTGGCCGCGGACACGGCGCCGTACGTGGGCCACTGCCGACGGCCACCGGAAGAGGTCAGGGCAAAGATCTGACTTCCTTTTGTAAGCAGGTCGGCCCGATACAGGTCCTGAGCCCAGTAGACGAGACTACTGGCCATGACGTCCAGCGTCATTTCGACCTGGGACTGACTGATCGCTTCCGCCGGGTCCTGGGTAATGATCGGTTTTAGTGTGCCGAAGGCCAGTGAGTGCAGCAGTACCTTTACACGATCCCCTGTTCCGGTGGTATTTTTAATGGCGGCGATCGTTTCGGTTCGCTTGGAGGAATCGGCAGCGTTGATATTAAAGAAGACCGCTTGTCGGCCTGTGGCGGTTATATCATGGATGATGGCATCAATGTTAGGCATGGTGGCTTTGCGGTCCAGGTGGATACCAAATATATTGAGCCCGGCTTTGGCCAGTGCTCGGGCACTGGCGCCGCCGAACCCACTGGAGGCGCCTAGTATAACAGCCCAATCTGACATGTTATCCCCTTTGGTGTTGAGGGCCAGAATTTACTGGCACCTTGCAGTGAATGCTATAAAGCCCGCGTCGATACGGCAGCTGCGGCGGTCCCAGCTTTCATGGATCGTGGGAGCGTGCTATTTCAGGCGAAGTGTCTCTGTGCTTTGCCATCGAACAGTTGCTACATTCACCTATCGCAAATGATCCGTGCTAGCTTCAGGATCTTATCGTTGCCACTTTTGGGGAGGCGGTTCGAGCCAGTTATTGGATGTACATATAATAGACATAACGCATACTCGACAGTCGAGGCCGGAAGATAGGAGCCTGAACCAGTTGATGGAATGGACTGAATAAGGAAATCGTACCGGTGTTGCTTGTTATTAAGAAGGACTATGACGCTATTAGCAAGGAGGGGGCGCGGATCGTAGCTGAACAAGTGTGCAAGAAGCCGGACTGTGTTCTTGGTTTCGCGAGCGGCAGCTCCCCGCTAGGACTGTACAAGGAGCTTATCCGCATGCATCGCGAGGAAGGACTTGATTTCTCAAAAGTGACTACCTTTAACCTTGATGAGTACGTGGGATTGCCCCCCGAGCATGATCAGAGCTACCATTATTTTATGTGGGAAAACCTATTCAAGCATCTCAATGTCCATCCACGCCGTATTCATGTTCTGCATGGCATGGCTGACGATGTGGAAGCGCACTGTGCGTGGTACGAAGAGCAGATAGTAAAGTGTGGCGGGATTGATCTGCAGATACTGGGAATTGGCGGCAATGGTCATATTGCCTTCAACGAACCGGGATCTTCCTTGGACTCCCGCACTCGAATCAATATTCTTACTGAGAAGACGCGTCAGGATAATGCCCGCTTTTTCGATTCCATTGATCAGGTTCCCAAGTATGCCATTACCATGGGCATCGGGACGATCATGGATGCCAGGAAGCTCATTATACTGGCCAACGGCAAGAGCAAGGCCCCAGCCATCAAAGTAACTATTGAAGGTCCCATCTCAGCCATGGTACCGGCTACTATCGTCCAAATGCACCATCACGCCACGGTTCTGGTGGATGAAGAGGCTGCCAGTCAGCTATCTGATGAATGGAGGGAAGAATAGGCTGAACCCAAGTTGAGTGCTCCTCGCTGGTTCTGGTGC
>CP070656.1:1547950-1553674 GCA_020355065.1 Fidelibacterota bacterium | reverse complement strand
TGGCCGTGGAGTTGGAACCAGCCGTCTACAGCGCCGGGGACGGAGACGGGCAAGGGGCCGTAGGGGGGGACGCTGGTCAGGCCCTGTTCCTGGAAGACCTCCAGGGTGAGCGCTTGGGGAGAGCGGCCGCTGGCGTTAAGGCCGTGGAGTTTTTTCGATTCGGCATCCCAGACGATGGCGAAGAGATCACCACCGATCCCGCAGCCGGTGGGTTCCATGAGTCCCAGGGCGGCGTTGGCAGCGATGGCGGCATCGATGGCATTGCCGCCCTGCTTGAGGATATCCAGGGCGATCTGGGTGGCCAAGGGGTGGCTGGTGGCGGCCATGCCGTGCTGGGCGATGACCTCGGAGCGGGTAGCCAAGGGCCGGCCGGTGACGCGGTCGCCGCTGTGCAGTATAAGGGGAAGTGCCATCAGACCAAGAAGCAGAAGGATTTTGTTGCGCATGATCGTCTTTCCATTTCTTTCAAGGAACGGGGATCCTATCACCGGGTCACCGTTTGACTCGCAGGCCTTTGTCTTCGTGGACGAAGATCCAGGCGGCGGCTTTGCCCACGTTCAGCGGTTCGTCCACGGACCAGTAGGTCACATCGTGTTCGAAGCGGGAGCTGGTCTCACCGGCGGGTATGCGGGCGGTTTCTTCCAGTATGGCCCGGGCCCGGTGCTGCCATTTGGCGACGTTGGATTCACGGAGGTCGACCCAGCCAGCGTTAGCCCAGGCGTCGATATCGCTGGGGGTAGCGGGGGTTTCGGTACGGCCAATGGGCGAGGGAATCTCTACATGGGGACCCCGCAGGAGTCGTTGGCCATCGGTCATGAGAATGGGAATGCCGATGGAGATGATCTTGCTGCGCACATCGGGGTGCTCCGTAATGCGGGTTTCGAGATCCCGGGTGAGCTGTTGGACGTCGGCTTCGACGATGGCCCGGATGGAGCCACACACCTGGCGCAGGAGATCGGCTTCGTGGAGCAGTTTGGAGAGGCGGGGAGGCCCCAGGAGCTCGAAGGCCACACTGCTCTCGCCGTGTTTGGCAGCCAGGGTCCGCATGCGCTGGAGAGCCTGTTCGCGCATGGAACCGGCGCGGTAGGTGGGGCTCATGATAGCGTTGTCGAGGGCATTAATGATATCGCTGCCGGTATTGTCGCCCTTGATCTCGAGGATGACGTTGGTAGCGATCTCCTCGGGGGTGATGTACTCCATCTGCCCGATGGTGGTAATGCATTCGAATTCGCCCAGGGAGAAGGTGCCGTTCTCGCCGGTGTCCACATATACGCCTTCGAGATTTTTACCCAGTGAGTGCCACTGGCCGCCATCCTGAAAGCGGAAGGTGCCGTTGAGTTGGACGGCTTCATCGGGGGAGCAGTCGACCAGTTCGATGGGGCGGCCCCGTGTCCTGATCTCCCCGTCGTCGATGGTCTTCCAGGCGAGGGCGGCGGCCGGTTTGATCTCCTTGGTAATGGGAGCGTCGGGAGTGCGGCCCATGAGGAACAGCAGCATGGTATGGGCGCCGGCGATGGCGGACTTGGACAGGAGAACGCGGGACGGTTTTTCCTCACTGTGGGTATAGGGGATGTTGAGACCCATGCCACCGGTGCCGCTGGTGCCGATCTTGATATAGACCTTGGTGTCGTTGGCGATCATGCTGGCGTAGAGGATCTGGATGTGGCGGATGATCTGGGGCGTGTAGAGGGTGGCCATGAGTTTCTCGGCTTCTGCGAGGAGCCCTTCGGTCAGGGTAGTTTCCTGGCGGGCGGCGGCCAGTTCCTTGCTTACCATGTAATAGCTGTAGTAGATGTCCTGGTAGGCTAGACCGGAGGCGGAGTTCACCGAGTCGATAATGATGTGCGGACGGTGCTTGGAGATGATCTGATGGAGGGTGGAATGCTCCATGATCTCGTCGTTCAGGGGCTCCATGACATCGGCGATGAGGCGAGCGCGGTTCTGCGGATTATTGAGCACCTCATCCCGGGGCAGGTCCTTGAGGCTGTCGCGCACGAAGATGTTACCCCAGACGGGGGTGCATTTGACGCCGTCCACTTCCTGCTTGATCTGCCGGACGGCGGCCCGGGCCTCGTCCTCCCACATGGAGGCCACGATCAGTTCGGCAGGCATCTCTTCGGCCAGCTTGCGGATCACGGCCATGCCCACCATACCATAGCCGCCCAATATCAGAACTTTACGATTGCGAATATCCATGGGAATTACCCTTTCAGGTCATAGGAATCTTTATAATGGGAGCCCCCAATACGGGCAGGCAGCCCCAGGGGAGCGGTCAATGGAGAGGCCGTTCATTCGAAGTCCAGGCTGGTCTGCGGGCTGTTGCCGAAGGAGGTGTGCTTATTGTAATGCATCACGGCGGCTATAGCGACGGCGATAGAATTCAGGCGTGTATCGGGGGAATCGGCGCGGCTGAGCAGCACAATGGGAGCGGTGGCGCCCAAAACGAGGCCTCCACCCCGGGCGCCTCCGATAGACATGAGCGCCTTGACGATGAAGTTGGTCGTGGTGATGCTGGGTCCGAGGAAGACATCGGTCTGGCCGGCGATCCGGGAGGGGATGCCCTTGCAGGTGGCCGCCTCCGCGGAGAGGGCCACATCGAGGGGCAGGGGTCCTTCGACGCGGCAGCGCCCGAAGCGGCCCTGGTCGGCCTCCTGGACCAAGGTCTGGGCCAGCCGGGTTTCGGGCAGCTTCTCGGCAACATTCTCCACCAGTGCCATGGCGGCCACATGAGGGACGCGGGTATCCAGCGCGTGGCTGAGTTCCAGGGCATTGTGGAGGATATCACGCATGACCGGGAGGGTCTGCTCGATGTTCACACCGCCATCGGTGGCCAGCATGAGGCGGGGGTAGTGGGGGGATTCCACCACGGCGACGTGGCTCAGGATGCGGGGTGCGACGGCGGGTTCGTTCTCGTCAGCATTTTGGGGGATCGGCCGTACGAGACCGGTCTCCTTGCTCAGCACCGCCCGCAGGAGTTCGGCGGTGGGTGTTTTCCCTTTCATCAGGAGGTTGGCGTCACCAGCGCGGACCAGTTCCACCGCTTGGGCGGCCGCCTGCCCCGACTGAGCATCTTCGATAGTGAAGAGGCCAGGATCCAGTTCGAGGCGGGTCAGCAGGAGGTCCAGTTTATCCTGCTGTCCGACCAGGATGGGTTGCACCCACTGACGCTGCACGGCATCGGCCAGGGCGGTCAGGACGGATTCGTCTTCCGGCGAGGCCACAGCGATGGCCAAGGGCGGGATCTTTTCCAGCCGCTGGTAGAGGGCATCGAAGGAAGTGATAGGCTCAGACATATTCTCTCACGGTCTCCTCGCCGTTGATCACGCGCCAGGCGCCCTGGGCGAGGGCCTCCAGTTCCAGGGAGCCGGGTATAGTCGTCACCGGGCCTAGGAAGTCAATCCGGGTACTCAATTCCTCGACGAGTCGGGTGGACCGGGCCATGCCGCCGGTTAGAATAACAGCGTCGACCTGGCCTTTCAGGACGGCTGCCATGGCGCCGATCTCCTTGGCGATCTGGTAGATCATGGCCTGATAGGCCACGGCGGCCTGCTCGCTGCCACCATCGACGAGTTTCAGGACCTCGCCCAAGTCGTTGGTACCGATATAGCCCATGAGTCCGGACTGGCGGCTCAGTTTATGGCTGAGTTCATCGAAGGTAAAGTCGCCGCTGAAGGCCAGTCCGAGCAGTCCTTCGAGGGGCAGAGCGCCGGCGCGCTCGGGTGAGAAGGGACCCATGCCCAGGAGAGCGTCGTTGACGTCCACGATACGGCCGCTCCGGAGAGCGGTAACGGAAATGCCACCCCCAAGATGAGCTACGATGAAGTTGGTTTGCTCAAGGGGACGTTCCAATTGATCGGCCACCTGACGGGCGACGGCCTTGATGTTGAGGGCATGGCTGCGGCAGCGGCGCTCGAATTCGGGTACTCCGGATAGGCGGGCGACGGGCTCGAATTCGTCGGTGGTGACCGGATCGACGACGTAGGCCGGAATGCCGTACCGTTGGGCTACTCTGTCGGCCAGGAGGGCGCCGAGGTTGGAGGCGTGGTTGGCGAAGCGTGCGGAGCTGAGGTCGGCGAGCATGGGCTCATTGACGGCATAGGTTCCGCCCGGGAGTGGTTTCAGGGGGCCGCCGCGGCCAACGACCGCTGCCAGGCTATCAGAAGGGACGCGCTGCAGATGGGATTCGACTGCCATCCAGCGCAGATCCAGCTGCCGGATGACCTGGCGGTCGAGTTCAGCGGGTTCGTGGAGGAGCTCTTCGCGCCAGAGTTCCGCATCCTGGGTGAACAGAGCAATCTGAGTGGATGTGGAGCCGGGATTCAAGACCAGGACGGTTGCCGGATGGGAGGTCATGAACAGAAACGATAGGCGCTACGGCGCCGCGACTCTCATATACCTAGCCGGTAAAGCATGGACAGAAGTTCGCCAGATTTGGAGTGATTCTCCAGCGGGAAATGCTCACACAGGTGATGGTGCGGGAAGCGGGTCGGTGAAAGGAAATCGCGGTTTGCCCGCCAGGGGTAAAGTTTTTAAGTTTGGCGCGGTTTTTTGGAACCTTGAATGTCGCAAGGCATTTTTAGTCCTAGCAGTACCTGCTGCGTAACCAAGAACCATTGATCGAGGACGAATAGCGTAAGGAGCACGAGGTGATTCGTGTCGAGAATCTAACCAAGTATTACGGTGATGTCTGCGCCATCAAGGGTGTGGATTTCACGGTGCAGGATGGTGAGATCCTGGGTTTTCTGGGGCCGAACGGTGCCGGTAAGACCACCACCATGCGGATCATCACCACTTATCTGACGCCTACCGAGGGGTCGGTATACGTCGATGACCTGAACATTGCCGAGCATTCCACGGAGCTGCGCTCCAAGATCGGATATTTGCCGGAATTGAATCCCCTGTACAGCGAGATGCCCGTGTATGACCTGCTGGTCTTTGTGGCCAGTGCCCGCGGGATTACAGGCCGACGGTTCAAGGAAGCCCTGGGCCGGGTGATGGAATCGTGCGGCATTCGGGAGGTTCTGCACCGCAACGTGGGTGAGCTTTCGAAGGGCTACCGGCAGCGAGTCGGACTGGCCATGGCCATGATCCACGATCCGGAGATTCTGCTCATGGACGAGCCCACGGCGGGGCTGGATCCCAACCAGATCGCCGAAATCCGGGCTCTTATCCAAGAGGTAGGCAAAGAGAAGACGGTGATCATGTCCACCCATATCCTGCAGGAGGTCCAGGCGGTGGCTGACCGCATGGTTATCCTGAACAAGGGCCAGGTGGTAGCCGATGGCACCACGACGGATCTTATGGCCGGTTTCGAAGGGAAAGCCCAGTTAAGTCTGGAAGTGAAGAAGGCCACCAAGAAATCCATTCAGGGGCTGGGTGCCAAGTTCCCGGAGATCACCGTCCGGGAGCAGAAGATCGAAGACGGTCTGGGGCGTTTGGAGTTGGAGTATCCGACCGGCCAGGACCTGCGGGAGCAGATCTTCGGCTACGCGGTGGAAGCGGGCTGGATCGTGCTGGAGATGTCCCGCCGCCAAGCCCGGCTGGAGGATGTCTTCCGCAGCCTCACCGTGGAGGAAGGGGGTGCCCATGCGTGATCAGCTTGCCCTGACAGCCCGCCATTTGGGGATCATCTTCCGCAAGGAGATCGGGTCCTACTTCAACAGCCCGGTGGCCTAGATCACGCTGGTGGTGTTCCTGCTCATCAGCGGCTGGTTCTTTTCCAGC
>CP070656.1:1534940-1547850 GCA_020355065.1 Fidelibacterota bacterium | reverse complement strand
CGGGGTGGAGCAGTCCGGTAGCTCGTCGGGCTCATAACCCGAAGGTCGTAGGTTCGAATCCTACCCCCGCTACAAAAGTAAAATGGCCCCTTTTGGGGCCATTTGCTTTTATGGGGGTAAAGAGATCGGGCTTATTGGTTCGAGCCGGAGCGACCGAAGGGAGTGGAGACCGTTGAGCGCAGCGAAACAATCCTACCCCCGCTACTGTCAAGTCCCCGATGCCATCAGGTATCGGGGATTTTGCTATGGGGGTGCTGGATTAGAACCTTTTATTCGACCACGGAGTGAACGTAAGCAAACGGAGTAGAGGCGTTCCGCCGTCAGGAGGATAAGCCAATCCTACCCCCGCTAGTGACGAAATGCCCTCTTTTCCGTGGTGAAAAGGGTGTGTTTTGCGTTTGGGCGAGTCTAGACTTGTACAGCCAAATAGAGCTGATTGTCGCGTGGTTGGTCATGTTGTAGACTCGTTTTGTCACAGACGGACTATGCCATTTTCTTCAGTCGACAAAGTTGCATGGTGCAGTTCCCTTCATGAGCAGTACTATCACGATGGACTTGGCTCTGCTCTGGTGCCATCCAATGGGTGACGAAGACATCGCCTCCAGTATTAATCTCCGAATAGATCCTTAAATACGGGTAGACACTCTCTGTATCCATCTTCAAAGGTCCCATTATCAGGTCTGTAGACACTTTCTAATGAGACTACACCCTGGTATCCATCATTTCTGAGTGCTGAAGCGATGTTTTCCAGGTACGGCGCCATGTCGCCCTCCCCTAGCGGGCAGAAGCGGACCATGGCCCGTGATATATTCGCCTGACAATCCTTGATATGGATATGGGCGATGTAGTCCCTGATCTCCTCGTAAGCATCAGGGTAGGGTATATCGGTACAATATAACGTGTTGGGGATGTCCCAGATTATTTTGAGATGTTCCGTCCCTAAGTCATCTATCAGCTTCCTCCCCAACCACCCTGATGTAATCATAGCATTATTCCCGGTTTCAACAGCCAGGGTAATGCCTTCATCTTCGGCCAACTTGACTGGAGCGTCCATGAGTTTGAGCAGTCTCTCCCAAGCACCTGTACTGGCCACCCACTTTTCAGCCCCATTGGAGCCGAAAATGATCATCTCTTTCCGGCAGCTCATCACTCGAACCAGGTCGGTTCCCAGCTCTTTTGCGATATGGATACACCGCTTCAGACCTGCCATGTGCTTTTGGAAAGATTCGTCACCGGGCTCGGTCGTCATCACCGGCAGCCCGGCGAAGTTGTGACGAGTGATAATGGGTACTTGCACGTTGTACTGTGCGACTAGGTTCTTGATTCTTTGAATCTCTTCTTCCGTCTGGTCACCAATTTCCTTATCCCAGACGAACTGTAATTCCGCATACTCGATCCCGGTCTCATTCATCACCTTGAGAGCATACTCAAGGTCTGTACTGATACCGTCGGTAATTACGCCAAGTTTCATTGTTTGGATACCTTATGTTTGTTTCCTGACTTCCGTGCCGGCGATCTGCTCCAGCAACTTTATTATGGACCAGTTATCTTCATCCGGATATAGCGACATTCCCGCCCGGAACAATTCATACGCGGCACTGGCTGTGAACATGGCGACCCCGTTTTCCTTAGCCATATTCATCGAAATTCCCAGGTCTTTGTACATGGTGCCGATATGACTTCCCGTACCCTTGAATCTCCGCTCCATTATGAGATTCGCTGCGTTTTTGAATAAGGGACTACTCACTCCGCTGGCACCAATTACTTCATACAGCACTTCGGCTTTAATCCCCGCCTTTACACCCAGCACAAGCGACTCGAAGATGGCCGTGAAGCTTGCACCGATGAGCGTTTGCAGCGCTGCCTTGACAGTCTGTCCCATTCCGATCTCTTCACCAACGTGATATATGTTTTGACCCACTGCCTCCAGAACCGTTTTTGTATCCTCGAAGACCGCTTTTGGTCCTGCGGCCATCAGAGTGAGGGTTCCATTGTCGGCGCCCGATTTTCCACCGCTTACCGGGCTATCGATGAGATTTATGCCCTTCTTAGCCGTCGGTCCTTGCAGATCTCTCACCTCTGCGGGATGAATGGTTGCCGTGACAACTATTGTCGCTCCTGGCTTAAGTCCTGCCAATAAGCCTGATTCTCCAAGAACTACTTCTTTGACCTGTTGCCCATTGAGTACCATTATAAAGACAATATCCGAGTTTTCAGCAACTTCCCGGCAATCAGCCGCCGGCTTTCCTCCTAAACGAGCTAGCTCTTGCAGTCGTTCTTCCCGTAGGTCATACCCGGTCAGTTCAAATCGATGTTTTAGAATGTTTCCAGCCATCCCTATGCCCATATCACCCAGACCGACAAATCCTACTTTTTTCATGATTGATCTCCTTTAAGTATCTGTGCCCTGAGATTTCTTCTTCATACCGCCTCATGCAGAAGCACAATCTTGAAAATGGTCATCGCACTATCACTGTGAAAATAATGAGGGCACCCACAACGTCAGTTGAGGAAATATGCAGATCAAGATCAATGTCAGGACATTTGCAGCCAGGAACGGAGTAGCCCCCCGAAAAACAGATCCAATGCCCAATTCTGAGATCGCTGAGGCAACATTTATACACGTACCAACAGGAGGTGTGACAGCTCCTACAGCCAATCCCGAGATGAGAATCGCGCCAAACTGTACGGGCGAGATCCCAACGGCAACGCAGGCAGGCAGAAATACTGGAGTAAGCAGCATAATGGCAGGGCTGACATCAATAAAGGTCCCTGCTATCAATATGATCAAGACGATGAATAGGAGCATAATGACAGGCGGAAAACCCTGAGCTACCACAAAGCCCGTGACTATCTGCGGTATTCTCTCGAGTGCGAGCACCCAGACATATAGCTGCGAGAGAGCGATAACTATCATGATCTTTGCACTGGTCATAATGGCTGAATGGAAACATTCTGGAACAGAATTCGACAGGTAATCTTTCAGGTTGACGATTCCCAGAAAAAGTACACCGATGGCAAAAGCATAAAGCGCTCCAATGGCCGCTGATTCGGTAGCCGTAGCAATCCCAAAGACCACGGCCCCAACCACGAACACTGGCATAATAAGAGCAAGAATTGATCGTCTCGTCTGGTGGGCTATGTTTTGCAGACTTAGGCTGACCTCCTCTTTGGGGTACTTTTTCCATGCGGAAATCCCCAGGGTGATCCCGAGCTGAAACACTCCAATCATCAATCCGGGAATTAGCCCACCCAGGAAGAGTTTCCCAACAGATTCTTCAGCAATAATGGCGTACAGGACCATAGGAATGCTGGGCGGGATGATCATACCCATAGTGGATGACGCTACAGTTATCCCGGCGGCAAATCTTGTCTGATATCCCCTTCTCTCCATTTCGGGGATGAGGACGGCCCCGATCGATGCTGTATCCGAGGCCGAAGATCCGGATATCCCCCCGAAGATCATACTGGCGAAGACATTGACTAGTCCCAGACCCCCTCGGAATCTACCGACAAAAAGGAGACTGAAGTCAATCAGACGGGCCGTGATCCCGCTCTTATTCATCAGCAGGCCCATGAGTATAAACAAGGGGAGCGCAATCAAGGCATAGACATTCAATCCTGAGAAGAATCGTTGGGGTAATATCTGCAGGAGTTCAGGATGTGAAATGAGAAAATAACTGAACGTTGATAGGCCCAGGGCATACGCAATAGGTATCCCCAGTACCAGAAATATCACCAGACTTACGAGCAGAATTTCCATATCCGGTTGATCTTATATTTCTCTAGGGTGTACTATTAAGAGTATCCGGTAAAGGCAATACAGAACCGCCACTCCACACCCAATGGGGACTATGATTTGGGCATACAGCTGCGGGATCCTCAACACGGCAGTCAGGTAATTCCCAGTCGTGTTGATCCAGTGAAAACTGAATATGATCATTACAGTATTAAGGAATGCTATGGACAGGAAGTTGATGATATCGACTGCTTTTCGGGCAGTACCTGGCAGCTTGTCGACAAACCAGGTAATGGCAATGTGTTCCTTCTTGCCAACGATAATTGCCGCCCCCAGAGCTGAGGTATAGATGAATAGAATTACAACAAGCTCATTTCCTCCAATGATAGTTGCATTGAATCCATACCGGAGAATAACCAATGCTACAATCAGAATGAAGATGCCAACAAAGCACAGGACTATGATTCCTTCCAGTATGCGTGTGAGCGCGTGCTCAATCCGATCGAGCCGCCTCATGTTCATTCCATCCACATTCTGGTTATCTCCCATGATAACCATTATGAAGCACTGGTATTAGCCTCTGATGGGAAAGAAGGCACAGGACCAACCGGTGACATGCAAATCATTAATCAGCACTGGCCCGTGCTTGATTAATATCATCCCAGGTGAAATATCCCTTATCAACGAAGTATTGATATACCGGTTTCGTCGCTTTACGGAATTTCTCTCGATTTTCTGGTGTTACAAAATTAGTTTGAAGTTTTTCCGAGAGCAGTTTTATGTATTCTGCTTCCTTCTCCCGGTTCAGCTGATCACTGTATCTCATCGTTTCCATGGCGACCTTATCAAATATCTCCTTGAGATCATCGGGCAGACTATTGTACCACTCCAGGTTGACCATAAACGGATCCGGACCAGTCGCATATCTGCTGATTGTGAGATATTTCTGAACCTCATATACCTTATAATCCCAGATATTCGATACGGCATTATCCTGACCATCGACTACGCCGGTTTTCAAAGCCATATAGACTTCGCTGTAGGGGAGTTCCTGGGGATTGATACCCAGTGTCCGCGCATTAATGACAAAAACCTCTTGTTGCGGCACCCGCATCTTCAAGCCTTTCAGGTCAGCAGGCATCTCAATGGGTCTGACGCTGTTGGTATGCGCTCTAAATCCCTGTGAAATTCCACAAGCCGGTATATGGTAGCCATTCACCTTTGCTTCTTCATTAATTTTCCTGGTGAATTCGCTGGTGATCAGTTTTACCGCTTGATCCCAATCCTCGACCAAAAACGGCAACATAAAGATATAGTATTTCTTATTCGCATGGATAAATCCACCGCCGCGAGTACCCTGCAGGGCTCTGGTGGCGACCATATCCTGAACTTCGAACTCCGTCCCGAGAACAGCTGAGAAATAAAGCTCGACCTTAATCCTGCCGTTTGTGCGTTTCTCTACTTCTTCCTTGAAGAAAACCATCGACCTGCTGCGGGGATGCTGCGCTGGTTGTGAATTGCTGTACTTGAATACATATACTTCCGGCGTTCCACCCGAGCAGTGAAGGCACATTACGGCTATCCACGGTATGAAAATCGCCAGGAATTTCGTCTGTCGCATGGCAGGCTTCACCCGGTGCATTGAGGAACGCAAAACCAACGAGAAAGCATCAATCGAGCACCTCCGTCAGGACCAGCGAATATTCTCCACCCACTGCATCATTCCGATATACTTCCACCGTCACCTGCGCGTCATCCACAACCAGCCTGGTGTATGAACTCGCTGTCAGCCTGTTATTCTCCCAGAATACGTCACAGTACTCATCCAACTGGGATGGATTTTGTGAAATTGTGGCATAGAAATGGGTCAGTGCCTCAAACGCCGGCTCATCCTGCAGTTCCTTGTAGTAGATACCCTTGGTCAGACCGGCATAGTACAAGACTTTCTTGATCGCATACTTCCGAGGCTCGAAATAGGCTCTCAAACCGCTTTCGATCGCTTCAGGCTCTGTCGCCTCTGCCGGTATCCTGTTGCTGGTTTCCTTGTATAGTAGGGCCGGGAACGGATCTTCAATGCCCCGGGCATGTCCCACATCGATCTGCCAGATCCCATTGATCTTGGCGATGGATGTGTTGTGCGTATGCCCGCACAGGTACGCTGTGGTGCCGTACTCCAGCATGAGCTGGTGAAAGCGGTGCATATTCTTGACATACTTGTTCAGCGAATCATCCTCGTGTCTGATACGCCCGGTTTCCATATCCGGTATTGAGATCAAGGGTTCATGACCAATGACGAAAATGTGCCGCTTTTCATTCTCGGAAAGGTCACGCCTAAGCCATTCCAGCAGCTCCGGGACGACATCACCGTCAGTGCCCACATCCGAATGGCCATCAAAGTATTGATTCAACACCACAAAATGACAGTTGCCCCACTCAAAGGAATAGGTCGTCTCTTCCGACCCGGGCGGCCCGACGCGCACCACCCCAGGCAGTGTATTCCCTCCCGCGTTCATTGTTCGCAGGGATTCCATATATGCCGCTGAATCCAACTCGTGATTACCGGCCACCGGGTACCATATGTACTCTTCACCAAGCACCTGTGAGATCAGTTCGCGGGAGGCATCTATGGGCTCTACATCCCCGGGGCTGACCATGAAGGCACCCTTGCCAACTTCTACAATGGACTGAAGGGCACCCATGAAGTAGGCCGGCGTGTGATAATCCTCCGTGGCCTTGTAGCGCCAATCGGCAGCGGCGATAAAGACCAGGTCGGGCTTGGCTGGTCCTGCACAATGCGTAGAGCATATAATCATCAAGGCAGCAAGTCGCAGGATTGTGTGAAAACCTCTCGTGCTCATTTCCTACCTCCTCCTTGATAAGGTTGAACAGCTATGGATACTGGAACCGGCCCGTATTTCGGACTGCAGAGAAACAATGGGAAATGAATAGATTCACGACCGGTACATCTGCTCCATGAGCCTCTGGACATCAGATATGTTCCCCCGATAAGGCCCCTCGGCTTCCATTTTTAGACTGGTAAGAGCCGCCGACCATAGGATAGCCTCTTCAGGAGGTTCAGTCAAGCGTTTAGCCATGTAAGAGGCGATGCAGGTATCACCCCGGCCGCTGCGGCCTACCAGTTTCTTTACGTGGAACGCGGCCTCATGATACTGATCTTCAGCATAGACCAGAATTCCCTCCCGATGGGTGAGTACGATTTCCCGGGGACCCCAATCCGCCAGTCTTTTCGCGGCCTTGCGGATATCCGATTTCCCGGTGAGAAATTCCGCTTCCACGGCATCTGCCTTCAATACGTCCAGTCGAGACAGCACCCGTTCCTTTTCCGGCCAATTTCCATAGATCAGCCGGTGGTCCGGAGCGGTAATCCGGACGAATCCCTGTGCATCTGCCACCAGCAAGCAGTCCCACTTTCGCAATCCCTCCACAACCTCCGGGGGTACTTCTTCTCGTATCGAAGCGTTGATCAGTATCGCTTTTGCCTTCAAACCTTCAAACTGGTCCAGACTATACGGTCCGGCGGATTTGGTACAAGTAAGTATCCGTTCATCCACGTTGTCAGTGGGATACTCCAACCGCATATGTGTGGAGGTGGGGGTTGTCCGGGGGAATACGTCTATTCCCTGGCGCTCCAACTGTCGGACGACATGGAAGTCCTCCCGAGCCAGCCGGGTAACCGCCGCTACTTTGAGTCCTAATGCAGCGGCGGCGTGGGCGCCGTAATTGAATCCACCACCGTCAACGAACCGCGTTCCCCCAGCTGAGACAATGGTATCCTTGGTGTAGTTGCCGAAGATAATAATGTCGTAAAACACCGAGCTCTCTGCCATCTGGAATCCCTATCCTTCCTAATCGCTGACCTTGGCGCGCCACAGTGTAGCAGCCAGGATCAGAGAAATCACCGAACTCCCGATCCAGTAGGCCACGGCGGCGCTGAAGTCATAATGGCGTACCCCTTCCAGAATAGTGGTTCCCTGCTCAATGAGCAGTCCGCTGATCTGGTCCTGGATGCCTGCGCCCACGTAACTGAACACCCCGATGAAGCCCATTACCGCTCCGGCAGCTTTCTTTGGAACGATGTCGATGGCGAACAGACCCCCGAGCGCCGCCAGAAGCCCGCTCAAGGTGAATCCATAGACCACGAAGGCAGCGGTCAGGAGCACGGGATTTCCCGGCGGACTGAAAAAGATAACGAACAGGGCTATGATCTCAACTATGCCGAACAACAGAGTAACCGGAGGACGCCGGGCTCGAAACAGATTATCGGAGATGAAACCGTAGGCTACACAGCCGACAATACCGGCCAGAGTATTCAGTCCCAGAATACCCCCCGCCTCAACCAGTGAATAGCCTTTCGCTTCCTGTAGATACAGGAATCCCCAGCTGTTGATGGCGTAGCGGGTCATGTACATGGTCGCGCTGGCCAGGCCTAGGATCCAGATGGCCGGCATTTTCAGGATCAAGGCCTGGGCTTTCCCGGTCTTGAGTGGCTGACCTTCATGGTCGGTAATCGGCACCCCATGATCATTCTTCCAATCGGCTATGGTGGGCAATCCCAGACTGGTGGGCCGGTCCTTCATCGTCAAATAGATCGCGCCGGCAACAAAGATGCACATGATCCCCGGTCCCCAGAATCCAGCCTGCCATCCGAAGAAGCTCACCAGGGCCGCCGAGCCCACAAATGTGAGCCCTTCTCCGATGGCGTGTCCCGTACTCCAGAGACCATACATCCTGCCCCGCTCCCGGGTACTGAACCAGTTGGCGAGTGTAACGGCGCCCGTCGGTGCACCAAATCCCTGGAACCACCCGTTCAGCGCCCACAGACCAACCCAGACCCACAGCAGGTCGGAGCGGCCCATGGCAATATTGATGAGGGCCGAAACCAGAACTCCTGTGGCAAAGAACCGCTTCAGATTGGCATGGTCGGCCAGGAAACCATTGGTTAGCTTGCCGAGAGCATATCCATACAGCAGACCCGATCCGATGACGCCCAGATCGTAAGCGGACATGATGCCGCCGTCGATGAGCGGCTTCTTAACCACCGACAGTCCCAGTCGGCAGGTATAGGCGATGCCATAGCCGATCGTGATTGCCAGCATCACGTACAGGCGGTACCGCCGGTATAAGTGATCGACTTCCTGCCTGTCTTCCAGCAGGGGTTTGTCTTCACTCACTGCAAAGAATCGAAATACCTGGTTCATGCGAATTCCTGATTTGTTGATTAGGATAAAAGCATTGCCACGAAAAATCGGCTGTGTCTATCCCTGGTTCACACGGACCGGTTCGCCCCGCTCCATGGATTCCTTGGCGGCGATTCCGATCAAGGTGGATATCAAGCCATCAATTCCGCCGACGGCGGGATCGCGCTTCTCACGCAGAGCAGCCACGAACTCCTCCATTTCTACCCGGAAGGATTCCTGGTAACGCTCCAGAAAGAAATAGAGGGGCTTATCCGTGATTACACCCTCGGCTGTCGTGCTTACCGTTCTGGTAGGAGTGCGGTTGCACGCTTGCATGCTGCCTTTGGAGCCGAACACTTCGATCCGCTGGTCATAGCCATAGACTGCCTGGCGGCTGTTGTCGATCACGGCCAAGGCGCCGTTTGTCAATTTCAACGTCGTGATGGCCGTATCTATATCTCCAGCTTCGCCAATGGTCCGATCAATCATCGCCGCTCCGGCGGCAAACACTTCTTCCACTTCACTACCTGACAGGTATCGTACCATATCAAAATCGTGGATGGTCATATCCAGGAACATTCCACCCGAGGTTTTCACATAGTCGATGGAGGGTAGCGCCGGGTCCCGGGCGGTGATCTTGATCTGGTACAGACGCCCGATCTCGCCGGAGCTCACCGCTTCTCGCAGACGACAGAATTCGGGATCGAAGCGGCGATTGAAGCCGATCTGCAGCTTTACCTTGGCTTTCGCTACCGCGTCCAAGGCTTGCCGTATCCGGTCTGGATCAAGGGCAATGGGCTTCTCGCAGAAGATATGTTTTCCGTTCTCCGCGGCCGTGATGATCTGGTCCGCATGCAGGGTGGAGGGGGAGAAGATCAAGACGGCTTCGATCTCCTTGTCAGCGAACACGGCTTCAGGCTCTGTAGTTACCGCCAAGCTCCGGCCCCTTGCCCAGGTCTCATCTATGTAGGGATCCGCCATGAGTTTCATCCGGACTCCGGGCATCTGGAGGATGTTTTCGGTATGCAATTTCCCAATTCTGCCTGCACCGATGGCACCCAGGATGACCGTACGCATCATGCCACCTCCACCGGTCTGTTTTGTTGATAGGATTCCAAGGCCGCTTGCGCGATCTTGACTGCCATTTGTGCGTCCTCTCCCGATACTAGGGGTGAAGACCCGTTCCTTACGCAAGCGAAGAAGGCCCGCATTTCCTCCACGAACGCCGCCTCATATCGCTCAACGAAGGAGTAATGTGGTTTGTCGGAGTAAACCCCCTCATCTGTACTGAGCACTGTCCGCGTCGGTGTGGTATTAAATGCGCTGATGCTCCCTTTCGAGCCGAAGACCTCCACCTGCTGATCATACCCGTACCCCGTTTCCCGGCTGAGATCGATAATACAGAGCGTGCCGCTGGCCAAGCGAAGCGTTATGAGGGCTGTGTCGATGTCACCCAACCTTTCGATCTCCGGATCGATCAATACACTGCCAGCCGCGTACACCTGGACCACCTCACTACCGCTCAGAAAACGAACCATATCAAAATCATGGATGCTGAAGTCCATGAACAGGCCACCTGAATCGGGAATAAAGTCCAGGGATGGCCTGATGGGATCGCGGTTGGTGATGCGGATGATGTGAGGGGTCCCGACCTTCCCCGCCGTTACCGCTTCCTGCACTGCCCGGAAATCGGGATCGAACCGGCGGTTGAAGCCTACCTGCAGCATCACTCCGGCTTCGTTTGCGGCTGAAGTGGCTTGGGCCACGTTGTCCGCCTCGAATGCGATCGGCTTCTCGCAGAAGATCTGCTTGCCAGCCATTGCTGCGAGCGTAATCATCTCCACGTGGGTCGCAGATGGGGTGGTGATCACTACAGCTTCAATGTCGGGATCATCCAGGATTTGGCCACAATGATCGGCGCATACCGGTATCCCAAGTGAATCGACCCACGGTTTGTCCGGTTTACAGTCCGCCACAGCTTTCAGGAATACGTCAGGTAAATAGGTGATAATATTGTGGGCATGCATCTTGCCGATGCGGCCGGCACCGATCAATCCTGCTACAATCTTCTTTTTATTCATCTTCAGGCTCTATAGTATTGTTGTATATCTATGGTATCCGAAATCATCTGGCCCGCCAGTGATGAAGCCTTATTCCAGATTCTCCCTGGTGATCAGCTCGATTTTCACGGGGATGTACTCGGCTACCTGTCCACCAGCGATCAGTCGCTGTGCACTTTCTACGGCGATCCAGCCCATATCATATGGGTGCTGGGCTACTGATCCACTCATGGTGTTTTCTGCAATCGCACCCCGGGCATCCACGATGGCATCGAAACCTACCACGATTATTTCACCCGTTCGACCAGCTGCGGCGATGGCCTCGATGGCTCCCAGTGCCATGAGATCGCTACATGCGAACAAGGCCTGAACTTCGGGATGGGACTGCAGAATATTCTGGAAAACGTTGAAGCCCTGGTCTCTTTCCCAATTCGCGGTCTGCGATGCCACGATCTCCATATCAGAAAATTGCGCCAGCACGTCATGGAATCCGCTGAGCCGGGCATCACCGGTCTCATGTCCCGGAATTCCCTCCAGCACGGCGACCTTTCCACGGTTCCCTAACTTTTCAGCCAGATACAATCCGGCGATCCGACCCCCTTCATAATTATCCGAACCAATAAAGGTGGCGATCTTCCCTCCGGCTGCAGTCAGAGTGGCCTCATCAACCCGGGTGTCCACAATTAGTACGGGAATATTACGTTCATTGGCTTTGACGATCGCCGGGACGATCTCCTTGGATCCGCTGGGAGTGATGCACAGGGCGGCTACCTTGCGCTGAATAAGGTTCTCCACGATCTGCATCTGTTTTTCGACATCCACCTCGCGCTCCGCAGCCTGTACCAGCAGCTCTACTCCAAAGCTGTCCGCGGCTGCCCGCGCACCCTTCTGCATATCGATGAAAAAGGGATTGTTCAGGGTTTTCATCACCAGCGCGATTACCGGTTGGTCGGTCTTGGTGCCTTGGTCACCTCGCTGACAGCCAGAGATGCCCAGCAAGATAGATCCGGTAAGAACAATGAGTAACGGCATGGAGATATTCTTCATGAACTTTCCTCCGCTTTATCGGCGGTGTTTCTTTAGCGCCATATCCATGAGCACTGCCAGGATGATGACGGAGCCGATGACCGTCTGCTGGACGAATGACGATACTCCCAACAGATTCAGTCCGTTCCGGAGTACGCCCATGATGAGCGCACCGATCAAAGTACCGACCACCCTCCCTTCGCCACCCATCAGGCTGGTACCTCCGATGACCGTGGCGGCGATGGCGTCCAGTTCGTACATCATGCCGGCGATGGGCTGAGCCGAATTCAAGCGGGCCGTCAGAATGATAGCCGCCAATCCGCTCAGCATGCCCGACAAACCGTACACCATCGTCTTGTACAATTTCACGTTCACGCCGGAGAGCAGCGCAGCCTCCTCGTTGCCGCCGATGGCATACGTGTACCGGCCCAGTTTGGTGCGTGTGAGAACTACATGGGCTGCCAGATATACCAAGACCATGATTACCACCGGAACCGGGATGAACAGGATTTCTCCGGTGGCCAGAAAGCGGAAACTTGGCTCAAAGCCTGAGATCGGTCTGCCACTGGTATAAAGCAGGGCTGCTCCGCGTGCGACAGACATCATCCCCAGGGTTGAGATGAATGGAGGCAGTTTGCCATAGGTGATGAGAACACCGTTGGTCAGGCCGAACAGGGTGCCTACTGCAAGGCCGGCCACCAGCGCCAGGGGTACTGGTACTGCTGTTTGTAGGACGCTAGCAAGTACCACCCCGGAAAAAGCCACTATAGATCCCACGGACAGATCGATCCCGGCACTGATGATGACGAAAGTCATGCCCACCGCAATGATGGCATTGATCGAGGTCTGCTGGACTACGTTCAACAGGTTGGACACCGTGAGGAAGT
>CP070656.1:1531384-1534840 GCA_020355065.1 Fidelibacterota bacterium | reverse complement strand
GGGTCTATCGGGAAGATCGGTTCGACCTATACGGTGGATCTGCGGACCATCGATGTGGCTTCGGGGGCCATCGAGAACACCATGACCCGGGATTACCGGGGTGAGATCGACGGTCTGATCGCCGAGATCGAGCGCATTTCCTGGGAGCTGGTGGGACTGGTGCACCCCGATGAGCTGATCGAGCAGCTACGGGAGCAGCCGCCCAGTCGCACGCTGGAAGAGGTTGCCACCCGGCCTGAGCCGGAGGAAGAGGAACGTCCGGCGCGGGCGGAAGCCCGGCCCAGGAAGAAACGGGGCAAGAGCCTGCTATGGGCCGCGGCGGTGGTTATCGGCGGGGGCGGAGCCTACTATATTCTCACCCAGGGTGAGGAGGGAACACCTTACGAGCCGCCGCGCATCGGCATGCCACCGGACTTCCCGTAATCCATAAGCGGGAAACGGTTGGCGTTTATGAATCCCATTAAAAGAATTCAGCCGAACGATCCAGATTCGGCCACACCCATCACACCATTTCCATCACGAAAGGGAGTTGACATGAAGCGGTCATTTTTAACTGTTACCATTCTATTGATTGCACTGGCGCAGCTCAGCTGGGCCATCGTTCCCCGAACCATCACCTACCAGGGAGTTCTAAGGGACAGCAATGGCGACCTGGTTGCAACCAACAACTACGAAATGATCTTCCGCCTGTTCACCACGGAGACCGGCGGCATCGAAAATTGGTCGGAGGAGCACAGCCAGGGAAACGGCAACGCCGTATGGGTGGAGGACGGGATATTCTCGGTGGAGCTGGGGATCAATCCCACTTTTTACGGCGGCGATGCTGCGCCGTTCGATCTCCCTTACTGGCTTCAGATCGAGGTATGGACCGGTTCCGCCTGGGAGACCCAGCAGCCCCGTACAAAGCTGACGGCAGTGCCCTATGCTGTCGCATCGGCCAGCGTGTATGGTTCATGGAATGAGCTGGAATCTCGAGGCCGGCTGGGTATAAACGTTGCCGGTACAGCAGATATCACCAAGGCCGTAGTACTGACAGATTTGGGTACTGTGGGAATCGGCACCATGACACCCGAGTATCCGCTACATGTCTACTCGGATACCAGCACATTGGCTCTCCTTTCGGGCGGCGGCGGCACCTACAACTATGCCGGATTGTGGCTCGAATCGGCTACGGACAAAAAGAGTTGGGGCCTGCTGCACCGAAGTATCACATCACGGCAGAACAATTTTACGATTCAGCAATTTGACGGGATCAACCGTTATAACCGATTTTCGATCAGGTCGGACGGCCGCGTGGGCATCGGTACAACCCTACCCATGTTCAGTCTGGACGTGGTGGGAACCGTTAAGGCTGACACGCTTATGCTGGCAACACCTATCGAGCGGTGGTACTCCATCCCGCACATGGACTTCGATTCACCCAACAACCCTGTGAGAACCGATTTCGCTACGTACAGCGATGCCGCCAATCAATATGTTACGTTTATGGCCCCGGTGCATCTGCCCCACGGGGCACTCGTCACCCAGTTCCAGGCTACCGTGGGCGATACCGCCCAGGGGAACATGGTGATGGAACTCAGGGCATATACGGATAACGGTATGTGGTGGCAGATCGGCCAGTTGAATGGCTTTGACTTGGGGATAAAAACGGACAGCGCTGCTGTCATTGCATATAACGGGCCAGTACAAAACAGGTGGAAGGCGTACTACATCAAGGCGACCTGGGAGGTTCCCCCCTACGAGTGGCAAGGAGCAACCTTCCAAACAAATGACGTCTACATCCGGAGTGCGCGGATCAAGTACACCGTGGACCAGCCCCTGCCATAGTCAAGGTGTGGAGATATTAAGAGAAGCATTATTCAATGGCCGCTTATGAAAATTAGAGAGTAGATCCTATGAAGCGTGACCTACGAAATATTATTTCAGCAACCATGATCCTGGGCCTGGCCCTGCCGGGGCTAATACTGGCCCAATACGATATCCCGACAGCGGTGATCGGGGGCGGAGGCGGTGTCTCCAGCTCTACCAGTTACCAGCTCTCGGGCACGGTGGGTATCCCCGCCGGGGGGATCGGTCTGTCCAGTACCAGCTACGAGCTCGACGGGGGCTTCTGGCCGACGGTGCAGGCGCTGACGGCAGGCCTGGAGGGCGTGCTGGTGATAGGCCCCGATGTCACGGACGACTACGCAACCTTTGGGGAGGCAGTGAGCGACCTGGAGGCCAGCGGCGTCTCCGGGGCGGTGACCTTCCAGGTGAAGGCGGGGACGTATACTGAGCAGGTCTCGATTCCCCTGATAGGCGGCGTCAGCACCACCAATACCATCACGTTCGAGCCGCATCCCGACAATAGTGGCGCGGACGTGGTTCTGACTTACTCACCGACTACTAATCCCTGGATCGTTGATTTGTACGGGGCGCAGCATATCACCATCAAGGGTCTGAAACTGGTTTACGATCCATTCGCCACCGTGATGGGCAATGCAATCAGTATCACACAAAACGTCGATAATATCACCATCCTGAACAATACCATTGAAGCCTACGCCGGGACCATCAGCACTGATGAGGTCTACAACTCCGCTGCCGCCGCGGGGATCTTTATCAGCTCCACGACGGGCAATGTACCCGATAATGTTACCGTCCGCGGCAATACGATCAAGTGGGGATCATGCGCCGTGTGGGCAGCAGGCATGTCCAACGAACGAATGACCGGGATTGTCATTGAGCACAATACGGTCGTTGACCCGGTGAATGGCGGTATCCATGTTGATTATGCCGATGGACCAAACATCAGTTTCAACTCCATAACCACCAACATTTCTACCGTTTATACCGGGTTTTACGGCGTTTCGGCTCTGCGCAGCATCAATAATATCCTGATCAATGGCAACGATGTAGATGTGGTCAATGGCGGGATTGGCTTGCATATGAATACCAGCGGCGGGGGTTCATCCCAGGTATTGCATGCAAAAATGGTGAATAATGTAGTGCACACGGGGGGGACCGGATGGTCCCAGGGCGTCAAGATTAATGCCCTGCAGCAGCCGTACTCCTTCTGGGATGTGTATCACAATACCATCGAGGTTACCGGCACCAGTCCGGACCAGGGTATCGCCTTCTGGCATGTGGGCGCGCCGGACAACTATTCCCTGAATCTCAAGAACAATATTTTTGCAAACCCGGGCGGTGGGTATGCCATCAGGTTCTACGAGGTCCTCGACATCGCCACCTCGGATTATAATGATATCTGGTCAACCCGCAGCGATATGATCGATGTCTTTGGGACAACCTACGACCTGGCGGGATTTCAAATGTATACCGGGGCGCATGATTACAATTCCTTATCCACCGATCCCCAGTTTGTGAACCCGGTTGCCGGTGACTACCACCTGCAGGGTTCCTCGCCGCTGATTGGCAAGGGTGATGCCAGCGTGGCAGTGGCGCCGGTGGACACGG
>CP070656.1:1527813-1531284 GCA_020355065.1 Fidelibacterota bacterium | reverse complement strand
GTGCTCTGCTGGCGGCCCTGGTCATGAGTGGGCTGCCTACTGACCGGTTTCTATTTGAGGGATTTTTACCTCGCAAAAAGGGACGCACAAGCAGGCTTCAGTCATTGGCCTCCTTTGATGGTACGGTGATTATTTATGAATCACCCCAACGGATTGTCGATACACTGAATGATGTATTCACGCATTTCGGCAATCGCCGGATGGTGCTTTGCCGAGAGATAACAAAGAAGTTTGAGGCCATTCTAAGAGGAACCGTGCAAGAGATTATCGCCAGCGTGGAAGAGCGGCCCCTAAAGGGGGAGTGCGTACTGGTTATCGGCAAAGGAGGATTATCATAGCCGGCATATTCATCACTTTTGAAGGTATTGACGGCTCGGGCAAATCCACTCAGATTGCTCTGCTGAAAAGGCGCTTTGAGGAACTGGGCAGAACGGTCGTGGTGGTTCGTGAGCCAGGGGGGACAGCTCTCTCAGAAAAGATTCGCACACTCCTATTGGACCATCGCAACCAGGATCTTTGTGAACGAGCGGAAGCCCTACTCTTTTCCACCGCCCGTGCTCAGTTGGTGCACGAAGTCATCATCCCGGCTCTTGAGCGGGGTGATGTCGTCCTTTGCGATCGATATGCCGAAAGTACGGTGGCCTATCAGGGGTATGCCCGGGAACTTCCTTTGGACGAAATCATTACTACCCAGGAATTTGCCACCTATGGACTGCGCCCTGCTCTTAAGGTATTGCTGGACCTAGACGTTGATGTGGCTGCTTCTCGATTGCTGGGTTCCTATGCAGACCGTATGGAGAGTGCCGGAAGAGCATTTCAGGAACGTGTGCGGCAGGGATACCTGAAGTTAGCCCAGGCGAATCCCAGTGAATGGTTGGTAGTGGATGGTTCACAACCAGTCGAAAAAATTGCACAAGAGGTTGGATCTTATGTGGAAGAACATATCATCACCGATTCATGAACGCATGATGCGTTTGCGACGTATCGCTGTCATTCTGGCGGTAATCGGACTGGGTTTCAGTGTGGTCCTGGCCACGGATCTGTTCCGATCCCTTTCGACTAACCTTCGTATATACAATAACATAGTCAGGCATCTTCTGGCCGAATATGTGGATGACATTAACGATGAGGATTTGATAGAAGCGAGCATTCAGGGTATGCTCGAAGACCTCGATCCGTATACTGTGTATATCCAGGAAGAGGACCAGATGTCGGTAGGTATGCTTACCAGGGGCAAGTATGGCGGGGTGGGCATCCGCCTTGGTGTACGTGGTGATACACTCACCGTTATTGCGCCGATGGAGGACACACCCGCCTACCGTGCCGGTATCCGGCCCGGGGATAAAATCATTGCGATCGATCACGAGAGTGCGCTGGATCTGCGTACGGATGATGCCGCCCAGAAAATACGGGGGAAACCTGGTACTGAAGTCATCCTCACCTTCCGGCGCTATGGCGAAAAGGAGCCGTTCGATATCACGCTGGTCAGGGAAGAGATCAAGGTAAACGACCTTCCGTATTACGGTGTTGACAACGGGATCGGGTATATTCGGGTCAGCCGCTTTTCCCGGGATGCTGCCAAGGAGGTTCGCAACGCGATTTCGGAACTGCAGGACCAGCAAATAGGCGGTTTGGTCATTGACCTGCGTGATAATCCTGGCGGTTTGCTTCAGGATGCTGTGGTGATGGTGGACGCCCTGGTGGAGCCGGGTCTTAGTATCGTGGAAACGCGGGGCCGAACCAAGAAGGCGACCCGAACCTATATGTCCGAGAATGAACCCGCTCTTGAAGCCGCCACGCCGCTTATCATTCTCGTGAATGAGGGTTCGGCTTCGGCGAGTGAAATAGTTGCCGGCGCTATCCAGGACCTGGATCGAGGTGTGATCATAGGTGAGCGGACCTTCGGAAAGGGGCTGGTACAAAGCATATTCCCTGTGGGCAAGAATACTTCCCTGAAGGTGACTACCGCCAAATATTATATCCCTTCCGGCCGACTGATCCAGAAAGAAGATTACCTGGAAAATGGTGTCCTGACCGATGGACTAGATAAAAAGGATTCTTTGTTTGTAACCCGGAGTGGGCGGATCGTCCAAGGTGGTGGAGGCATCCTGCCTGATATTGAGCTGGAGGACATGGCTCTGACTCCACTAGCGAGCCGCTTGTTTTCCCGGAGCTTGTATTTCGCCTTTGCCACCCTCCACCAGAATGACTACGACGTCTCGCTGCCAGTGGTTATCACGGATGAGATCATGGAGGATTTCCGGGCTTTCGTAGCATCAAAAGAGCTGGACGTCACTTTTCCCGGTGAGAAGGATATGGAGAATTTTGAAGCCAGCCTTGAGAAGCTGGACTCATTCGAGGGCGGAGTGGACCTTGGCGAATTGAAAGCCTATTTCGAGTCCAGGGAACGTACCTCGTTCGATGATGAGTATGATCAGATCAAACGTCTGCTAAAGCTTGAATTCGCCTCTATAAAGGGGGGTATCGGAGAGCGCATCCATTCCGCACTCGAAGATGATCCCGGTTACCTCAAGGCGGTGGAGATCATGCAAAGCCCCTTGGCATACCAGGAAATCCTTCGTCCTGAAGGACAGACCGCACACAAGAACTAGGCTGGAGCTGCCCGTTGACATAATCCTCGGGGTGCATGTAAATTCGTCCCCGTCGAGATGCGAGTCGGTCGATTAGCTCAGTTGGTTAGAGCGCTTGCTTGACATGCAAGAGGTCACTGGTTCAAGTCCAGTATCGACCACTTATGAGGACAGAGCTATGAGCACGCTCAAGCAAAAAGGAACCTTTGAAGTCAGACATCCATATCACACTTCCCGACGGATCCGTCACATCGGTCCAACCGGGCACCACGCCCGCTGATATCGCTCTGTCCATCAGTCCGCGCTTACATGACGACGCTATCGCCGCTCTGGTCGATGATCGCCTGGTAGATGTTTCCCAGCCTTTAGAAAACGATGCCAGTGTGCATATTATCACGAAACAAGACGAGCGTGCCCATGAGGTTTTATTGCACAGCACTGCCCATCTGATGGCCCATGCCATCAAGAATCTTTATCCCCGTACCAAGATCGCTATCGGTCCGGCTATTGAGGAGCGGTTCTATTACGATATCGATATGGAACGTCCAGTGACCGAAGAGATGCTGGAAGAGATCGAGGCGGAGATGAAGCGCATTGCGGAGGGCAATTATCCGCTCCAACGATTGGAGCTAAGCAAGGAGGAGGCCAGCAAGCTTTTCGAGGAACGCGGCGAGGATTATAAGCTGGAGATCATCGCCGAGGTGGAAGATGGAGATACCATTTCCGCCTATCAGCAGGATGATTTTATCGATCTATGTCGCGGACCGCACGTGCCAACAACCGGTAAGATCAAACATTTCAAGCTGTTGAATACTTCAGGAGCCTACTGGCGCGGTGATGAACGCAATAAGATGCTGCAGCGCATCTATGGGACGTCCTG
>CP070656.1:1515431-1527713 GCA_020355065.1 Fidelibacterota bacterium | reverse complement strand
TTGGCCAATCCGAACATCGAGACCTACAGTTTCAAGATCGTGGAGAGTAAATAGTGCGATTTGCCGTTCTAGTCTTCCCCGCTTCCAATTGCGATCATGACTCCTACCATGTGGTTCGACACGTGCTGGGAGAGGAAGGGGCTTTTGTCTGGCACAAGGAGACCTCCCTGGATGGTTTTGATGCCGTCATTATACCCGGGGGATTTTCGTATGGGGATTATCTGCGAACGGGAGCGATCGCCCGATTTTCTCCGATCATGTCCGCCGTACAGGAATTTGCCAAGGCCGGGAAGCCGGTCATAGGCATATGTAATGGATTCCAGATTCTGGTTGAGGCAGGACTACTACCGGGTGCCTTGATCAGCAACCGGAGCCTACGATTTGTCAGTAGAATGATCTATCTCAGGCCCGAGGGGAACAGCAGTCCATTTACGGCCGACCTGGATGTTAACCGGGTCTACCAGATGCCGGTTGCCCATCAAAGCGGGAATTATCTGGTTACCGACGATGAGTTGGCCGCGCTCGAGGACCAAGACCAGATTGCCTTCCGTTATACGAACGCGAGCGGTGAGATTGTCCCGGAGGCCAACCCGAATGGGTCTGTGGGAAATATTGCTGGGGTTCTGAATAAGGACAAGAACGTACTCGGTCTGATGCCGCACCCGGAGCGGGCTTCAGAAGCTATTCTGGGATCAGATGATGGTTTGGCACTCTTTCAGTCCATTATAGGTAATGCCTGATGGTTGTATCGGATTATCAGAAACGATCGATCTTTGTCCTCTTCATCGTTCTCATCTTTGGCGCCGCTATCGGGACTGTATTGGGAGATGTTTTGGGAATGTTACTCCCTGAGGGTGTGGTCAAGCAGTTCTTTCTTCAATCGGTGAGTTGGGGGATCAGTCCGGTCACGCTCGATCTAATCGTGGGGACAGTGACGTTCGGCTTGCGCTTCAAGTTCAATATCAGCAGTGTAGTAGGCTTGGCGGGCGCCTATTACTTTCTTCGGTACTTCCGGTAGCACCTCCCGGGACCATGTACTGTTCCCGGCTGATGGGAGGGAATACTGATGAGAAGGTCGATGGATTTGCTTAACTTCGTTTATACTCAAGAAGGAGGTGGTCATGTCTTTGGGCTTTGGTGAGATCCTAGTCATTCTGTTCATTATCCTGTTGTTATTCGGGGCGAAGAAGTTGCCTGATCTTGCCCGTGGCCTGGGTCAGGGTATGCGGGAGTTCCGGCGTGCGACGAACGAGATTCAGGAAGAGATCAAGACGGCGACCAATCTGGATGAGCCGCCGAAGAAGGTAGCCGACAGTTCCACCAAGGAGCAAGAAGACTAGTTAGTCGGCCGGTTCCATCACTGTGTCCCCTCCCCTGGTCGAGCGGATCAAGGCCTTTCCCGCCGCTCTAAGCAAATACCAACACCTTAACGCTGTCATCACCGATACCTCGTTGCAGGCGCTGGCCCGTCTGGAAACGGGTGGACAGGCAGGTGCGCTGTCGGGGAACCTACTGGCGATAAAGGATAATCTGAATCTGGTGGACCAGCCGACCACCTGTGCTTCCCGTACACTAGAGGGCTATATCTCGCCTTATACAGCCACGTGCGTACAGCGTCTGCTCGATGCGGGCGCCGCCATCGTGGCCAAGACCAACCTGGACGAGTTTGCTATGGGGTCTTCCACGGAATATTCCTGTTTTGGCGCAACGCGGAATCCGTTCGATCCTGACCTGGTTCCCGGGGGCAGCAGTGGCGGGTCCGCCGTGGCTGTAGCGACGGGTCTAGTCGATGGGGCCTTGGGCAGCGATACGGGAGGATCGGTCCGGCAGCCGGCGGCATTTTGCGGTATCCATGGGCTCAAGCCGACGTATGGCCGCGTATCAAGATATGGTCTGGTGGCGTTTGCCTCATCCTTTGACCAGGTAAGTGTGTTCGGCTCAGACACGGACATAACCGCAAAGATCTATGAGGTCATCGCGGGCCATGATCCCCTGGATAGTACATCGGCCACTGAGGGAGTGAAGCCATTTGCTTACGAAGAGGCGCGAGCCCGCAACCTCACAATTGGCATTGCACCCGAATATGATCACGAAGGGATTGAGGACGTCATCAGGGACCGGTACCGTGCCCTGATCGGATTTCTCAGGGAAGAAGGATTTATCATCAAGGATGTGTCGCTGCCTCACACGGACTATGGTATCGCGGCCTACTATATTCTGACCACCGCGGAGGCGTCCTCGAACCTGGCGAGGTATGACGGGATCAGGTACGGCCGAAGGTCCCGCGGGAGGCATGATCTGGATTCGGTGTATACTGACAGCCGCAGCCAGGGTTTCGGTCCGGAGGTCCAGCGACGCATCATGCTGGGCACGTATGTTCTGTCGGCCGGTTATATGGATCGCTATTACGTGAGGGCCCAGCGAGTGCGCCGCCTCATTCAGCAAGATTTCAACGGAGCGTTTCAGGATATTGATGTTCTGATCACGCCCACCACGCCCACGCTACCATTCCCGATTGGCAGTCGAGTAGATGATCCGGTTACCATGTACCTTTCCGATGTATGTACGGTACCCATGAGTCTGGCGGGGATCCCGGCAATGAATATCCCCGTGGGGCGGTCGAGTGAAGGTCTTCCGATCGGAATGCAGCTGACCACCCGACATTTCGGTGAGGAAACAATTTTCCAGCTAAGCCGTTTTATCGAGCAAAGATATTCAGTCTGATTCATGCTCGAGTTCCAACAGCCCTGGTGGTTACTTCTCCTGGCGCTGGTACCCTTATCATACTGGTGGTACAAGCGTCGAGGTCATCGACTGGAGGGAGTCGTCCGGTTCTCCTCCCTCGCCCTGTTCGATCCCGCCGCGAAGCACTCGGGCCGTCTGAGGGCGGTTGCACTGCAGCTCCTGAAGTTGCTCCTCATCGTTCTGATCATCCTCTCATTGGCACGCCCCCAGTTAACCGATGTGATGCGCGAAACCACGGTGGAGGTCATCGACATCATGTTGGTCATGGATATATCCTCCTCGATGCGAGCGGCGGATCTGAAGCCGAACCGGTTGGAGGCGGCCAAGCGGGAAGCCCACGAATTCATTGTGGGACGCCCTCAAGACCGCATCGGGATTGTCGTTTTCGCGGCGGAGTCCTTTATCCAATGTCCCTTGACCCATGATACCAACGTCCTGCTGAACCTGATGGACCAGGTGCGAATCGTGGAGAAGGAGCACGATGGGACAGCGATAGGCATGGCCATCGCAAATGCCGTTAATCGTCTACGGGACACGCCGGCGGCCAGCAAAGTGATGATTGTGCTTTCCGATGGCAGCAACAACGCAGGAGAGTTGGATCCCACTACGGCTGCCCAATTAGCCCGGGAATTCGATATTCGGATCTACACCATCGGAGCCGGTTCGCACGGCATGGCACCCTATCCCGTCAGTGATCCGATATGGGGACAACGCATGGTCAACGTGGAAGTAGACCTTGATGAAGAAACCCTACGTCAAGTCGCGGATATAACCGGGGGGCAGTATTTTCGTGCCACGGACCAGGAATCCCTGGCTGAGATCTACCGGCAGATCAATGAGCTGGAGCGGACGGAGATTGAGGTGAATGAGTATTTAAATGTTCATGAACTCTACGGGTGGCTGGTCATCCCCGCCAGTTTTCTGGGCTTGATGCTCCCGGCTCTGAGTGTGGGGATTTTCAGGAAGTCAGTGTCGTGATCCAATTCGCCCACCCTCATCTGGCTGTTCTCCTTATTCCCTGGTTGGGATTCTGGGTCTGGAGTATTGCGTACCAGATGAGAGTCGATCGACAACTGAGGGACTTTGGCGGGAGCCGGGTACAATGGTTCGTCTTGAGAAGAGTACGATTTCGTCGTCAGAGAGCCAAGAATGTGCTGTTCTTTCTGGGACTCGGATTTCTAATCCTAGCCGCTATCGGGCCCAAGGTGGGGACCAAAGTTGTCGAGTTAAAACGCCAGGGGGTGGATGTGTTATTCGTGCTGGACACGTCCACCAGCATGGATGCGACGGACGTCAAGCCCAGCCGGCTGGAGAAATCCAAGTACGAGGTAAATCGCCTGATCGACGGATTACAAGGGGACCGTATTGGCATGATCGTGTTTGCCGGTACGGCCCATCTGCACTTTCCCTTGACATCCGATTATGCGGCAGCGCGTCTGTTTCTAAATGCCGTGGATACACGATTGATCCAAGTACAGGGTACGGTGATTGCCGAGGCTTTGGACCTAGCTATAGAGACCTTTGATGCCGAGTCGAAGAAATATAAGACCGTGGTCATTCTGAGTGATGGTGAGGATCATGACGGACGGGCGCTTGAGATAGCATCCACAGCCGCAGAAACCGGAATCGTCATCCACACGGTAGGTATGGGGTCCACATCAGGGGCGCCCATCCCTATCGCCGACGGAAAGGAATTCAAGAAAGATAAGTCCGGGCGCCTTGTCACCTCGGTTCTCAACGAACCCATGCTGGAAGAATTGGCCCGGGTCGGAAATGGTACCTATACGCGCGTTGACAATCGCAGCAGCGGTTTGGGGGGATTATTAGAGGACATTCTCTCTATGGAGAAGCGTACCCTGAAAACCCACGAGTTCACACAATTTGAGGATCGGTACCAGATATTCGCGCTATTGGCCTTCATATGTTTCGGAGTAGAGTTAGTGCTTCCTGGTGGGCGCCGGGAGTCACCCAGGGTGCTGAGTCGCTATGCATAGGATACTGCCAGCCATATTATTCCCAATATTGCTCGCGGGTCAAGCGCCTCAAGGTGCCACGCAAAGCGCCCCCGAGGTTACGCCTGAATCCCAGAAAATCTGGCAGCAATACGAGGATTTGGTGCGGGATCATCCGGAACATCCGCTCCTGCATTATAATTTTGGGAACCTGGCCTATGGAGTCGGCGAATACCAGAAAGCCCTTGAGGAGTACCAAGCGGCATTGAAGACTGATAATCGCCAAGCCCAGGCCAAGGTATTTTTCAATTTGGGTAACAGCCTGTTCAGGTCCGGCAACATTGAAGACAGCCGGAATTTCTTCCGTAAGGCATTGGAGCTCGATCCCGATGATCAGGATGCCCGCATCAACTATGAAATAGCCACACAGCTAGCTCAGCAGCAATCCCAGCAGGACAAGCAGCAGTCGCCAGCCAAGGATCCGGAGGCCGAGCAGGAGGACCAGGAAACGTCTGGGGAGGAGCCGTCGGATGAATCACAAGAGGGATCGCAGCAGGAATCCCAGACTGGGGAGGAAGAGCAGGATTCCGCTGACCAGCAGCAGGAGTCACCGGGAGATCAAGCTCAAGAACCACAGACTGAAGAATCCGGTGCTACCCAACAGCAAACTGATCCCAAAGATGAATTGAAGCGCGAAGAGGCGGAAGCAATCCTGAATGCACTCCAGGCCAATGAAGATAATCTCAGGAAGAAGGTCTACCGACCACCAGCTTCCATTAAGCTGGAGAAGGACTGGTGAGCTCCCAACGAAAGGTTGGTTTCACGCGGACCATGCCAGAGCGGGGCAAGGTTTGGTATTGTGGAGTGGCGGGATGAGATATTACTGGATATTCATCGTTCTGCTCTCGGCTCTCTCGGCCCAGCCCAGGGTGCAAGCTATTGTGAGCGACACCAGGATCATCGAGGGACAGAGCTTCACTCTGGAAGTGCGTTCCGAGGATGGCGAGATTCAGTCAGTAGCTCAGGAAAGTCTGGCCGACTTCCAAATCGTCTCGGGTCCTTCCACTTCCCGCAGTGTTCAAATTGTGAATGGAGTAGTATCCTCTACGTCCAGTTACACGTGGACGCTTTTGCCGAAGCGGCGTGGTAAGCAGACCATCCCGGCGATGGAGGTAAAGGTTGGAGACCAGGTTTACCATACCGCACCGGTGAAGATCGATGTGGTCCAAGCCTCGCAAGCCACTGCTCCCGGCGGCCGGGACACGGGAGCTTCCCTCTTTCTCCTGGCGGAGGTGGATCCGAGGGACGCGTACCGCGGAGAGCAGATTACCGTCACCTGGACCCTGTATACCCAGTTGAATATTTCCGGTTGGGAGATTGTTACCCAGCCCAATCTTACCGGATTTTGGACCGAGGAGCTATTTGCGCCGAACAAGCTACAATTACGAGAGCGCATCGTTCAGGGCCGACGTTATTACACAGCAGTTGTCAGGAGATTAGCCCTTTTCCCAACACAATCAGGCGCCCTGGAAATTGATCCTCTGGTTCTGAAGATCGGGGTGCAAGTACGGGACCGCCGCCGGTTCGATCCGTTCTTTGATGACTTTTCCCTTTTCAGTCCCGGAAGAGTTGAGCATCGAGTGGTTGCCTCATCAGCGGTCCAGATCGATGTTACGCCCACGCCGATGGAGAGCCGTCCTCCTGACTATTCAGGCTTAGTAGGACGATTCAGTATTTCCGGGTACGTTGAACGTGAGGAGGTCATGCAGGATGAAGCCGTGGCCTTCACCCTCACCGTAAGCGGTGAGGGGAATTTCAAGACCATCGAGGCACCGGCGATCGCATTTCCACAGGGGCTGGAAGTATTTGATCCCAAAATCAGCCGTGAGCCGGCTATGGGTGACATCATAGGTGGAGCGAAGGTGATCGAATATGTGATCATTCCTCGCCAAGCCGGTATGTTTACCATCCCAGAGGTCAGGCTGCCGTATTTCAATCCTATCCCTCGACAGTACGAAGTACAGACGGTGGGGCCTTTCACCCTGCGGGTCATTCCCAGGGAAGATGCTCTATCGACCGCCCGGGGCTATACGCGGCAGGAGGTCGCGCTTCTGGGCAAGGACATCCGGTTCGTGAAGCAGGGACATCCCCGCTGGTTGAAGACCGGCCAGAAGGGCTGGTACACGCCGGTTCTTCTCCTGCTGAACCTGGCCACTATTCTCCTGTTTGCTGCTCCAGCTGCGGGGGCACGGTTCCAGACCCTGGCTGTGATGATCCGGCCAGGTTGGAGGGCACGACGAGCCCTCAGGGCAGCGATGGTCCTGGTGGAAGAAGCCCATGCTCAGCAGGTGGATATCTATCAGGCAATCAGTCATGCCTTAACGCTATATCTGAATTATAAGTTGGGTCGGGAAACGCGGGAGTACACCATGGCGGATGTGGATGAGATTCTGGGCAACCAGGGGATCACGGAAGCCTCCCGCGCGCAGTTATCTCAGATTCTCGAGCGGGCAGCTGCAGCTCGATTTGCGTCGGTGGAGGCCGGGACAGCTGAAGCGGATCGGCTGGCCTTTGAGGATGTACTCCGAGCTATAGATACGGAATGGCCGGCATGAACAGGCGTGCCATCGGAATCATGTTCTTTGCCCTGGCCGAGTTGCTCTCTGCCGGCATGCCGGAGGAGGAGACGTATGCCCGCGCCATGGAGGCATACAGCAATGAGCAGTGGTTACTAGCTATCCAGGAGTTTGAAGCGATCCTGCGCAGTGGATACGAGGCGGAGCTGCTATACTACAATCTGGGGAACACGTACTACCGGGCCGGTCATATTGCCGGGGCGGTCTGGGCTTATGAGAAAGCCCTGCAACTGAATCCCAATGATGAGGATGCCCGGTATAATCTGGCTATTGCCAATCTGCGGGTAAAGGATCGGATCGAGATACCGACTCCGCCCGTCTATATACGTCTCTATTGGGGAATTCGTGAGAGTCTCACCACGGGCGAATGGATGCGTTGGGTTTCCATCGTACTATTTCTGGTGGCGGCGTTATATGCCCTGAGCCGATATCTACAACGGCCGTGGTTGGCATGGCCAGTCATTCCGGGGACCGTTCTGGCACTGCTTCTTTTCCTGGTAACCATGGATAGCATTACAATCGATCGCCGGACGCGGGAAGGGATCTTATACAGTCCTGTGGTGGCCATCTATAGTGCGCCTTCTGAACGATCCACGAAACTGTTCCAGATCCACGAGGGACTGAAGGTAAGTATTACGGAACAGAGCGAAGATTGGTACCAGATCGAGTTGCTCGATGGCAAAAGCGGCTGGCTGCCTATGGACCAACTGCGACCGCTGTAATCACGTTATTCTTCATGCCATCCATCCGACGTTTGGGAAAGAGGATGCCTGATGAGGGTTTATCCTTGGATAGGGTTATTCTTAAATTGAAGCCATAACAGTATCAGGTAGAGGGGATTCATGTCCGGTCACAGTAAATGGTCCACTATTAAGCGTAAGAAGGCCGCGGTGGATGCCAAGCGGGGAGCCGTATTTACGCGTGTCATCAAAGAGATCACGGTTGCGGCCCGGTTGGGAGGTGGAGATCCCGATACCAATCCTCGTCTGCGCATAGCCATCGTACAGGCCCGTACCGCCAACATGCCCCAGTCCAATATTGAGCGGGCTATCAAGAAGGGTACGGGCGATTTACCCGGGATGCGTTTTGAGTCGGCAGTGTACGAGGGGTATGGACCTGGCGGGGCCGCGATCCTCATGGATGTACTGACCGACAATAAGAAGCGGACGGTGGCCGACATACGGCACCTGATGACCAAATACGGCGGCAACCTCGGTGAATCCGGCAGCGTGGCGTGGCAGTTTGAGAACCGGGGCACGCTAACTGTTCCCCTGGAAGGTGTATCTGAGGATGATCTGTTTGAGACCGCGGTGGATTATGGAGCGGAAGAGCTGGAAGAGGAGGATGCCCAGTTCGTCATCACTGTTCCCGCGGATCGTGTGTACGAGCTTGAGGAGGCTCTGAAGGCACGGGAATTTCCGGTAGAGACAGTAGAGGTCGGTTTGGAGCCTACCACCACGATCTCGGTTGCGGGGTCCGATGCCCGGCGGCTGCTCCAGCTGCTGGATGCACTGGACGAACTCGACGATATCCAGAAGGTCTACTCCAACTGTGATATTGCCGAAGAAGAATTGGCAGCCTATTCTACCTGATGCGTATTCTCGGGCTTGATCCAGGGATCCGGTGCACCGGTTATGGCATAATCGCCATTCACGGCCGGAATCCCACGCTGGTGGACTACGGCACGATCACGCCGCCCGTAAAGGTTTCAATGGGTGAACGACTTTCGGTGTTATACGATGATCTGGCCCAACTGATCGATATGAACCGACCGGACGAGTTTGCGATCGAGGCGACCTTTTACGGAGTGAATGTCAAATCAGCCCTCACGCTGGGGCAAGCCAGGGGAGCGGCCCTACTGTGTGCAGCCCATCATAACCTACCGGCCAGCGAGTATGCCCCGCGCAAGGTCAAGCTGGCGACCACCGGTAACGGACGGGCGGCCAAAGAACAGGTGCAGTTCATGGTGCAGCGCATTCTCAACATGGATCATCTGCCCGAACCCATGGATGCTTCGGATGCCCTGGCGGTGGCGATTTGCCATCATCAGCAGCGATCGCAAGTGGGTGCACTTGCCTCCCAGGGAGTGTGAGGCGGATGATTGTTCGTCTGACCGGAAGCCTGCTAGAGAAGCACCCGGACCACATCGTCCTCGATGTGCAGGGTGTGGGCTATCAGGTATGGATCACCCTGAACACTTTCGAGACACTACCCGATGTCAGCCAACAGGTCACCCTCCTGACCTACCACCAGGTGCGTGAAGACAGCCAGGACCTTTTCGGATTTGCGAGCGTGGAGGAGCGGGAGGTATTCCGGCAGCTGATTGCCATCAGCGGGATCGGAGCGAAGACGGCCATCACCATTTTGAGCGGAGCCCTTCCCGACGAGCTCCGCCGGAGGGTGCGGGAGGGAGACGAGGCGGCTCTGATCGCCATTCCCGGTATCGGTCCGAAGATGGCCCGCCGTATCCTGACCGAGCTGCGGGATACATTCGGAGAGGTGGGGCGTCCCTGGGCGGGCGACGTCTCTTCGCTTGCTGAAGGGGAGCGGGACACAGTCACCCAGGCAGTTGAAAGCTTGATGGCTCTGGGCTATAAGCCCTACGAGGCTCAACGGGCGGTTCGGTCGGCGGTGAAATCCGCTGGACCCGAGGCTCCGGTGGAGGAACTGATCCGGGCTGCGCTCAGCGGAAAGTGAGCCTATGAAGCGTACCCCATTATACCACCAGCACGTAGCCCTCGGAGCCCGAATAGCACCTTTCGGTGGTTATGAGATGCCTGTTCAATACAGCGGTATCACCGCCGAACACCTGGGCGTGAGAACGACGGTGGGACTGTTTGATGTCTCACACATGGGGGAGTTCAGGGTAAACGGTTCGGATGCCCTGGCGTTCCTGCAGGATGTCACAGTGAACGACGTAGCTGCGCTGGAAACAGGCCAGGCCCAATACTCTGCGATGTGCTACTCAGATGGTGGCATTGTTGATGATCTGCTGCTCTACAAGCGGGCCGACCACTATTTCATGGTGGTTAACGCGGCCAACATCGAAAAAGATTTCGAGTGGCTCAAATCCAATATCAAAGGTGACGTGTCCCTGACGAACCTGTCAGACGATGTCGGTTTGATCGCGGTGCAAGGCCCGGCCAGCCGGGAGCTGGCGAGCAAGGTGTTAGCTGTCGATCTTGCAGGCGTGAGCTATTACCATTTCGTGGAAGGTGAGTATCAAGGTGGCGAAGTAATGATCAGCCGTACAGGCTATACGGGAGAGTTGGGCTTCGAGCTTTATACGGATCCCGAGACAACTCGTCGCCTCTGGCAAGCGTTGCAGGAAGCCGGAAAGGATGTGGACGCCGTGCCGGTGGGGCTGGGGGCCAGAGATACCCTGCGTCTGGAGATGAAATACTGCCTGTATGGGAATGATATCACAGCGGAAACCAATCCCATCGAGGCAGGTCTGGGGTGGATAACCAAGCTTGATAAGGGTCCCTTTATCGGTTCCAAAGTCATTGCCCAGGTGAAGGAGGAGAAACCGGTTCGCCGACTGGTGGCCTTTCAGATGCGAGATCGTGCGATCCCCCGCCCCGGGTATCCCATCATGAGCGGTAATCACCAGGTGGGGTCCGTAACCAGTGGTACACAGTCGCCGTCATTAAGAAGTGGGATCGGGTTGGGGTATGTGGCTCGCGATCATGCCAAGATCGGCACGGAACTGGAGGTGGACATCAGAGGCAAGCGAGCCGGCGCCGTGATTATAAAACCGCCTTTTGTGAAAGAGACCAGTCTGTTCCACTAGTACCTGGCTTGAATCCAGCGGAGAGCGTCCAAGTATTCTAAAGTAAACCTATTCGAGTACACTAACTTCTGAAGTAGAATTCATTTCCTGATGAGACTATGAGAGCTACCCGCAAATCAAGCCGCCGGATTGAGGTTTTCGCTATTCTGCTGATGGCTCTCTCGGTATTGGTTTTCCTGAGTCTGGTGACCTATAATCCTCTGGAGGAGCCAACGATCTCAGAGCAGGTAGCTCTGAGCAATATCATGGGTATTGTGGGGGTATACCTATCCCATTACCTAGTGAAGTTCACCCTGGGCTATGCGGCGGTGGTATTCCCTATTCTCGGCATGGTGTGGGGAGTTGGTCTGCTGTTAAAACGTCCTCACAAGCCGATGTGGCGCATTACCTGGTACGGTCTGTTGCTGGCCCTGCTCAGCTCCATTGCAGCGGGATTGCCTGAGGCACCGCGGGTATTCGAAGGGCGAGGTGATTTCACCGCTGCCGGGATGGTGGGCGGCACCATTGCCAAGGTGCTGCATGACTTTCTGGGTATGCTGGGTGCGGCGGTGGTAGTAGCGGCCGGTTATTTCCTGGTGATCAGTGGGTATTTACGGTGGGATGTCCGGGGATTTTTGGCTCGGCAAGCGTCCCGTTTCGAGGTCTGGTATGCTGAATGGCGAGACCGTCGTCGGCGGGGCAAGACCGAGGTCAAGTCGCGGTCATATGCCCGGCGGGGCTCTCAGACCCAGGCCCGCGGCGCGAAGCGGCGGCCTGCCCAGCGCCGGAAAGCGGCAGTTCAGCCGGCGGAATCCGTTTCTGGCAGGAGTGCAAAGGGCGAGCCTTCAGCCCAAGTTGAGGCCGAGGAGATTCCTATAGAGGAGCAGAGATCCATCGAGGCGGGTGATATCGATTCCATGGAGGAGCGCCGGACACGATGGCGACAGTACAAGTTCCCCACAGTGGATCTGCTAACCGAGCCGCCGACAGTGGAGGAAACCGAGTCTCGAGAAGAGCTCCTGGACAAGGCCAAGGAGCTGGAACGTGCTTTAGCAACCTTCAAGGTGGAAGGCAGGGTGGTAAGCATTTCTCCCGGGCCCATCATCACCTTGTTCGAGGTGGAACCGGGTGAAGGGGTGCGGGTCAATAAGTTTACGGTTCTGGCGGATGATCTGGC
>CP070656.1:1511835-1515331 GCA_020355065.1 Fidelibacterota bacterium | reverse complement strand
TGCTCCGCGTCCACGATCCCCGTTACCAGCAGGATACCGAGAAGACCCAATGCCGTGACCTCCATGGGGAATATCTCCAGGGCGAAGATCACTAGCGTGGCCACGATCAGCACCAGCATAAACAATATTTCGAATGTCATGGCTGGAATATATCCCCTTATTACCCGAGGTGCGTACCCCTGATCATAACCGCCCGGCTTGCTCCGGTTCAATCCAGATAGGCGTTGACGAATCCCGCCAGGAATTTCGGGTAGAAGTAGGTGGACTTGGGGGGCAAGACGACCTGGTCCTCTGCCACCTGAAGTAGAGCTTCAACGGAAGTAGCACGTAACAGAAAGCACCACCGGTCATCTCTCTGCGCCACTTCAACGGCTTCGTGAGCATCGTGATAATAACCGAACTTCTCCGTTTTCAATCGGCCGGGATCGGATACCCGGGGCAGAATCTGCTCATGAAGCACAACAGTATCCGTTATGAATGATGGCCAAGTGTCTGGACCGGACTCCGGCATATCCTCACGATCCCACCCGATCCTGATAACCTGCCCGCTTCCCGGCATAACCGCTACGCTAGCTCCCTGGTCAGGATGGTCCACCGCCTCCTGATAGAGCCGGGTCCAGCTGCCAGGCTCGTGAGTCTCAACGGAAAAGCTGCCCTCCAATGCTCGTACGAAAGCCGGGCGGTCCAATGGTAATCCGACCGTACGGTGTGTCGGCAGGACGATCAGACCTGGATCGCTGCTGGGGACCAGGGTCATGAGGGTGGAGCCTGTGCGGCCCAGCTCCTCATAATAGGCCACACTTGTTTCATAACGGTGATGGCCGTCCGCCATGGTGATGGTGCACTCCTTGAGGGCCGCCTGAAGCTTCTTGATTATGTCCGTGTCACACGTGCCGAATAAACGCGAGGTGTGCCCATCGTCCCCCTGGGCAAACTGCAATAGATCCCCCTCGCCCACTTCTGTTAGCTGTCCGGAGACCTCCCCCTTCGCATCATCGAATATCCCGAATATCTGGCTGAATTGGGCACCCGTGGCCTTGAACAGGTTCAAGCGGTCTTTCTTCGGACCGGCGTGCGTATGCTCATGACGCATCACACCGCCGGGCTGATAGGGCTTGCAGGTGACTCTGGCCACCAGCGCACTGCGGCGGTAGGTCTTCCCACCGTGGCTGAACTCCTGCTCCCAGACATACATCGCGGGCCTGGCTTCCCGGTAAAGAATCCCTGCCTCCATCCAGTCCTGAAATAATCTCGCCGCCGCCTGATAGGGATCAACCTCCGGCAAGGCTTCAGGGAGGGTAAGCCTCACAATGTTGTGGGGATTCCTCTCCCGCAACGCAACCTGCATGGCCTGATCGATGACGTCGTACGGCGGAGCCACAAACGGGGTCACGTCGCTACTCTCATTAGGTCGATACAGGATCGCTTGAAATGGATGGATGTCTGCCACGGTCGTTTTATTGAATTGGGTTGTGTCGAAACTTACTCCACCCACTATGGGAAACAAAGACTGCGAACTAAAAGAACCTGATCAGACCCTTTTTGCTTGCCCTTGATTGGAATCTTTTCACTAATTTAAACCCTAGTTGTGCTAGAGCAAATCCGACGCGTGATAGAATAGATTTACAGGCTCCTGACAGATCACACCCCCCTTGTACCAATCCTTGAGGTCACGTGCCCACCGGAAAAATTCTCCACGAGACGGAGTTGTGACTCAGCACAACGGCTTCGGATTCGTGCATCAGATTCTGACAATTCGTGAAATGGATTGGATGCGGTCATTACTGACTGCATGAACACGTATGTCTAAAGCCCAGCTGACCACCCTCCTCAAAGTTGCCGGAATCATGCTCTTCCTTTACCTCTTCATCGTGGGCATCGGGGCTATGGGCCAGTCCTTCAAACTGTTCGGGAAAGGCTTCTCTGAACAGATCCTGAGCACCACGGCCTCTCCCATGGTCGGTCTGTTCATCGGTATCCTCGCTACCTCACTTGTTCAGAGTTCCTCCACCACGACCTCCATAGTCGTCGGAATGGTCGCCGGCGGTGCCATTTCCATTCAGGGAGCAATCCCCATTATCATGGGCGCCAACATCGGCACCACCGTCACCAACACCATCGTCTCCATCGGACATATCACTCGAAAGGCTGAGTTCCGCCGGGCCTTCGCCGCCGCTATCGTCCACGATTTCTTTAACATCGTCGCCGTTGCGATCTTGTTCCCGCTCGAACTGACCACCGGATTTCTGAGTCACCTGGCTTCGCTCCTGGCTGAAGCCTTCGAGGGTGTGGGCGGTATGAAATTGGGCAGTCCCCTTAAAGCGGCCACCACACCGGCTATCGACCTGGTTTCCGATCTCATGGGGCATCACCCTGTCCTGCTCCTCATTCTCTCCGTGCTGCTTATCTTTCTCATGTTGGCCGGGATCGTCAAAACGCTCCGCAGCCTGGTCATCAAGCGAATCTCGGCCTTCTTCGATGAACACCTCTTCAAAACAGCCTCCCGGGCTTTCCTGTTTGGCATGCTGCTTACCAGTCTGGTACAGAGCAGCTCCATCACCACTTCCCTGGCTGTCCCACTGGTCGGGGCCGGATTGTTGACCCTCCTCCAGGTCTTCCCCTATACCCTGGGGGCGAACATCGGTACCACCATTACGGCCATTCTGGCGGCGCTCTCCACCGCCAACCCGGCGGCCATCACCGTCGCCTTCGCTCACCTGATGTTCAATGTCAGCGGCCGTCTTGTCATCTGGCCGGTGAAACGGATTCGTCACATACCCATACGGATGGCTGAGTTTGCCTCCAAAACGGCAACTCGAAACCGGTTTATGCCCCTGATCTTTATTGTTTTCGTCTTCTATCTTTTCCCGTTAATATTGATCGCTTTGACGAGGTAAACCATGTGGAAGGAATTATTACGCCTGTTTAAAGAGGAGGACCTGTACACGCAAGCCTTGGAGCAGTCCTACCAAATGCTGGATATGGATTTCGCCATGTTCGAGGCTTCCGTGGAATCCCTCCGGCGCTCCGATACCAGTGAGATCAGCATCGATATCTTCAAAATGGACAAACAGATCAATGCCTACGAACGGGAGGTCCGTAAAAAGGTCATGACCCACCTGGCGGTGACCGGTTCCGCTGATCTGGTCTCAGGACTCGTGTTGGTGAGCGTGGTGATCGACATCGAGCGGATCGGTGACTACACCAAGAATATATACGACCTTGCCGAAAACCACCCGGCACAGCTTACCGCAGGCAGTCAGGAGCAGGAGTTGAGCCGCATCGAATCCACCGTAACCACGCTGTTCAAAGACATGATCCAGGCCTTCAAGAATAGCGACGAAACGATGGCACGGAAAATTATGGATGAGTATAAAGAGGAAGTTTCGGCGGCCTGCGATACCATTACACACGGAGTGGTGGCAGGGAAAATTGATGACCTGAAAAGCAGCAGCGAAGGAACCGCCGTAGCCCTCTACGCCCGCTATCTCAAGCG
>CP070656.1:1506373-1511735 GCA_020355065.1 Fidelibacterota bacterium | reverse complement strand
GGTGGTGGACGTGACCGACGAGCCCTGCATCATCCGCGAGCATGCCCTGATCAAGATCAAGGCCGATGGCACCACCCGGGGCGAGGTGAGCGCCCTGATGGAGATGTACCGTGGACGCATCGTGGATGTGGGGACCAAGTCGCTGGTCGTCGAGGTCACCGGTGAGCCCAAGAAGCTGGATTCCCTCATCGAGGTTCTGTCCACCTACGGCATCATCGAGGTCATGCGGTCGGGCCAGATGGCCATTACCCGCGGCGCGGTGAATCCGGCGGACAACGGCGGCTTGCATGTGTGGAAGAACTCCCGGGGTAAAGCCGCCGCGAGCAACACTCATAAGGAAGGACAGGTATCATGATCAATATGTATTACGACCGGGACGCTGATCTGGCGGTTCTGGAAGCGAAAAAAATTGCCATTTTGGGCTATGGAAGCCAGGGACACGCGCACGCCCTGAACCTGAACGACAGCGGCATGAATGTCCGTGTAGCTGACCGTAAGGGGAGCAAAGCCTGGGAACGGGCCCGGAAGGACGGCCTTGAGCTGGGCACCGTAGCCGAGGTCTCGCAGTGGGCGGATGTGATCATGGTACTGCTGCCGGACCAATATCAGAAGGAGGTCTATGACCGCGAGATCGCGCCCCACCTGAAGCCCGGGGATACCCTGGCCTTCGCCCATGGATTCAACATCCATTTCAAGCAGATCGTTCCGCCGGACGAAGTGAACGTCATGATGATCGCCCCCAAGGGTCCCGGTCACCTGGTGCGTCGTACATACCTGGATGGCAAGGGGGTACCCTGTCTGTTCGCCGTGCACCAGGATCCTTCCGGCCAGACCAAGGCCCTGGCTCTGGCCTGGACGCGGGGTATCGGCGGCACGCGGGCCGGTGCTATCGAGACGACTTTCAAGGATGAGACCGAAACCGACCTGTTTGGGGAGCAGGCCGTGCTGTGCGGCGGATCGGCGGAGCTGATCAAGGCCGGTTTTGAGACCCTGGTGGAAGCGGGCTATCCCCCCGAACTGGCCTACTTCGAGTGTCTTCACGAGATGAAGCTCATCGTCGACCTGTACTACGAAGGCGGCTTATCGCTGATGAATTATTCGGTAAGCGACACGGCGGAATACGGCGGCATGACCCGCGGCAGCCGTATCATTACGGACCAGACGCGGGCGGAGATGAAGCGTATCCTCCGGGACGTCCAGAATGGTGAATTCGCCAAGGAGTGGATCAAGGAGAACGCTGATGGGCAGCCGGAAATGAAAAAGCTGCGGGCGGCAACGCAGGCTCACGGGATTGAGCAGGTAGGCGTCCGTCTGCGGAAGATGATGAGTTGGCTGAATGCCGGGCAGGCCAAGATCGAGGTCTCCGGATGAGGTATAAGGTTGCGCTACTGCCGGGCGACGGCATCGGCCCGGAAGTGACGGACGCCGCTGTCGCGATCATGGAATATCTGGCTGAAGCCTCCCAGGTGACCCTGGAGATCACCTCCCATCCGGTAGGAGGCAGCTCCATCGATGCCTACGGCAAGCCGCTCACGGACGAGACGCTCCAGGCCTGCTATGACGCCCAGGCGGTTCTGCTGGGTGCCATTGGCGGTCCCAAGTGGGAAGGTCTCCCCCATGATCAGAAGCCGGAGCGCGCGCTTTTGGGTTTGCGGGAGGCACTGGGATTATATACCAATCTGCGCCCGGCCAAGGTCTATCCCGCCATGGTGGCGGCCTCCACGCTCAAGCCGGAATGTGTCTCCGGAACGGACCTGATGGTGGTCCGGGAGCTCACCGGAGGGATCTATTTCGGCGACCCCCGGGGGTATGACGAGGAACGGGGCTGGAACACTCTGGTCTATACCCGGCCGGAGGTGGAGCGCATCGCCCGGGCGGCGTTCGAGCAGGCCCTGAAACGCAGGCGTCACGTGACATCGGTGGACAAGGCTAATGTTCTGGAGAGTTCGCAGTTCTGGCGGGACGTGGTCCACGAGGTGCACCGGGACTATCCCCAGGTTACCCTTGAGGATATGTACGTGGACAACGCCGCCATGCAGTTAATCCGGCAACCGACCCGGTTCGACGTCATTCTGACGCAGAACATGTTCGGGGACATTCTGAGCGACGCGGCCTCGATGGTAACGGGTAGCTTGGGGATGCTGCCTTCCGCTTCGCTGGGCGATCAGTATGCCCTCTACGAGCCGGTTCACGGTAGCGCTCCCGATATCGCCGGTCAGAACGTGGCCAATCCCCTGGCCATGATGGCATCGGTGGGGATGATGTTCAGCACCACTTTTCAGCTTCCGGAGGCAGAGCGCACGCTGACCGAGGCCATCGACGCGACCTTGGCGGCGGGGCATCGTACCGCGGATATCGCTGCCCCCGGAACGACCCCGATCTCGACTACCGAGATGCGGGACCGGATCATGGAAACATTACAGGAAATAATGGAGCGCCAGCGCACCTCGGCACCCATTGCTTAGAGAAAGGCCAGACATAAGTATGAGTGACAAGATCATTATTTTCGACACCACCCTCCGCGACGGCGAGCAGTCGCCGGGTGCTTCCCTGAACGTTCAGGAGAAGGTGGAGATCGCCCGTCAGCTCGACCGTCTAGGGGTGGACGTGATCGAAGCCGGTTTTCCGGTCTCCTCTCCCGTGCAGTACGAGGCGGTGGAGCGCATCGCCGATAGCGTGGAGGCGGTGGTAGCAGGATTGGCCCGCGCCGTCCCGCAGGATGTAGAGACGGCCTATCACGCTCTCAAGGCGGCGGGCAAGTACCGGATCCATACCTTCATCGGCACCTCGGACATTCACATCCAGGAAAAATTCCGGGACAACCGCTACGGGAAATCACTCGAGGATAAGCGCGTGTCCATCCGTCGGATGGCGGAGGAGGCGGTGGCTTTTGCCAGAACCTTTACCGATGACGTGGAGTTCTCCGCCGAGGACGCCGGCCGCACGGATATCCACTACCTGGCGGAAGTATTGGAGGCGGCCATTGCCGCCGGGGCCACCACCGTCAATATCCCGGACACCACCGGCTATACCATGCCCAGCGAATTCGGGGCCAAGATAGCGGCCTTGAGGGAAATGGTATCCAATATTGGAGAAACGGTGATCAGTGCCCACTGCCACAACGACCTGGGACTGGCGGTGGCCAATTCGCTGAGTGCCATCCAGAACGGCGCCCGGCAGGTGGAGTGCACGATCAACGGTATCGGTGAGCGGGCCGGTAATGCCTCCCTGGAGGAGATCGTCATGGCACTCAAGGTGCGAGAGGATTTCTGGGATGTGCACACCGGTGTCCGGATCGAGGAGATCTTCAATACCAGCAAAATGGTATCGGCCTTTACGGGCCTGGTGGTCCAGCCCAACAAGGCCATCGTGGGCGATAATGCCTTCTCACACGAGGCCGGTATCCACCAGGACGGTGTGCTGAAGAATTCGCACACCTACGAGATCATCACGCCGGAAGTCATCGGAGCTACACGAACCAGAATCGTCCTGGGCCGTCATTCCGGGCGACACGGCCTGGCCGTCCGACTCCGCGACCTGGGTTATCATCCCACGGAAGAAGAGCTGGAGAATATCTACCAGAAATTCCTCGATCTGGCCGACAAGAAAAAGGAGGTGTTCGACGACGACCTGCGGGTGCTGATGGGTGACGAGATCCACCGGCAGGAGGAAACCTACGAGTTGGAGTCCTTCCACGTGAGCGCCGGTACCAACGCTCTGTCAACAGGGACAGTGAGCATCAAGATGGGTGACCAGTTCTGCCGGGAATCGGCGATCGGTGACGGCCCGGTGGATGCCTGTTTCAAGGCCATGGACCGGGCGCTGGACACCGATTCCACCATCGAATCCTATCGGGTGCGGTCGGTTACGGCCGGTCGTGAGGCCCAGGGGGAAGTCATCGTACGAGTCCGCAGCCTGGACCGGGTCTTCACCGGACGCGGAGTATCCACCGACATCATCGAGGCCAGTGTGAAGGCTTACCTCCACGCGCTGAACGAGGTCTGCCGAGCCAATCAGGATGAGGAAGCCGTATTAGCGGCGGCGAGTTGACCGATGGGTATGACACTCACAGAAAAAATTTTGACGGACCACCATGATAATGGAGCGGTCCGCCCGGGTGACCTGATGCAGGCGCGCATCGATCTGATCATGTGCCACGACGTCACCACACCGCCGGCCATCAGGATGCTGAAGGAGCACGGTTTGAACGCCCTTCACGATCCCGGCCGAGTGGTGGTAACGCCGGACCATTTCGTGCCCAACAAGGATATCAAGAGCGCGGAGCTGGCCAGGGACTTGCGGGAGTGGGTAAAAGAGAACGGCATTGAGCACTACTACGAGCTGGGCCGGCACGGTATCTGCCATGCCCTTCTGCCGGAGCAGGGTCATGTCCTTCCCGGCCAGACGGTGGTGGGCGGGGATTCCCATACCTGCACCTACGGGGCTTTCGGAGCCTTTTCGGCGGGGATCGGGTCCACAGACCTGGCCGCCGCGCTATACACGGGGGAACTCTGGTTCCGTGTGCCGGAGTCGATCCGAGTGACGCTGACCGGCCGATTACCGGACGGAGTCTACAGCAAGGACATTGTACTGGAACTGATCCGTAGCATTGGTGTCGACGGTGCCCGCTACCAGGCCCTGGAATACCATGGTGACACGCTGCAGGAGCTTTCCATGGAAGCGCGCATGACCATCACCAATATGGCGGTGGAGGCGGGAGCCAAGTGCGCCGTAATGCCGGCGGACGAGGTCACATTCGAATACCTGGAGGGACGCGCCAAAGCTAAGGATTGGACGGTCCATCTGCCGGACGAAGATGCCCACTACGCGCAGGAGATCACTATCGACGTGACTCAGTTGGAGCCCATGTTAGCCCTGCCCAGCCTGCCCTCCAACGGACGGACGGTGACCTCTCTCACGGCTGATGAAAAAGTGCCGGTGGACCAGGTCTACATCGGATCGTGCACCAATGGCCGTATCGAAGACCTGCGTATCGCGGCGGGTATCCTGAAGAGGCATGAGGTGGCCGCCGGAGTACGTGCGCTGGTGGTGCCTGCAACCAGTACGGCCTGGAAGCTGGCCCACGACGAGGGACTCTTTGACATTTTCTACGAGGCGGGCTGTGTGATCTCCACCCCTACCTGCGGTGCCTGTCTCGGGGGACACATGGGCGTATTGGCCGAAGGTGAGGTGTGCGTGTCCACCACCAACCGCAATTTTGTCGGCAGGATGGGGCATCCGGGTTCGCGGGTATACCTGGTCAGTCCCGCCATGGCCGCCGCCACCGCCCTCAACGGGGTCATCACCGATCCCAGGAAGTACCTGTAGAAAGGACGTATGATGAGAGGCCGAGCACACCTGT
>CP070656.1:1497065-1506273 GCA_020355065.1 Fidelibacterota bacterium | reverse complement strand
TATTATTTTTCTTAATTCAGAACAAGGGAGTAAAACCAGAACAACTGAGCGGAGAGAAGCTAGCAAAAACTACATACAGATACCTTGAGCCTATTGCCCACTTTGCACTAGATCTTGACTCTGAGAAGATTCGCGACCTAAACAAGCTTTACGGAAGCGGTGGCCCAAATACTGTGCGGCGCGAATTTCAGTATGCAATTCATAAGAAATACCGGACTTTTGCTCCTGAGGGTCTTGATATGTGGGTTGAGGAACAATCTGGCAAGTATAATGAACCTGGGAAAGCGATCGTAACGGCTATTGAATTGATGGTAGATCGATTTATAAGAGGGAAATTAGAGGAGATGCATGGAAAAGATTGGTGGGAGGAAGGCGTACCACACAAAATAGTTGTAGATTGTTATGACCGTAGATTGAAGGAGGGTACTAAGGAGCCTGATTGGAATTTCCTACACACAATCGATTATAAAGCCATCATTTTGCATAATAAAATAAGCTCGGAGCTCGGTTCAAGATTAACTCCCCCTGCTCTGAAACAAAGAAAAACTGCGGAGAGGATCAGCTGGTTGGATAGGTTAAATGCAATACGTAGGAAAACTGCTCATCCACAAAGAACACCTAGAACAGCAGATGAGTATGCATTCTTAGAAAAAACGAAGGAGTGGCTTGATATGAGTATTGGAGAAAATCCGAAGCAGGTCTAACAATGGAGGATTAGCGGTGTCTGAACAATACTTGCCACAAGCAAGAGACTACCTTTCAAGATTTTTCTCTTCAAGAAGAGAGGAATTTCGAGAGGCAGCACGAGAATTGCGACCACATCGTGGGTATGGACCCTATTACAAGGATACGGAAGTCACCCAGGCTCTGATTGACATCTATCATATCGTAGATGATTACTTCAGCGATCTGCGAATACCCGAGAGCTTTGCCTCACCTAGAATGTTTGTTTCTATTCTGAGGGGTTTTAGAAGTAAGCTGAAAGAATACGAGGCCCTGCTGAAAGAAGTATCAACCTACTATGAAGAGAAGGACCTCACTCTCCCGATTCCTCCACGCGAATTGTATACATCAGTGGAGCACATCCTCGATGCATTGGAACATGTACTGGACATGGGTGAAATCAAAGCGGTTATGGGTGATATAACCGAAACCAAGATAATACCGGGAGATCCGTTTCATCGCTTAGAGGTATTGCTTAACAGCTTTCACTTAGTAGCAGTCCAGATGAAGGACCGACGTAAAGACGGGAAGATACCAAGAGAAACACTTACAATCGGGGATGAATATGATGTTCAAGATCTGCTACACTCCCTTCTAAAAATCGACTTCAATGACATTAGAGATGAAGAATGGACTCCGAGTTATGCTGGAAGTGCTGCACGCATCGACTTTCTATTAAAGGAAGAGGAATATGCAATTGAGGTTAAAATGGCTTCAGATACATTGCGAGATAAGGTAATTGGCAAGCAACTGATCGAAGATATAGCACATTACGCGCCACATCCAGACTGTTCACACCTGATATGTTTCGTGTACGATCCGGAGTACAAGATTAAAAATCCACAAGGGCTAGTAACGGATCTGTCAAAAATGAGCACTGATGAATTGACGGTAAGTGTGTTCATTAGGCCGCGATAGGAACTAATTGCAAGCAAGGAAATATTCGAATAGTGAAGCGCAATATTGGGATTAAGATCGAGTAGCACTAGCTTTCAATAAGCATAATATTTCTTAATCCAGATCTGAGCTGTATGCCTAGATAATTGATACGTGGTGCCCCTCAATCACCAAGTCCCCATACACCACCGCCCCCTGATAAAAAGAATTATTTAAGATATTCAACACCGCCTGCGGAGAGAACCGATTCCCCCTATTTGTCCGAACGCCGCTTTCATCGAGCACTCTTACAATTCGGCGTAGCGATAATCCGTCAGCCCTAAGTCTATAGATTCGGCGTACCCACGCCACTTTCTCATCGTCGATCATAAGCTGGTCGTCGTCCCAATAATAACCGAACGGAGCGACGCCCGTTGTTCCCTTTCCCGGTCCACCGGGTTTGCCCATACTCCTGAAGTTCCTGTACCTGCCATCTTTCAGGCGATCAAGTAAAGCATCTTTTGCCTCTAAGTCCATAGGAAGTTCCATTCATTGGCGCTTAATTCTTTCGCGCACTTCGCGCACCAGGCGAACGACAAATCCGCTTCCTTTGCTTATATTCTACCGCGTGGGTATGGCACGCGCGGAAAGGAGTTTGAAGGGATGAAGATGATAATTCAACAGGCCCTGCAGCGTTTCAGAGGAGGCTTGAAAGTAACCCACCGCCCTCACAACGGGAGCTTTTTTTAAAATGGGGGGATTTGTATGTGTTTTGTCGAATTCTTCACCGGGGCGGAGCAGGAGGCCATCGAACCACTTGTTTGCTTGCAGAATGTCGAACAGGGTATCGTAGATACTGTCTTTCATCTCGTCGACATTTTCCGTTCGATATTCTGCTGTAAATAAGCCTCCGTTTGGAGGCTTATGACGTACCCCGGGCGGGATTGATTCCGCTGCGCTCCATCGGTCTCCGCTCTCTCCGTTCGCTACGGCTCGAACGGGACCCTAATCCACTGACTGGAGTATAAACAGAAGAACCCGCTGATGCGGGCTCTTCCATTTATGTACCCCGGGCGGGATTCGAACCCACGACCTCTGGTTCCGGAGACCAGCGCTCTATCCGGCTGAGCTACCGGGGCAATATATTTGACTGCAATCTACTGCTCTTCGCTCGTTCCCTCCGGCTGTTCTTCGGGTGGCACGATGAATCCTATGTGCTGTTTCTCGAATGGGCTGGGCATGTCGAAGCCTTCCCGGTTGGGGAAATGCACGATGGTGGCGATCTGGTCCCACCGCAGCAGGAAATTGGCGTCCACCCGTTTATGCACCTGATCGTCGGCAGGCAGGGGCTTCCCCTCCTCGTCATTGACATGCACGATCATGTACTGGGGATGTTCCACCCACACGCCAAGATCGTCAATCCCCACTACCTTGAGGAAAAGTGACTGGTGGTCGAAGCCTAGATGGGCCAGCCCACCGGCCTCGGTCAGGATAATCTGAACAATATCACCAACAATCATGTTGGTGTGCATCACGGCGTTGTCATTGGCAAATGGATCGCTTGTCATAATGGAAGTTAACCTGTTTGTTTTATACTGCTCCAACACTTATTTCAGCCGCCAGCACCGTGTTCGATACCAGCATTGCCACTGTCATGGGTCCCACACCGCCTGGAACAGGCGTAATCGCCTGCACCCGCCCCAGCATTTCCTCTGTTGCAACGTCCCCCTCCACGTGATAACCCTTCTCCGAATTGTCAGGCACCCGGTTTGTCCCCACGTCAATCACTACAGCCCCTTCGGACACCATAGCTCCGGTGATCAACCCGGGCTGTCCCGAGGCGACGATCAGCAGCTCCGCCTGCCGTGTCTGCTCCGCCAGATCACGAGTACCTGTATGGCAGGCCGTAACCGTGGCATTGCCCCGCTCCCACTTGCTCGCTAACAGCGCCATCATCGGCTTGCCAACGAGTGTACTTCGCCCGATAATGACCGCACGTTTCCCCTGGGGTGATATCTCATAATACTCCAGTATTTCAAGAATCCCTTGAGGTGTACAGGGAATGAACCGCGGCCGCCCCGCCAGCAAACGCCCCAGGTTGTCGGGATGCAGGCCATCCACGTCTTTCAGGGGGGCTACCCGTTCCAGGATCGCCTGACTTTTCAGGTGATCCGATAGGGGCATCTGTACCAGGATACCGTGGAAGCGCGGGTCGGCATTCAGCCGGTTGATCACCCCCTCCACCTCGACCTGTTTCGCTCTGGCGGGCAGATGAAACGTCTCCGTCAACAGGTCCAACCGCTGGAAGGTCCTGGTCTTGGTGCCCACGTATATTTTGGAGGCGGGATCATCTCCCACCAGGACCACCGCTAGTCCGGGCACCTGGTCGCGTTTGCGCAGCTTGTCGATACGGGCCTCCAGGCGGGCATAAGTGCTTTCCGCAACCGGCTTGCCTCTCAATATCTGTGTATCAAACGACATGGGCATTATAATTAGGCTACGGTTATTCGAGTGTCGGATACAGTTCTAGCGGTCACAGACGAAAATCGTTGACATTCAGTCCTTCAGAGTGGTTTCCAGCACTTCTTCCACGAGATTGGACAGTTCCAGCGCCCGTCCCTCAACCTGCTCAAGGGAGCTTTGGCGGCGGCGGCGCTCGGTGAATAGCTCGTCGGTGATACTCATGGCAGCCAGGATCGAGATCCTCGTGGGCGATTGCGGACCGTCCAGATTCAACTCCGTATCCCGCATCCGTTCATCGACGTAGGCCGCCACATCAGCGATGTAACTCGGGTCGGCAACAGCTCTTACGGTGTACTCGTGTCCGTAAATGGTGACCCGCATAAGGTTCTGTTCTGGATTATTCATAGACTACCCTCCACGGAAGCCAGGTCCTTACGCCTGGCGCCATTTGGCCTGATGTCGGTGTTGCAGCGCTTTAACGAGCTTCTTCATCTGCTGATCCACTTCCTCGTCCTTCAACGTCCGCTCGGATGACTGGAAGTACAGCCTGAAAGCCACACTCTGTTTCCCTGCAGTGATACCTTTTCCTGAATATACGTCGAAAACCCGCGCCGACAGGAAAGTTTTACCCGCCTCCCTCTCGATGGTCTGCAGCAGTTCCCCCACCGCCGTGCTCGCGGCCACTTCCACGGCAATATCCCGCTCGACGATTGGATAGGGTACCACGTCCCGGTAAACCTGCTCACCCTTCTGCCCCGACTCGGCCAGTTGCGCCAGGCTCAGTTCTGCAATGGCTACCGGTGTTTCCAGCGCAAACAGATCCAGAATACCTTGATTTACCTCCCCGAGAACTCCTAGTACACTATTTCCGGATTGTATCTTCAAAGCGGCGGTAAATCCCCCGGCCGCTGTCTCTATGAATTGAAGAGCCGGTACGTGGAACATTCGCAGCAGCTGGGCTAAAATCCCTTTCAGGTAATACAGGTCCTTAGGTGGTGGCTTCTTCCAATGAACCTCGGTACTACCGCTGCCCAGGGTGGTAACCAGGCCTAGCGTAAATGTCTCCCGAGTACGATTGTATAATTCTGCTTCATAACGGTGCACGGCGCCAATCTCGAACAGCTGCACCGACCGCTGTTGACGCCGCTCGTTGAACGCTACCGCCTGCAGCAGCCCTGGCATTAGTGAGGTGCGCAGGAATGCCATCTCCTTGCTCAGGGGATTCTTCAATCCGATCGCCTTATCCTCGGAGAACAGGGTCGTATACTCCTCCCGCGTCAGGGTATTCGCCAGATGTTCGTGGAAGCCCCAGGGAACCAGTGCGTGGCGCACCTGGTCGAAATGGGCCTGGGAATCTCTGATGAGTGATTGAAATTTGACCTCTACGCCTTCCACCGCTTCGATCTGGTCATAACCTGCCATTCGTGCGATTTCCTCGATCAGATCGACCTGCTGTGTCAATACCTGCCGGTTCAGGGGCACCTTACACCGCAGCTGATCCTGGTCCAACGCTTCCACGGAGATACCCAACCGGATCAGGCAATCCTTGATGTCTTCTTCTTCAAGGGTAGTGCCGAGCAGGCGGTTGGTAAAAGCGATGGAAAGATCGATGATCCGGGGATCATGTTTCACTGGATAAACATCGATGCACCCCTTGGCGACGGTTCCGCCGGCCACTTCCACGATCAGCGCGGTTACCCGGTCCAGGGCTACGATCAGGCCGTCCACATCCGTGTCCCGTTCAAATCGCTTTGAGGCTTCCGTGGACAGGTCCAGGGACTTGGACCCACGCCGGATTACGGAAGGCACGAAATAGGCACTCTCGATCAACAAGTTGGTTGTATCGTCGGTTACTTCGCTGTCCAGACCTCCCATAATCCCCGCCAGCGCTACCGGTCCGTTCCCATCGGCAATCAATAGATGTTCCGGCCCCAGCCGTCGTTCCTGTCCGTCCAGGGTGGTGAAGGTCTCCCCCGTCTTGGCGAAATACACGTCGATGCGATGATCGGCCAGCCGGTCGTAATCGAAGACGTGCAGCGGGTGCCCCAATTCCATCAGGACGTAATTGGAGGCATCCACCACGTTATTGATAGACCGCATCCCCACCGCTTCCAGCCGCTTGACCATCCACCCCGGCGAAGGGCCGATCTTGATACCTGTGATAACCCGGCTCGCATAACGGTGGCATCCGTCTGGCGACGAGATATCTATCCGGGCCAATTTCGCGATGGGAGTCGAGCCCTCCTTGATAGATATTTCAGGCATGTGAATATCAGTATTCAATCCCGCCGCTAGATCTCGTGCTACTCCCAGATGACTGAATGCATCACCTCGGTTAGGCGTCAGGTCGAGATCGATGGTCGTTTCCCTCACTAACTTCAAGTATTCCTTAATATCCTGGCCTAGTTCAGCCTTATCGGATAGTATTATTATCCCCGTATGATCCTCCGACAGTCCCAGTTCATCCTCGGCACAGATCATCCCCTGTGATACATGCCCTCTTAGCTTTGCCTTACTGACCTTCACACCACCGGGTAAGCGGGCACCAACCTTGGCGACAGCTACCCGTGCTTCCGGTGCCACATTGGGTGCTCCACAAACGATGGGGATTTCCTCGTCCCCCAGGTCAACCTGGCACAGTGTTAAGTGCTTGGTATCCGTGATCGGTTCAACCGATACGATCCTACCCACCACCACCCCATCGAACTCGTAGGATGTTGTCTCGACGGTGGCTTCAAGTCCCAGTGCGGTCAGTGTATCGGCCAATTCCTGGGGAGTCAGGTTGAAATCAACGAAGTCTTTCAGCCAGTCGATGGCTATTTTCATGGTCAGAACTGCCTCAGGAAGCGAAGATCACCCTCGAAGAAGTATCGGATATCCCCTATACCCCATTTCAGCATGGCGGTGCGTTCCAGTCCAATACCGAAGGCGTAACCGGTCCATTCTTCCGGATCTACATCCACGGCTCGCAACACGTTGGGATGCACCATCCCACAGCCCAGGATCTCCAGCCACCCCGTTCCTTTTGTGATCCGGTAATCACGCTCCGTCTCCAGCCCCCAGTAGACGTCCATTTCGGCACTGGGCTCGGTGAAAGGAAAAAAACTCGGGCGGAAGCGGGTTTTCGTGTCAGGACCGTATAATTCCCGGGCGAGATACTGTAGTGTACCTTTCAACTCCGCCATGGAAACATTACGATCCACCAGTAGCCCTTCCACCTGGTGGAAGGTGCAGTAACTGCGGGGATTGATCGCCTCGTTGCGGTATACCCTCCCGGGCATGATGATCCGTACGGGCGGCCGCATGGCCTGCATCGCGTGGATCTGGTTGTTGGACGTACGGGTTCGTAAGAGTAGATCCTCATCGATGTAGAACGTATCCTGCATATCCCGGGCAGGGTGATCCGGCTGGAAATTGAGGGCCTCGAAATTGTAGAACTCTGTCTCTACTTCCGGGCCATAGAAGACGGAAAAGCCCAGCCGATTGAATATTTCCCGGAGCTGCTGCTCCAGCTGTGTTACCGGATGTAACGTGCCCAGGGACACCGGGTCGCCCGGCAGGGACAGGTCCAGGACGGATGTTTCCGCCTCAACTTCCGGACCTGCTTCGTCTTCCCACGCTTGGATGGCAGTTGAGAAATACTCCTTCGCGTCATTGAGCCTGTGTCCGGATTCCGGACGCTCTACCTCGGATAGCTCACCCATCCGGGCGAACAGGGCGGCTAACTTGCCCTTGCGGCCGAGAAAGGCGATGCGGAGCTGCTCAGCCGTCTCTTTGCCAGCTCGAGCCGTCTTAAGACGGTGATCGAACTCCGCACGGACCTTGTCAATGTCCGCGAGGAGATTCATCTACCACTATGTAAGGGATTTGACCAGGGCTTCGAAGCTCTCGGGATCGCGCACTGCCATGTCCGCCAGCACTTTGCGGTTTAACTCGATGTTCTTCTCCCGCAATGCGTGCATGAATTCCGAATAGCTCATGCCGTGCTGGCGCACCGCGGCGTTGATGCGAACGATCCATAAACGACGAAATTGGCGCTTTCGCTGGCGTCTATCCCGGTAGGCATAACTCATTGCCTTGGTTATCGCATCCTTGGCGGTGCGAAAGTTCCGGGATCTGGCCCCGTAATAGCCCTTGGCCTGTTTTACGATTTTCCGATGACGTCGATGTCTCGGTATACTACTGTTGGCTCTTGGCATGATCCTCTTCCTATGTGATGATCATTTTCTTCACTCGCTTGACCTCTACCGGGGTCAAGATCGTGTCCTTACGGAGCCGCCGCTTCCGTTTCGGTGATTTCTTCGTCAGAATATGGCGTTTATTGGCCTTATTCCGCTTGATTTTGCCAGAGCCCGTGAGCTTAAAGCGCTTGGCAGCGCCTCTGCGGGTCTTCATCTTCGGCATTTAATCAGTTCCTCACTCTCTATTTTGGTACGAAGTAGATGATCATGGATCGACCCTCTACTATCGGCGACTTATCTATTTCCGCATAGTCTGACAACATCTCCACCACCCGATCCAACAGGCTGGTGCCCAGATCCATGCGGGTCATCTCCCGGCCCCTGAATCGGACCGAAATCTTTAATCGGCTTCCATCCTGTAAGAACTTGATGGCCTGGTTGATCTTCGTTTCCAGATCATGATCACCAATGCTGGGTCGCATTCGGACTTCTTTATTGGCGATCACATGTTGTTTCTTCTTGCTTTCCTTCAACCGTTTCTGTTGATCATATCGGTACTTTCCAAAATCCAGAATCTTGCATACTGGTGGATTTGCCAGGGGGGCCACTTCGACCAGATCCAGCCCCTCCTCTTCCGCTGCATCGAGGGCTTCCTTCACGGGTACAATCCCCATCTGGTTGCCATCCGGTCCAACGAGGCGTACTCGCGACGCCTTGATCTCTTCATTTACGCGCGGTGTAGAGTCGTCTTTAGCTATGGGCTGTACTCCTCTGTTTATTCTTTACTTCATCGACAAGAAGCGGTATCAGATCATCCAGCGCTTGTGCTCCCTGATCACCCAGGTGTCGTCTGCGCAGAGATACCGTTCCTGATTCCGCCTCCCGTTCGCCCACCACCAGCATTACCGGAATCTTCTGCATCTCCGCATGTCGGATTTTAGCACCAATCTTTTCGTCCCTTATAT
>CP070656.1:1493931-1496965 GCA_020355065.1 Fidelibacterota bacterium | reverse complement strand
TGGTTTCCAGAAGTTTGTCGAGATCCTTCTCACTGGAAAGGGCGATGCCAATCTGGTTGAGGCGTTCCATGTCCTCTTCCAGGATCGCCAGACGAGTCGAAATATCCTCCTCTGGGATGGTCGCTTTACTATGGTCCGTATTGACAGCCATCAATCTAGTAACTTAGTTCGCACCTCTGCGCGAATCAATGGATTTGGAAACACCACTTCTACGTAAGAACAGTCCAACGATTGTGGCTGGTAATAAAAGTAGCGCCATGGCTAAGAATATATTCACCGTTCCCCATTTGTCACCGATCACACCTGCCAGCGTGGCGGCCAGAGCTCCCACCCCAAAGGTCAGTCCATTGAGAATGCCGAATAAGGTCCCCCGTTGACGAGCACTGGAGAAATCGGCGATGAGAGCATTGGAAATCGGCTGGTAAGCAAAGTTCACCACGCCCCACAAAACCGCCGCCAGGATCAGAAAGTAACTATGCATATAGGCAATAAGTAGTAGGAAGGGAATGTTCATTGTGACCACAATAACCAGTATGCCCCTGCGTGAGTAGCGGTCACCCCAGATCCCTCCCAATGTCTGGCCTAGAATTCCGCTGGCCAGTACCAGAGCCGTGATAAATCCTCCCACCATGACCGGTGCCAGAGCACCTGTGAACACCTGGGAGAAATACAGCGGCAGGAAGTTCAGCGTACCGCGATGGGACAATCCCATAAAAATGGCGATCAGGTAGCAGAAAACCAGTAAACGGAGTTGGGTCGGTCGTTGGGCCTGTGGATGGGTGGGGGATCGATGGCTGTCATCCGAAGCGAGTGTGCGCCAAACGTAACCCGCGGCCAGAACAGACAACAGGCCGAATAGTATATATGGGGCTTTCCAGCCGTACCAGCCCGCGATAGCACCACCTACCAGAGGACCCAGAGTTAATCCCAGACTACCCGCAATTCCATGGAGACCCAGATGATGGCTTATACTGGGTGATGTGTGGCTGATAAGGGTTAGACCGGCTGGGTGGTAAAGAGCACAGAACAGACCCAGCAGCGCCAAACCGATAGCCAGGTACGGCAGGTTAGGGGCCAGTACCAGGATGACAACCGATGCTGCGGATCCAAGAAAGTAGATCAGCAAAATGTTCCGAGCCCCCAACCGGTCAGTTAGCCAGCCCGCGGGGAAGGCGCCCAGGCCATACAGGAAATAATGCACCGTACCCAGTAGACCAAACGTGGTCAGCGATGCTTCCGGATAGATCTCACTCAGCGGGATCATGATCACCGGATAGATCAAGGTGAGGCTGTGATTGAGCAGATGCCCCACCGCGGTGATGGTCAATACGTTACGCATGCTCTCGCTTGCTTCGCTTTACCAAAGACCTATAGAAAAAGAGCCACTCGAGGTGGCTCATGTCGGGACGGCGCAGGGTTCTACTACCGCCGTTCCTTGATGCGAGCCGCCCGACCGCGTAGCTCACGCAAATAATACAGCTTCGCGCGACGAACCTTCCCGGCTCGCACGAGTCTGATCTTGTTGATATTGGGGCTGTGAAGAGGAAAAATCCGCTCCACACCGATCCCCTCAGAACTCTTCCGAACCGTGAACGTCCGGTTGACGCCGCTGCCCGACATGGCGATGACGTTCCCTTCGAATGTCTGTATCCGGGTCCGGTTCCCTTCCACTACCTTTACGTCTACCGCCACCCGGTCACCAGGACGAAATTGGGGCTGGTCATCACGTATGTATTCATGGGTTGCTTCGTGCAGCACCTTATCCATTTTTCTGCTCCAGCATTTGCTGTTCGGTCTTCATTAATTTCTTCCACAAATCAGGTCGTCTGTTGCGGGTTTGGTCTCTGCGGCGCTCCTGCCGCCAATCCGAAATCTCTCCATGATGTCCGGAGAGGAGTATATCCGGCACCGTCATTCCTCGATATTCCCTGGGACGAGTATAATGCGGCCCGTCTAATAATTCTGCACTGAAAGAATCCGATTCCGCCGATTCGCTGGTCGTGAGGACTCCCTCCTGCAACCTCACCACAGCATCCAAGATAAGCAGCGCGGGCAGCTCCCCCCCTGTCACTACATAATCGCCAATGGAGTACTCATCGGTAACCAGGTGATCGCGCACCCGCTGATCAATACCCTTATAATGCCCGCATATGAATATCAGATGCTCATGCGTGGCCAGCTCCTTGGCCTCCGCTTGGGTAAAGGGTTGGCCATCAGGCGTGGGGAAGATCACCCGGGGCGTCCAGTCTTCTTCCGCAGTCTCTCTTATCGTGTCGAAGGCTCGAAAAACAGGCTCCGGTTTCATGATCATGCCCACCCCGCCGCCGTAAGGCTCATCATCAATTTTATGATGGGGAGGATCCGTGTACTCGAACAGGTTGTGGACATGGTACGTGACCACCTCCTTGGCCGCCGCTCGGCCAAGGATGCTCGTCTCCACTACCGCCTCGACCAGCGGGGGAAAGGGTGTGATGATATCGACGCGCAGGTTCAATCCAACAATCCTTCAATCACATTGATTATGATCTGACCCCTTGAATGATCGATGCTCTGGATGACATCATCCGTGAACGGGATCAGGATTTCACGCTCGCCGGACTTCAGCTGCAAGACCTCGTTGGCCGGTAAATCCCACACCTCCTGGACGCGGCCGATTTCCTCCTCGTCCTCTGAGATCACCGTGTATCCGGCAAGGTCACCTAGGTAGAACTCTCCCTCTTCCAGGGGAGGTAGATGATCACGAGCGATATACAGCTGCGCCCCCCGTAAGGCATCGGCTGCATCTCGATCTGGTATCCCTTCAAATCGTAGCAGCACCTTTTTCCCCTGCCTGCGTATATGCTCCAGTTTCAAGGCGCCAACGCTGCCATCAGGATAGGTGGCGGTCAGGATCGGACCTCCCTCGAGGATCTGCATATTGCTGATGTCCAGTTGTGTGTTCACCTCTCCCTTCAATCCGTATCCCGTAAGTATCATCCCAATGTAAAATTGATCCGCTCTGATCGGTCGTTGATTCATAGCAACTGTCAACGAG
>CP070656.1:1481972-1493831 GCA_020355065.1 Fidelibacterota bacterium | reverse complement strand
GGCGAACCAGCGTTTCGGCCAGCTGGTGGCGGCCGAGTACCGTCAGAGGTTGGAGGGTGGCACCAATTTTGTTTTTTCGCACCAGATACTGGATCATTTCGTCAAACCGCATCTGGAAGGCGGGAGCCGAGTTATTTTCATCGTAGTGGACTGTCTGCGTTTGGATCAGTGGAAGGCCATGCGATCCCAATTAGAGCAGCGATTCGCAATCGAGGAACAGATTCATTTATCGATTCTACCGACGGCCACGCCCTTTTCCCGGAATGCCATTTTCAGTGGACACTTGCCCGATGAGCTGCCCAAGCGATATCCCAAGCAGTGGAAGGAGATGATCAGGGACGAGTCCAGCATGAACAAGTTTGAGGCGCAGTTTCTGGAAGACTACCTGGTGCGGCGGAAGCTGGACCAGGTCCAGGCGAAGTATTTCAAGCTCATCACTGCCGATGAGGGGCAGCGTTTACTAGGTCGTCTGGCGGAGTACCGCACTACCGGGCTGCTGGCGCTGGTGGTGAACTTTGTGGATCTGCTGGCCCACCACCGGGCGGAGAGTGACGTGATCAAGGAGATGCTGCCGGATGAATCGGGTTACCGGGCCACGATCTGCTCCTGGCTGGAGAAGTCGTGGATGCGGGAGCTCCTGGACAGCGTGGGAGAATGGGAAGACACCGTGGTGGTCATCACCAGCGACCACGGCAGTATCCAGGTAGACAAGCCGATCCGCATACTGGGTGACCGGCAGACGTCGTCCGGGGTGCGGTACAAGTATGGCCGCAATCTAGACAGTCCGGAGAAGGGTGGTCTGACCATTAAGAAGCCAGGAGAGTACCATCTTCCGGCGGAGGAGGTGACGACCAATTATGTGATTGCCCGGGACCGGAATTTCTTTGTCTATCCCACTGATTATCATCGATTTGTGAAGCGATTTGAGGGCAGTTTTCAGCATGGTGGAATATCCCTGGAGGAGATGGTAGTCCCGGTGGCGACCTTACGTTCCAGGTTGGCGTAGTACGAGAGATGCCGTCGAGAGCCGTACTGGAATGGGCCGGGGCCACGACGCGCAGTCCTGAGGAGACGAAGCAGGCGGGGAGAGAATTGGCCGGGCAGCTGGGACCGGGAGACGTGGTGGCTCTCCATGGTGAACTGGGGAGCGGCAAGACTACGTTTGTCCAGGGGATGGCTGAGGGTTTAGGCTATCGGTCACCGGTGTCGTCGCCCACATTTGCCCTGATTCACGAATATGGTCGTCCGCCGGTGCTTTATCATCTGGACTGTTACCGGGAAAGGTCCCTGGAACGATGGGGGCAGTTGGGGCTTGACGAATATTTCTATGGTGAAGCCATTTCGGTGGTCGAATGGGCGGAGAACATTGCCTCTCTACTCCCGGCCTCTACGCTGCATCTCACCTTCACGCATGGCCAACGGGACAATGAACGCAGGATAGGGTTGCAGCCATGATCCTACTGGCCATTGAGACCGCCTACGATGTGTGCGGCGCTGCGTTGCTCAGTGACGCCGGATTGGTGGGATTGGAAGAGGAGCAGGCGCCCCGCCGCCATAACGAGGTCCTGGCGCCGGCCGTGGAGCGACTGTTGGGAGCTACAGGATATGAATTTCAGGACCTGGAAGGCCTGGCTGTTTCTGTGGGGCCGGGTTCGTATACGGGTTTGCGTGTAGGGATGAGTTATGCAAAGGGTGTGGCCTTCGCCACCGGTCTGTCCATCATCCCGGTGCCGACTCTTCCCAGCCTGTTGGTAGGGGAGGAGGTAGCGTCTCCGGACTGGGTGGCTACCTGGTCTCACGGCCGGAATGTGTACGCCATGCAGCGCCTGGATTCTGAAGGCTGGGGTGAGGTCCAGTTTCTGAGCGGGGAGGAATTCACGAAATCAGTTCAAGGCCAGACCGTAGCGGGTTATCTGCTTGATCGCCTGCAGCCCACGCCGCCAGTGGAGTATGTAGAGACCTGTCCATCGGCAGCGAAAGTAGGTAAATTCGCTCTAGATAGGGGGCTATCTCCGGTATCTGATCCAGCAGCATTAATCCCGAACTATCACCAGGAATTTCAAATCAGGTTATCGAGCCATGCTAATTCGTGAAGCCCAAAATCAGGATATCGATCAGTTGATGGCTATCGAGGAGTTGTGTTACGATCATCCCTGGCCACGTGAGGCCTTTGAGGAGGAGATCGAGCAGGCCGATATCGGAGCTGGCATCGTGGCGGAGGACGAGGGACTATTGGTTGGCTTTTTAACCGGGATGATGGTGGCCCATGAGTTTCACTTGCATAACATGGCGGTTCATCCCGATTTTCGCGGTCGTGGAATTGGCCGGGAGTTGCTCGCAGCCGTAGAATCCATGTGCCGCGAGAAGGACATTGTCCGCATTCTGCTGGAAGTCAGAGAGGATAACGAGATTGCCAGGCACCTTTATCTAAGCATGGGATTTGAGTCGGTGGGGACCCGGAAGGACTACTACGGTCCGGGACGGGATGCGTATCTTTATTCCAAGCGGCTCAAGCCGGAGAGTGAGCCGGGCTCGTAGCCATGGCGTGGTTTCGTCGCAGCGCACAGAAGATACTATCCACTGAGCGTAAGAATCTCGCCAGTGATCTGTGGACCAAGTGTCCCGGTTGCAGCGAGTACATCTACCGGGATGAGCTGGAGCGGTCGCAATTCGTATGTCCCACCTGTACGCATCATTTCAGCATCAGCTGCCACAAGTACCTGGAACAGCTTCTTGACAGCCAGAACGGGTATACGGAATTGAACGCAAGCCTCACCTCAGTTGATCCGCTGGGTTTCAAGGCAGCCAGGAAATACGCCGATCAGATCAAAGCGGCCAAGGAGAAGACCGGACTGAATGAGGCGGTGATTACGGTCGTGGGTACGATTGACGGCTACCAGGCGGTTCTGGCGATTATGGATTTTGCTTTTATTGGCGGCAGTATGGGGTCGGCGGTAGGGGAGAAGGTATCGCGAGTGATCGATTATGCCCGTGAGCATAACTATCCACTGGTGATTATCTCAGCATCCGGTGGTGCCCGCATGCAGGAGGCCGCCCTGAGTCTGATGCAGATGGCCAAGACCAGTGCGAAGCTCAGTTTATTTTCCCAAGCGGGTGGTCTCTACATATCGGTGCTCACGGATCCCACCACCGGTGGTGTTACGGCGAGTTATGCCATGCTGGGCGACGTCATTCTGGCCGAACCGGGCGCCCTGATCGGTTTTGCGGGAGCGCGCGTGATCAAGCAGACCATCGGGCAGGAATTGCCGGAGGGATTCCAGAGGGCCGAGTTTCTCAAAGAGAAGGGCTTTGTCGATCACATCGTTCACAGGAAAGACCTCAAGGATACCCTATCCCATCTGATCGGATTTTTCGGCTATGAGCGCTCCGCTGATCCTGATAAGTAACGACGATGGTATCCAAGCGGCCGGTCTACGAGCCCTGTGCGAGGCCATGTTGCCATTGGGGGAGGTGGTGGTTATGGCACCGGAGGTGGAGCGGAGTGCTGCCGGGCACGCCATTACGCTTTCAGATCCCCTACGGGTAAACGAAGTCGACCTGGGCCTGTCCGGAGTGACGGCCTATGCCTGTTCCGGAACACCGGCAGACTGCGTGAAGTTAGCGGTGCTGTCTGTGCTGCCTCGCCGCCCCAGCCTGGTCGTTTCCGGAATCAACCATGGCAGCAACACCGGCATCAATGTCATCTACTCGGGCACCATATCGGCAGCGACGGAGGGGACTATCCTGGGAATTCCCAGTGCGGCCTTTTCGGTAGCCCGCTGGACGAATCCCGAGTTCGGTCCAGCCAAGGCAATCAGTTATCAGGTTGCTCAGCGAATTCTAGTCCAGGGTCTCCCCGAAGGAACCTTGTTGAACGTGAATATTCCCGATCTGCCGGCTGAGGAATTGCCTGTGGGCAGTCTGGAAGGCCGGGGCTACGCGCTGACGGTCCATGGGAAGGCGGACTGGCAGGACCGGTTTGACCGGCGCGTGGACCCGCAGGAACGGGTCTATTACTGGCTGGCGGGCCGCAAGCGGGAGCGCCAGGAGCCGCCCAACACGGATGAGGAGACCCTGAAAGCGGGCAAGGTGAGCATTACACCTCTGCATTACGACCTCACCCACCACAGCTACCTGACTGATCTTGCGAAGTGGGATCTGTTCCGGACGAACTGATGCAACGTCCAACCGTGGCGATACTGGACTTTGGCTCCCAGTATACAAAGGTCATTGCGCGTCGGGTCCGGGAGCACCACGTGTACTCGGAGATCCTGCCGTATGACACCGGAGCAGAGGTCCTAGCGGAAGCTCAGGTTGGTGGAATCATACTCTCCGGGGGACCAGCCAGTGTGTTCGGCAAGGAAGCACCCCAGCTCGATACCCGGATACTGGACCTGAACAAACCCATACTGGGGATATGCTACGGCCTTCAGGCCTTGCTGCATCATACGGGAGGCGAAGTCAGTTCAAGCGGTAAGGGTGAATACGGTCAGGCCACACTTTGCATTGATGAAGCGGGGGAGTTGCTAGCTGGATTGCCGGCCCGCATTCCGGTCTGGATGAGTCACGGTGACCGGGTTGAGCAGCTCTCATCCGAGTGGGAGGTATTAGGTCATTCGGAGAACGGGATAATCGCCGCGGTGCGGCACCGGGAGAGGCCGTTTTTCGGCACCCAGTTTCATCCGGAGGTGCAGCACACGCCGGATGGCGGAACCATTCTATCCAATTTTCTTTTCAGCATTGCAGGCTGTAGGCCGGATTGGACGCCCACTCATCATATAGCGGAGCTAACGGAGCAGATCCAGCAGGAGGTGGGCGACGCGAGGGTGCTGTGTGCCCTTTCGGGGGGTGTGGACAGTTCCGTGTTGGGGACGCTGCTCACGAGGATCTTAGGTGAGCAAGTCATTTGCGTACTGATTGACCACGGCCTGCTCCGCAAGAACGAAGCGGAACAAGTTGAAGCCGCGCTGGGTCGCGGTCTGGGGTTGCAGATTCACCGGTTCGATTACACGGATCGGTTTCTGACGGCATTAAGCGGGATTGAGGAACCGGAGGATAAGCGCAAGATCATCGGGCGGGAATTCATCTGGGCATTCGAGGAGGTAGCGCGGGAGGTAGGTCCGGCGGACTATCTGGCGCAGGGGACGCTCTATCCCGATGTGATTGAATCGGGCGGTGTGGCCGGTGTAGCCCATACCATCAAGTCCCATCACAACGTGGGTGGTCTTCCCGAGGAAATGGATTTCCGATTGCTAGAGCCGCTAAGGGAGCTTTTCAAGGATGAGGTGCGGAATCTGGGTCGCGAGTTGGGTATGCCGGAGGACATTTTGCAGCGGCATCCGTTCCCGGGACCGGGCCTGGCGGTACGCATAGTAGGTGAAGTGACCGCGGAGCGGTTGGAGCTGCTGCGCGAAGCGGACTGGATCTATCAGGAGATCCTGCGGGAGACCGGTGAGTATCAGCGCATCTGGCAAGCCCTGGCGGTATTGATACCGGTGAAGACCGTAGGAGTCATGGGAGACCAGCGGACCTACGACCACCTGGTGGCGTTACGGGCGGTTACGAGTACGGACGGCATGACAGCGGACTGGTACCGTATGCCTTCGGAGGTACTGAGCCAGTGTGCCAACCGGATCATTAACGAGGTGCAAGGTATCAATCGGGTGGTATACGACATCAGTTCCAAGCCACCCAGCACAATCGAGTGGGAGTAAGATTTATGTGTGGTATCATGGGGTATAGCGGATACCGTTCCGCGGCCGAGGTGCTCATAAAAGGGCTTCATCGCCTGGAGTACCGGGGTTACGATTCGGCGGGCATTTCCATTCTGGAGGACAAGAGGCTCCATACGATCAAGACATGCGGCAAGGTGAAGGATCTGGAGGGGATTGTCCCATCGGAGTTGACGGGCCATATCGGTATCGGCCATACCCGTTGGGCCACTCATGGCGAACCGAGTGACACCAATGCTCACCCCCACCATGACAACTCGGGGAAGATAGCACTGATCCACAACGGGATCATCGAGAACCATTCGGCGCTCAGGCGGTATCTGGCCGAGGAGGGTGTCACCTTCAAGAGCGAGACCGATACGGAGGTCCTAGTGGCTTACATCGGCCATTTGTATGGCCAGGGAGGCGTCACATTATCCGATGCGGTTCGGCGGGCGCTAACAACGGTGGTAGGGACGTACGGGATTGTCGTCATGTGTGAAGATGAACCGGATACGCTCGTTGCGGCGCGGTTAGGCAGTCCCCTGGTGCTAGGAATAGGTGACAATGAAATCATTGTGTCGTCGGATGCAACGCCGATCATTGAGTATACCCGCAACGTGGTCTATCTGGGTGATGGAGAGATGGCTGTCATACATGCTTCCAGCTATGAGCTGGTGAGTATCAGCGATAACCTGCCGGTACGGGCATCCGAGCAGCAGCTAGACATGACCATTGAACAGATTGAGAAGGGCGGGTATCCTCACTTCATGTTCAAGGAGATCATGGAGCAGGTGGTGACGATCCCCGATGCCATGCGGGGCCGGGTGGACTTTTCAGCCGGGAAGGTCAATCTGGGTGGTATTCGAGACTGGGAAGCAAGCCTTCTCGACTCGGATTGGATTTACCTTACGGCCTGCGGCACCAGTTGGCACGCCGCATTAATCGGGGGGTACCTTATTGAAGAGCTGGTGGGTATTCCGGTCAAGGTAGAGCATGCCAGTGAATTTCGCTATCGCCAGTCGATCATCAGCGACAGGCATACGGTCATGGCGATCAGCCAGTCGGGAGAAACCGCCGATACGCTGGCGGCCATTCGGAAGGCCCATGAGGCGGGTGCGTTAACGATGGGGATCGTCAATGCGGTGGGCAGCAGTATAGCACGAGAGACCGACTGCGGCGTATTCATTCATGCCGGACCGGAAATCGGGGTGGCGTCTACGAAAGCGTTCACCTCCCAGCTCACGGTTTTATTTCTGATAAGCCTACTCCTGGCACAGCGGGCCGGCAAGTCTCAGCAAGAAATCCGAGCGATCCTGGAGGAGTTGGAGGGCATAGGAAACAAGGTGGCCGAGGTATTGGCTTTATCCGACGCCATTCTCGTTCTAGCGGGTGAATACCAGGCCTGCCATAACTTTCTCTACTTAGGCCGGGGGTTCCAGTATCCCATTGCCCTGGAGGGGGCCCTCAAGCTCAAGGAGATCTCCTATATCCATGCCGAGGGCTATCCGGCCGCGGAGATGAAGCATGGTCCCATTGCCCTGATTGACGAGAACATGCCGGTGGTGGTCATGGCTGTAAAGGATGGTACTTTTGAGAAGGTGCTGTCCAACATCCAGGAGATCAAAGCCCGGCGGGGGAAAGTCCTGGCCATTACCGATGCGCGGGATCCGGAACTGGAGGAGCTGGCGGATCACATCATTCAAGTCCCAACCACGCATGAATTGCTCCTGCCTCTGATCACGGTCATTCCCCTGCAGCTACTGGCCTATCATATCGCCGTGCTACGAGGCTGTCCCGTGGACCAGCCCAGAAATCTGGCGAAAAGCGTGACAGTGGAGTGAGCTCATAGCTTTGACTCTTTCAGGAGCTACCGAATCCGATAGGCTCGGTGACTGGTCGGAGACCGACTGGTTTGATCTATCACATCTGTTAGGAGTGCCTGCGGGGAATGCTCTGCTAAGCCAGAGGGACGGTGATTATGTGCGTGTGCCTTTGCCGGAGCACCGCAAAGGGATGGCCCGGCAAATTGGCATTGCTCTGGAGCGGATCGCCATTCCCAATCAGGTTCATGACAACAACATTGAGTTGGCCGTAGCCGGCAAGGTTCACAAGCGTACGGATGGTCTTTTTACGGCTGATCCGTCGGTGGTTTTGAGTCTGCAGGTGGCCGACTGCGCCCCGGTGTTTTTTCATCATTCCGGGAGCGGATACAGAGGTCTGGTGCATGCCGGTTGGCGAGGTCTGGCGGCCGGAGTGTTGGTCGAGGGGGCAGGGTTTCTCACGGCTCAGGGTGTCGATCTGGATCAAGTGCAGGTGGCCATCGGCCCTACCATCGAGATGGTCTGTTACGAGGTAGGCCGTGAGGTCGTGGAGCGATTTCCAGCAACGGTGTGGAGGTCGAACGCTCAAGGTCGCTATCAGTTGGATCTCGTGGCCGCATCACAGGAGCAATTGTCCGCGGCAGGTATCCCCGAGGAGAACATCCGGAGCGTGGGTGTGTGCACGGTTTGTGACAGCAGGTGCCATAGTTACCGGCGGGACGGAGAGCGGGCGGGTCGCATGGTGGCCTTTTACCGCGACGGAATTTCAGCACAGCATGGATAGCCTGGATACGCTTATCCTAGGTATTATTCAGGGTGCCACCGAATTTCTTCCCATCAGCAGTTCGGCGCACCTAGTCATAACGCAAGCCCTTTTGGGGGTAGAGTTCCCGGGATTGTGGGTGGAAGTGATCCTTCATCTGGGCACCCTGGTAAGCGTCCTGATCTATTTCCGTCATGATATAGGGCTGCTGCTCAGAGGATTCTTCACATCCGGGGCGGGGGGTACGGGAGCGCGCCGGGAAGCAGGGCAGCTCATACTGGCCACGCTGCCCGCCGTGGGGGTGGCCCTGACGTTGAACGATGTCGTGGAAGCGGCTTTCGAAGAGGTGAAGATATCAGGATGGATGCTGCTGGCGACGACGGTGATTCTGGTATCTACCAAGTGGCGGAGGGGCGAGGTTGGGGAGGGATTGACCTGGTGGCAAGCCCTGGTCATCGGTCTGGCGCAAGCAGTGGCCATTTTGCCGGGCATTTCACGGTCGGGGATCACGATTGCGGCCGGTTTGTGGTTAGGCTTGTCCGGTCATGCAGCAGCCCGATTCGCATTCCTGCTGGCTATTCCGGCCATGATCGGCGCCGGCCTGTTCAAGCTGGTGGAGGTTTCAGAACCGACATCCCAGGCTACCGCTGTCCTGGCGGTGGGCTTCGTGGTTGCGGCGGTGGTTGGATACAGTGTCATCGCCTGGCTGTTGCGGATCCTTGGCAGGGGGCAGTTGCATTACTTTGCAGGATATACCTTTCTGGTAGCCCTAATGGTTATTTTCTGGTTATGATCTCCGGTATATTAAGCCAGGTGCGATCCTCGCAAGGCTTACCATGACCGGTTCCAACGGCCTCAAAACGGAGCATAGGCTATGAGTGCAGTTGCCATCGGATTCATCGTGTACCTGTTGGTCATCCTAGTGGTGGGTATCATGACCGCCCATCTGAATAAGTCGCTGCCGGACTACCTGCTGGCGGGCCGGCGGCTGGGGCCGTGGGTAGTGGCGTTTTCCGAGCGGGCGTCGGGGGAGAGCGGCTGGATGATTCTCGGACTGACCGGACTGGCCTATGCGTCGGGTCTTGGCGATCCCACGGGAACGAGGCTCCAACCGGCCTTCTGGACCGGAATTGGTGGGGTCACGGGGGTCATTTCGGCCTGGCTGCTGGTGGCGCGTCGGCTACGGGAGGAGAGTGAGCGGCTGGGTGCCCTGACGCTACCCCGTTTTCTGGAGCTGCGCTTCCGGGGACAGGATACCACGATCCGGTTTGTGGCGACGGGTATCATAGCCTTCTGTTTCACCTTCTACATCGCAGCCCAGTTCGATGCGGCCGGGAAGTCCCTGCAGCAGACCTTTGGCTGGGCGCACCTGGCGGGTGTGATGGTGGGAGCCGCCATCATCGTATTCTATACGATCATGGGGGGCTTTTTCGCGGTGGCATGGACCGATTTTTTCCAGGGGTGGATCATGATCATGACGCTGGTGCTGCTGCCACTGGTTACGTTATTTCACCTGGGGGGTGTGGAGGGATTATCGGAGAAGATCCGAGCCATCGATCCGCAACTACTGTCCCTAGGTGGTGGACGGAGCGGGTGGACGCTCATCGCGGGGATTCTGGGTGGATTCGGTGTGGGGATCGGTTACCTGGGCCAGCCGCACCTTATGGCCCGTTATATGAGCATCCGGTCGAAGGAAGATGTCAAGGTGGCCCGCGGCATAGCCATTGTGTGGAGTTTCTTTTCATACGGGGGGGCGGTTCTCATGGGACTGGTAGCCCTGGCCTACTTCGGGGGAGGATATTTTGATGATCCCGAGCGGATGATGCCCGAGCTGGCGGTGACGATTTTTCCGGCCTGGTTTGCGGGTATCCTGATCAGTGGTGCGCTGGCCGCCATGATGTCCACGGCCGATTCGCAGCTGCTGGTTACCACCTCATCGGTATCGGAAGACGTCTATCACGCTTCCCTGCATCCTGAGGCGGAGCAGAAGCATCTGCTGTTGGTGTCACGGATCGTCACACTGATCATCGGGCTCTTTGCGATCGCTCTCTCGCAGCTGCCACAGTCCATTTTTGACAAGGTCCTGTTTGCCTGGGGCGGATTGGGTGCCGCATTCGGTCCCACCCTGGTATTGACCTTGTGGTGGCGGGGAACCACCCGGAACGGCGTGCTAGCAGGCATGTTGACCGGATTTCTCACCGTGGTGATATGGGATAACATACCCTGGGGCAGCCATTTATATTCTCTGGTCCCGGGCTTTCTCCTGGCCGGTACGGCCACGGTAGTCGGGAGCCTTCTGGACCGCGGTGGCGCGCAGAAGGTACAAGCCACGACAGGGGAACAGGTTGGGTAGTCGCGAGTATAGTGATGCCATCAGGCGGCTCAAGTCGAACAGCGTGGAGTCCATCTACCTCCTGGCCGGGGGCGATGCATTCTTTGAAGATTTTTTCATTGCCGAGGTGGTGGGTCGTTTTCTTCCGAGCGGGTCGAAGAGACGGGGTTTTTCCTTGGATGATGACCGTGCGGAGCAGGTGTTGGCTGCCCTCAGCGCGTACACACTTTTCCAGGAGCGGCAGGTGATCGTGGTTCGGCAGGTGCAGCGGATTTCCGGAGCCGCGAGGGATGAGTTGCTGTCCTATGTTCGCTCGCCAGATCCCGAGAAATGCCTGATCATGATCTTAGAAGCGTGGGAGCCATCCAAGGGAATCCACAAAGCTGTGGGCAAGCTGGTGACCGTGATCGATGTCCGCTCTCCCCTGCCCGATAAGCTGCGATCGTGGGCCCAGTACTACACCAAGCAGAAGGGTTACCGGTTGGAGCCGGAGGCATTGGATCTGCTCATGGATCTCAGTGGTGATTCGGTGGGGCACGTGGTCATGGAATTGGAGAAGATCTTCACGCAGCTGGAAGCTGGGGAGGCGGTAACCAGAGGGGCGGTCGAGGCCCAGGTGGGGCCGGACAAGTCCTATCATGTGTGGCAGTTTCAGGAGGCGGTAGGGCTCCGGGAGACGGAGCGTTCCTTACGGGTGGCGGTGTCCCTTATGGAGTATGGGGCCCCGGCGACCCGCCTCATCGCCGCATTAGCGACCTTATTCGGCCAGATCCTATTTGTCCAGACCGGCACTACCTCGGAGCGCGTCTATACAGGACTTGCCAAGACCGTCTCCAGGCGCCTTACTTCCATGTCGGAACGCTATTCGATCAAGGAAGCCAAGCTTATTTTACGGAAACTTCTGGCGGCGGACGTGAGTTTGAAATCAACCAGCGTGGAGCCCGACCAAGTTGTAGTGAGTACCGTGGCAGCCATATGCCGAGGAATCCTGTAATGCCCCATCAGTTTACTGACGAGGAGCTGATGGCCCAGTTTCAGGCGGGTAATGAAAACGCCTACCTGGAGATCGTCGAGCGGTTCAAGAATCGGCTGTATACGTTCGTGTACCGTTTTGTGGGGGATCAGGATTTGGCGGAGGACTTGGTGCAGGATACGTTGGTGAAGGTGTATACGCACCGGCATGCTTACCGTGAGATCGCGCGTTTTTCAACCTGGATTTACACCATTGCC
>CP070656.1:1478553-1481872 GCA_020355065.1 Fidelibacterota bacterium | reverse complement strand
GATGGTGCCGCAGTCCACCTGTGTGATAACAACATCTTGTGCCACATCAACCAGACGTCGAGTCAGATAGCCGGCATCGGCGGTCTTAAGGGCGGTATCCGCCAAACCCTTCCGTGCACCATGGGTTGAAATGAAATACTCCATCACCGAGAGTCCCTCCTTGAAATTCGAGGTGATGGGATTCTCGATAATCTCATCCTTGGTACCCGAGAGGCTCTTCTGCGGTTTGGCCATCAAGCCCCGCATACCGGCCAACTGCTTGATCTGATCCTGACTGCCCCGGGCGCCCGAGTCGGCCATCATATAGACCGGATTGAATCCCTCCCGGTCCTCCTCCAAATGCTGCATCATACTGCCGGCCACCGCATTCGAGGCGTGAGTCCAGATGTCGATAATCTTGTTATATCGCTCACCCTCCGTCAATATCTGACGGTCAAACTTCCGCTGGACCTCCAGGACTTCCTTGGCCGCCACATCGATAATGCGGTCCTTTTCGGTGGGAATCAGCACGTCGGAAATGGCGATGGACGCACCACTCTTGGTGGCAAACTCGAATCCCGTATCCTTTAGGCGATCCAAGAATGCCACCGTCTGGTAATTACCTAGGCGTTGAAAACTGTCCCCAACAATGCGCTCCAGGCTTTTCTTGGTGATCATCTCATCAAAATAACCCAACTCCGGTGGGACAATCGAATTGAATATGATACGCCCTACCGTGGTATCCTTATGCCATTCCCCGTTCAACCGGAAATTCACAATCGCATGCAGGTCGACTTCCCCGTTTTCCCATGCCAGCCGGGCCTCATCAAAGGAATAGAAGCATTTCCCTTCCCCCTTGGCACCTTTATGGCTCCGGGTCAGGTAGTAATAACCTAACACCATATCCTGGGAAGGAATGGCAATCGGATTCCCATGTGCCGGGTGTAGAATGTTGTGGCTGGATAGCATCAACACCCAGGATTCCATCTGAGCTTGGGCAGATAACGGAACGTGAACCGCCATCTGGTCACCGTCAAAATCAGCATTGAACGCTGCACACACCAGGGGATGGAGCTTAATCGCACGCCCTTCCACCAGTACCGGCTGGAAGGCTTGAATCCCCAAGCGGTGGAGCGTGGGGGCACGGTTCAGGAGTACGGGCTGGTCTCGTACTACATATTCCAATACTTTAAGCACCCCAGGCAATTTCTGCTCCACCATCATCTTGGCACCCCGGGGAGTTTTGGCATATCCCCGTAGCATCAACTCCCGGATAATGATGGGCTTGAACAGCTCCATCGCCATCTCTTTGGGAATACCGCATTGGTGCAGCTGCAATTCCGGACCCACGACAATGACGGAACGACCCGAATAATCCACGCGCTTGCCCAAAAGGTTCTGGCGGAAGCGACCCTGCTTGCCGCGCAGCATGTCACTCAACGATTTGAGCGGCCGTCGCGTACCGCTCCGGACCGCCGTGCCGCGCCTCGCATTGTCGAATAGGCTGTCCACCGCCTCTTGCAGCATCCGCTTTTCATTTCGCAGGATCACATCCGGGGCCTTGATTTCCAGCAGCTGCTTCAGACGGTTGTTGCGGATAATGATTCGTCGATATAGATCATTGAGATCAGAGGCTGCAAATCGCCCTCCTTCCAGAGGCACCAGAGGCCGCAACTCCGGCGGAATGACCGGCAGCGCCGTTAGAATCATCCATTCCGGCTTATTGGGTACCTTCCGCTCTACACGCGGATCAAACATCTTGAGCACGCGAAGCCGCTTGAGGGCGTCTTCGGCCTTCTGAGCCGAGCGAGATTCGTTGGCGATCTTGGTCAAATCGTCCACCAGGGTCGGAACTTCCATCCGACGCAGCATCTCGCGTAAGGCCTCACCTCCCATGGACGCCTGGAAATAATGCCCCGCTTCACGATCCTCCTCCGAGACAGACTCCGGACCGAACTCCATATCAAGGATTAAATACTCATCCTCGTCAACCAGATCACCATATTCCTTCCCCGAGAGACCAGGATTCAGAATGGCATATTTCTCGTAGTAGATGACCTGCTCCATCTCCTTCGTGGAGTAACCCAATAGGTAACTCAACTTGCTGGGGATGGACTTCAAATACCAGATATGCGCCACGGGAACGGCCAGAGATATGTGACCCATCCGTTCACGACGCACCTTCTTGCGCGTTACTTCCACACCACAGCGGTCACAAATGATGCCACGATATCGTATGCGCTTATATTTGCCGCAATGGCATTCCCAATCCTTGACCGGTCCAAAGATGCGCTCGCAAAACAATCCATCCTTTTCCGGCTTATAGGAACGATAATTGATCGTCTCCGGCTTGAGAACCTCGCCATAGGACTGATTGAGTACCATCTCCGGACTCATCAGACTGAGTGTTATGGATCTGATATCCTGCTTTGCAGTCGGTTGAGGTGGTTTTATGTAAACCAAAGCACCCCCCTGATTAATCTAACGTGATGTTTAAGCCGAGCCCCTGCAACTCCCTGAGGAGTACATTGAATGCCTCCGGCATACTGGGCTCGGGTGTATTGTCACCCTTCACAAGACAATTATATAACTTGGACCGCCCATCCACATCATCAGACTTCACCGTCAGAAGCTCCTGCAGTGTATAGGCTGCTCCATAGGCTTCCAGAGCCCATACTTCCATCTCACCGAATCGCTGGCCACCAAACTGGGCCTTCCCGCCCAAAGGTTGCTGCGTGATGAGGGAATAGGGCCCCGTTGAACGGGCGTGCATCTTATCATCCACTTGATGGCTCAACTTCATCATATAGATCACGCCTACCGACACGGGATTCTCGGTCCGCTCGCCCGTGCGACCATCTCTTAAGAACATCTTGCCCGTGGAGGGCAGATCCGCCACAGCCATCTCTGCGTGCACGTCATCTAAGCGCGCACCATCGAAAACTGGTGAGGAGTAAAGCTTGCCCTGCGTATGCCCGGCCCAGCCTAGCATCGTCTCATACAGCTGACCCAGGTTCATCCGCGAAGGTACTCCCAATGGATTCAGAACAATATCGACAGGGGTCCCATCTTCCATGAATGGCATGTCCTCCTCGGGTACTATCACCGAGACAATGCCTTTATTGCCATGACGTCCCGCCATCTTATCACCCACTGAGATCTTGCGCTTGTTCGCAATGTAGACCTTGGACAATTTGATGACGCCCGGCTGTAACTCGTCACCCACCCGTATCTTGAATATCTCACGTTCCAGCTGGTTTTCGAGATCCTTGAGTGCTTCCTGGTGACCTTCCAGAATCTGTTGGATCTTCTCCCACACTTTCTGATTGTCCACCCAGGG
>CP070656.1:1470150-1478453 GCA_020355065.1 Fidelibacterota bacterium | reverse complement strand
GTGCTCCGGCAGGCCGATGGGCAGGGGATAAAAGAGATACAGCACGTAGTTGGCCACGATGACGAACTCGAAGAATCCCGCCGCCACCCGCAGCCACATGCAGCGCCGCCAGGCCCGCGGGCCGATCCTGCGCTCCATGGCCGCCGGGCTCACACTCAGGACATAGAGATACAGAAACAAAACGGTCGCTACGACCAAACTGATGAAGTTGAGCCATGGTAACATGTCACTAATCATCCCTTTCTTTGAATAGTACGATCTTAATCGCTTCAACCTCTTTGGGAAAGGATTGGACCAGCCTGTTCTTCTTTAAGTTTTCCTTTACTATCCAACGCACGTCACGGTTGCTGGATGCCGCGATTGCCATCAACCACTTGAAACCTTCCTCGGGAATGGCGCTGATCACCACGCTGACTGTATAGCCGAGCGCTTTGCGCAGCACCCTGAAGTCTGCAGCAGGGATATCCCCCATGTGCGGGATTCGGTCCACCACACATTTGTGCAGCTCCAGGGCTTGGTGGGCGAGGGCTTCGTCTGCAAGGAGCTCAGGGGCCGCCAATGCGGTCAGGGCGGCCCGCTGCTGAAAGACCCCTTCGTTCCCGATCCAGGTCTGGAGCACATTCAACACTTCGTAGGGCCGCTTCTTCAACAATCTCTGTAGCCCAAAGCAGACCGCCTCCCGCATCCGCCATCTGGAATCCGCGGCCAGCCGTTTCAACACCGCCAGAGCTTCCTCAAAATATTCCGGCATCGCCGCTCCCAGCGAGCCCAATCCAATCGCTCCGCAGAACGGGAGATACTCCTCCGGGGAATCGACCGGAGCCTCTGGAGGGGACAACGCTGTCAGATCAGCACAGAAGGCCCATAATCTATCCGGAATTTGCCTCGCGTATAACTCCACCAGCTCTCCATACGCCCAGGCCAGCTCCAGATTCGCACGACGCCCCGGAAGCTCGCTGAAGGTTGCCAGGTATTCTCGAAGTCGCGCACCATCCCCAACCGTGACCAGATCTCGGAACAAGGCCAACAACTCCTGTTGATGTATTTCCTGCTTGCTCAGGGGCATCTTATCCGGGTGCCGGTTTCAGCTTGGTCCGCGGATGGGGAAAACAGGTTGTAGTGTGTACTCTATACCGGCGGTGAGTAGGGCTTCTTGGGGTAGCCGTGGCTGCAGCCGTAGCAGAACCAGTGGTCGCCGTCGTCCTGGAGCCGCACTAGCTTGGAGTCCTTGTCGTAGCACCGCTGGCAGTAGGGCCCGGTCTTTTTCCGGCCTTCCTGGAGGTAATAAACCCCCTTCTCGAAGTTCAGGCTGCCCTTCACTGCCAACTGCTCTTCCAACTGCCGCACCTTTTCCTTCAGCTCGGCGTTCTCACCCTGCAACTCCAGGGCGGCCTCCCGCAAGGCCAGAATCTGCTCCTTGGCTCCAGTAATGTCTCCCTTCTCAATCAGAGTGACGATGTCCTTTGTGCTGGGTAGGGGCATGTAGCATTCCTCACGCTGTTCGTTTACCCTTTAATCAATAATCCCCACATGGCCCAGGCGGCCAGGGGACAGTAGATGGTCTCGGAGATCATCCCGGCCAAGGCTTCTCGCCAACTGTAGTTCGGACCAATGGCCTGCCCTACCTCACCGATGACGAACATGAGCCACCACAGAAAACCGTACAGCAGCCAGCGGTCACCCAGGACCTCCCGGGCAAAATAGAAGATCAACACAAAGGCCACTGCTGTGCCTATCTTGGACACCAGTACCCCCAGCAGGAATGATGCGGGCGAGCCCTCCGGTTGCATTATCCAGCCCGCCGCTGATAGCGGACCATAGACCAGAAACGGCACGAAATAGATAATGGCGAAAACCAGCAGGACGGCGATTGTTACCTCACCCATACTTACTTCCTCTTTATTTCCCTTCCTTCTTCCGGTGATGAATCAGCAGGTTGCGGCCGTGCTCGAAGATATCGGCCAGGTCGGCGGCGTGCTCGATGGAAAAGCCCCCGCTCACCAGCAGCCGGTGCACGTCGTCCCGCGTAATATGCACATTGTGAGCCGTACAATGCCAGGTAAAGGCGTAGAAGCGCTGCCAATCCGGATTGCGCAGGGCACTCTTGCTGGCCCGGTCAACGAATTCCTCAAAAATCTGCCGAGCCATGACGGGCAGGTGCGGTTCCGTGGCATCCCTGGATTGGATCTGGAGCTTGCGGCCGGACCGGAACTTCAGGTTGTACTGGTGCAGCAGCGGCTTGAAGATGCTCCGGGCGGCCTCCACGTACACCTTATAGGTGGGGGGATCCGGAGTCCATCGCAAGGCACGGACCTCCAGATATACCCGCGTCCGGGAGGCCGGATCACTGACCATCCGGCCCATGAGCACCCTGTGATGCGTCAACAGCATCGGCTAGAGGTTGAGCGCGGTCAGATTGTCGGTATCCCCCGGGTCCCGCTCAGCTTCCACTACGAATTCACCGATTTGCAGGGCAATGGTTTCGATACGGCGTAGAAATTCATCGGGAGTAGTGTCGATCTTAACGCTCATGCGGGGCAGACGGTCTTTCATGCGATCAGATCTCCTATCCTAAGCGATATTTATAGTATTGTCCAACGGTTTACGCCGCCGGCTTCAGCGTTAAGCCGTACAGCAGGCCGAGAATCAGCATCTCCACCAGACCGGCCGCGAGAGTATAAACGATGGCACCCGCGGATATATTCACCATCATCCATTGGGATGCGGCATACATGACCACCCGGAATAACCATACCATGATGGCGAAACTCAGCCCCTTCACCAGTCCCGCGTCACCGGGGAGACTGTTGTACAGCAGCAGGAACACACCAGCCAAAACAAAGCCGTACACCAGATCAATGACCACCCCGGCAGGGACATTGATAGAGGTGCGTGTGATGGGCTGATAGACCTCGTAGAGCTTCCGGGCCAGTGGATTGGCGTTCAGCAGACCATCGAGAATACCGAATAGAACACCACTGGCGAGACTAACAATGATATAGCGGATCATACTGGCTGTCCTCCTGGCCGGTTTACATGGATTAGAATCCCCGTTCCCTTTTGATTTCCTGATAGGCGGCATTGATGGCCTTGAACTTCTCCTCCGCCACTTGCAGGAATTCCTCTCCCAGGTGGTTCACTTTGTCGGGATGATACTTGTTGGCCATCCGCCGGTAGGCTTTCTTAATGGCTTCCTCGTCCGCATCTTGCTCAATCTCCAGCACCTTGTAGGCACTGCTCGTATCCCGGATGAACATGGCCTTGATGGACTCAAAATCTGCGGGCGATATACCCAGGTAGCCGCAGATGCGCCCGATCACGTCTATCTCCACCTGGTCAATATGGCCGTCGGCCTGAGCCAGTCCGAACAGGAGATGGATCAGCTCCAGACGGGAGGGATGGTCCATATGGCGGCGAATCTGACGGCAGACGTCCCGCAGCGGATAATCCTGTTCCAGAATATCCTTGAATAGGATCATGCGCTCCTGGGCGTACTCAGGACCGAATGTGCGCGTGAAAAAATCTTTGATGAAGCTTAGTTCGGATTTCCTCAGCTGTTCATCAGCCCGCATGAGCGCTGCGAACAACACCAGGAGCGATACACCGAAGTCGCCGGGGCGCGTTCGGGGATAGGCTCTGTCAGTATAGCTCCCGTCCTCTTCGGAAGCCCGCTCTCGAAATGAGCCCAAGGCAAATCCCAGAATCCCACCAATGGGCCCCAGCATAGCCCAGCCCAGACCACCCCAAAGCCATTTTTCCCATCCCGGCATCCGTGAAGCAACAGCTGGGCCTATACTCAGCCCCGCTCCTCTTTGAGCTGGTTGTAGGCTTTCTCAATATCCGCGAGCTTTTTCGTGGCAAGCCGCTGGAATGCCTCCCCGAGATGTGCCACTTTATCCGGATGGTGCGTATCCCTCATTTGCTGGTACGCCTGGTCGACTTGCGACTCGCTGGCCTCTGGAGCAAGGTCCAATACGATATAGGGGGCCTGTTCCTCCTCAACAAACATGGCACGCATGGAGTCGAATTCCTCCTGCGTAACACCCATGTCCCCGCTGAGCTCCTTGATGACCGTCACTTCCTCCGGTGCCACATAGAGATCCGCCTGGGCCAAACCGAATAGCAAGTATACCATCTCCAGCCGGGAAGGGTGGTCCATGAGCTGCCCGATCTGTTGGCAAACACCCTTCAAGGAATAGTCCAGCGCCAGGAAATTCTCCAGCAAGGCCATCAAGTCCTGGGCCTGCTCCGTCCCAAAGGTAGTGGCGAAAAAGTAATGGACAAAATCGAGCTCGGGCTCGCTGACCTGCTGGTCGGCCTTGATCACCGGAGGCAGGAGGGCCATGAGGGCCAGACCGAAATCACCGGCCCGCGTTTGAGTGTAGAAGGCTCCCTCCTCCAGTTCTTCATCGAAGCCTTCATCAGCCGCACTACCCAACGCGAGGTGCAGCAGTTTTCCTAGTGGTCCGAACATGGACCAGCCCAAACCATCCCAGTGCCATGTCTTCCAGTCTACCATTGGTTCCGACGTCCAACGCCCACGGTTGTGCGGCCGTGACCTCCATATACTGACCATCGGAAACTTATCTCCCCGTGCCGGGAGCTACAAGTAAACATCCACCTGCTGGATGCCCGCGATAGATTCATACAATGCATGGATAACTCCAATTAGCCGCCTGCGTGCTATTTCGGTTTCCAAGGGTGGATTTCCCTTTTAGTAATGTCTATTTTTGAAGCGTATGCAATCGTTGTGTGAGTACGAATGATCCATTCCTGCGCCAAATTGCTCATCTGTCGAACCACCTGGGCGCGCGCCGGCCTGCCACTGGTCATTCTTCTGGCACTGGCCAGCACCCTACATCCGCAGTTCTACTTTGGCCGGAACAAGATCCAATACGAGCAGTTCGACTGGCAGGTTCTGACCACTTCTCACTTCCACATCTATTATTATCCCGAGGAAGAGACACTGGCACGAGCAGCGGCCCACTGGGCCGAAGCAGCCTTCGATGAGTTCGAGCAGAAATTCAACCATACCCTGAGCCGGCGAGTTCCCTTGATCATCTATAGCAACCACCTGCACTTCCAGCAGACGAACATAACACCCTACCTGGTACCTGAAGGTGTAGGCGGCTTTTTCGAATTCGTGAAAGGACGGGTAGTCCTGCCCAACAATGGGTCCCTATATGACTTCCATCGTGTTGTCCGCCACGAGCTGGTACACGTGTTCATGCATGCCAAGCTCAATGCCAAAGCACGCGAAGTGGGTGTATGGGATCAGCGTCATCCACCTATCTGGTTCACGGAAGGGCTGGCGGAGTGGTGGGCCACCGGCTGGGATACCCAGGCGGAAATGATCATCCGGGACGCACTACTCCACGACCACTTGGTTCCTTTGGAATACCTTACACTGGGAGGGGCCGGATTCCTGGCCTATAAGGAAGGTCAGTCTTTTCTGCAGTATCTGGAGGAAACCTACGGCGCCGACCGCATCCGGCAGGTCATGGAGGAATTTTATGACCATGAAACCTTTGAAGATGCCTTGGCGGCCGTTACGGGTGACTCCTATCGCAACATCACCAAGCAGTGGCGGTTGGTTCTCAAGCAGCGCGCCGCGGAAGCTCTTATAAAAGAATCACTCCCGGGCCAGGAATCCCGTGCCTTAACGCAAATCGGTGCTAATGTAAGCCCCGCCGTCTACCAGAATGCTGATGGAAAGGACCACGTGATTTATCTGTCCACACGTGATGGGTATACCAACGTCTACCGCCGTGCCTTGGATGATCCTGAAGAACACTTGGTCATTCGGGGAGAGCGAACTCCCGAATTGGAATCGCTGCACTTTCTGCAGAGTGGGTTGAGTGTATCAGCTGATAACATCCTGGCCTTTGTGACCAAATCCTTTGAGCGGGATGTACTGCGGCTGATCGATCTGGGATCCCTGGATGAAGTGGGTGAATTCTCTCATCCCGAGCTCACAACGATCCGGTCTCCGGAGTGGTCACCGGACGGGCAGCGGATTGTATTCTCGGCTCAAAGCCGCGGTGGATTAACTGACCTCTATCTCTGGACGATCACCGACACTACCGCCGCGCGGCTAACCCATGATGCCTACCTGGACCAGGAACCGTGCTTTAGTCCCGATGGCCAGGCGATTGTTTTTAGCTCTGACCGAAGCCGGCCCGCTCCGGACGGCGGTACCAATCTGTTCCTGTATGACCTGCAGAGTAACCAGATCCGAATGGTGACCACCGGTCCTAACCAGGATCAACGTCCGCGATGGTCCCTGGACTATCCCCGGACGATCTATTTTGTCTCCGATCGTTCCGGCACACCCAATATCTGGCGCATCGTCCTCCCTGAAAAGGTGGAATCCACCACTACCGTACCGGCCATTACTCCCGTCACTGATCTCCACACCGGTGTTCTGGATATCCAGCCTTTACCCCAGGACAGTCTGCTCCTTACCACCTTCCAGGATTTCAACTTCCAACTACAGCTCGCGCCGAATGATCTCGTCAAGTCGCCCCAAGTAAAGGGAGAGACTCTTTCAGGCTCGAACTCAGCTAGTTGGCTCCCCCCGCGATACGAGGGCGAAAGCGGTACCGAATCCCATCCCTATCGTCTGAAGTACAGTCTCGATATTGCACAAACGGCGGTGGCCTACGATCCGATTTTTGGCTTCCTGGGCGGCGCACAAGTGGGCATTTCCGACGTGCTGGGCAATCGGTATTATCATTTCCTCCTGGCTAATACGGCTCAAACCAGTTCACAGTTTCTTGATCGTTTCAACTTCGCTGTCACCGCCGCCAATTTGACCCGCCGTGTCAATTACGCCTGGGGATTGTTCCGCTTCGCCAACGACTACTACAATCCCTACCAAGATCAGATATTCTTCTACGAGAAGTCGCTAGGAATACGAGGAGCCATGAATTACCCTCTGAATGTCTTCAAGAGGGTCGAGCTCAGTGGGAGCCTCTGGCGGTCCCAGAAGTCCTTCTATGGACCTGATCCCAACACGGATGATATTTTACTGTCCAATTATCTCTCCTTTGTCCACGATAACTCACTCTGGCTGCCCACGGGACCCATCGACGGATGGCGCCTGCGTATCACCGGTGGACTGACCTATAACTTCACCAGCTCCCAAATCCACAACTACACAGCCCTGTTCGATAACCGGACCTATCTGCGCTTCGCACGGCACTTCACCTTTGCGCAGCGGACCATGCTGTGGGTCAATGCCGGTGATGACATTCGCCGCTTCTTTATTGGGGGCAGCTGGGGAATGCGCGGGTATGGCATCACCGAAGTATACGGACGCAAATACTTTATGCTCAATCAGGAACTCCGATTCCCGTTTGCGCAAAGTCTGGTATTGAATCTGGGGTCAATGGCTATCGGAATGGCACCAATTCGGGGTGCGCTGTTCCTCGATGTCGGAAAAGCCTGGGAGGATGACTGGGATGATCCTCCCATCAAAGGCAGATCCATTGGAAAGATCATCGGCAGCTATGGACTGGGACTCCGGGGCTTGTTCATGGGGGGCATTGTACTGCGCCTGGATATTGGACGGCGCACTGATTTCCACTCCAAGGACAGCCGCTGGTTCAGCCAATTTTTCTTCGGCTGGGACTACTAGAATATGGCGCAGACATCCCACCATCATTCGACTAGGGTCATAGTCCTGGTATTGTTGGGACTCCTGGCAGCCTGCAGCCGTGGACCTCGACTGCTACCCGACGAAGTACTGACAACCACGCTACATCCCGGCCTCATAGGAGTTCCGGAAATAGCTTGGCAGCTGAAGTTACCCAGCCCACCTACGGCCTTGCTGCCTTTAGGACAAAACGCCTTGCTGGTCACCAGTCACCGGGGTGAAGTGTATCGGATCGAACTGGGTACTGGAGAGAGGATTACTCCGATCCGACAACCCCTCCGCAAGGCCATCACATCCCAACTGCTTTACCCCCCGGGACCTTATCTGTATATCGCCTCTGACCGCGACGAAGAAATTCGAGCCTATCATCTGGCCCGGGGCAGAGCACTCTGGAAACGACAAATGAAGGGTGTCCGTGGAAACATGACCATAGCTGGCAACACTCTCTTGACAGCGACTGTTACTGGAAAGGTCATGGGATCTGATACGGCCAGGGGCCACATAGTCTGGCACCATAAGCTGCCCGGCCGGATATATCAGGGCGTCTGGACTTGTGGAGATCTGGCTTTCATCCTCAATGACCAGGGAATCCTGTATGCCTTCCTGGCCCAACCAACGGCTGGGGAAAACGATCGCCCCAGGGACC
>CP070656.1:1463955-1470050 GCA_020355065.1 Fidelibacterota bacterium | reverse complement strand
CAACTGGTACATCCGGCGGAACCGCCGTCGTTTCTGGAAGAGCGAGCACGACTCGGACAAATTGTCCGCATACACAACCCTGTATGAGGCGCTGGTCACGTTCATCAAGCTCCTGGCGCCGGTGATTCCCTTTGTGACAGAAGTAATCTATAGAAATCTGGTCTGTAGTCAGGATTCCGAGGCGCCCGAGAGTATCCATCTTGCTGAGTTTCCCGATTACTCAGCGGAGCAGGTGGATGAGGCCCTCCTGCTGGAGACTGACAGCATCATCAAGGCGGTGGCCCTCGGCCGCTCGGCCCGCAACAAGGCCGATATCAAGATTCGACAGCCGCTGAGCGAGATTGTCGTGAGCGGTGACGCCCGATTGCTGGCTGCTGTGGAGAGGAATAGGGCGCAGCTTCTCGAAGAGCTGAATATAAAATCGCTGCGGACAGATCGTGCGGTAGCGGATCTGTTGCGGTATGATATTCAGCCGAATCTGGTGGTTCTGGGACCACGTTTCGGGAAGGAATTGGCGCGGGTGAGGGCGGCCCTGGAAGATCTGCCGAGCGAGGAAGTAGTGAACGCCTGGCGGCGGGGTGAGCCGATTAGGCTACAACTAGAGGATGGCACGATTACCCTGGAGCCGAGCGAGATCATCATTGAGGAACAAGCCGCGGCTCCGTACAGTGTGGCAACATCCAAAGAGTTGGCAGTAGCCATCAACACCGAGCTGGACGATGCTCTGCTCCAGGAAGGCATCGTTAGGGATCTCATCAGGCAAGTTCAGAACATGCGCAAAGAAGCCGATCTAAGGGTAGAGGAGCGCATTGTGGTGGGGATCACGGGGGACGGCGACGTGGAGGAATCGCTGAAGCGATTCGAGGACTATTTTTTAACGGAGGTGCTTGGAACAGGACTATATCCTAAACTGGACCACCCGGAGCACCAAAAAGTAGTAAATTTGGGAGGCGCCAGTGTGAGCATTCACATTGCGCGTGCTTAAACGATAGGGGTCTGTGATGGCTACCAAGACAAAATGGACGAAGAAAGAGTTGGATTACTTCCAGAAGCGCATTATGGAGAAGCGGCGCAAGCTGCTGACTGAAATGGGTGATCTGCGGGAGAATACTCACATCGCCAATGAATCGGCCAGCACGAGTGACTCCACCTACGCCTATCATATGGCGGATGTGGGAACGGACCATGCAGAGCGAGAGAAGGCATATTACTGGCTTGCCCGGGAGAATAACTACTTGAGATATTTGGACCGGGCCCTGCAGATGATTGAGGAAGGCACGTTCGGCATCTGCCAGACCTGCGGGGATTTGATCAGCAAAGAGCGTTTGGAGGAGGTCCCTCACACCACTAGTTGTTTTTCCTGTAAAACCAACGCTAGCAAGACCACCAGCTAAACTCGATGCGAGCTTTGTGGTACGCCGCATTGGTTGTGGTGCTTGACCAGGTCTCCAAGTACCTGGTACGCCAGCACCTCGATCTGCATACGACCCGCCGGGTAGTGGGGGATTTCTTCCGGCTGACCTATGTGGAGAACAGTGGTATTGTGTTCGGCATAAAAGTTGGCGGAGCATTGCCAGCGTTCACGATCCTCTCCATCATAGCTACGGTCCTGATTCTGTATTATTTTTTCCGTGAGCGCACCAACCACGCGAGTGTCCGTATATCCCTCGCGCTCGTTCTGGGAGGGGCAATCGGGAACCTTATTGACCGTATCATCTTTGGCAGGGTAGTGGACTTTTTTGATTTTGGTATTGGCCAGTATCGGTTTTTTGTATTCAATATCGCGGACAGCGCAGTCACCATCGGGGTGATCATTTTTCTGCTGTTGACAACCTTTATTTACCCGCACCGCCACGAGGAGGTGAGTAGTCGTACCGAAAGAGGGTAAGTCCACCAGCCTGAGGGTCGAGTCGCCCTGGCCGCGGCTGGATCAATACCTAGCTGCTCAGCTGGAGGAGCTTAGCCGTACACGGATTCAATCCCTGATCAAGGGTGGCCTGGTCAGGATAGATAACCAACCGGTATTAAAAGTGCGCGAGCCGCTGGTGGGAGGCGAGCACGTCGAAGTGATTGTGCCGGCTCCAAGAGTACCGGATCACCTGGAAGCAGAAGATATCCCCCTGGACATACTTTATGAGGATGATCATATCATTGTGCTGAATAAGCCATCCGGTCTGGTCACGCATCCGGGCAGCGGGGTGACCAGCGGGACGTTGGTGAACGGACTGATGGGGCGATATGAGCCCTTATCCCAGCGGAACGATATCCTGCGTCCAGGTATTGTCCATCGACTGGATAAAGACACATCGGGCGTCATGGTTGTGGCCCGCAGTGATGCGTCCCACGTGAACCTGGCGCGGCAGTTTGAGCGGCGGGAGGTAGGGAAGAAATACCTGGCCTTGATATGGGGAACGCCACCCGAAACGGGGAGGGTGGAGGCCAATCTGGTTCGTGATCCCCGCAATCGATTTATTTTCCGAACCAGCCGGACGCGGGGACGTTTGGCCGTCACCGCTTTTACCGTTCAGGAATATTTCCACGGATTTGCCCTATTGGAGGTTCGTCCTCATACGGGCCGTACGCACCAGATCCGCGTACACTTGGCGCACCTGGGTTATCCCATTTTCGGTGACCGGTCCTACCAGGGTGTTCGTGCGGCGGCGAGCATCGCGCTCGAGCTGCGGGACATCGCGCGTCGATTACGTCGTCACATAAGTCGGCAGGCCCTCCACGCGGCGGAATTATCATTTGCCCATCCAGCCACCAAGGAACGGGTATCTTTCGAGGCGCCGCTGCCTGAGGATTTTCGGGGAGCGCTCAAGGAACTGAGGCGAGAATCCCATGCCTGAAGCGCGGAGTGAGCTAGACCATTTAGCGGCCGATTTTCTGGACTATCTGGCCAATGAGCGGATGTATTCGCCCCTCACCATAAAAGCCTACAGGCGCGACCTGGAAGATTTCTGCAGGTTTACTGGGGAATATGATCCGAAGTTAGTGCATCATCCCGAACAGGTGGACCGGCCGGCGATCCGTCATTTTCTGGGGTACCTCCGAGAGCGTGGTCTTGGAGCCCGTTCGGTAGCACGGAAGCTGGCTACATTGAAGTCGTTTTTCAAGTATCTCACTCGTGCGGAAGCCATCCCGGCGAATCCGGCGGCAGATATTAAAACGCCTCGCTTCCCTCGTCGCCTACCCGAGTTCTTACAAGAGGATCAAGCCCTTCGACTGGTGGAGTTGCCGGCACGCAACACGCTGACCGGAATACGAGACCGGGCAATCCTGGAGACGTTCTACGCGACGGGTATACGACTGGCAGAGTTGACAGGTTTGACTGTTGGCGATGTATCTTTCACAGCCCATACCCTTCGGGTGACCGGTAAAGGGAACAAAGAGCGTTTGGTCACGTTCGGACCGTTAGCAGGCGAAGCCCTGGGGCAGTATTTGGAGGCCCGTCGAGGGCGGGGCGAAGTGGTGGAATCGCGGAGTCCATTATTTTGTGGGCGGGGCGAGCGACCCATAGCGCCGCGAACCGTTCAGATGCGGGTGGCACATTATATGAAGCAAGTGGCCGAGGCCCGGCACCTCAGTCCCCATCTTTTGCGTCACAGCGTCGCCACGCATCTACTGGACAGGGGTGCCGATCTACTAGCCGTAAAGGATCTGCTGGGGCATGCCTCTTTATCGTCCACCCAGGTGTACACACATGTTAAGATGGAGCAGATGAAGAAACTATACCGACAAGCCCACCCCCATTCGGGGGAGTCCAGGCATTAGAGGGGGATGTATAGATCATCATCACCTTGTGTATGAACGAGTGTGAATCTGCGAGCAAGTTTGATTATCATACGACAACCCATGTGAATCAGACATACGCAATTATTGAGAATGAGGAGGATACCACGGAATGGATATAACGATTACTGCCCGTCATTTCAAGGCACCACCAGAGCTGCGAACCTTTGCCGAGAAGGAGGTTCGTAAATTGAGGCGATATTTCAATGGTGTACTCACTTGTCATGTAGTTCTGTCTCGCGAGGGCAACCGTGACGTGGCAGAAATCATAGCGCACTCAAAGAAGCACCAGTTCACGGTCATTGAAGCCTCCCAGAAGATGGATCGTGCGGTAGTGCAAGCTACCGAGAAACTGAAGACACAGATCAAGCGATATAAAGACAAGATCACTGATAAGTAGTCTCGCAAATTATTCGAGACGGATCACAATCCCACCGGAAACAGTAGATCAATTATGAGGGCAATCATTCCGATCGCAGGTGAGGGAACCCGCTTGCGACCCCATACTCAGAAGCGTCAGAAGGCTCTGCTGCCTGTCGGAGGGACTCCCGTTCTGGACCATGTTCTAACCCCCCTGAGGGAAGCCGGTGTCAAGAGGGTGTCGTTAGTGATTGGCTGTCTGGGTGACCAGGTACGTGAGCATATGCTCCGCTATGATGACTTGCAGGTGACCTTTATTGAGCAGCCGCAGCAACTCGGTCTCGGTGAAGCGGTGTTTCTGGCACTCAAGGACGAGGACGAGCCGATCGTAATCGTGCTGGCCGATACGATCTTCAAGATGGACCACGTCAAATTCATCCGTGAGGGCGGGAATCTGATCGGGGTTGTGGAAGTGGAAGATCCCCGGCGGTTCGGGGTGGTTGAAACTGTGGGTCGCAGGATAGTGGGATTAGTTGAAAAACCTGAGGTACCCAGGTCCAATCTGGCGATTGCCGGGATATACCGAATTGAGAGCCAGAAGGGGCTCAGGCATATCTTGAGCACACTTATCGAGAACGAGGTCAAAACCAGGGGGGAGTACCAACTCACCGACGCCCTGAATATGATGGTGGAGCAAGGGGCGAGATTCCGCACTTTTCCAATCGAGGGTTGGCTTGACTGCGGCACGGAAGAGACCCTTCTGGAGACCAATGGAATCCTGCTGGAGGAGGCAGGTGGTGAGTTCATTCATCCAGATGCGACAGTGGACCGATGTACGTTACGTTCCAGCAGCATCATGGAGCAGTGCATCGTGAAGGAAAGTATCCTCGAGAATTGCATTGTTCTTCCACGTGCTCGTGTGGAGAAGTGCTATATCCGTAATGAGATCATTGAGGAGGAGGCCGAGTTAAAGGGATATCTCTCCGGGGGTTGAGGATCCGAGGATGTCAAGAAAGGTGATGTTTCTGGCGGTGGCCAAGCACGCTCAGGGATAGTAAGCGGTGAATTTGTCTCGAATCAGTCACGAGGAAATATGGATGATGATATGCATGGACATGGGAGTTGGGGAACTGTCGTGGCCCGGCGGATTCAAATATTGTTTCCCGAGGGGGTCACATCTAAATTGATTGGCAATATGAAACTCAGACATCAAGTAGGCGTCTTCGCTTTCGCAGCGGTTTTCGTGTTTCTGATCCCGATCCGTGGGCAGAACACCGAGGAGAAGCAGTACGACAGTCGTGCCTTGTCCCACTACCTTGATGCCGATCTGTATATGATGCAGGGAGACTATCAGGCGGCGGCGGCAGCCTACCAGCACGCGCTGCAATATGACTCCAGTTCGGCCACCATTTACCTAGGATTAGGTGAAGCGCTTCTTCACCAAGGAGAATACGAGCGCTCGCGTCAAGCGGGGGAGAAGGCCCGGGAGCTTCAGCCTGAGGATCCCTTGGTCTACGAGTTTCTGGTTCGCCATGCAACGGCAACGGAAGACGCCGAAGGGGCCTTAAAATACCTGGATACATGGGCCCAGCTCGAGCCTGCGAACCTGGACCCACTTTTCCGGAAGGCTGGCCTATACCTGAAATTGAACAAGTTTCCCGAGGCCATTGACACCTACCTGGCCATCTACGATCGGGATCCTCTCCAGGAGCAGGTCTTACCCCGGGCGGGTGAGATCGCCCTTTCCACCGGTGATATGGAACGTGCGTATCAGGCCTACGCTCGACTTTACCAGAAGCGGCCGGATGATCCGCGAATCAATCGGACCTTCGCCGAGATAGCGGTCCGGACGAAGCGCTGGGAGGAGGCGGTGGAGGCCTATGATCGGCTGGAGTCCACCGGCAAAGCATCCCTGGCCACCACCCTACAGTTGGCCTGGCTCT
>CP070656.1:1457517-1463855 GCA_020355065.1 Fidelibacterota bacterium | reverse complement strand
GTGCTGCCAATCAGAGGAAGCTGGACGAAGAGTCCAAACGGGAAGAGATCCGGGTTGCACGTCAGCGTGCGGAGCTGGCCAAAGTGGCGGAGAAGCTTAAAAACGTATCGATAACTGCTGCTGTGAAGGTAGGGGAGGATGATAAAGTGTTTGGAGCTGTGACCTCTCAGACCATTGCGGAATTATTGGCGGAAAAGGGGCATAAGTTCGATCGGAAGGAGATCAACCTGGAGGAACCCCTCAAGGCTCTAGGCCAGTACGATGTGGAAGTGAAGTTAGGCCAGGGGATCACCAGTACGGTTCAGGTGTGGGTGGTGCGTGAGTAGTGCCCGCAACATACCTTATTGATGCCGCCCGTTTTTTCCTAACCCCCTTACCGATTCCTTCTGATCGAGTGCCGGGCATCTACTTGGATTGGTAGTCGAGGCCCCGACCATGTATGCCCAGGTTATCCTGCCGATCTCCCGATACGAATCCTTCACCTATCGCGTTCCCGATGGAATGGAGCCATCTGTCCAGCGGGGTACCTTTGTTGCCGTACCGTTCCGGAATCGGACCGCCACGGGCGTGGTGGTCAGTTTGCATACCCGATCCCCCTATTCCGGAAAGGTAAGATCCCTTCGCGGCATCAAGCATGAACTCTCCGCACTACCGCAGGACTTATGGACTACACTGGAATGGATCAGCCGCTACTATTTCACTCCCCTAGGTATGGTGTTGAAGAGTGCCTTTCCCTTAGGTTTTGCTGAGACCCTATCTCCACTTCGGGAAAAGGTGGTGCGGATCACGGAACCGGGAAGGCAAGCCCTCGCGGATTGGCCGGGTCGTGCTCCTGCTCAGAGGGCCATATTGGAGTTACTGGTCACGGCGGAGGATTCGTTACCGATAGCCAGTTTAAGAGAGGTTACGGGGCAAGCGACGCAGGTTTGTCAGCGACTGGCATCCCGGGGCTGGGTGGAGATTGAAGAACGCGAAGTAGCCGCGGATCCCTTCCTGCTGGTTCCTCCACCTCCCCTGAAGCAGGTTTCCCTGACGGAAGAGCAACGTGACGCACTCGAGGTCGTGACGCGAGCTGCTAGAACCAAGGCCTTCGCCCCAGTGTTATTGCAAGGTGTCACCGGTAGTGGCAAGACAGAGATTTATCTGCAGGCTGCGCAGGAGGTACTCGCCGATGGGGGCTCGGTACTGGTACTGGTACCTGAGATTGCGCTAACCCCACAAGTCGCCCAGCGGTTTCGGGCGGCCTTTGGACAGCGGGTAGCTCTCTGGCATAGTCACCTGTCCCGTCGAGAGCGCGCCTGGACCTGGCAGGAGCTATTGAAGGGGAGTTTCTCTGTGGTAGTAGGTGCGCGCAGCGCTTTGTTTGCACCGTTGCCCCGGCTGCGTTTGCTGATTGTTGATGAGGAGCAGGAAGGGAGTTATAAACAGGAGGATCCAGCGCCCCGATACCATGCCAGAGATGCTGCTCTCATCAGGGGCAAGCACGCTGGGGCGGTAGTGTTGATGACCAGCGCCACCCCCAGTGTCGAGTCGTATTTCAACGCGCTGATGGATCGCTTCACACATGTGCGGTTAACGAAGCGATTCGGAGGAGCGGTGTATCCCCATGTGCACCTGGTTGATCTGAAGGCCGAACGGCAGCGACGGGAAGAATACCGGCTGATTCTATCACAAACTTTGGAGCAGGCCATCCGCGATCGGTTGGAGCGTCGCGAACAGGTCATTCTGCTGCAGAACCGCCGCGGTTTCGCGCCGGTAGTGGGATGCAACGATTGCGGTCATGCGGCCAACTGTCCGCACTGTTCCGTACTGATGGCCTATCATAAAACCAGTAGTCGGCTGATATGCCATTATTGTGGAACCACAACCGCAGCGCCGGAGGCATGTCCCCAATGCGGCAGCCCGCATATCTACCTGCACGGCGTTGGAACGGAACAGGTGGAGGAATACCTGAGGGAGCGACTGCCCACCGCACGAATTCGGCGGATGGATACCGATACCACGCGCAGGCGCGGTGCCCATCACCATATCCTGCAAGAATTCTCCGAGGGAAAGGTGGATATTCTTCTCGGTACCCAGATGATCGCCAAGGGATTGGATTTTGCCAATGTGACGCTGGTAGGAGTGGTCAATGGTGATACGGCTTTGTTTTTGCCCGATTTTCGTGCCGGTGAGCGTACCTTCCAGCTCGTCTACCAGGTCTGCGGCCGAGCGGGTCGGCGGCCGGATAAGCCGGGTGAGGCCATCATTCAGACCAACTATCCTGAGGATATTGCCGTCAAGGCAGCCGCGCGGCTGGACGCTCACCGTTTCTACAATCAGATCCTGGCCGAGCGGCAGACGCTACGATACCCGCCCTTTTCCCGCCTGGTCCGGCTGCTGCTCCAGGGCACGCACCAGGACCGAGGTTGGGCCCGGTCGCGGGAGCTACGCAGGCGGTTGACTCCCCTGCAGAAAGGGATGAAACTACTGGGACCCGCCTCGGCCCCTTATGAGCGTTTAAAGGACCACTGGCGCGTGCATCTGCTGTTGAAGTCCAGTCGAGAAACAGATCCGAGCGGGCAAGGCCTGCATCAGCTACTCAACCAGCGTATTCCTCGAGGGTGGACTGAGCGGAGTCATCAAGGAGTACGACTGAAAGTCGATGTCGATCCGGTGTCCTTGTTATGACGAACATGATCAAGATCCTTGCTGGTTGCTTCCTGCTCGTGTGTAGAGCGGGTGCTGCCGGTGGATCTGAGCGTTCTGACTCGCTGGTCACCTATGGGCCCTATTCCAGTTCCCTGGGAGAATATGTCCTGGTGCTCCCGGCCCACTATCCACACGAAGCTGAGGCGTACTTACGGGATCTAGCCGCAGATGTCATTCTGGTACTCACCAGCCGGTTTGGGCCGGTAGAACCAGCACCCTTTCAGATGATCGTTGTGAGCAAGCGGGCGGAATTGGAGGCCTGGGTGGGTGGAGAGCTCCCCGATTGGATACATGCCATTGCCTCGGAGCGCCCACCCAGAGTTGTGATGCTTGGACCAGCCGCAGCCGGATCGAACCTGACCGGTCATCGATTTGAGCAGACCTTACTCCACGAGCTGACACACATTTATCTCTATCGTCTGCATCCGAGCGATGAAAGTGGGTCACTGCCGGGCTGGTTCCACGAAGGATTGGCGGTCCATGCGGGTGGGGGTTTGGACCGGGGCATGCAGCGTGCACTGGTTCGTGGCAGACTCACAGGCAAGTTCTATACTCTGGCTCAGTTGGATCGGATTCATCACACATCGTCCGTATTGAGTGAACTGGCATATGCTCAGTCGGTAGTGGCTGCCCAGGTTATGGAGGATATCTATGGCAGGGGTGTGTTCCGCGATATTTTTGACGAACTCCGTCGGGAACATATTTTTCCTACTGCCTTTGCTCAAGGAACAGGGGAATCGCTGGAGCGGTTTTATACTCGTTATGACGCCGAGATACGACGCCGATACAACATCCTGCTTGTGCTTGCAGATCCCAGTGTACTATTTATCCTGTTGCCCTTTCTGGTTCTGGTGGCCTACCTTGTCCGCCTGTGGCGCAACCGAGTGATCACCGCTCGTTGGGCTGCTGAACGTGAAGGAGTGTCCGAAGGGCTTGCCTCAGAGTCGCCACGATCCGATAATGCCAATCTGTGAGATGGTACGAGAAGTGAAGCATACACCTCGCCTGCAAGGTGTGGAACGCTTGATGAGAGTGTTGATTGTTACGTGGGGCATGACGGCGCTGCTGTCTGCTCAGACGGCTTTCAGCTGGCTGAGTGACCCGGTCCACCCCCGTGGAATCGCACTGGCCAATGCGTCGGTAGCCGGACCAGGCATGACCGAAGCGCTGGATCTGAATCCGGCCGGGCTCCGATGGGGTGGCCGTGAACGGAGTTCGACACGGAGCTTTCTCGTGGGGCTATCGCATTATGCAGCCGGCCTGAACCAACAGCTGACCCAGCTGGTGCTGCCCGTGGCTCGGCAGGTCGTGGCACTTGAGCTACGCCGCTTCGATTACGGCACCTTTGCCGGGTACGACGAGAATGCCGAACAACTGGGGGACTATACTGCTGCTGACCTGCTCATCCGGGGAGGCCTGGCACGGCCGTTCGGCAGGTATTTATCATTGGGGATGTCGGTAGGTGCTTTGTCAAGCCGTCTGGAGGAGGTGACGGCCAAGGCGTTGCTATGGTCCCTGGGTGCCCAATTGGACGTTGTCCCTCTCCGGGCGTGTCTTGGTGTGGCGGTTCTGAATCAGGGGCGGTTTATTTCGTCCTTCGGGGAGGATATGGACGATGGACTTCCTGCTGCCTGGCTAGTGGGGCTGGAGAAGTCCTTGGCATATCTGCCGCTCACGATCCACCTGTCCACCGGGCGAACTCGTGGAACGGATCAGCTGGTCTGGCGGATGGGTGGGGAGTTTCAATTGCCGCGCGGTCTGAAGCTGCGCTTTGGCGTTGACCAGGGGAAAATGTACTACATCCGGGGCAATACCTATGCGGATCTGTTGTCCGGATTCTCTCTCGGACTAGGGATAGAGACCGGAGGATTGGGCGACGCGGGAACCACAGACCGACCCGTCTCACACCTCTTCCTTGATGGTGCCGTTAAATACCAGGGGCCTTTGGGGGTAAGCAGTGCCCTGGCCTTGGGATTGAAATTCTAAGGTTCGGCATGTCTAGAATTCGTTCCTGGATTGTAATACAGGTGGAACGGATAATGATTTTGGGCCTGGTGGCGTTGTTTGCCGGCTGTCCTGGACCCGAGCCCTCTTCTGAGGAGGATGTTCCCCGTTTCGGTACGTCGGGCACTTTTGAGGTGGTGACCTGGAATATCGAGAATTTTGGTCAGGATGCGCTGACTCCCTTTGAACGCGTGGCAGCAATCATTCGCCGTCTGGATGTGGATATGGTTGCCGTGCAGGAAATTGTAAGCCAGGAGGCGTTTGATTCCTTGTTGGCGAGCCTTCCTGGTTGGGGTGGATATCGGGCATCACCATCGAGCTCATGGCAGGAATTAGCCTATCTTTATCGGACATCCACCATCGCACCTTACCGAGTCCCCTTTGAGATCTATTTGGATGAGGATCAAGCCCTGCCACGGGAGCCATTTGTGTTCCCGGTTGCCTTTGGTTCGGTAGAATTATTCCTGATCAACAATCACTTTAAGTGCTGCGGGAACGGCATTATCGAAGCGGATCCCAGTGATGAGGAAGCTCGTCGCCAAGCCGCCAGCCAGCTATTAGAGGATTATATCCGTTCTGAACTGCCGGGGAGGAATGTTATCCTGCTGGGCGACCTGAATGATGAGGTCAATGAGCCGCGTGAGAGCAATGTATTTCAGAATTTCATTGATGATGACTCCTTGTTCAACTTCGTCACCACGACTATCGCCGCCGACACGTCGCAAGCCACTTATCCCCATCCCCCCTGGTTCAGCTTCATTGATCACATTATGATTACCGCCAGCCTATTTGACGAATGGCAATCCTCCGGTCACGTGGAAACGCTCCGTCTGGACGACGTTCTGGACGATTATTTCGACGAGATATCCGATCACCGGCCGGTGGCCATGAAACTTGAGCTGGCGCCAAGTCTGCCCTGATCCGATTTCCTGAAAAAGATGCTGTGGTGGAATTACGGTGGAGGTGATCCTTGAAGGAGCATCTCCAGTCGGCCCGACTGTTGGAGCTCATAGAGTTCGGTGTAGCCGCCTATGGGTTGGTCATTGATCATGATCTGGGGGACCGTGAAGCGTCCGGTGAGGTCGGCCAGTTGAGCGCGAGAAATCCCTTCCCGCTGAATGTCGATCTCCTCCCACTTTACCCCTAGTGATTTCAGAAGGTTCCTGGCTAAGGAACAGTAGGGACACCAGGTGGTGACGTACAGTCTTATCTGAGCCATGGCGATAAAAGTTAGTACCTATGGACAGGCTTCGGAACGATACATACCGTCAGTAATTGGAACTATATAGGTATACATTCTGTTTGTGATCCAGATCACAGACTATTCTTGACTATGGGAATAGAAATGGATAGCTTAATACAAATGGGGGTTTTGCAGCGGGCACAACCAGTGTATCCTGCAGCATCCCCGGTTTTCAAAACTTCCTTCGCCAGGCATTATTTAGTTGTTCGTCAATATCATTAAAAGAGCCTGCCAAGCTAAATCCGGTGGGCTCTTGCACCATTCTACCTTGCATAAGGGTAGATACTGGTAGTTACAAACGCACACAAAAGGAGGGGTACAGCATGGCAGCTATAGAAGAACTGTTTAGCACTATAGGTGACTGGCTGAGAGCCTTTGTAGAGCTACTGTTCGGCCTAGC
>CP070656.1:1454756-1457417 GCA_020355065.1 Fidelibacterota bacterium | reverse complement strand
GAACTGCTCTATACGCCGGGCCAAAAGAGGAAAGTTGATCAACTGCTCAAGAATATGGAGGAGCTGGTTCCCTTCTACGAGGAGCACTTCGGACCCTGCCAGAACGACAAGCTGACCATCACCATGTGCTATTCGCTGGGGGCGAACGTGGGCGGCATCGCCACGAGCAATATCATCATTGGCCAGGGTGAGATGTGCGGCACCTCCACCCTGGCGCATGAATTCGGCCACCAATGGTTCGGCAATGCCGTCAACGCGGACGAGAACTACGAGGCATGGCTTAACGAATCGTTTGCCGAATACGCGTCGCAGATGTACCTGGTCAAAATCCAGCGAATGTCCGCAGACCTAGGGCTCGTATCCGAGCCGAGGACGTTCGATCTGTGGAGCGACCTACGGACCTTCCGTCCCGAGGGGCTGTTTCGACTCCTGCACGACGTGCTAGGCGACCGGGGGCTGCCGCCCATCCATCAGGAGGGAGTGGCCCTGGAGTGGGAGGACCTGGAGAACATGATGGCCCTGGCGGCGGACGCCTACGTGATCTACTACGAGGGAGCCAACGCATTGAAAATGCTCCAAGCGGCGGTGGGCGACAGCCTGATGCAGGAAATCATGCTGGAATACACGCGGGATTATACGTGGCAGACAGTCACCACGGATACGTTCGTGGCGTTGGTAGGCCAGAGGGCCGGGCAGCGGATCGCCGACAACTTTTACCAGGCCATCACCACGAGCCAGCGACCGGACCTGAAGATCACCGATGTGGACGTAAAACAGGCCGCGGATGACCGGTGGGAGACGACCGTCAGGACCCAGTACCAGGGAAGGTGGCTACTGCCGGTGGACGTGCAGGCAATCACTGAAGCGGGGGACACGGTCACGGAAGCCGGTCGATGGCTGGACGAGCAGCCGGACATCCAATTCATCACGGCGAGTCCCGTAATCCGGGTGCGGCTGGACCCGAGGGGAAGGATGTTCGATACCCAGCGGGCCAACAACCGCTGGCCGCGCCGCATCCAGATTCAACCGCTGTACGGTCTGCCCAGCTGGGACCTATATAAGCTGTATATCCGCCCGCGGTTGAAGGTGGACTGGCGGGGTGACCGACGTTACGGCATCTGTCTGGCCGGTGGATTGGGGGGCAACTTCATGCCCTTGGCACCGGCTTATTTCGCGCACCAGATCAAGCTGGATCTCACCTATTCACCCCAGGTAGATGACCACCCCTGGGGCGGGCAGGTGATCTACCGGAATCCGGTGCGGGCCACCTCGCTGAACCAGTGGGAAGTGACGGCCAGCTACGAATACCCCCGGAACCAACAGTCGCTGGCCTGGAGGGGTTACCTGGGAAAGTCGAAGTTCTATTTCCACGGCGGTCAAGCCGCCTACCGGCAACTGACCACCCGGATCATCCGAACCGAGTATGTTGAAGGCGCAGTTGATGATGCCTGGGCGCCGGGGAGCGATCTCGCCCTGGGGATCGATCTGACCTATTATAAACATATCCCGAACCACCTGTCCATTTTCCAGGTCTCCGGCCTGACGGGATATACAGACGTGCAGGATGGGGACCGACTCTTCCACCGCCTGTCGAGCCGTATCGATCAGACATACACCTTCTTCAAGGGATTACAGATCCATTTGCAGATGGACGGCCGGTTCGTCTGGGACACGCGGCCGAGCCATGTCCTGCGGAGCAGGCTGGGACGGCTGCCGCAACTATGGAACGAACAGGGCGGCGCATCGACGTTCCGCGGGCGGACAGACGTGGACAGCGAGTGGTGGGACAGCATGGTGACGGGCGGAGTGAGCCTCGGTTGGCAACCTTTGTTCCTGGATATCAATCACCTCGAGATCTACGTGAACTGGGCGGTGGTGGATGACGGCAACTCGCCGCTTTTCAGCCGGTTCGGTGAGCTGTTCGAATCCAGTCCGGTGTATACCGCCTTCGGGCTGGGTTGGGTAGCACGTTCCGTGCTGCACTACGGGGTGTACTTCCCGCTCTGGCTGTCCCACCCGCCGGACGACGAACCGAACTGGAAATTCAGGACCATGGTGCAGCTGGAGCTGCACTTCTGATGGTGGAGAGTCCTCCGGCCATGGGTCGGTGAAACGGGGGGTGACCGGAGTTGGATATCTTCATCACCATCGTCATCATCCTGCTGATGGTCATCGCGGCGCTGGTCACGTGGGTGGGCATTCCGGGGACCTTCATCATGTCCGCGGTGGCCCTGATCTACGGCTGGGCCACCGGGTTTGAGGCCGTCACCGGCAGCCACATCCTGACGATGGTGGCCATCTCCCTGATCCTGGAGGGATTGGAATTCTTCCTGGGCGGATTGGCGGCGCGTTTGTATGGTGCCAGTCCACGGTCGGCGGTGTTTGCCATCCTGGGAGGCATCGTCGGGGCCCTCATCGGGGTGAGTTTTCTGATCCTGATCGGGGCCTTCGTGGGACTGCTGGTCGGTTCGTACCTGGGAGCTTACGTGAGCGAGAAGCTGGCCGGCAAGTCCGATGCCGAGGCGGCGCGAGCGGCGCTGGGCACGCTGGTCGGAAACGTGACCAGCAAGGCCATCAAGTCGGCGGCGGCGGTTATTTTCGGCATCTGGCTGATCAAGGCCGTATTCCAATAAAAACCTGAGGAGACCGCGCGGGTAGCCT
>CP070656.1:1450605-1454656 GCA_020355065.1 Fidelibacterota bacterium | reverse complement strand
TGGTTGCTATCTGGGCGCTGGCTAGCCCCGTCAGCAGTGCCAGGCTAATCAGCGTGTGTTGTGCTTGCTTCATCACCGCCCCCGCTGCAGGTAGCGCACCGTGAAGAAGTCGTCGGGCAGGCCCTGGTCCACCCGGATATTGTCGAAGCGGATCTCGCTGGAATGCCCCGACTCCAGGTCCCGCATGATCATGACGGAGGCGAAGTCCGTATCCCTGATCCTGGCGTACGCCAGGATGTCCAGCGTCTTCCACCGCTTCAGTGCCCGGTCGTAGATCTCGCTGTACGGGATGCGATAGTTCTCCTGGTCCACCCAGCGCACGATCATCCCATAACCAGTGTCATCCTGGATCTCCCGGTTGGCCGGCTTGCACTCCAGTTTATAGTACACTCTGCCGCCCCGGGCTTCTTCACCCAGCAGCTCGTAGGTCCAGTCGTCCAGCTTCGGCTCCCCGATGTCGTAGTAGGTATAGTCACTGGACATGAAGTTGCCCCCGCTGCCGCTGGCGGCGATCTTTTTCACCCGCCGCAGGGCCGGCAGGTACAGGTACCGCTCCTCGTCATCATCGGCCGTCTCCAGCGTCAGGAAACCCGTCCCCTTCACATCGGCGGGGGACAGGAACCGCATCAGCATCTGCGACAAGTCCTCTTCCGTGTCCTTGGAGTAGAAGGCCACCTCCCGGAAACGCTTCTCGCCACGTGCCGTCCGCAGTATCAGCTGCATGTCTGCCTGCATGTCGTCCCACGAGGATTGCTGCAACGCCTGCTCCATGATGGCCCGGCCGGTCAGCTCCTGGCCGTAACCGAAAGTGAATAGGGAAACCAGCACCAGAACCTGAGCAGCGACGGCTCGCCCGGTGTGCCTCGTCTTGGTTTTGAATGGTGTGCTCATGCTTGCTCCTTGGCGGCTGCACTGTTCTTTGGCAGCAGCGCCTGGGGCTGAAAGTTAACAAACAGTAGCGGCAGAATGGTAAGTGCACCGAATGCCGACGTCAGCATGGTTAGGGTGATCAACACCCCCATTTGCATGATGGCCACGAACTGCGACAGGGCGATGATGGAGAAGCCCGCCGCCACGATGAACGAGTTGTACGCGATGGCTACTCCTGAATCCTCCATGGTGGACGGCACCGCCGCGTCGTACGATCCCTCCTTTGCCAGCCTCCGCCGGTAAGTGTAGATGAAGTGGATCGCGTAGTCCACCCCCACACCGATGGTGATGCTGGAGATCATCATCGTCTCCAGGTTCACGTGGATGCCCGTAAGCCCCATGATGGTGAAGTTCAACAGGAGTGCGAAGAACAAGGGCAGGGTATTGAAGAAGCCCAGCAGCGGCGATTTGAACATCAGCGACGTGATCAGCCACACCAGGAACAGCGACAGGGAAACGCTGATGATCTGTCCCGAGACAATCAGCCCGTCGATCACCATGGTGAGCTTGGCCATCCCGGTTACTGCCGTGCTGGTCCCCTCGAAGTGGTCGGCGATGAACTCGTTCAGCTCCGCGTCCACCTCCCTCAGGTTCGTCATGTTGTCGGTATTCAGGAATATGGAGAGCTTGGCGTTCCGGTAATCGTAATCCACCATGTTGGCCAGGTCCTCCGGCTTCCCCGACATCTCGTACAATGCCAGGTACTGGGCGATCAGCTCCCTCCCGGACACCGTGTCCGTTTTTTCCACTTCCACCCATTGACCCCCGCGTTCTTCCCAGTCCATAAAGGTAATGGGTGACCGCTCCGGTGGGATGGCGTAGAATTCATCCCGGTCGCCGTTGAGTACCTTGTGCATGCGCTTCACCCAGTCCGCCAGGGACATGGCATCCCCCACATGAGGGTGCTCCACGGCCTGCCGCTTCAGCTCATCCATGTCCCGCAGGATGCGCGGCTCCTTGATCAGGTCCGGCGATTCCCCCTCGATCATCACCTGGAAGTCGGTGGTCCCGGCGAAGTGCTGGTTCATCAGATCATAGGCCATCCGCACGGGATGGTCGCTGGGAAAATTCTCGATGGCCGAATAGGAGTGGTCCAGCTTGCTGATCCCCATGGCCGCCAGCAGCGCCACTACTCCTGCCAAGGGATACAATCCCTTGCGGTACTTCACCAGCAGGTTGCCCCAGCCCATGGCGGTTCTTGAATCCCAGGGCTGCTCCGCCTGCCGTTTTTCCAGGTAGCGCGGGATCCGCAGCAGGGACAGCATCGCCGGCACGAAGGTCAGGCTGATCAGCATGGCGAATAGTACTCCTACCGCCGTGAAGATCCCCAGCCGCGCCGATTCGCTGAATCCCGACACACCCAGCGCCAGGAATCCCGCCATGGTCGTCAGGGAGGTCATGATCACCGGCGAGTTCATGTGCTCCATGGTACGGCGCACCAGGGACTTACGCTCCTGCTCCCGCCGGGAGTTGTGGTAGTAGTGGGAAATGATATGGATGCTGTCCGCCACGGCGATGGACATGATGAGGATCGGCAGCACCTCGGTGGCGTGACTCATGGGAGTCCCCGTCAGCGCCATCATCCCCAGCGTCCAGATCACCGACAGCAGCACCACCGCCAAGGGAATCAGGATGCCCCGCAGGGTGCGGAAGATCACCAGCAGCAGGACGAAGATCAGGACCAGTCCCCCCATGAAGAAGGTGGACATATCCCTCTGCATCCCCAGGCTGATGTAGTGGGTGGCGATGGGCTTGCCCGCCAGTACCAGCTGCAGGTCCGTCCGCCCCTCCATTTCCTCGATGAAGGGGATGAAGTCTCTGACGAACTCGTCCACCTCCGTGCTGTTCTTCAACAGCACCATGATGCCCAGCATGCGGGAGTCATTGGATACCAGGTTGCCCAGCGCCAAATCGCTGTCGAACAGGTCCTGCCGGAAGAGCTTCACTTCCTCCGGTGTGTACGGTGGGTGGAGCAGAATATCCTCCACCTCCATGCCGTCCTCCGTGCCCCGGATCAGCTTTACGTTGGTGGGGGAGAGGACGTCGTAGACTTCCGGCAGGTTCTTGATCCGGTTGGTCAGCTCCCACACGTCCTTGATATGCCCCAGGGAGAAAATGTTTTCCCCGGTAATACCTACGAAGATCATATCCTTGGTGGGGAAGATGTCTCCCATCTTGTCGTACAGCCGCTTGGCGGGGATCCGCTCCGGCAGCGACCCCGTGATATCCGGGTCCATCTCCAGGTTTTTCAACTGGTAGCCCAGGGCCAGCGTAATGACAATTACCGCCCCGATGTATGCCCAGGGGCGTCTTAGCACATGCTGTGTGAATATCATCATCGCTCTGTCACGTTCCTTTCCATGAATTCATTGACCATCTGCAAAAAACTTTCCGCCTCGCTCTCCAGCTTCTGCCGACCCGTCCCCTGCACGCTCTTCAGTCCCAGCCCTGACAGGTAGCTCCAGATCAGGCCTGACAGGGTGGCCACCGGCATGGCTACCCCCGCCCGTGACAGCACCGTCTGCATGCGGTCCTCCAGCGGTTGCCGAAGCTGCTGCTCCTCCTGCCTCTGCTCCCGGTTCCAGCCCGGGAGCTCCGGGGCGCTCTTGCCCATGGGGAACAGCAGCCGGAAGAAATCGGTATCCTGGTAGGCCATGTGCACGACTTCGTGGATCAGGCATCGCACCATCTCGTCCGGCTGATCCACCTGCGCAATGCTCTCCACTAGCAGCCGGTAGTACCCTGCGGTGTGGGACCGGATGATCTCACCGTAGAGTTCCTCCTTGGTGGGAAAGTAGTAGTACAGGGTGGCCTTGCCCAGTTCGCACGCCGCAGCGATGTCGCTCATGGAGGTCTCCTGGAAACCCTGCCGGGCGAACAGCCCATTGGCCGCCTCCAGGATGACCCGGACGCGCGCTTCCCGTTCCCGCTGCTGGCGCTCTTCGATGCTCATAATAATCGACCCATCAGTCGGTAATAGACCAATGGGTCGAAAATTTACCCTGGCCCGAGAGAAAAAAGCAAGGTCCATATTGTGCCCCACCTGCCACAATTCAGTTGACTTGTTGTCATCTGCTGTGTATCATACGTTGGGTAAGGAAACTCAGGGAGCTCAATCCAG
>CP070656.1:1446327-1450505 GCA_020355065.1 Fidelibacterota bacterium | reverse complement strand
TATGGTTTCCTGCAAAAGATGGCCTGTCCTCGCCCATACTCCCGGGACAAGCAGGATTCCTTCCACCTTGTTGCGCTGCCTCTGAATCAGCTTGCTGGCTTCCGTCTCGGACTGGGTCTGAAAAATCTTAAGCTCCACGTTCAACTTCTCAGCTTGTCGGCGGACGGCCCTGTTGAGCTTATCCAATGTCAGCTGCTCACGGTTACGTCGTGACACGACACCTAGCAGGTTCAGATTGGGGCCGTATAGAACTAGAAACTGCATGCGAAAGGAGATGTAATCACGATATAGTTTGGAGGTTTCGAGTAGAACACCCTCAGGCATTCACCTCCACCTCAGGCCGCGCTAAATCCTTATACATCCTGACGATCTCACGGTGGCACCGGAACACAATCCGGGGCAACTTTTCGAGCGGAAAGAACTGCGCTTCCGAAGCATCGTCACCCGGTGTGAGCCGGCCTTCAATATTCTCCGTCATAAATCCAAGCACCAGCAGGTCACCCAGAATACCACCGGGATAAGGGCATAGACCCAGAAACGCTAGGTCTCGGGCTGTTAAACCAGTTTCCTCTTCCAATTCTCGATGCGCGGCCTGTTCGGCACTCTCTTGCATCTCCATGAAGCCGCCTGGAAGACACCATTTCCCTTTCGCCGGCTCAACGGCGCGTTTCACCAATACAATATTCCCGTCCTCAACCACTATGACCGTAACCGCCGGTCGGGGATTTTCATAATGAACCGTGCCGCAGGCAGGACAAACATATCGCTTACGTCCTTCCAGGAAACGGGATTCATTCTTGGCCCCACAGTTGGAGCAGTATTTCAGCGTACCCACTTTTCAAATTAGACTTGATTCAGTCGCTTTCAAACTTGCTTTTTAAACAGGCTGGACGCTAAAATGCTCGCACGTTGCTACTAATCAATAAGGGGAATGTCGCCAGTTTCCCTGAAGTATACACAAAAATCACACAGGGTTTTAGCGAGGAATCTATTATAGTATGCCACTGCAAAACGTATCAATTCCTCGTCTGTCAAATAGGGAGCAGATTTTCATGAAAACATCAATATCAGAATTTGCTGCGGCAAGGCGCATTCCCATATTCGGAATCCTTTTATTCTCCCTGCTCAACACCAATGGTATGGCAGCAGACGTCCTGCAACCTGAGGATGTCTTCAGACTTAAATACGCCACCTCAGCGGAGATCAGTCCCGATGGAAAGTGGATTGCTTATACGGTGTCTATCCAACGGGAAGTGACGGATGAGCCCGGTGGTCGATATAGCGAACTGCACGTCGTGTCCACGGAAACCAGGGAGAGTCAACCTTTCGTTACCGGCAAGGTCGAAGTGACCTCGCCACGATGGAGCCCGGACGGCAATAGGATCGCCTACCTCAAACAGTCCGATGATGATGACAAAACACAGGTGTGGGCAGTTCCCACAGCTGGTGGTGAATCTAGGCAGATCACTCACTCCCCCACCAAAGTACGGGGCTACCGCTGGCATCCCTCCGGCCGGCAAATAGCATACATTGCTACGACTCCTGATAGCGAGCGGGAAAAACGATTGGAGGAGAAAGGCTTCGGATTCACCTTCTACGAAGAGAATCTGAAGCATCGCAACCTGTACCTCCTTGATGTGGCAGGAGAGAATGATGAGGGGGGTGCGAAACAACTAACCGATAACATCACCGTTTGGACATTCGAGTTCAGCCCTGACGGGAAGTGGATTGCGGCCAGTGCCTCCCCTGAGAATCTGGTCGATCATCGGTACGTTTTCAATAAGATTTATCTCCTCGACCCGAAGTCCGGGAAACTCACCAAATGGTCGGAGAACAAAGGCAAGCTGGGCAATTTCTCGTTCAGCCCCGACAACAAACACATTGCGTACGCCGCTGCTCTGGATCAGCAGGATCACGCTGTGAGTCAGGCTTTTGTTCAGCCGATCAGCAAGGGATCAGCCCGCAATCTGACACCCCCTGATTTCAAAGGCCATATCCAGTGGGTCGGATGGCGGGACAAGAATACGATTGTCTATCGGGCCGCCGAAGGTGTCTGGAATACCCTCAACACGGTGACGATCACCGGCGAGAATCGAAGAGTTATTCTCCATTCCGAGCAGGCAAATGTAGTTTTCGACTCACCCACCTGCACGGATGACTTCCGTCATCTTTCCTTTAGAGGTACCTGGGATGATATCCCCGAAGACATCTACTACTGGTCACCCGGATCGGCACCCAAGCGACTAACAAACCTTAATCCCTGGCTGGCTGATCGGCGGCTAGGACGACAGGAGGTCATCCGTTATAGAGCACGAGATGGTTGGGAAGTCGAGGGTATCCTCTACTACCCTGTGAACTACAAGGCCAGGAAAACCTATCCCCTGATCGTGAAAGTACATGGAGGACCGGAAGCCCACTATTCCTTCGGTTGGCACACCGGCTACTTCATCCCGCCGCAAGTGCTGGCAGGCAAAGGCTATGCCGTCTTTCTGCCCAACTACCGTGCCAGTACCGGCTATGGGCTGGCGCATATCAAAGCACATCTCGGTGACCCCGCTGGAGTGGAGTTCGACGATGTGGCGGACGGCATCCAGCATCTGGTCGATATAGGATTTGTGGATGCTGACCGTGTGGGACTTGGAGGTGGCTCATATGGCGGGTACGCTGCGGCTTGGTTTTCATCCTACTACACCCATCTCGTCAAGGCTGTGGTTATGTCCGTGGGCATCAGCAATCTGATCAGCAAGTTCGGGACGACCGATATCCCCTATGAGATGCTATTCGTCCACTATGGCAAGAATCTCGAGGACCGGTGGCAGCTCAGCCTGGAGCGTAGTCCCATCTACCATGCTCATAAAAACCGGACGGCAACACTCATTATTGGTGGCACCGACGACCCCCGAGTCCACCCCTCCCAGAGTCTGGAATACTATCGTCGTCTCAAGATGAACGACCACCCCGCCGTACGACTGGTCCAGTATCCCGGTGAGGAACACGGGTACGAAAAGCTCCCGGCACGAATAGATGTTCTGCAGCGCACACTCCAATGGTTCGACTGGTACGTAAGGGATCAGAAACCATTGGACGACGCGATGCCTCCCCTGGACATCAGCGATACCTACGGCTTGGATCTGGACTAAGGACCTATTGACAACCTCTTGATGCCATCCTAAACTGGCCCGTTATGCAGGCACGACCTATCTTGGCCGTTGGCTCAATCGCCCTCGACCAGGTTGAAACCCCACAAGGCAACCGCCAGGATATCCTGGGGGGATCGGCTATGTATTTCGCAGTAGCGGCATCGCTGTTCGCGCCTGTTCGCTTGGTAGGTGTCGTCGGATCGGACTATCCGGAAGAAGGATGGCAATTGTTTCGGAGCAATGGCGTCGACACTCGTGACGTCCAGCAAGCAGATGGGCATACCTTTCGCTGGGGGGGACGCTATTCGGCCGATCTGTCCACACGCGAGACATTATATACACACCTGGGGGTATTTGAATCCTTCCAGCCATCCTTGTGTGAACAGAACAAGAGTACGGAAATCGTCTACTTGGCCAACATCCAGCCCAGTCTCCAGCTGGCAATCTGCACACAAGCCACCGGTGCCCAGAACATCATCAGCGATACCATGAACCTATGGATCGATCTCAACCGGGAGGAGTTGGACCTGGTGCTTCAAAAAACGAACATCTTTCTGATCAACGATGAAGAGGCCGCCCAGCTGACCGGACTGAACGATCCGCAGGACGCGGCCGAATGGTTATTGGCTGCAGGCCCGACCGCCGTTGTGATCAAACAGGGTAGCCAAGGAGCCTTGCTGGCTACCGGGAATCTACGCCGGTATATTCCCGTTTACCCCTATGCAGAGGTAATCGATCCTACCGGAGCGGGAGACAGTTTCGCCGGCGGATTGATTGGACATATCGCTAGCCAGAAGGAAACCGATCTGGTGGCCGCGGTCATCAATGGCGCCGCAACCGCCTCCTATACTGTGGAGGGATTCGGCCTGGAAGGACTACTCCAGGCTACCACCGAGAGTATTCACCGGAGGGGTATAACAATTCAGAGCCTGATGGAGTAATGCTTTAATCCCAAGACCGACCAATGGTAACTTTCAACTCCTTATTGAAATAGTAAACCCACAAGACATCATAGGTAATATCGTGAACAAGCGCACT
>CP070656.1:1443144-1446227 GCA_020355065.1 Fidelibacterota bacterium | reverse complement strand
AGAGATATCGAGAGTGCTATTTGCGGACGGTGCATAAGAACCTCCATCGTGCAGGGATCGACCAAGATGGCCGGGCGAGTAACACAGGATTATGTGATCATAACGTCATACCCAAGCAAGTTGGTTATAGTTTAGGTAACTGGCAAGCGACTTTATGCCGAATAGGCGCATGGGGCGCATGGTGCGAACGACACGCTGGATTCCTTTACGTAACATCCGGTCGGAGTGGACAACGTGAATTGGAAAGGAGCGATGACATGCATGTGATCTTCAAGCCGGGCAGCCGGACCTACGTTCTGTCGGGCATGGTATTGGTGAGTGCCCTGTTGCTGCAGGCTCATGCGCAGGGGGTACTGGATCTCGCGCCGATGATGAAATTGACCCTGACCTTCGTGCTAACCGTAGTGGCGCCGTTGGTGCCGGTGTTCATCCGCAAGGCGATTGCGGCCATTAAGCAAGGCGCGAAACCTGAGGGAGGGAGCACATAGAATGGCAAGGGATCGAGGGACGGTGCCGGCGAGTGAGGACCACGACCGGTTACTTGAGAAGCTGCAGGCCATCCGGGCTTTGGCGGAGGAGTCGGAGGCGCTGCTGCGGGGGACGTCGGGGACGGCAGGTGTGGCGGCGGAGACTCCGGACATGGAGAAGCTCATGGCGACGCTTCAGGCGCAGGCCAAGCTGCAGCAGGTACTTTTGGAGAAGCTGCTGGAGCTGGTGAATCCGACGGAGATCGAGAAGGACTTGAGTGACAGTTTCCAGCGGGCGGTAGAGGAGCTGCTGGATTATTTCCGGGAGCGGGTACGCCTGCAGTTGAAGGTAGCGGACGCGGCGGCGCTGGATCACCTGCGGAAGGGCTAGCCGCTCATGACGGTTGAAGCGGGTGGAACGGAAGCCCGTCTAGTCCGGTTGGAGGCGCGGTTGCATGCGTTCCGGGCGGAGGTTCTGAAGTGGCAGTTGGACCATATCCGTTATCACAAGACGAGGGAGTATCATTGGGGTTTGGTCGCCTTGATGGAGGCGCACCCGTTTCGCACACTGGCTGCAGGACTGGCCGCAGGGGCATTGCTGGCGGCCGGTCTGGGGGGTGAGCGATTCTGGCGTCTGCTGGAAGGGTGGCTGCGGTGAAGACCTGCCGGAAGCGGTTTTCCCACGAGATGCGGGAGGAGGCTTTCGAGCTTTACAGCCAGGGACTGGCGACGCTGCGGGTGGTTCGGGTTCTGGAGGAGCGTCACGGAGCGGATCAGGCGCCCAGTTACGAGACGGTGCGGCGGTGGGCGCACCTCAACGACTGGTGGGAGCGCCGGGAGCGGATCCGGCAGGAGGCGGCGCGGCGCTTGGATGATGAGCGGGCGGAGAAGTTGGCCCGGCTGATCAAGCAGTTCGAGGACCTGAGACAGGCGACATTTAAGATCTGTAGCAAGCAAAAATACCGAAGTATGGAGGGGGTGGTACGGTCGTTAGATATCCTCCAGCGGAACATCGACGATCTGAGAGGGCAGGAAGGGAGTCTTTTGCGGAGGGAGGACCTGGACGATATCGTGGATATGATCTTCGAACTGCTAGGGGAGGACGAGGAGGTGGGTCCGGTGCTGGCCCGGCGGCAGGTGCTGATCGCGGAGCGCATCGATGAGAAATTGCTAGGCAAGCAGCGGGTGATCGAGCCAGGCGCGGGTTGAATCAGCGCTTGCACCTATGCGGGCATTATCCTACCTTACTGCCCGGCAATCACTTCACGCTATAAGTATCATTCAGGTGTCCGATAACGAGACGGCCTGAAGGGGGTTGGATCATGGGCCACGTTCCCACACACATCGAAGATATCCTGAAGGTCAACGCGCATCCCAAGTTCTACGTGCAGTGGATCGATCATCTGGACGAGATCTACGCCAAGATCGAGCAGTGGATCGAGAAGGCCGGTCTGACCAGTGACCGGGAGGAGATGGAGAAGATCGCGGCGTGGATCGTGCCCTACCTGTGCAGCGATCCCGGCGAGCGGCCGAAGATCTCGGACATGGACTCGAAGCATGTGCGGGAAGCGTGGAAGGAAATCCTGGATGACCTGGAGAGCATGCACCGGAACAAGACCCTGTACGGGTGGCTGGGCGTAGGCCAGAGCGAGTTGGAGCACAAGATCGCCATCGCCCGTAAGCAGTACCGCCATCCGATTCCGCGGCGGGGGAGCCACCGGAAAATCCTGGACCAGGGGCTGGACTTCCTGTTCTGGCGGATGGAGGAGATCGGGAAGGACGCGGCGGAGCAGGAGTTCGCGGTGCTGGAACTATTCAAGACGTTCTGCTTCGACGGATTTCCGGAGATGTCCACGGCCAAGGCGTTCGGGATCGTCGACCGGATCCGTAAGGAGGCTTTGAAGCAGCCGCGGGTGGAGTTTGATCCGACGACGAAGGCGGAATAGCCTTTAGCAATTAGCGATTAGCGGTTAGCAATCAGGGGAGAGTCATATGTTCAAGGATCTGATGTTTCGGAGCCGGAGTTACCGGCGTTTCTATCAGGAGGAGCCCGTGACAGAGGAGACGCTGAGAGAGCTGGTGGAGCTGGCGCGGCTCGCGCCTTCGGCGGCGAATATGCAGCCGCTGAAATACGTCCTTTCGTGGGAGCCGGAGAGGAACGCGCAGATATTTCCGCACCTGTCGTGGGCGGGCTATCTGAAGGACTGGCCGGGTCCCGGGGAGGGGGAGCGGCCGTCTGCGTACATTGTCATCCTAGGAGACCGGAATATCAGCCCGGTGGTGAAGTGGGACCACGGCATCGTGGCGCAGAGCATGCTGCTGGGGGCGTCGGAGAAGGGGCTGGGGGGCTGCATGATCGGCTCCATCGAGAAGAAGGAGCTCCAGAAGGACCTGGAAATTCCGGCCCATTACGAAATCCTGCTGGTGCTGGCACTGGGAAAGCCGAAGGAGAAGGTGGTGCTAGAGACGGTGGACGAGAGCGGGGACATCAAGTACTGGCGGGACGAGGAGGGGGTGCACCACGTGCCGAAGCGGCCGTTGGAGGAGGTGATTGTGGGGTAGGTCAACCTAGTCGGATATTTTGCAGCCGTGCGTCATTGAAATATTGTCATTTCT
>CP070656.1:1437183-1443044 GCA_020355065.1 Fidelibacterota bacterium | reverse complement strand
GAAATTCAGCACTTCCTGCGCTTCCTTGCGCACGATGAAAGCGCGATCCCAGCGGTAATTTTCATCCTGACCGGTGATCCGCTTGCAGGCTAGAGTGAGTTGGCTGGACTGGGAATCAGCGAGTAATACGGCATACACCATCTTGCCAAGAGCTCGTATCGCAATCTCCCGGAGAGCTGAATGGTGATCGGCGATGCAATGGAAGAGCAGGTCGAAGATGTCATCCCGTCGGGAAGTGGAAATATCCTTCGGGGTAATCAGCTCCATGGTCTTGCCTATGGCCCGGATGGCCGAATCCCGCACTTCCAGATGCTCTGATTGTACCGCTTGCATGACATCCATAAGGATAGCCAGAACGGCCTTATCCTTGATCTTGCCCAGGGCATAGAGGGCATAGGATTTCTTGAATGGATCATCGGAGTGGCGATAGAACTCTACCAGATGAGGGATCGCAGGTACGCCAATCTTGCCCAACACCTTGGCGAAGGAGATATTGGCCTTGATATCGGAATTCTCGAAGGTGTCCATGATGAAGGGTATAATATCGGGGCCCGCTTCGGCAAGGATATCGATGGCCGCGTCCACCGCAGGCTGGAGGTCCGGCCGGTCAAAGCTGTCAATGAAAAAAAGGCTTCCTAACGTGTCGGTCACGAGGAGCAATTCGTCCGTACCAAAGGTGTGAATTCCAGCTCGGATATCGTTCAGACCGGTCATGATCGTATCAAGGTCGTGGCCTGCGATCTTATTCAGGGCTTGTTGGAGGTCATGCTTCATGTTGTGTATCAGGATAATTCATAACTGCACGAAAGCTACCGCAAAATCTCGATGGAAGGCAAGCGCGGGCAGTGGAACGCCATGCATCACGTGCTCTGAATCACGTTACCCCTCCCCGCTGCCCCAGTAGTGGTGATAGGTCCTATGCGTCGGGTTTGCACCGTTATCATGAAGAATCTCCACAAGTCTGAATCTATACTGCGTAATTTCTAGCATGCACCACCCAGTTCCTCAGACAGCCGAAGGCACGGTGTGTAGGCTGATACGGGCGTCTTGATGACTGTCTCAGACTTCGATCTGATCATTGTTGGAGGCGGTCCAAGCGGATCGGCCGCTGCTATCTATGCCCGGCGCGTCGGACTGAAAACCCTCATACTGGATAAAGCCACTTTCCCGCGCGATAAAATCTGCGGCGATGCCCTATCGGGGAAATCAGTGGCCATCCTGCGCGAATTGGAACTCCTCGATAAAGTGAGGGAACTGCCGGGTGCAACCATCCATCGTATCATTTTCAGTAGTCCTGAACACACGGAATTGGAGATTAATCTACATCAGAGCAGCCTTAACCAGGTCCCGGAGGGATTTGTCATCCGGCGGCAGAATTTTGATCGTTTCATGTTTGAGGAGGCTAGACAGAATGCCGATACCTGCATGTAAGGGATCACGGTCGATGATCTGATATGGCAAGACGGATTCGTACGTGGTGTCCGAGGTGCGACGAAAAATGGAGAAGCTGTCGAGTATCATAGCCGCCTGATCCTGGGTGCGGATGGCTATAATTCCCTGGTGGCGCGAAAAACCGGTCTCTATCACCATGATCCACGACACTGGGTTGTGGCACTGCGGCAGTATTATCAGAACGTCGGTGGTCTCACCGACCAGATTGAACTTCACTATGTGGATGAGGTGATACCCGGCTATTTCTGGATCTTTCCCCTGGAGAACGGCTACGCTAATGTGGGTATTGGCATGCTTCATGAATATATCAAACGCCAGAATGTAGATTTGAAGCAGGCTCTGAAGTCAGCCATTGAGAGCCCCACATTCAGGGAGCGATTCACAAACGCTGAACCGAAGGAAGAACCAGTGGGCTGGAACCTGCCGGTAGGCAGCAAGCACCGCCAGATGGTGGGCAATGGTTTCATGCTTCTGGGTGACGCCGCCGGTCTTATCGATCCCTTCACGGGAGAAGGCATTGGAAACGCCCTGTATTCGGCCAAGTACGCCATTGAGGTTGCCCGGGAAGCCCTCACAGCACAGGATGTAAGTGCTGCATTTCTTAGTCGTTATGATGAACGTCTATGGGCGGCTATTGGTGGGGAGCTCAAGGTCAGTACGCAGCTTCAAAAAATTGGCCGTCACCGACTCTTGCTGAACCTTGTCATCAGCAAAGCAGCCCGCAATAAAACGGTAGGCGACCTCATCGCTGGTATGATTGCCAATGAGGTGCCGAAAAAGAAGCTGGCCAATCCGCTCTTTTACTTCAAGTTGCTCTTCAGCTGATATTCCTCCCTTAGCTCTTCAGGTGGCAGCTGGGGAGCACACGCTTTAATCCACCCTGTCAACACCTATATTCTCCCAATGGCGGGTTGACGTAAGTTTCAGTGTTAAAAAGGGCTTAATTTCCATCCCGTTATTCACCATCTGAGAAGATAGGATCTGGATTATGACTGCAAAGCCTTTGCCTTCAGCAAGACAGAATGAGGTTGTTGGCGATGAAACTGATTTTGATGAGACCCAGGAGTGGCTGGAATCGCTGGCGGAAGTTGTGCGCCATAAGGGACCCGCACGTGGCCAGTACCTGCTAAACCGGTTGATAGAGAAAAGCCATGAGTTAGGACTGCAATTACCCTTTTCGGCGAACACTCCCTACGTGAACACCATCCCGCTCGACCAGCAGCCTCCCTATCCAGGAAACCGGGCTCTGGAACGGCGTATTAAAAGCATTATCCGTTGGAACGCCATGGCGATGGTGGTTCGTGCCAATCGACTTAGCGATGGCATCGGTGGCCACATCTCCACGTTTGCGTCCGCTGCCACCCTATACCAGGTGGGCTTCAACCACTTCTTCCAGGGGAAAGGCGAGAATTTTGACGGCGACCAGATATACTTCCAAGGTCATGCCTCACCGGGGATATACGCCCAGGCCTTTCTGGAAGGACGTATCAGCGTGACGCAGATGGAAAATTTCAGACGGGACCTCGCGCACGATGGTGGTCTCTCATCCTATCCTCACCCCTGGCTTCAGCCCGATTTCTGGGAATTTCCCACTGTTTCTATGGGGCTCGGTCCCATCAATGCGATCTATCAAGCCAAGTTCCACCACTATCTTCAGGATAGAGGACTGAAGGATACGCAGCATCGGCATGTATGGGCTTTCCTGGGAGATGGTGAGGTCGATGAGCCGGAAACCTTGGGTGCCATCACCCTGGCCTCGCGGGAGGCCTTGGATAATCTGATCTTTGTCATCAACTGCAATCTCCAGCGCCTGGATGGTCCGGTTAGAGGAAACGGCAAGATCATCCAGGAACTGGAGACGATCTTCCGCGGCTCCGGATGGAACACCATTAAGGTTATCTGGGGCGATGATTGGGACCCACTTCTCGCCAATGATAATACCGGTTTATTGGTACAGAGAATGAATGAGGTCGTCGATGGCCAGTATCAGAAATATATTGTTGAATCGGGCGACTATATCCGCAAAGACTTCTTTGACAAACATCCGGAGCTTGCAAGCTTGGTCGAGCATCTCTCAGATGATCAGCTTAAAAAGTTGCGTCGCGGCGGGCACGATCCGGCAAAGGTCTATGCTGCCTATGAGGCCGCCGTCGAGAATGAGGGCTCACCGACCGTCATCCTGGCAAAGACCATCAAGGGCTATGGCCTTGGTGAAGCGGGTGAAGGCAAGAATATCTCCCATCAACAGAAAAAACTGAATGAAGCCGAGTTGCGCGAATTCAGAGACCGTTTCGATATCCCCATCAGTGATAAGGACATTGATCAGGCTCCCTTCTATCATCCCGGGGAGGATAGCGAGGAAGTGCAGTATGTACTGGAACGGCGCCGGACGCTGGGTGGCTTCGTACCTGCGAGAAAGGTACAGGTTCAGGCTATGAAAGTACCCGCGATGAGTGCCTTTGAGGAGTTTCTGCAAGGCAGCGAGCGCGAGGTGTCTACCACCATGGCCTTCGTACGCATGCTCTCGCAGTTGCTTAAGGATGAGCATATCGGGGAGCGGATTGTCCCCATCGTCCCCGATGAGGCTCGCACCTTTGGAATGGAATCCTTGTTCCGGCAATCTGGAATTTACTCCCATGTGGGGCAAGTCTATTCGCCGGTGGATTCTGATACGCTGTTGTATTATCGTGAAGCCCAGGATGGTCAGATACTGGAGGAAGGTATCACCGAAGCGGGCTCCATGGCCTCCTTTACCGCCGCGGGTACGGCTTATGCCAATCAAGGGGTGGATATGATCCCCTTCTTCATCTTTTACTCCATGTTTGGCTTTCAGCGGATCGGCGATATGATCTGGGCGTTCGGTGACCAGCGCGGCCGTGGTTTCCTGTTAGGCGCCACCTCCGGACGCACGACCCTGAACGGCGAAGGCCTGCAGCACCAGGATGGACATAGCCATATCTTGGCTAGTACGGTACCCAATCTGTATACGTATGATCCTGCCTATGCGTATGAGATCGCTGTCATTGTGCAGGACGGGCTTCGTCGGATGTACCATGATCGGGAAGATGTTTTTTACTACATCACCCTAGGGAATGAGAATTATCCTATGCCGGTGATGCCGGATGGAGTAGAGGATGGCATCCTGAAAGGCCTGTACAAATTCGCACCAGGGCCGGTGGATCCCCAAAATAAGGGGGTGCTGAAAGCCAATATCATGGGCAGCGGATCTATCCTGCGGGAGGGACTGCGGGCACAGGAGATCTTGGCGAATAATTATAATGTCTCGGCCGCTGTATGGAGCGCCACTAGCTTCAAGGAATTGCGCCGTGATGCCTTGTCCGCCGAACGATGGAACCTCCTGCATCCTACGGAAACACCCCGTAAGCCATTTATCACCTCTTTGCTGGAGGGAGAAGAGGGCGTCTTCGTTGCCGCCACGGACTATATGAAAACGGTTGCCGCCCAGGTCTGCCGCTGGGTGCCTGGCGGCTTGTTCCCCCTGGGCACCGATGGTTTTGGCCGCAGTGATACCAGGGAATCTTTACGCCGCCATTTTGAGGTCGACGCGGAAGTTATTATCCTTGCGGTACTGCACCAGTTGGCCCGGCGGGGTGAGATCGAAACAACCGTCGTCCAGGACGCTATCGGGCAGCTTGGTATCGATCCGGAGAAATCTGATCCCCTGCTCGCGTAGGATCGGTCTCCCGGGCCATAATTTTATTGACATCGGACCGTATCGTAACAGGGAAAGCTGGAAGTACTACTTACCTCGCCCGGCATTCTATTGACAACCTTTTACCATCGCAATTGTCTAAGCCTTACTGGTAGTATTCCGCTATAATGTGCCGTGATCACAGTATTTGAAATCTCTGATAGCAGGCCGATACCCCACATCCAGGAACGAAGTCCCGTGCCTTCCGGCATCAGCCCTGTGACTATCAAGGTCACTTTATCGCCATGAAAAAATATATGATGTAAAGAATGTGAGCTTATGAACACCGTCGAAATACGAAATGTCACCAAGACCTTCGATGATGTCGTCGCCGTGGATGATCTATCTCTCGATGTCCCGCAGGGTAGCATCTATGGCTTCATCGGACCCAACGGGGCCGGTAAGACGACCACTTTGCGAATGATCATGAACATTTTTTACCCCGACAGCGGTACCATTCATGTATTCGGTAATAGGCTCCAGGGTGCCTGTACAGACGCTATCGGCTACCTGCCGGAGGAACGTGGTCTGTATAAGAAAATGAAGGTCCGCGAACTGCTGCGATTTTACGGGGATCTCAAGAACGGCCGGGATCTCAAGCGCGAGGTCAACCGGTGGTTGGAGAAACTCAGCCTCTTGGATTGGGCAGATAAGAAGGTGGATACTCTAAGCAAGGGAATGAGCCAGAAAGTTCAGT
>CP070656.1:1433409-1437083 GCA_020355065.1 Fidelibacterota bacterium | reverse complement strand
TCCAAATGCGCCAGCGGAGTCCGGACGCCGTCTATCCTCTAGGCACTGATCTGGACTGGGAGTGGGATCAACAGGCCAACCGGGAGCACTATGTTGATCTAAGGCGGACCAGCCTGCGGCTCACCAAAGCGGCTTCGTTTGCTCTGGGAGGAGTGGTCCTTAACCGGGCCATCGCTGCTATCCATATTCTATTTCTGTCCAGACAGGATCACTCAACGGAAGGAGCGGCGGCACAATGGACGCCTGTTCCTGGAGGGGGGCTGCTTAGAATCACGCTACCCCTTTAGACATGATCCGGTCCTCAAGAATCCCAGCATTTGGACTCAGCGGTGAGGTTGAGCCCGCGAATACTGATGAGTGAACCGGGATACAATCCCCTGGTCAGGATTGTGCTATGCATAGCTGGACTACTGGCTGTGTCGTTAGCCCGGGACTGGCTGCAATTCGTTTACGTCGTCACCCTGTTTCTGGTCCTGTGTGCCGCTCTCAGAGTCAGGTTTGTTCCGATGCTTCGGAGTATCAAGGTGATCTTGCCGTGGACCGTGATCTTTTTCCTGATCCATCTGGTGTTTTCGAAGTTATCTGAACCGCAGGTTGGCTGGCTGAGTATTCTCCAGGCAGAAGCCATCGTGTTATTCCGATTTATAGGTCTGGCAGGTGCTATGGGTGTCTTGCGGGAGGGTGTGGGCGCCGAATCCTTGGTGGACAGCATGAAGACTCTGATTGATCGATTTGGCATCAGGAGCCACTTTGCTGAAGACCTCCTTCAAACCATGCGGCTCATTCTGATCTTTATTCCTGAGGTCATGCGAGAATATCGGAGTATCGAGCGATTTAATCTTGCCCTCGGCTTCGATCCCCCGGTCACATTGCGTCAACGGATAGGTTTCTACGGCGGGAACCTGTTGCCGGTCATGTCACGATCCCTTTCGCGTGCGCGCCAGCTGGGCGAAGTGATGAATTTAAGGGGCTACGGACAGGTGCTTCCGCGGGGCCAGTTATCACCGCTGGCCTTCAGGATCCGGGATGGATTGGCCGTATTGGCCATCACCGCACTCCCAGGCAGTGTGCTGTGGGTATTCTAAATTACAAGCTGCTCCTTGCGTATGATGGGACAGCTTTCTCCGGGTGGCAAACCCAGCGCCGGGGGCGGACGGTGCAGGCGCAGCTGGAGGCGGCACTGGCCCAGATCATGTCCGCGGGGCGCCGAGTCAAGATCATCGGAGCGGGCCGGACCGATGCCGGTGTTCATGCGCGGGGTCAAGTTGCGAGTGTGCATCTGGATACGGGAATGGCACCGGAGCAGCTATGCCGGGCATTGAATAGTCACCTGGATGAGGATGTGCGCGTGCAGAGCGTCACTATCGTGCCCCCTGAATTCCACGCCCGAAACAGTGCGGTAGGCCGCTATTACAGTTACACGATGACCGCGACCAGGCCGGTCCTGGGAAGGCAATATACGTGGGCACTGAAGTGTGATGTCGATCAGGATTTACTTTCAGCATGCGCCAAAACCGTTGCTGGGCGGCACGATTTCGTGGGTTTTGTCAAGTCCAAGTCCGAAGTGAATTCCACGGTCTGTGATGTCGTAGTGTCACGATGGGATTTTACGGACCAGGATTTCGTTTACCATATCCGTGCGGACCGATTTCTCCACCACATGGTGCGCTACCTGGTGGGTACCATGGTGGAGGTAGCGCGGGGGAGGTACGTACTGGAACAATTTCAAAAACAGGTAGGTGGAGTGAAGGAGGCCCTCATGGTTTACCGCGCTCCGGCCCATGGATTGGTCCTAGAGGAAGTGTTTTATTAGTCCATTTGTAAGTGTACCTTGCAGCATCTCTGAGTCGTAATGCAAAGGAGAAAGAATTAAACCGTAAACCGAGGCGAAAGATGAGAAGGAGATTTCCATTATTCCTGCTGGCAGGACTGCTGATTCTCGGTCCGTTGACCAGCACGGCGCAGAGTCCTGATGAGCTTACCCGGAGCAGAGAGACGGCCCTCACGCGGGCGATCCAATCGGTGAGTCCTGCGGTAGCTGGTATCAATGTGGTGAAGCTGCAGAAGGGGCCCAGCGGCTACCGGAGTTTGTTCGATGATCCCTTCTGGTCATATATGTTTCCGGAAACGTATCGCCGGGTAGAGAGTCTGGGATCGGGTCTGGTATTATCCTCGGACGGCTATGTGGTGACCAACGCACACGTGGTCGAGAATGCGGCCGAGATCATCGTCACTCTTCCCGGCGGAGAGCGCTATGATGTGGAGGACATCTTCACGGACCGTTTAACGGATCTCGCGCTCCTTAAGATAAATGGCCGCCGACTACCCTCGGCGCGGCTGGGTGACTCCAATGATCTTATGATCGGTGAGTGGGTGGTGGCCCTCGGTAATCCGCTGGGATTATTTGATGTGGGTAAGCAGCCGACCGCTACTGCGGGGATCATCAGCGGCCTGCACATGGATTTTGGCCACAAGGAGCCTGGTCGGGTTTACCAAGACATGATCCAGACGGATGCATCCATCAATCCGGGCAACAGTGGTGGTCCGTTGGTGAATGCCAGTGGTGAAGTGATTGGTCTCAACAGCTTCATCTTCACGGAGAATCAGTATTCCAGCGGTTCGATCGGGATCGGATTTGCTATACCCATCAATCGTGTTAAAGAAGTTGTGGAGGAGCTCAAGACCAAGGGACGAGTAGACCGGAGTTTTAGCACAGGTCTGGTGGTACAGCCTGTGGATCGCTATATCCAGCGTTATTTAGGGTTACCGTCGCCGCGGGGCGTGTTTGTCAAGCGAGTGGATCCGGGGAGTGCAGGCGAGCGTGCCGGATTGCAGATTGGCGATGTCATTCTTGAAGCCAATGGCAGAGGGGTATCCAGTGGTCGCGATATTTTCGAGGCTATTGAGGAAGACTTCCTGAAGGCTGGCGATGTGCTCCGTCTGAAGGTATGGCGTGAAGAGCGGGAGATTGATATACCTATGGTGCTAGGCAGTTAGAGGCGTAGAAATGATATCACGTTACACTACCCCAGAGATGGGCCACATTTGGAGTGATGCTCACAAGTATGAAACGTGGCTGCGGGTGGAGATTGCGGTCTGCGAAGTCCTGGCCGACATGGGGCACATCCCGCGAGAGTCTCTGGAGAATATCAAGTCCAAAGCCGCGTTCGATGAGGCCCGCATTCTAGAGATCGAGGCGACGACGCGACACGATGTGATCGCTTTTCTGACCAACGTAGCTGAGTATGTAGGACCGGATTCCCGATTTATACACCTGGGGATGACGTCGTCCGATCTGTTGGACACTTCACTGGCCTTACTGTGTCTGGACGCGGGCAGGCACATTGAGACCCGCCTAGAGGCCTTCCGGCAGCTACTCCGTGAGAAGGCGCAGGAATATAAGTATACCTGGCAGATCGGCCGAACCCACGGTATCCAGGCTGAACCGATCACCTTCGGTTTGAAGCTGGCCCTCTGGTCGGAGGAGGTAGGGCGGCACGTGGAGCGCTGGAAGGCTGCTCTACAAGAGATCGGAGTGGGAAAGATATCCGGAGCAGTGGGGACCTACGCCCACCTTTCACCCGAGGTGGAGGAGCGGGTATGTGCACGTTTAGGGTTGGCACCGGCCAGTATCTCCAACCAGATTATCCAGCGGGACCGTCATGCACACTATC
>CP070656.1:1429221-1433309 GCA_020355065.1 Fidelibacterota bacterium | reverse complement strand
TCATTGACTGTGGCGCTGGCTGCCTGCATCAAGTTCATGGCTAATGACGCTTTGGACACCCAGGTATTGGCAACGGGATCATACTCTTCCACGTTTTGTTTGGGTGAAGTAGTGTTACCGCCGATCACATAGATCTTGCCGTCTACCACCCCGCTGGCGGTCCCTTCCCGGGCCTGGGACATAGCGGCCCGCGTGGTCCAGGTATCGCTGGACGGATCGTATTCCTCATTAGTGGTAAAATATCCGCCGTTATACCCACCGATAGCGTAAATCTTTCCATTCACCATTTCGCTGGCGAACAGGTACCTCTTCGTCGGGATAGGGGTTTTAGTCACCCAGGTTCCACTACTCGCAGAAACCGGCGTCAACAGGGAGAAGCCAAGCAAGAAGGCGGTGATTCCACCAGAGCGGCTAAGGAGTTGTATATGAGTTGACATGATACTCCCCCTCATGGTGCCGGCACTCCTGGCGGGTTACCCACCCGCAGTCCTTCTTCCTCGGGTGGATGGATCCATTCATCAAACCACCCCTCCGTATAGCCGTAATATCCCACAGCCCCTAGCACGATGAGGGCTAGCAGCCCTCCGCCGCCCTTCTTGGCCGGCGCGACCGCTGGTTGTCTCGTTGGTGCACTCGGCGGCGGGGCCTGCTCCGGCCGTGCCGCCACCGCCCGTACCGGACTCAGCCTCATACTGATCCGGTGATGCTCACCCGCCCGGGCCACAAAGCTGGTATCCTTGGGCTGGTAGCCATCCAGCCGCAGCGCCAGGGTATACTGTCGGCTGGCCACCGCTTCCGATACATCAACAGGGGTCTGCCCCATGTTGCGCCGGTTGAGAAACACGGTCGCACCCGACGGCGTGCTCTGTATCGACAACTGGATCGGTAGCCGCTCCAACGCGACGTTGAGGGTATAGTCCTGGTCGGCCGCGGTATAAAAGGTCGTGTCCGCCGCGTAATAGCCCCCTAGGCTTAGGGCCGCTCGGTGACTCTGGGTGCCTCCCACCTCCATTCCCGTCAGCGGCGTCACGCCCCGGGCCTGACCATCCAGTACCAATCCCGCTCCGGCCGGCGTGCTTATAATACTCACCCGGCTGGGCAGCGGCTCTAATGCAACCACCACCTCGTGCACCTGCCCCGCTAGTGCCACGATCGTGGTGTCCATGGACCGGTAGCTGTTCAGGTTTAGTGTCAGAGAATGCACCGTATTCGCCGCCAGCTCCAGGCTGTCCAGGGGCGTGGTCCCTATCTCCACATTGTTGAGCACCACCTGGGCGCCGGGAGGCTCACTGTGTACCACCAGCACGGCCGCCGCGGGTATTGCCGGAGCCTCGGCCGCCGCCGCTCCCATCGCGTTCACCAGCTCCTGAGCGATCTCCGGCATGATACCCAGCAGCCCGTCGATCTCGCCCCGGTAGTCCCGCCAGAGCGAATGGGTGATCCGGCCGCTCTGCACCTCGATGGCACGGATGTCTACCGAATAGGTCGCACCCACCCGGCCCACCGAACCCGCCACCATGACCGTCACTCCCAGTAGCTGACCCACCTCCACCGCACACTCATCCGAGGTACAGCCGGTCAGCTGGAAATCCTGCTCGCTCAGGATCCGCTCCATCTGGCCGCGCTCCACAACGGTCACCCGCTGGGTCCGCACTAGGGCCGCCCGCAAACGGTCTGTCAGACTGGCCGCTTCCACCGCCGAGATGCCTCGGCCCTCCAAGTCCAGAATCGCCAGGGATTCGCCCGACTGTGCCGATACGATGTTGAGTGAGAAGATCGCCGCTAGACACGCCAGCAGGCAAAAAGGCTTGCTGAGGAAAGGTTGCTGGTTGGACATGCAACCCCCTATGATTCGATTAGTGATAGTGTACGAAAAATTGTCTATAAAGGTAGAAAGGCGCTGCCGGTATATCAAGCCACTATTGGCCGTTCCAGCCTGCCCCGGCGACAGAATCCAATCGCTCCCTGGAATACGATCCAACTCCCGCTCGCGCGGGTGCTCGGGATAACTACGCCTGCACTATCTTGATTCCCGGCTATGGTCCGGTGCTATCAATCAGGAGTGGCCGCACTCCCAGGGTCGGAAGGAATTATATGGACTGCTGCAAGGGTCCCCGCTGCTAATACCGGAATAAATAACTCGCTTTGAAGAACAGGCTCCGCGATCGCCCGTAATACTTGCCGTACTCGGCCTCGGATAGCCATTGGTCGTCCTCCCACGCCAGGTGCTCATGGATCGAGCCGTAGCCGAGATGCATCACCGTACCGGGGATAAGGGTAAACGAAGCCAGCAGATCGGTCAGCACAACCTTCCGGTAGCTGTCATATTGGACTTGAGCACGTACGAAGAAATACTCGCTGAAATTATAGGTCGTTTTGGACTGGAGGATATGCACAATGTATGCCGCCTCCTTGTTCTCAGGATTCTCCAGTGTTTCATACTTATAGGAAAAGTATTGGTTGAAATTGCTGGTCGGCTGGAGGCTCAACTCCGTGCGCCAATTGATATAGTCACCCATGAAGGGATTGTCTTTGTCGTAATAGATCGAGTCCCCAGCCCGAAGAACGGTATAGATATACAACCACTTCGTAATTTGGGTGCCGCTCCAGAATCGATAGAACCTCTTATGATATGTGGTACCTTCCCAACTCTCTCCCCAGAGGTTCGCATCGACTCTGAACCAGCCGTTCCACCTCATGAAGGGCTGCACCACGATCTGCGTGAAATAATCGTCCAGCCCGGTGGTCCGGTCATGTGTGTAAAATCCCCAGGTGAATGTGCGTATTCTTCTCATCCAGGGAAAGGCATCCGGATTGGGATACCATAACGGGCAGAAATAATAGTATAGATTACTGGTGCCGGTCCGCTTGTAATAGGCGGTTTCCATATTGAAGCTCTCGTCAAAATGCTCGGCAAAGAGATAGGCCTCCAGCGGCTTGGTATTATAGGTCCACGTCAAGTTGAACGCGCCTCCTTCAAAGGATCCCCGATCCACCGGGTCATGGGATAAGGAATATAGAACGTTCCCATAGAGTGAATGATGATCCTTGAACCTGATGCGAAAGTCACCGCCGGTGGTCCGGTTGTAGCTGTCGCCCAACTCCTTCCCGCTGTAGAGCACGCCGGCGTAGTTCTCGCCGCTAAAAGAATATTTCACGCGCCCAATCATATAATTTGCGTTCAAGCCGCGATACGGATTCTCCTCCCCTTCTAACTCTCTGCCATCCCATTCATCCCCGGCACCCAGGACAGAGAAGTTGGTCCTGCCCACTTCTCCTGTGAGCTTCACCCCCCATTGTGGGTCGACTATCTTTCTGGTATGCACTGTGGTTCTCAGGTCGCTCTCGCCTCCCGTTCCCGCCACGTTAAACAGATTGCCGGATTCCATGAAGAACGGCCGTTTCTCCGTATAGAAAAGCGGGTACCGCTGATTCACCTGGATCTGGAAGGCGTCGGTCTCAACCTGGCTGAAATCAGGATTGACCGTTACCTCCGCCGTAATCGATGAAGTAATCCCGTACTTCGCCGACATGCCCAGCTCATTGGCCGTCTCCGCCGAAGACCACTCCCCTGGGCTTTGCCGGTCCCATATCGAACCGGATGTCACCGAAGGGAGTATCTCGGCCTTATGCTGTTTATTCAACTGATCATAACCGATCACCTGCGTGGAATTGAGACGGCCCTGCCCAATCGGAATTTCTGGAAATGAGCCCTCCAGACCGAGACGGTTGATCTTCCGGTAGAATAGAATCCCCATCTCAATATCTGTTCCGCTCGTATAGCGGATGCTCTTCAGGGGAATCCTTATTTCAACCGTGTAGCCGTCCTCAAGGACTCGTGCACCGCTATACCATACCCAATCTACGGAAGAGTCCCAACTGTCGGTCGAAGCGAGACGCAACCGGTCCCCCTGAACCCCGTCGGGATTCACGAACAACTCATACAGACCCTGCCGGTTACCTATGGCATCCAGCGCCACACCAATCCAATCATCACCCCACATCTGGTCTCGTCTACACACAGACGTTTTGATCAGGTCTGGATCGGAATCGAAACATCGGAAGGCGAAATAGAGATTGTCCGGATC
>CP070656.1:1423524-1429121 GCA_020355065.1 Fidelibacterota bacterium | reverse complement strand
CCCTTCTCCGCAAACCGCTCCTGCCCGTGGCGATGCACCCAGTCGCGGGTCATATCGGCCATCTGCTCGTGCCGCTTGAACCTGTTCTCCAGGCCTTCCTTTTCAATATCCTTCAGAACCTTCCGGAGGCCATGCATGTGCGGAATAGAGGGCGTGCTGGGAGTTTGCTGCTTCTGATAATACTTGTCATATACAATAAAATCTAAAAAGTACCCCTTGTGATCCATCTCTTCCGAGCGTTCCAGGGTCCGTTCCGATACGGAGCACACCGCGAAGCCGGCCGGGAGACCCCAGGCCTTCTGCACCGACGCGAAACAGGTCGCCAGACCCCAGGCATCTACCTGGATGTCCACCCCCATCATGGAGCTCACCGCATCCACATGCAGGAAGATGTTCGGGTACTTATTTTGTATAATCTCAGCAATCTGCTGAACTGGACTCATTACCCCAGTAGAGGTCTCGTTATGCACCAGGGTCACCACATCATACTTGCCGCTGGACAAGGCCTCATCCACCTCCTCGGCATGCACCGCCAGGCCCCACTTCTTCTCCAGGGCATCACAGGGCAGGCCGCACGCCTTCGTGACGGTGTGCCATTTCGATGAAAACGCGCCGTTCACCAGATTCAGGCAGCGCTTCTTCACCGTGTTGCGTACCGCGGCCTCCCACACACCGGTGGCCGGATGGGAACACAGGAAGACCTTGCTGGCCCCCAGGACCTTCTCCAGTCCGGCGGTGACTTCCGACCAGAGTTCCGAAAACTCCGGCGTGCGGTGTCCCACCTGCGGCTGACCCATAGCCGCTAAAGTATCCTCTGCCACGGGTGTAGGACCGGGGATAAACAACTTGGGATAGATCATGGCAATGCCCCCACAGAAATAATGAAATAGAACGATTCAGTCCCGAACGGAATTAGAAATTAGGCAGGGTACAGTAGGGGCGGCAATTGCAAGCTTAGGCCTGCGATCAATTATTAACGCTGGCGATTTCCCACAGAAAATGATACAGCGGTGTCAGCAGCTGGAAACCGGAGCGCAGGTCATCCAGAACACCCCGACCGAATAGCCGGTCATCGATCTCGCAGTTGCGCACCAGGAAGATACTCTTCCGCTGGTACCATTCCTGCAGTTCGTCCGGCTTGTCGGGATCGCGCACCCGCTTGTACGTCTCCCCCTCGATATGGAACATGTCCTGCCCTTGGTAGTGCCGCAGGGCCTGCCGGAACTCCTCGGTATCTTCGTCGATCAATTCCCTCAGCCGCACCATGGTTGCCGGGGTGGCACTGTAGAAACCCATCCCGTAGCGGTAGCGTTCCGGGGAAAGCTCCATGAAGTGGACGGGTGTGATCTTCCAGTCCGGGCTGGGTCGCCGGAAACTGAGCCACATGCGCGGCCGGAAGGGCGACTTGTCCTTCGAAAAGCGGGTGTCACGGTAAATGCGCGACAGGGTCTTGTCCACGGCCGGACGGGTTTCGAGCTGGGGGTCGATGGCCAGCATGGTCGCGCTCAACTCCGCCACCAGCAGCTGGAACGGTCGCAGCAGGTGCTCCTGGTAGTCCTGACGATGCTTCTCGAACCAGGCCTTGTTGTTGTTCCGTTCCAGCCCTTTCAGGAACTCGATGGTCGCTGAAGAAAAGCCTTCAAACATACCTTGTCCCTTATGCCCGCTCGAAGCGCGCTGTGAAATGCCGCAGGTAGGGCGCCTGCTGGGTGATCCGCATGCCCCGGATGTCGTTCCGGCGCTCGAACACCGCAATGATGGCCTCCACCACGTAATCCACATGGCTCTGGGTATACACCCGCCGCGGGATCGCCAGCCGCACCAGCTCCATCTCCGCCGGGATCTCCTCCCCGGTCTCCGGGTCCGTTTTGCCGAACATCACCGACCCGATCTCCACGGACCGGATCCCGGCCTCAAGGTACAGCTCGCAGGCCAGCGCCTGGCCCGGGTACTGGGCCGGCGGGATGTGCGGCAGCATGGCCCTGGCATCGATGTAGATGGCATGGCCCCCCGGCGGCTGGACGATCGGCACCCCCTCCCGGGTGATGTGCTCCCCCAGGTAGCGCGTGGAGGCCAGGCGGTACTCCAGGTAATCCTCGTGCAGCACCTCCTCCAGCCCCACGGCGATAGCATCCAGGTCCCGCCCGGCCAGCCCGCCGTAGGTGGGAAAGCCCTCCGTGAGGATCAGCAGGTTCTTCTCCTGCTGCGCCAGGAGCTCGTCATTGGTGCACAGGAAGCCGCCGATGTTGGCCAGCCCGTCCTTCTTGGCACTCATGGTGCAGCCGTCGGCGTGGGAGAACATCTCCAGGGCGATCTCCCGCACCGATTTACCCGCGTATCCCTCTTCCCGCAGCTTGATGAAATAGGCATTCTCGGCGAACCGGCAGGCGTCGAAGTACAGCGGGATGTCATGCTTACGGGCGATGCTCGCCACCTCCCGGATGTTGGCCATGGACACCGGCTGTCCGCCCATGGAGTTGTTGGTGATGGTCAGCATGATCAGGGGGATGTTTTCCGCCCCTTTCTCCTTGATGAGGGCCTTCAGCGCCCCCGTATCCATGTTCCCCTTGAAGGGATGAATCGCCTCCGGCTGCTTCCCCTCCGGGATCACCAGGTCCACCGCCTCGGCGCCCCGGTATTCAATGTTGGCCCGCGTGGTATCGAAGTGCGTGTTGTTGGGCACCACGTCCCCCGGTTGGCATAAACAGGCGAACAGGATCCGCTCCGCCGCCCGACCCTGGTGGGTGGGGATCACGTAGCCGAATCCGAACACTGTCTTCACCGACGCCTCGAAGCGCTCCCAGCTGGCGCTGCCGGCATAGGACTCGTCCCCCCGCATGGCTGCCGCCCACTGCTCGCTGCTCATAGCCCCCGTGCCGCTGTCAGTGAGCAGATCGATGAGCACGTCCTCCGCACTCAGGGCGAACAGGTTATAGTGCGCCTCCTTCAGGATGACTGCCCGCTCCTCGGCGGTCGTCATGCAGATGGGCTCCACGGTCTTGATACGGAACGGCTCGATGATGGTCTTCATGTTCAGCTCCCGGTCGGAAAAGAGGGGGTCAAATTTGCGGGTAATCTAATACCGTCGGACAATAATGCTATATAATAAGTTGGAGTCTCATCACCGGCCGTGTCTCCGACCGCCGCGCCACCTCCACGAAGCCCGCCTTGGCAAACGCCGATACGTACCCCGTCCAGGCGAAGGCATCCGCCTCCTTGTCCTGCTTCTGCTCCTTGGGATACCCCTCGATGATGCTGGCTCCCTGTTCCCGCGCGTAGGCCACCGCCGCCTTGACCAGCTCCCCCGTCACCCCCTGCCGCCGGTACGGCCGGGCCACGAAGAAACAGGTGATGGACCACACCGGCTGATCATCCACTGGTTTGAGGATACGGGACCGCTCCAGGGCCGGGTAGGCTTGCCGCGGCTGCACCGCACACCAGCCGACGGGCTCCCCCTCGTGATAGGCCAGGATACCGGGGATGGTACCTGATTCCACGATCCTCTTGAACGCCCGCCGGTTCCCCTCCCCCTTCTGTTCCTCGTACTCGGACCGCTTCAGCCGCCAGTACATATCCCAGCAGCCGGCGCAGGCACCCCGGGGACCGAACAGCTGCTCCAGGTCAGGCCAGCGCTCCGGGGTGAGTGGATGGAAGGTAAGGTCCTGCAAAGGTTTCGCGGGTGACGCTGTGCGGACGCCTACCACCCGTATTTCTTATGCATGCCGAAACCGATGGTCAACAGACCCCGGCTCCGCACGGCCACCGAAATGAGGTATTTCTCATGGATCAGAATGTCGGTCCCCAGCACTACGGAAACCGTTGGCTCAACCCTCACCTTCTTGCCGGTGGATATACCCAGACCAGGACCCAGTCCTACGAAGCCGATGATCTTGCGTTTGGGCTGGTAGCGGGCGCGGGATAACACCGTGGCCTCCCCGTAGATTCCGTCATTCACCTGCACCAGGTACCGCATGGCATAGCCGGGAATGAAATTCAGGAATTGCATAAACTTGGGGGCCGGAGTCTCCGCAGAAACGGCCAGGGACAAACCACCTCGTCCCAGCACTCCGTCAAGTGTGATATTATAACCTGGGCTCCCATCAAGGAATTTAAATGGACCAAGCTCGATCTGTGCCGTTAGTACGGCCGGCAGGATACAAAAGGCTAGAACGGCGACCTTACGCATAGAATAACCTCCCGAATGCAGAATGTGCGGTGAATTCACAAGGCTGTCATCCTGACTTTAGGCCGATATTATAACCTGACAGCAGTGCGGGCAACCCTCTTCCCAGACTCATGAGCACTTCAAATACTAAAGGTTGCTACCCGCCCCAGGTCTTTGTATGCTTGGAGAGCATGGAGCCCCACGAGATATCACGGCTGATGGCCCTCTTCTACGTGGCCGGGATTATTGCCGCGGCCATCGTCTTCCGTATCGTTCGCTCGCGGCGCAAGCGGCGGAAAAAGACCAAGGAACCCCTGCTCTAAGCCCGGTTCCCCCTGTGGCCCTGATCCTCATCATCGACGATTCGTCCTATCAGCGCACGGCTCTCCGTGACATGCTCTACCAAGCCGGATACCATGCTGTTGAGGCCGCCGATGGTCAGGAAGGACTGGAGCGAATTGCGGAATTCAACCCGGACTGCATCGTCAGCGATCTGTTGATGCCCCGGATGGGAGGCCTGGAGCTGCTGGAAGCCTTGCAGAAATTGAATTCAGCCCCCCCGATCATCATCGTCACCTCCAGCCGGCAGCAAGGTGTGCGTGAGCGCTGCCTGGAACTGGGCGCGGCTGCGTTCCTCAACAAGCCCCTTGGGGAAGATCTATTACTCTCTGCGGTCAGGAATACTTTAGAGCCGACTCCCTCCAGCCGGGATGGCGGACAGTAAGCAGGGCTGCCGTACAAACCACCCTCACCAATACAGCCTGACTAATTGAGCGGCCGGACGTAGATCTCGTCGGCAATCTCGGGATCCAGCGCCAGCTCCGTCTCGCCCAGGCGCACCACGTAGGCCGGCTTGCGCTGATGTAGGTTTACCACCGCCCCCGGATTGATACCGAAGGCCACCAGGCGGTCAAACCGCTTGTGAAAACTGGGTGTGAGGAAGGCCACCCGGGCCGCTTTGCCAACCTCCACCCGGGAAAGCCGCATGATGAGGGGCGTGATGTATTCACCCGCTTCCATGGGGCCTTCACCTGCAGGAATGGGCTTGCCGTTCGGATCGATCCTCGGATACCCCAGGAACGCATCCACCTTATCCGTCACCTCCTCGCTCAGAAAGTGCTCAAAGCGGCAGGCTAGCTCCTCACTCTCTTTTTCGGACACGTCCAGCACATCCATGAGCAGACGCTGGGCCAGACGGTGCCGCCGGATGAGACTGCGGGCTCGCGCCCGGCCCTCATCTGTAAAGTCCACTAGCCCGTTGTTAAGCACGAGCAATCCGGCGGCTTCCAACTCCTTGAGACAGCTGGGTAGATCAAAGTCCTCCACGTCATGATCCTCGGCGACTTCGAGTCTGCTGACTTCCGAATGTCCCTCTTCCTGGGCGATCCAGACCGCCTCCAGGATTTCGTCAATAAGATTCGGCTTCATAATG
>CP070656.1:1417970-1423424 GCA_020355065.1 Fidelibacterota bacterium | reverse complement strand
CCATTCTCTAATGACATCGATGGGCATGGGAGGTATCCTTCTTCTCGTGAATCCGGGGTCGTGCCAAAATCATGAAGACGGGGAGAATGTAACCAGAAGAAATCTCCAGAGGCAGGTGTTATCTATTGCAACAGGATCCGAATCATGCTATCTACAGCCGTAATGATGTATAAGCATTGGGGCCGGCAACTTATTGACCAAGCGTACAATAAACGCTTGTAAATTGACCAACCGTTCAGTAAACTAAGCCCATACCCCGGAGACCCTATGACACCACGCCCCAAAAACAGCACCAAAGAAAAGACCGAGGAAACCCGCCTGCGTATCCTGGAAGCGGCCGAAGCTGCCTTCGCGGCCAAAGGATTCGAAGGAGCCAATATGCGGGAAATCGCACAGACAGCCGGCGTGAACAAATTCATGCTCTATTACCATTTCGACAATAAGGAAACCCTCTTCACCACCGTCCTCCAGAGCAACCTTCAGCCCGCCTTCCAGCAACTGGGCGCCATTCTCTCTCAGCCCGTGCCGCTGGAAGAGGCCCTGACACAGGTCTACGACCTGTACGCGGGGCTCTTCGAGCAGAAAGGGGAACGCCTGCGGGCTTTCATGGCTCGTGAGATCGCCGCCGGGGCACCCCACGTCAAACCCGTTTTTGCCTCCATCGCACCCCAGATCCTCGCACTATGGGAGCCCAAAATTGCCCGCTTCCTCCGGCAAGACCGGTTACCCGAGCGCCTCCTGCGCCAGCTGGTGGCCAGTATCATGATCGGTGTCGTCGCGAACTTTCTCATGCAGCCCTTGTTCGCGGAGATCATGCTGGCGTCCGGCATATCACTGTATGACGAGGATATGAAGCAGCACGTGGTGCGGTTCATCCTGGGTGGCGTGCACAATAGTATGATCGAGCCTGCTAACAACAACACGAAGACAGAGGGGGCTAATTGATGCACATGAAAAAGAGATTTATCGACTGGACCCTGAACCGCCCCCGGCAGTCCATCGGCTTGGCTGTTGTTATGAGCCTGATACTGGTCTCCGGCATCTGGTTCCTCCATATCGAAGACGACATCATGAAAATGCTTCCCGAAGACATACCATCACGAATCGTCTGGAGCGAGATCGAGGAACAGTTCGGTTCCACCGAGCCGCTGCTGGTGAGCATCGGCCGGGAAGGCCACTCTATTTTCTCCGCCGAGGGGCTGGCGGCCGTTTGGGACCTTACCCGTACCCTGGAAGAACTCCCAACCGTGGATGATGTCCGCAGCCTGGCTACCATGAACCGGATCGACAGCGACGAGGGCTTCCTGGAGGTGGGTGACCTCATGCCTTACCGGGACCTCAAACTGGAAGAGATCGCCGATATCCAAGACTATCTCGACCGCAACTCCGATATCGGTGGGATGCTGGTCTCAGAGGATGAGTTCTTCGCCATGCTGGCCGTGGTACCCACTATCAATGCCTCCGATAAAGAATTGGTTCAGGCCGTCAATGAAGCGTTAGGTGATAATAAAGAGGATGAAAACGGCCACATCGGGGGGCTTCCCTTCGTCCGGGGTATCCTGATCAAGTCAGTGCTGTGGGAAATCATCACCTTGATGTGCATTGCCGTACCGGTCCTGGCCCTTATTCTGCTGATCAACCTGAGAAGTCCGCGCGGCTTGCGCATGGTACTGCCCGTAATCGGCTTATCCGTCGGTACCATGCTGGGCTTCTTCTGCTGGATGTACAAACTGACCGGGAGTGACCTGTTCAACTTCTCTCTGGTCAACGGCAGCATGGGGGTGATCCTGCTCACCATCGCCACCGCCGACAGCGTCCACATTATGACCCGCTTCTTCCGGGAAATGCGGCAGCGAAAGGATGTGAAGGCTTCGGTGGCCGCCACCATGGACGTCCTCATGCTGCCCGTCTTCCTCACCTCGGTCACGACGATGGCCGGCTTCATCTCCCTGGTCTCCTCTCCCTTGAGAACTATGATCGGGTACGGAATTACGGTTTCCTTCGGCATCGCCTGGGCCTGGTATCTGTCGGTCACTTTCCTGCCCAGCCTCATGTCCATCAGCAAGTGGGACCTGGAAAGTCGGGCTCTGCAGTCCGTCGGGACCTTTGAACGTATCATCCACCGTATCGGCCAGTATGTGCTCCACAAGCCCCGAACCGTACTCGTATCGGCAGGACTGGTCGTTGTCATCGCTTGCATCGGTATTTACATGGTGCGCGTGGAAGTCAACATCATCAACTTCTTTAAGCCCACGACTCCCATCCGCCAGAGTATGGAATTCATCGACAACCACTTCTACGGCACCCTCAACTTCGCCTTCAAGGTTGAGGGCGACCTGAAAGAACCCGAGGTCCTCAAGGGTATGCAGCGCATCCAACGCCAGCTGGAGCATGAGCCCACGGTAGGCAACACGGTTTCCCTGGCGAACATTATCGCCAAGCTGCATCGCGCAGTAATGGATGACAGTGCCCAATACGAGATCATACCCGACAGCCGGGAGAAAGTAGCCAACCTGCTCACGCTCTACAGCATGTCCGGCGATCCGGACGATTTCTCCTCCATGGTGGATTACGATTACCAGACGGGACTTATCAACGCTACGGTGAAAATGAGTGCCACCGAAGAACTCATCGCTATGGTGGATCGCATCCACAATTTTGTGGATACTCACAAATCACCGGCCCTGAACATCAGCCTCTCGGGCTTCCCCGTTTTCGTGCGGGATTTCATACAAGAATTGATCGTCAGCTCCCTGCGCTCCATAGGTCTGTCGTTGATCCTGGTCATGATCCTGGCCGGGATTTTCTTCAAGTCCCTGCGCTGGGGATTAGTAGCGGTAATCCCGCTCTCGTCGGCTATTGCCCTGAACTTCGGCCTCATGGGGTGGCTGGGAATTGAGCTAAGCCACGTAACTGCTCTGTTCACCGCCATAATCATCGGTGTGGGCGTAGACTTCGCCGTACACTATATCGCCCAGTATCGGAACTTCCTGAAAAGCGGTGTCCGTCGGGACGAAGTCAGCCAGATAACCATCGACGACGTTGGTTACCCCATCCTGCTTAATGTGGCTGCCGTTTCTGTGGGCTTTACGGCTCTCCTGTTCTCCGAATTTGTTCCCCTGAACTACATGGGCGGTCTGGTCATAATATCCATGATTTCCTGCGCGATAGGCACCCTCACACTCATGGCCGCCGTCATCCACCTTATGCGAACCCGGTTAAGTGCCTGAACTGCAGGCCAGTCAGGAGATATAAGCGATCAGCAAAAAGACATTCATCCGGTGGACACTCGACCACCCTGGTCAATCTATCGGTCTGGCTCTGTTATTGAGTGTGATACTCGCCTCCGGCATCCGCTTCCTGCACATCGAAGACGATGTCATGAAAATGCTGCCCCAGGATATCCCTTCCCGGGTGATCTGGAAAGAGATAGAGGATCAATTCGGTTCTATTGAGCCTACCCTGGTCAGCGTAGGCCGTGAAGGTCAATCTATTTACACTCGTGAAACCTTGGGAAAGATCTGGGACGTCACCAGGGCCTTTGAGGCCCTGCCGCTTGTAGATGAGGTGCGCGGGCTGGCCAGTATGGATAAGATCGAGAGTGTGGACGGTTTCATGCAGGTGGACGAGCTGATGCCCGTCCGCGATATTTCCCCCGAAGAGATTGCTGCACTCAAGCGCTATCTGGATCGCAATCCGGATATCCGCCGCACGATGGTCTCACCAGATGCGGACTACACACGCATCATGGTTCTGCCCGTCTCCGGTGTATCGGATAAACGGCTCGCCTCCGATATTGAGGCTGTCACCGGCTCTCTCCTAACCGGATACGACGTTCAAATTGGTGGACTGCCCTATGTGCGTGGGATCATTACTCAGCTGGTTCGCCAGGATGTGATCGCCCTTATGAGAATCGGCCTTATTCTCCTGGCTTTGGTGCTGCTACTCAATCTGCGTAGCCTGCCCGGTCTGCTGATGGTATTTAGTGTTATCGTTCTCTCGGCTTTGACCATGCTCGGTTTCTTCGGCTGGATGTACCAACTGCTCAGGAGTGACCACTTCAACTTCAGCCTGCTGAACACCAATATGCCGGTGATCCTGCTCACCATCGCTACCGCGGACGGCGTTCACATACTGACACGCTTTTTCCGTGAAGTAAGAAAACGCCGGGACGTCCGATCTTCCATCGCCGCCACCATGGATGTCCTCGCACTACCGGTATTCCTCACCTCCATCACCACTATGGCGGGCTTTATCACGCTCACTACTGCTCCCCTGACCACGATCGTCGGATACGGTGTTACGGTCTCCTTCGGCATCGCGTGGGCCTGGTACCTTTCGGTAACCTTCCTGCCCAGTGTGATGCTCCTGACAAAATGGAATCTGAAAGGTCGTGCGCTAACGACCCCCGGTCTTATCGAAAAAATCATCCACGCTGTCGGGAAGTACGTCCTGCGCCACCCCGTCATCATCCTATCCGGAACGGTGGTCGTGCTCGCCTTTTCCATCATGGGCATTACCCGGCTGCGGATCGAGGTCAACATCGTCAAATTCTTCAAGCAGGACTCTGTTATTCGGGAGAGCATGGCCTTCCTTGACGACAAATTCTATGGCTCCTCCAACCTGGCGATCCAAGTGCAAGGGGATATTAAAGACCCGGAAACTCTACGCAGGATCGAAACCCTCCAGGAGCAGTTGGAAGATGAGGCACCCATCGGCCTCACCTATTCCATCGCCAATATGATCGCCAAACTACACCGGGTGGTGATGGATGACAGCGTGGAGTATGAATACATCCCTGATACCCGTGCCAAGGTGGCCAACTTGCTCACTATGTACAGCATGTCCGGTGATCCCGATGACTTCAACGCCCTGGTGGACTACGATTATCGGAACACTCTCATCAACACGAGCATGAAAACCGTCTCCACCAGGGAGATGCTGGGACTGGTGGCACGCTTGGAGGAGAGGATAGACACGGGTGATCTGGCCGACATGGACGTTCGCGTCTCCGGTCTTCCCGTGTTCCTCCGCGATTTCACCTATCGCCTGGTTTCCAGCTCCCTGCGCTCACTGCTATTATCACTGCTCCTCGTGATTATCATCTCCTGGGTTTTCTACAAGACCTTCCACTGGGGCATCTTGGCCGTCATTCCTCTCAGCTCGGCTATCCTGCTTAACTTCGGCCTGATGGGTTGGCTCGGCATCGAATTGAGCCATGTCACCGCACTGCTTTCAGCCATAATCATTGGTGTCGGAGTTGACTTCGCGGTGCACTTCATAGCTCAATACAAGCATTTCCTCCAGCAGGGTGTCCCACGTGACCAGGTGGGACAAATTGCCATCGATGACGTAGGCTATCCTATCCTGCTGAATGTGGCCGCCGTGTCCATCGGGTTCACTGCCCTGCTCTTTTCCAATTTCGTCCCCATGATATTCGCCGGCGGTCTGATT
>CP070656.1:1415197-1417870 GCA_020355065.1 Fidelibacterota bacterium | reverse complement strand
GGGCGTATGAAACGGCACCCGGCGGAGACCTGCCCGCGGGTACGGTCCTGGCGGCCGGGCGATTCTGGATCATCACCCACACGGGCCGTGGGGATTTTTCGGTGGAGCTGACGTTCAACCTGGGGCCGAGCACCTTCACTGCCAGGGAGCAAGAGTACCCTGTCCGCCTGCGCCTGCTCCAGCGCGACACCGGCGGGACCCTGCCGTGGGAGATTGAATCCTACGGCTCCAGCGCGACCGACAGCAGCGTAACCTTTGCAGGCATTACCGGCTTCAGCCAGTTCGCCGTCGGGCGCACGACGGATACCGAAGGACCAAGTATCAGCAGCGAGTTCCGCAGGGTAGCTAATCCCGACGATATGATCGAAGTGGACGCCACGGTCAGTGATCCGAGCGGGATCAGCTCCATGAGGCTGCATTACCTGGAAGGCAGCAGTCCAGGTTTTGACCAAGCCGATATGAATCAATTGAACGCCACGACATACCGTGCCGGGATACCCGTGGCCAGTACCGTACTTCGAGGTTTGGCGTACTATATCGTTGGGACTGACGGTGTCGGCAATGTGACCATTACCGATACTTCGTCGGTGCCGGTTGCATTTCCGGCGGGCACATTCAACACCAGCATGTCGGGCACGGCCTTTTCCAACGGCTTTCCGTTCAACCGGTGGCGGCTGATCTCCATTCCCGGTGACATCGCCGATACCACGGTAACCAGCATCATCCAGGGGGAACTGGGGGAGGCCCCATCGGATGAGACCTGGAGGATCTTCCGCTATACGGGGCCGGGCCGGGATGACTACGTGCCGGTGGGCAGCTTTACTTCCGGGGAGAGTTATTTCCTGAAGCAGATCGTGCGGGAGGTACGGGAGACGCCGCTGCATTTCAGCCTGGGTGCGGGACAGTCGGTGGATATGACGGGAACCAGCTGGAGCCTGCCCGCGCGCCGATGGCGCTTCATCGCGTCACCCTATCCGTTCCCGGTGTCCGTGGCGGCCGATCAGGGTACATTCAATGGGCCGTATACGTACGGGGCCTTTGGCACGGGCGGACAGGAGGGCTGGTCCGTGGGGCAGGTGCAGACCACGTTCCGGCCGTGGGGCGGGTATATCATCTACAACAACACCGATTACTCCCAGGCCCTGGAGATTCGGCCGCCGGGGATGGCCAAGAGCATACTGGCCAAGGCGGACCAATCCCAGCCCGAGGGCTGGCTGGTGCACATGACGGTAGAGGGGGAGCGCTACTATGACGGCGGCAACACGGTGGGCCGGTTGGAGGGTGCCGCGGAAGGGCGGGACCCGTTCGATGCGCCGGAGCCGCCGCTGCTGGAGGACTGTATCGCGCTGACGATGGAGCGATCCGATTGGGCTACAGGGGCAGGCTGGTTCACGTCCGACATACGGTCTGTGGAAGAGACGAATGGCGTCTGGGACCTGGATCTGTATACGCGGGGCGAAGCGGGTGCCATTAGCCTGACCTACCGTTTCGAGGGCGAGGTACCGGGAGGGGTGCAGATAGTGCTCCTGGACCTGGTTACGAGGGTAGCCTGCGATCTCACGGCGGGGGAGGCGCCGCTGCCGATCACGGATTATACGGATAAGGTGCCCTATCACCTCAAGGTCATGGCTGGTACGGAAGACTACGTCCAGCGGAGCATAGCGGAGGCCCTGGCGGAACTGCCGGAGGAGTTCGCCTTGTCGCCGAACTATCCCAATCCCTTCAATCCCGCCACGACGCTCAGCTATGCTTTGCCGCAGCCGGTGAAGGTTTCCCTGCGGGTGTACAACCTTCTGGGGCAGGAGGTGGCGACGCTGGTGAACGGCTGGGCGGACCTGGGGTACCACGAAGCCGTCTGGCAGGGGTTGGACCGGACCGGGAGGGCGGTGGCCTCCGGGGTGTACATTGCTGTACTGCGGGCGGAGGGGCTCGTCAAGACGCGGAAGATGGTGCTGCTGAGGTAGGACGGGGGAGCGGTTTCTGCAGGCCGGACCGGAGGACTCAAGCGGTCAATAAATGGCCTCCCGAGCGATATTCTACGGCTAAATTCATCCCACACACAGCGGTCAGTCTGAGAGAATCAGAAGCAGGGGACAAGCTGCTTACCCGCCACGTACTGAGTATTATCGATAGGTATTAGGAGAGCGCAATGGAAAGCCTTCTCGACCTGCAATTCCTGGTTGATATCCTGAGCAAGATCGGGACCTGGTTCCTGGAGAACGTGCTGAACATGGGGAACATCATCCAGGTGGCCGTCATCCTGCTGTTGCTCCTGTTGGGCAACGTACTGGGGAAGCGGTTCCGGCCGCGATTCCCGCCCCGCATCAGCACGGCACTGCGCCGCAGCGTTCATCTGACCAACCTGATGGAGACCTTCACCAAGCAGCTGTCGGCGATCTATGGGCTGATCCTGCTGGGTATCAGTGCGCTGCTATTCCGTCAGCTAGGTGTGGCGCCGGTGATCGTCAACCTGGTGGCAACGCTGCTGTTGGCGTGGGTGGTAATCAAGTTGGCCACGGCGGTCATACTGGATCCATTCTGGTCGCGTAACATCGCGATCGGCGCGTGGTCGCTAGCGGCGTTGAACGTGCTGGGAATCCTGAAGCCGGCGGCCGCCTTCCTGGACCGGCTCGGATTCACGGTCGGTGAGGTGCATCTCACGGTGCTTTCCAT
>CP070656.1:1404142-1415097 GCA_020355065.1 Fidelibacterota bacterium | reverse complement strand
TGGAAGTCGCAACCGAGTTGGCTCGCCGGATGGTTGTCGAGTGGGGCATGAGTGAAAAGGTGGGCCCCACCACCCTGGGCAAAAATGAGCAGGAGCTCTTTCTGGGGCGCGAGATCCAGCAGCATAAGAGCATCAGTGAGCAGACGTCCCGGACGATCGATGAGGAAATCCGTGCTATTATTCTAGCAGCGGAGCGTCGAGCATCCCAGATCCTAACTGACCATATGGATCAGCTCAAACTCCTGGCCCAAGCCCTGTTGGAGCACGAGACCGTTCACGGCGAGGATATACCCCGGCTCTTTACCGGGAAGTCCCTGTTGAAGGTGTCTCCCAATGGCCGTCCCAAGGCCAAGGCCAAGCGCGGGGGAGCTGCCGCCTCGAAGAAAAGAACCGCCCCGGCCAGGAAATCTCAAACTTCAGGAGCGTCCAAGTCCACTCGGAAGACCTCTGGGACTGCCAAACCTCGGAAAAAGGCTACTCCCACCTCATCATCTACCACCAAGCGAACCAGCTGATCCTATCTGTGGCCGCTCTCAGGGAGATCATCACTTCGTCGCAGGAGGAGTTAGCCCGGGAGTTTGCCTCCATAGAGGTGGACAAGGGCGGTATTGGGATCATGTCACCTAAAGGTTTTTTCCATGTGCTCCGACTGCGTTCCCTGAAGTCCCCCGCCGCCAATATATTGAAGCAAGAGATGCTCAGTGTGGGTGGTGAGTGTGCTACCAGCAAGATGGTAATTCTAGGTGACCCGGAGCCCCAGGATGCGATTATCATGGGTACCCGGCGGCAGCTGGCCAAGCTAGCCACCAAGTTGAAAGCCCAGCCCTTTGGCTTGAAACGGGCGGCAGGACAGATTGAAGCGTTTCTTAATCAGAACTCTCATGAGTCGGGAGCGATTGATCCACTACTCTTGTCACTGGCAGGAGACCGGAGTCGGTATCCTCTCATCATGGGGATACTCAACGTGACCCCCGATTCATTCAGCGATGGCAACGACTACCTAGATAAGAAGAAGGCCATTGCCCATGGGGAAGCCATGGCAGACCAACAAGCGGATATGATCGATGTGGGTGGGGAGTCCACCAGGCCGGATTCGGACCCGATCTCGGAGGAGGAAGAGCTGCGTCGAGTGATACCTATAATTGCAGCCCTGAGCAGCGAGTTGAGCCGACCGATCTCCATTGATACAATGAAGGCGAAGGTAGCCAGCGAAGCACTTCAAGCAGGTGCAACCGTGGTCAACGATGTCAGTGCCGGCCGTCACGATCCGGAGATGCTGGATTTGGCCGCACAGGCAGGCTGCCCTATCGTGATGATGCACATGCAGGGCCAGCCGAAGACGATGCAACGGAACCCTCACTATGATCATCTGATGGACGAACTGCACGCATTTTTCGATGAGCGCCTAACGGTTGCGGTCAAGACGGGGGTCAAGGAGGAGCACATCATTATCGATCCCGGGATAGGATTCGGCAAACGGCGGGGGGACAATTACGAGATCCTACGGCGACTGCGCGAGCTCCGTGTTTTCGGGCGGCCACTCCTGGTGGGCACCTCACGAAAGTCCTTTCTGCAAAACTCCCTGGGTGAGACGCCGCGGGACCGCATCGAGGAGAGTGTTGCGGCCGGAACGATCGCGATGGTGAACGGAGCAGATATTTTACGGGTGCACGATATTATCCCGGCTCAAAAATCGAAGGTGATCTATCAACGCCTGGCAGGTATGGCATGAATTTCGAACTATTTCGTATCGGTTTCTTACCCATCTCACTGTTTGATATCCTCGATATTGTGGTGGTATCGCTTATCTTCTATACCCTATATAAGTACTTCCAGAATACGCGGGCGGGGCAAATGCTGGTAGGTCTGGTCATCCTGCTGGTAATCACCCTGGTGGCCAGGCTGCTGAATATGAATGCCCTGTCCTGGTTGATGCGTCAGGTTCAGACGGTGTGGGTGGTGGCGTTTGTGATCCTATTTCAACCAGAGCTCCGCCGGATGCTGATCTACCTGGGGCAAACACCCGTCATCAGGGGACTGTTTCGGGTCACGGGCAGCCGGACCATCGACGCGGTAGTAGATGGAAGCGAGGAGTTGTCGCGTCGGAGGTGGGGGGGACTGATGGTCCTGCAGCGGGATAGTGGCTTACGGAGCTACAAGGAAAAGGGCATGCCCCTGCGAGCAGAAGTGTCCAAGGAGCTCCTCATCTCTATCTTCAATCCCTCATCCCCGCTACACGATGGGGCCGCAATCATTCAGAATGAAATCATTGAAGCGGCTCAGTGCATCCTTCCATTGAGCGAGAGCGAAACCCTGGATCCTGATATGGGCACCCGCCATCGAGCCGCACTAGGTCTGACCGAGGAATCGGACGCCCTGGTGGTGGTGGTGTCAGAGGAGAGCGGGCAGGTCTCTCTGGCTATCGATGGCACTTTCCATCGCAATCTGGAGGCGGCGGATCTGCGGGGATTGCTGAACAAGTATATCTTTGTCAGTGCGGGGGAGTAGGACCGAGCGAGGGATGGTGTCATGATTGTGTACCCGCTGGACAGGCCAGTAAAGTCAGGGATCATTCCGCCCTTCGGACTATTCACGTTTGTTCCTTGCCTCCGGTAAGGCAACCCGTTAACCTTACGCTGCGGTGAAGTGCAGGATAGATGCAAATGAGCGATAGTAAGCACCAGACCAGTACTCAAAGTATCGAGAGTTATCGCGACGCGTTCCAGTCCGCCGAGGCGCGGTACCAGGAACTCTGGAGGTACCTTTGACCTCGATGTCCTCCGAGCCCAAATAGCCCACCTTCAGCAGTCCACCACCGAACAGAATTTCTGGGACGATCCCCAGAGGGCACAGGCGACCCTGAAGCAGATCAGCGTGAGAGAGAAGGAACTGCAGATGTGGGAGGAGTTGATCTCGCGGCACGATGAGGTAGAGATTCACCTTGAGTTGGCGCTCGAGGAAGGAGTGGGATTGGTCCCGGCTGAAGCCGCAGAGGTGCTGGAGGGTTATCTCTCAGCCTTGGAGGAGGCGGAGGTGGTCCACCTGCTCAGTCATCCCGATGATGAGAAGGATGCCCTGCTCACTATTCATCCCGGTGCAGGTGGAACTGAATCCCAGGACTGGGCCGAAATGCTTCAGCGTATGTACCTGCGCTGGATTGAGCGCCACGGTTTTCAGTATCAGATACTCGACTACCAACCGGGTGAGGAGGCGGGTATCAAGGACGTGACGATTGAGGTACAGGGCGAGCGGGCGTACGGCTATCTCAAGGCGGAAGCGGGTGTGCACCGCCTGGTGCGGATATCCCCCTTTGATGCCAATGCCCGGCGGCATACGTCCTTTGCATCCGTCTTTGTCTATCCGGCAGCGGCAGACGATGTCGAGATCGAGATCAGTGAGAAAGAGCTGCGGATCGATACCTACCGTGCCAGTGGTGCGGGGGGGCAGCATGTGAACAAGACCGATTCCGCGGTAAGGGTCACCCATTTGCCCACCGGAATTGTAGCGCAGTGCCAGAATGAGCGCTCGCAGATGAAGAACCGGGCCACCGCCATGAAGATCCTGAAGGCCCGGCTTTACGATCTTCGCCGACAGAAACAACAAGCCGAGCGACAGAAGTTAGAGGATACGAAGAAAGACGTAGCTTGGGGCAGCCAGATCCGATCATACGTGTTTCAGCCATATACAATGGTCAAGGATCACCGCACGCACGAAGAGACAGGGAATATCCAGGCGGTGATGGACGGTAATATTGACCGATTCATCCGGGCCTTTCTTCTACAGCATGCTATCCCCACAGCGGAAGGGGGAGATGCAGGTCCATCTGAACAAAAGGTCACACCTTCATGACACAACCCCAGCGAACCCTGCATGAAATCCGGCTGATCCGGCAGAAAAAGCTCCATGAATTGCGGGAGATGGGAGTGAATCCCTACCCTTATCGTTTCGATGTAACCCACCACAGTGCGGATATTCAGGCCATGGCGGACAGTCAGTTTCTGTCCGATGTGGCTATTGCGGGCAGGGTGGTATCGCTGCGCCGGATGGGCAAGGCCAGTTTTGCTCACCTGATGGACGAGAAGGGCAAGCAACAGGTTTATGTGAAAATGGATGTCTTGGGGGAGGAGACGTATGAGGAGTTGTTCCGCCGGGTCGATCTGGGTGATTTTCTGGGAGTCCAGGGCCGTGTTTTCAGAACCAAGACCGGTGAGATCACGGTTGAGGCGCGGACCATTCAGCTACTCGCCAAGGCCTTGCGCCCACTGCCGAACCTGAAGGCCAAGGAGGGGGAGGTATTTGATCCCTTTGAAGACAAGGAAAACCGTTATCGGCGACGCTATCTGGACCTTATTGCCAATCCCCAGGTGAAGGACATTTTTGTTAAGCGGGCCCGGATCATCCGATTCCTCCGACGGTTCTTTGATGACCATGGCTATGTGGAAGTGGAGACTCCCGCCCTCCAGCCTCTTTACGGAGGCGCCTCCGCACGGCCTTTTACCACGTATCACAATGCCCTGGATCAAACCCTTTATCTCCGAATTGCTGATGAGCTCTACTTGAAGCGTCTGATCATAGGTGGTTTTGAGAAGGTATATGAGATTGCCAAAGATTTCCGAAACGAGGGCATGGACCGTCATCATAATCCTGAGTTCACAATGCTGGAGTTCTACGAGGCTTATGCAGACTATAACGACGTGTTGGCCTTCACCGAGAAGCTGATGAAGTCCCTGGCGGAAGAGATGGAAAGTGCCACCCTGACGTATGGGGATCATGAGATCAATTTCAGTCAAACTTTCACTAGGGTGGGTTTATTTGATCTTTTGAACAAATATGCGGGCAAGGATTTCCGGGAGGTCACTGACGTTGAGGACCTCTACCACTTTGCCACTGAACGCAAGTTGGACATTGCCAAGGGGCTCAACTATGGTCAGGTGCTGGACAAGATTTTTGGACTGCTAGTAGAACCCAACCTGATACAGCCCACGTTTGTGGTGGACTACCCCAAGGCGATCTCACCCCTGGCAAAAACCCACCGCGACGAAGCGGATGATATTGTCGAGCGGTTCGAGCTCTTCATTGCCGGAATGGAGTTTGCCAATGCCTTCAGCGAGCTCAATGATCCTCTGGACCAGCGGTCGAGATTGGAAGCCCAGAGCCGTTTGCGGGAAGAGGGCGACGAGGAAGCCCAGGTTGTGGACGAAGAGTTCCTGGAGGCCATGGAGTTTGGAATGCCCCCTACGGGTGGAGTGGGGATTGGTGTTGACCGCCTAGTAATGCTCTTTACAGGGCAGAGCTCCATCAAAGACGTCATTCTATTTCCCGCCATGCGACCGCTTCAACCGTGACTCCACAGCGACTGATCGCTCTCCGGTACCTGCGTGCCAAGCACAGCTATGGTTTTATATCGTTTATAGGATACCTGGGTATGATAGGTCTGGCCATCGGAGTGGCGGCTCTTATTCTGACCTTGAGCGTTATGCGGGGTTTTGAGGATGAAGTCGAGGACAAGGTCGCGAGCATGGATGGTCACTTACGGCTATCCAGCGCCCTGGGCAATGAAGTTCCCTTGCCGGATTCCCTTATTGAGCGAATACAAGCTTATTCTGAGGTAGAACGGGTGATTCCCTTTACGGCGCGACATGCTCTGGTACGCCGGGGAAGCCGGTCGGATGGCGTGTTCCTGATGGGTGCCGACCTGGAGCAGCTCAGAGAGGTGGTGAATATCCACGAGTTCATTACGGCCGGAACATATCCTTCACCGGATGATTCGGCCGCCATTATTCTGGGAGAGAAGCTGGCGAAGCAATTGCAGGTAGGCCCTGGGGAGGAGGTCATTCTTTTTGACGTGGCATATCTCCTTGAGGAGCAGGGGATTCGGGGCCGGGAATTCACCGTTGCCGCAACCTATCGTTCAGGGATGGTGGAATATGACCAGTTGCTGGCCTTTACCACTCTTGGATCCGCTCATGCGTTGTTCGGCCTGAGCCGATCACCGTCACGGGCTATCATCAACCTATCAGACCGTGATCGTGCGGATGGCTTGTCCGCGGCGCTCGAGGATGATCTTGGCTTCCCCTATTACCTGCTATCGTGGCGTCAGAGGCATGCCAACCTATTCCAATGGCTGAAAGGTCAACAAACACCGATACTCATTGTGTTTGGATTTATTGCGGCAGTGGCCTTGGTGAATATTCTCAGTACACTTTCATTGATTGTCGTGGAAAAGCAGCGCGATATCGGCATCCTGCGCAGTCTCGGATTCGGCCGTCGGCGGATTCAGAAGATATTTCTTTACCAGGGGAGTATTATCGGGAGTGTCGGCAGCGGTGCAGGGATCGGGCTGGCACTATTGCTTGGTTTTCTGCAAAGACGCTTCCAGATCCTAGCCCTCGATTCGGATATCTATTTCATGGATGCGCTGCCCGTCCAATGGTCGTGGCAATCACTGATCCTGATTCCATTCATTGCGCTGGTGTTGTCCCTACTGGCTGCGGTGTGGCCGGCGAAGCGGGCAGCTGCGATCCACCCTGCTGAGGCGCTGCGGTATGAGTAGTGCCTGGTTTTTGGCTCGGCGGCTGCTTTTTTGGCGGCAGACGCGGCGGAAGTTGAATCGCAGTGCCGTACTGGCAGTGCTGGGCATAGCCGTGGGATCGGCTGTGCTGATCATGTCCCTATCGATCCTGAACGGATTCGAATCGGAAGTGTGGGACAGCCTGCTCCGTTTTGAACAACAGACGGTGCTGCTTCCCCGATCCCCCCGGGCGGATGTCAAGGTTGTCGCTGAGAAGCTGACAACTACAGGGAGTAAGGTACAGCCCTATGCTGAACGAAAGCTGGTCGTCCAATCCGTGGAAGGATATCGCCTGGTGACGGCAAGAATCGTGGCCGATTTATCCGCCCATCAGGAGGCTCTGGGTGAGGCGATCATCCAGGACTGGCCACTTTCTCCATCGGGAAACCAAGTCATCCTAGGTTCCATGCTTGCTGATCGGTTGGATCTTGTACCGGGCGACGAGGTGCGTCTCATTTCTCCCCTTGATATTTCACTGGTTAATCCCAAACCACCCCAGGTGACAGCCATCGTCCAAGCAGTCTATGAATTCGGGATGCTCGACTTTGATGAGGCGTACCTGTTCACAGACTTTGAGACCGCTGAGCAGATCGTGCCCCGGCTCAGTGCCTACAGTGGTCTGACCCTGGATGAGCAGGAAGTGGATGCCGAGCTTCTGTTCACAGGGATGGTAGACCCAGCGGACTGGGACCTGCGGACATGGGAGACAGATCATAGCGATCTGCTAACCGCGATGCGCATGGAGAAGTTGGGCACTACCGTGGTACTTTTCCTCATTATTCTGGTGGCGGCCTTCAATGCCACCAGCACGATGGTCATGTCCGTGATGGAGAAATACCGAGAGATCGGTATCCTCCGTTCCATGGGGGCAACTCGCCGGTTCATCAAGGCGGTATTCCTTCGGCAAGGCCTTTTGATAGGATTAGTAGGTGTAGGATTGGGCGTGGGTCTGGGTGTAGCGATTTCCTGGTGTCAGAGCGTCTATCCATTCATTCCCGGTCCAGCGGGCATCTACTCTGAGAGTGGACTGCCGATGGATCTGCGCTGGTGGGATGTACTCATCGTCCTGGCAGGTTCTCTGTTAATAAGTATTGGTGCGGCCTGGTATCCGGCCCGCTATGCCATTTCAATCGCACCGGGGCAGGCTGTGAATTACGAGAAGTAGCATGGTGCTTCTAAAGTCAGACAACATTTATAAAAGTTATCCTTTGGACGGTTCACGGCTGTCTATTTTGAAGGGGGTGAACCTCGAAGTAGAGCGTGGGAGCATTGTGGCCCTCATGGGGCCCTCCGGTAGTGGCAAGTCAACGCTGCTCAACATTCTGGGGACACTGGACAGGCCTGACAGTGGTCAAGTACTATTGGATGGCCAGGATGTGAGCAATCTAAGCGACGATGAACTATCTCTTTTCAGGAACAGGAACATTGGATTTGTTTTCCAGTTTCACCATTTGCTACCTGAGTTGTCGTTATGGGAGAATTTGGAATTACCGCTACGGTTGGCTGAGGGTAGTGACCGGGTAGATACATCTTACCTGGAGCACCTGTTGGAGATAACTGGTCTCGCGGACCGTAAGAGTCATTACCCTGGCCAGCTCTCAGGCGGTGAGCGGCAACGGGTGGCGGTCATCAGGGCGTTGGTCAACCGTCCTGGCATTGTTCTTGCGGATGAACCGACAGGAAACCTGGACGCCAGGAATGGGAAGGTACTGATGGGCTTAATTGAACAATTGCGCAAGGACCATGGGCAGACATTCCTCATTGCTACGCATAGTGAATTCCTGGCAGAAATGGCTGATCACCGACAGTATTTATACGGTGGAGTGATTAACATCACACCGGAGGTTGCTGGGGGATTAGAGCAGGAGTAAATTCGAATCGACGAATGGGATGAAAGTGGCATGAAGGAAAATTTTTCCAAGCGAGTACAAAATATTCTCAAGAGTGCCAAGGAGGAAGCACTCCGGTTGGGTCACAGCTATGTCGGCTCGGAGCATTTGTTGTTGGGCATAATTGAGGAGGGTAGTGGTCCAGCCTACGAGATTCTGAGTTCCTTGACGGGTGACATTCAAGAGCTGCGCACTGAGATCGAGGACATGGTTCGGTCTTCAGGTGGTACGATGACCTTGGGGCATCTGCCACTGACGCGCCGCGCGGAAAGAATTCTCCGCACCACTTTTACCGAGGCGAAAAGTTTCCACGATGAGGTAGGGGATGATATTCACCTTCTCCTGGCCATTGCCAAGGAGACGGAGGGTGTTGCCAGTGAGGTCCTTGTTCGTTTTGGAATTGATTACGCTGCGATCAAGCAACGCATACTCTCCCAACAACAGACTGCATCCCAAGTGCGGAAGGGGACTCGCAAGGCCAAGAAATCGACGACCCCAACCCTAGATCATTTCAGCCGCGACATCACGGAATTGGCTTCAGAATCGGCACTTGATCCGGTCATTGGCCGTGAGAAGGAGATTGAGCGGGTCGCGCAGATATTGGCTCGTCGAAAGAAGAACAATCCGGTATTAATTGGGGAGCCTGGTGTAGGAAAGACGGCGATTGCCGAGGGGTTGGCCACCAAGATCATTGCTCGTCAGGTACCTAGGGTATTGTTCAACAAACGAGTTGTAGCCTTGGACCTGGGAGGGCTCGTGGCCGGAACGAAATACCGTGGACAGTTCGAAGAGCGTTTGAAGGCCTTGATGCACGAATTAGAGAACGCCAAGGATGTCATACTTTTCATCGATGAGCTGCATACCATTGTGGGAGCAGGCAGTGCCAGTGGCTCTCTGGACGCGGCCAACATGTTTAAGCCAGCCCTATCGCGAGGTGAGATCCAGGTAATAGGTGCCACCACACTCGACGAGTATCGTCGTCACGTTGAGAAGGACGGTGCTCTAGAGAGGCGCTTTCAGAAGGTGATGGTGTCACCGCCCAGCGTGGACGACTGCCTGAATATTCTCCAGGGATTGAAGGAGAGGTATGAAAGCCATCACCACGTTCGGTACAGTGATACCGCTATTAAAACCTGCGTGGAACTGAGCAATCGTTATATCACCGATAAGTACATGCCGGACAAAGCGATAGATGTGATGGATGAAGCCGGTGCGCGTGTGCACATCAATAACCTGGTTGTGCCTCAGGAGTTGGTGGAGTTGGAAAAGGAGGTCGAGGATCTCCGCCATCAGAAGGAGCAGGTGGTCAGCCAGCAGGATTTCGAGCAGGCTGCGAAGCTACGTGACCAGGAACGGAAATTCCTCGAGAAGATTGAGCACTTGCAGCGGCAGTGGGAAGAAGATGAGTCCCAGGAATGGCCGATAGTGGATGAAGACGAGGTGGCGGACACGGTAGCCATGATGACGGGCATCCCCGTCAATAAGGTTGCTGAGAGTGAGCTGGAAAAATTACTCCACCTCCAGGACGTTCTGAGCGAATACGTGGTGGGCCAGGAGGAAGCTATCAAAACCCTGAGTCAGGCCATACAGCGTGCCCGCACGGGGCTGAAAGATCCGCGGCATCCGATTGGGACTTTTCTATTCTTAGGACCCACGGGCGTGGGAAAAACGGAGTTGGCTCGGGTCTTAGCGCAACATCTTTTCACCCATGATGAGGCCTTGATCAAGTTTGACATGTCGGAGTATATGGAACGTTTTAATGTCTCGCGACTGGTCGGTGCGCCGCCGGGGTACGTGGGTTATGAAGAGGGTGGCGAACTAACAGAAAGAGTACGTCGCAATCCTTTTGCGGTAGTATTGTTTGACGAGATTGAAAAGGCCCATCCCGATGTATTCAATGTCCTTCTACAAATCCTGGATGAAGGGACGCTCACTGACGGCTTAGGTAGGCGAGTTGACTTTCGGAACACGGTTATCATTCTGACATCGAACCTGGGTGCTCGCGGTTTGGATACGGGCGGGTATGGATTTACTCGTGCCGATGAACACAGCGACACCAATTTCCACGCGGAGCTCATGTCGGAGGTTAAGCGACTATTCAATCCTGAGTTTCTTAATCGGCTGGACGAGACGGTCATATTCAATTCCTTGAAGAAAGAGCATCTCTTCAAGATTGTCGATTTGCAGTTGCGGGATCTGAAGAACAATCTAGCCAGCAAGAACGTGACGTATCGCATCACCAAGGCTGCCAAGGAGCGGATCATCGAGGAGGGCTACACCCGTGCCTTTGGTGCTCGTCCGATGCGCCGGGTTATCCAGGACCGGATCGAGAATGTCATTGCCGAGAAATTCCTCAGACGGGAGTTCACGGAAGGGGGCCTGATCCATATCAGTGCCAGGGGCAAGAATCTCATTTTTGCCCAGAAGGCACCCAAGCTGAAGAATACCGATGTCACCCTAGCCGAGGAAGCTGATTAAGATCTGCCTCTCGGTCG
>CP070656.1:1399218-1404042 GCA_020355065.1 Fidelibacterota bacterium | reverse complement strand
GACCCTGAGAGCATTCGAACGGATCCTGCACGAGATTACCCACGGATTGGTGAATGAAATCCAGGATGAATCCAATGTTCTGAGTTTCCCGCTGGAGGAGTACATCGTGTCCATGGCGGCCCATCAGCTCACCGCCGAGTATGCCGACGAAATTGCTGGCGAGGACATCGCTCCGGAGCAATACAAGGATTTCCTGGTGAACGGAAGGGTGACCTTCCTGTCTCCCAACCACGAAGAAAGGAAAACCGTTTTATTCGTGAGCGAGAAGATGAAATATCACAAACAGATCGCCAGGTATTTCATGTCAAAATTGAATTCGAGAGAGGGATTGACTGAACTCAACGTATTGGGCGGCTGATTGGCTGCATCTTGGAGGGAGGTGCCCCGGCTGCTTAGCGTAAACGAGGGCTTCCCGTCAGTAGCAGAGCAATCGCCTCTCCCCCTCTTCTTATAGCGGGAGCGTCACGCAGTGACAGGGGTGAGGCGCTGCCCCGCCGCGCCAGCCACATGGAAACCAGCAGGATCGGCACTCCGATCCCGAGATTGCCCACGTCGTTGGACACGAACGTGCGCTGCAGCTCCTCCGTCGGGTAGCTGGCGGTCTGGTACAGCAACCCGGCAAGGGACAGGGCGGCCATCAGGATGGTGACGAGGATAGACAGCGCATAGGTCAAGGTAAGGCTGCGCCTGATTGGCAAACCGGCTGGCTGCATCGGAGGGGTATCCATATCGCGCGAGTCCTTGTGCAAGCGCTTGGGGCTAAAAATCGAACTCCGGCCACCGCAGCAGCACGGTCACCAGGATCGCCGCGCTGATCAGAACGCCGATCCACCCCTGGTCCGGCAGTTTCTGTAGACGCCCGTCCCAGAACAACACGAAGATCACCGCCGAGAAGGCGGCCGCGCCCACCACCACCGGACGCCAACCGGCCCACCCCGCGAATACTCCGGCACCGCCCGCCACGAAACCAAGCGCTGCCAGTATGCAGGAAACCGTGGCCAGTGCTCGCAAGGCCTCCATACCCAGCAGCCGGGAGAACGCCCACGAGTCGTCCGGCCAGGCCAGGTCGGCCAGCTCGAACAGCCGCCAGCTGTGCCCGGCGTACAGCAGGTAGACCAGGCCATGCAGTACCAGAAATGCGCCCACGATGATTCTAAGCAAAAAACCTCCTCTCACGTGCGCAGGGCTTTGTGTGGAAATCCGCTGAAAGATCAGGGCTTCTTTGTCGGCACAGGAAGAATATACCCCCGGGTCGATTCCCATGGCAAGACGAGGTCTGGATCTCTGTACCTGGTGCAATAAATACTATTCGGCTCGGTTGATCTCGGCTGCTTCTACCCTGCCGGTCTCTCCCTCAACCGGAAATTCTGACATCCACAATATACCGATACCGCCCATGACACCGAGAACCACACCGCCAAAAATGAGACCTACCGGGGCTCCAATCGCGGTCACCAACCAACTGACTCCCCAGGCCAGCGTGCTGATGGCAATCCACCAGGTGGCTTTCCTTGAAATGGATTTGACAATGAGGACTTGGAGTAAGCCGGTCAGCAAGCCCCCGGTGATACCGATAACGGTTCGGTCAAGAATCACGTTTTTAAGTAGATCGGGTTCCCGGACACCCAGTTCGGTCGCTACCACCCCTACGATAAAAGGTATTCCTATCCCGATAGCACTTGCAGCTATCCACCATGCACTTATCTTGATGTGCTTCCTGGTCGCATACCATTGCGAAAAACCAATAACTCCACCGAGACAAAGTCCGAGAATGAGGTTCGTTTCTTTTGGATATAAAAGATGCACCACGGTATATGACAGAACAATGGCCACAATAAATCCCACCGGCCAGCCGATGCCCGTGGCTAAAACCCATTTGACCAGGAATCCGGCTTCAATGTGTTTGATCCTTGAGTTCATTGCCGATTATCTCTAAATCGGAATAGTGACGTAACGATTATTTATGTAAATCCCTCCTTGGTGTTGGGAACCATACACCGTGTGGTACCCGTTTCCCACAGGGATGACGGGAAAGACTCCTTTGCTCCCTGCTGGGAGATCGGCCCTTTCCCGTTAACGTGGAAAGAATATACCCCCGATTGTCATGTCCGGCAAGACTGGTGAACGGAAACACACCTGACGCGCGCGGCGGCTAACCTACCGTCTCTCCGCGTAGACCATCCGCTCGATCGGCGTGGAGGCCAGCTCCCGGCCGGTCGGCTTGACGTACCGCTCGGCCAGCTCCTCGTAACCGAGGTGCTCGACAACATACCAGCCGTACTCCTGGAGAAATTCGCCCACACCTTCGGGATCGAAACCGAAAAGCCAAATCTTATCCTTCACCACGTACTTGTTGTAGGCTGCCTCCTGGCCGTACAGGACTTGCCCGTCAATAAAGTCCTGGCGGACATACGTGAAGGCCAGGCGGCTGCCTTGCGTGGCCTCGGCCAGGAAGTCGAAGGTCGCCCGGACGCCGGTCTCGGTCAGGTACTGGGTGACCGCCTCCCAGACGAAAAATGTCCGCCGGTCCGCCGGGTAGCCCTGCGATGCCAGCACCGCGCCCGGCTCCTCGCGGTCGAAGTCGATGGGCACCAGTCTGACGTGGGCCGGAACCTCACCGAACAGCCTCCGCAGCCGCGCACGCTTGGACTCGATGTTGGCCTGGTGATCGAGCTCCCACGTCGGTATGTCGGCCAGCACTGGTAGCCGGTAGGACCGGGTGTCGAAGCCCGCACCCAGGTTCACCACGGCGTTGATCTGATCCGCCGACTCTACCAACTTTTCATCGATATACCGCTTCCGGCACATCATGCCCCCCCAGATACCGGGGATGGCTTTCTCGCTCGCACGGACCATCCAGTCCCGGGCCGCTGCTGGCCGCATCAACCACACGAACGCTCGCATTCCGAAGGGCAGGATCGGATAGGCCTGGTCATCATCGGTGATGCGCTGATCCTTGGGGAAGTGCTGCTCGATAGCGACCGTCACCATCGGACCCGATCCCGTTCTGGCTGCTGCCTTCGACATGACGAAATCCTCCGTCGACTTACTGCTTCAAGTAATGAAACATTCGATGCACATTAAGCCACTATTCACACCGGTTTGAGGGATATGCATCTATTGTTGACTGATAACCTTGTCTATTTTGCCTTATAGGATTCAAGTATCTTGGCATCCACCCAATATATATCCCGGTTTCCCGATTTGTTACTGGTGAAGAAAAAGTACCTGCCGTCTGGTGTAACGGATGGAATGTACTCCGCGAATGGAGAATTGATCATATCACCCATGTTGATCGGTTGCGCCCATGCCCCGTTCTGCTTTCGAAACGTTATATAAATATCCGCACGGCCGAACCCACCTAGTTTCTCCGAGCAAAAAATAAGATAACTCTCATCCGGGGCTATAAAGGGATCGACCTCATGGTACGTAGTATTAATGGGCGCTCCCAGGTTCTCTATTTCAGGGTACTGGCCTTTGACTTGCCTGGAGCGATATATATCACCTTCTCCGAATCCGCCTGCGCGATTGCTGAAGAAATAGAGCGTCCCCTCCTCAGTTACAGAGGGATAACTGTCGTGTTGACCCGAATTCACCGGAAATGGCAGCAGTTGGGGTTCAGACCACCCTGTTTTCAATTGTTCCGAAATCCATATGCGATACTCCCTTTCGGGCAAACTATCTTCACTGATGGGGCGGCCGGACGAAATAAATACGGTTCTGCCATCAGGGGCGAGCATGAAATCCCAATCGTACTTACCAGCTGAAAATGGCGCAAGTTCAGGTTGACTCCATATCTCATCAATCTGGTGCATGAACAGGATACCATCCAATGTTGAACCTGCTCGCGCAAAAAGAAATAGTCGGCCATCGCCTGAAAAAGATGAACATCCTTCATGTGCCTCTGTTGAGATGATGCCTGGCGCAAAGACCGCTGGTGTTTTCCCAGGAGGTTTCTGGCCAAGATACAAGCCCTTCAGTAAAGGAAAGTCGTCTTGCGCCAGAATCGCATTGGAAAGTGGACAAAATGCCATTACGCACAGGAAAAGCGCGGACTCAGTTCTCATTTTGATCTCTTCCTCCTTCCAGTTGCCGCCAATAAGCTTCGATATCCCGACTGATCCGATCATACATCAGATACTTATTATACCGTTCCAAGCGAATCACCCCTTGAGCTTGATCAAGTGTCAAACCCTTTCGGTGCACGCTCTCGACAGCCCGGCAGATGTCCTGCAGGTAATCCCGCTGCTCGATGGCGACCGTCACCATCGGACCAGCTCCCGTCTTGGCTGCTGCCTTCGACATGTTAGTGCCCTCCGCCTATTCCCTGCTTCAAGTTATGCTGCCCGCTTCCACAGCGGTTTCGAGATCCAAACCAGGCTCCCGGCTGTCGCCCCCAGATCGCCCCGTTTGCCCGCACCTACAGCTCCAACTCGGTCCGGAAGACGATCACGGCTCGTCCGGCCACCCGCACGAGGCTCGGTGCGGCACCCTCTACCTCCACGGTAACCTCGACGGTCCCCGGCCGCCGCAACGCTTCTCCCTGCCGGGCACGAAACGAAAATACTCCACCTACGGGAGCCCCCAATCCGTGCTGCACCAGGTACGCACCGAGGGGACCGTTGGCGTTGCCCGTCACGGGATCTTCGGGAATGCCGATGGCCGGGGCGAACATCCGGCCATGGGCCAGAACATCTTCCCCTTCCGTCAGGACAAAGACGAAGTAGCCGTTACACCCGATGTGGCCGCTGATCCCGGCCAGCCTGGGCAGGTCCGGCGCCAGCGAATGCAGCGTGTCAAGCGACCGAATGCCCACCAGGACCT
>CP070656.1:1396602-1399118 GCA_020355065.1 Fidelibacterota bacterium | reverse complement strand
CCGTCACCTGTTCGCGGCTGCGGGGTGCCGTCCCGAACAAAGAACGCTCGAACAAATCCACCGCATCATAAATGGTCAAGCCTGTCATCCAGGCCGGGACCCTTCCCGCCGCGATGATCATCCCGGGCTTCCGGCTAGTCCGGCGCGGAAACACCGCCGTGATCGTCAGCGGGCGCATGGTTCCTTACTTCCAGGAGACCTCGTCAACACTGCCGGGCCAGCCTGAAGGGTAGCACCCAGCAGGAGATACCACACCAAGTCGCACTTCCAGCCTATGACGCGAGGAATATCGGGCATATCGGAACCACCCCTAACACGGTATACAGCTGTATATAATACAAAGCTAGACAATCTGCAAGCAAAAGCGGTTCCTGGTGACGAATTTTTATTATGCCGTTTCTACCTACGTGCCATGAATCGGTCGCCAATCTTACCGCGTGTACGGGCAGGGAATTCGTTCTTAGATTCCAGCAACCACTTCCCGAAGGAAAGGTCACCCACCATGAGCCGAGAACCGTACGGCCGAAGTGCCCCATGGTACGATACCCTCATCGAACCGTTGAACAGCGGTTTGAGACAAATCGGCCTCAGGATGTACCCCCCCAAGCAAGGTATGTCGGTACTTGACGTGGGCTGCGGCACCGGAACGCACTTGGATCTCTATCAGTCCGCCGGATGTAAGGTCTTTGGTATCGACTCCTCACCGGCTATGCTGGATGTGGCCCGCCATAAACTGGGACCGCAGGCCGAGCTCCACCAGGGTGATGCCGCACATATGCCCTACGAAAACGGGACCTTCGACCTGGTCATGGTCACCCTGACCCTGCACGAAATGCCACCCCAGACTCGGTCAGCAGTGTTGGATGAGATGACGCGGGTACTCAAGCCCGGCGGCCGGATCCTGGTGATTGATTACCACCCTGGTCCACTTCGCTTTCCCAAGGGTTGGTTCACCAAGGCGCTGATCACGATCATTGAGTTCCTGGCCGGTTGGGAGCATTTCCGGAATCAGCGCCACTTCCTACGCAGTGGGGGCGCTCCCACCCTGGCAGACCAGCACGGCCTGTCCATCAGCGAATCCAAAATCGTGACCGGCGGTAACCTGGGTCTGTATCTACTTAATCAGGGATCACGCCGCTAGCCGGGGATGGACCCGTACCAGACTGCTCAGGTCCTGTCCCTGATCCTTTCAATCGATCAGCCGCCCTATCCTGCTTCCTCATCGTCGCCATCAGTGGCAAAGGAGAAGTGCATCTGCACGATGACCCACTTACCAGCTCTCTTTTCCAGCACCCCCGTCCAACGCGCGTTGATCCAGGCCGTCGGCTCACCTGCCCATTCGCCGAAGTCGTCCAGCATTGCGGAATACCACGCCACATCGCCTGATCTGGACAAGTTGATCCTGAGCTCCCGGACCTCGAAGCCGGTGGCTTTAAAGGCTTCGTTCATGAAAACCCGCTCCGCCATGTCCCTGAAGGCCTCGAAGCCTACGATGGTACTGCCCGCATCAGGGTGGAAGATGAAGAAGCTGGTATCCTGTGCCAGTGAGCTGTAGAGCAGGTCTTTATCCTTATCCAGTGCCCATCCTATGGAATTGCGCACCACTTGTGTGATCGCGCTCGTCTCCGCCTCAAGGTCCACCTCACCCGGCGCACAGTAGTTGACCGCCAGCGAGATAATGAGGATCATGATAGCTATGCTATAGACTTTCCTGTCCATGATTCTCTCCTTGTGATATACAACTATATTTTCTGCTCAGGTGAAAAAATCCTTCCACCGAACCGCGTTGGATGGCTGCCGCTTTCCTGGCCCGGTCAGTCTCCCGTTGGATCAACCGTACTGCCTTCTATCATCAGCACGACCGTGCGCTCCGGTGCCCGCGTTCGATGCGGCACACCTTTGGGAACCGTGAAGCCTTGCCGCGGCAGTAGCTCAACCTCCCGCCCCTCCAGGTCGATCAGCAGACGGCCTTCGATCACGTAGAAAAACTCGTCCTCCATCTCGTGCCGGTGCCAGTGGAACTCACCCTTGAGTATGCCCAACCTCACCAGGCAATCGTTCACCCGGCATAGGGTCTGGTTGAACCACTCCTCCTGGCATTCCGCGACAACCTTCGGAATATCCACCACCTCCAGAGGATTGAAACGCACGTTCTTTTGGATAACATACTGAGTGTGAGCATCCATGATCGTTCCTCACAATGAATAAGGTGTGAATTTAAGGCACGAACGTCGGTACGTCATCGGGTACGGTGTACGGATTCCTAGAGCGGGGGATGAATCTGTGCAATGCAACACAATCGCCGCGTGGATTGAATACCCCGCTGAATACTCTTTACATTCTCTCCCGGATACAGGATGATTTCACCTTCCCGGTCAAGATCAGGAGCTGGCTGTGTGTGATACCTTCGTAGCACTCCCCGCAACCACCGCCGATGGAGCCGTCCTCTTCGGCAAGAACAGTGACCGCGATCCCAATGAGGCCCAGGCTCTGGAATATTATCCGGCCGCCTCATT
>CP070656.1:1392504-1396502 GCA_020355065.1 Fidelibacterota bacterium | reverse complement strand
TGGCACCCGCGGACTTGAGATGACCAGCAATGGCAATCCCGATAGCCGCCTCAGCCAGAGAGACAAGATCCGCTCACCAGCTGATCGGAACAACACCTTCCGATTAGGAGTGTGCCTAATCCTATGGTGCTGTCATGTACTCCTAGGGACTCCCCTCACAACCCAGAACGTGGTGATCGTCATCATCGACGGCGCCCGCTACAGCGAGACCTTCGGAGATACAAACCGCACCTACATCCCGGTCATGGACAACCTGGCACTCGAAGGTACTTACCTGGAGCATTTCTACAACGACTCCTTCACCTACACATCCCGGGCCCTCCCGGCTCTATGGTGCGGCACATGGACCGGGGTGCGGGACACCCTCTACGAAGGCGTCGCGACCAAATACGCCGTCCAACCGACCTTGTTCGAATACTTCCGCCGCCAAACCGGTGCCCCTGCGGAGAAGTGCTACTATGTATTAAAATACATCACGTCACTCTGGCTGCCCAGTTTCCATTCTCAGTATGGACCTCAATACTGGCCCACCTATCACAGCGTGGGATCCACCGATGTGGATGTTCTGGGACAGGCGCTCTGGGTGATGGATAATTACCACCCCCAGCTCTTATGGATCTACCTGGCGGATGTGGATGGTGCCGGTCATTCCGGGGATTGGTCAAGGTATACGTCAGCCATCCAGACCGCTGACAGTATCGTGGGAGTGATCTGGGATGCCTTACAAAACGATCCGTTCTATGCGGATCAGACCACCATGTTTGTGACCAACGACCATGGGCGGCACGACGATCAACATGGGGGTTTCAGCGGTCATGGCGATGGCTGCGACGGCTGCCGGCATATCATGTTCCTGGCCGTGGGACTTCATGTGCGGCAGAACCAGCTAGCCACACAGGTCCGTTGTATTCCGGACATGGCTGTGACGGCTGCCGATCTGCTCGGAGTCGATCCGGAGTATGCAACGGGAGAGGTCATGGAAGAGATGTTCGTGCCCATCGAGGTCCAGCCGTCATATGATCATACCGTACCGCCGCGGTTCATACTGTATACGAACTATCCTAATACGTTCAATCCCCACACGACCATTCGGTATGAGCTCCCGGAGGAAGGCTTGATCCAACTGGCAGTCTTTGATATGGTTGGCCGGGAAATTGTGCGGTTGATGGATGGCTACTCGGCACCGGGAAGTTACCAACTGGCCTGGAACGGCCGGAACCAGGCCGGCTTGGAGGTTCCCTCCGGACTCTATCTGGCCCGCCTGAACCTGCCAGGGAACACCCGGACAATCAAGATGGTCTTGTTGAGATAGGGCATCATTTGTCCCGTACCGTCCCTTCACCTCATGCGAAGTCTAGGTTGAGCAAGTGGTTGCTCATTGCGGCCGGGACCATCTGTGTGGTACTCGGCACCTTGGGCATCTTTCTGCCCCTTCTGCCCACTACACCCTTCCTGCTGCTGGCCGCTGCCGCCTACATCCGCAGCTCCCAGCGCTTTTATGACTGGCTCCTGACCAACCGGGTATTCGGCACCTATATCCGTGACTATCGGGAAGGCCGGGGTATCCCGCTCGGCACCAAGATTATGGGGCTCAGCCTACTGTGGATCACTATCGGCTATTCTTTTCTATACATGACCGATAACTGGGTCGTCCGCGGGATCCTGGTCGTAATCGTCATTGGCGTTACCGTCCATCTGGTGACCCTGAAAACCCTCCGCAGGGGCTGCTGAGTCGAAACCGCCGGGGGTGACCTGCCGGGTAAGAATCGATACCTTGCGTATAGTGACTAGGGTTAATCTCGGCAGGAGGGACAAAGACCACGCAGCTCCAGATGCAGCTCCTGGAGGTCCCATTCTTGCAGCGACGATCCTGCTTCCAGGGAAACCGGTTGTAGGTTTCGGAGCTGATCCTCATGCACCTGTACATCGGTGATCCGTCCGCATTTCAGGCAATGCACATGATGATGTGGTTCAAGGGTGGCATCATAGCGGATGAGGCCATCCCGGCCGTTGAAACGCACGAGGAGGTTCTCCTCGGTAAGCCGGCTCAGGTTCTGGTATAAGGTCGCCAGCCCAATCCGGTACCCCTGGTCCCGCAGATATTCTTGGATCTCTTCAGCGCTCAGGTGGTTATGTCCCTCCAGTAATAGCTTTAGGATGCGCAGGCGGGCCTTGGTGGGTCGCAAGCCCTGTTCCCGCATAATGAAGGCCAAGCTCTGCTCAGTATATCTCATATCTGCTCATCACCATAGCCGGAACGCGAAGCAGCCATAAAAGGGACCGCACCGATAGTCTCCTTGCCTTTCTGGTTGGGCGAAGCATACAAAATAGTCAGCACTCCTGCAAGACCTGCATGACCAACACCACACGATGCTGGCCATGCAGGTCAGGCAACCCCGTCATGCCTGATTCGAATGGAAGGACTAGAGCTTTGCTGCTCTCTGCTTTACTCCCTTGAGATCCAGTCCAAGTCCTTCTGCCACGCGGCTGCCATAGTCGGAGTCGGCCCGATAGAAAATGGCCGTCTGCCGCAGCTGTAGCTCCGGCTTGGCGTTGCCCAGGTGCGCCACGATGTTCCCGATTAGGTGGTCACGGTCAGTATCGGTCATAACCCGCCGATAGAGCTCGCCGGCCTGGACGAAGTCATCATTGGGGTGCTCATACTCATGACGTCCGGCATCCCCCGTAACTTCGAAGAGTGGCTCGGCGACTGTTGGGTCAGGAGTGGGACCTTCGTAACTATTGGGATAGTAATTGGGTCCTCCGCCGCCATTTTCATCGATGCGCATGTTCCCGTCGCGTTGGTATGTCTGCGCCGGATTCGCCTTGGGTACGTTCACTGGAAGTAGCTGATAATTCGCACCCAATCGATGGCGATGCGTATCGGGGTAGCTGAAAATGCGTCCTTGCAGCATCTTGTCCGGTGAGGGTGCGAACCCGGGCACCAGGGTCCCCGGAGAAAATGCGGCCTGCTCCACATCTGCAAAGTAATTCTCAGGATTGCGGTCCAGAACCATCTTGCCCACCGGTATCAAGGGATAATCGCTGTGGGGCCAGACCTTGGTGATGTCAAAAGGATTGAAGCGGTAGGTCTTGGCCTCGTCCGGATGCATGACTTGGATACTCACGGACCAGGACGGATAGTCACCACGGGCAATGGCTTCATACAGGTCCCGCGTGGCTTGGTCGGGATCCGTACCCGCCAGACGCGTCGCCTCTTCCCGAGTGAAATTCTCAATGCCCTGGTCAGTCTTGAAGTGGATCTTGACCCACACGAACTCGCCTTTTTCACTATACCATTTGAACGTGTGGCCGCTGTAACCGTTGATGTGACGATATCCCCGAGGTGTTCCCCGGTCGGAAAACAGGATCGTTACCTGGTGAACCGATTCGGGTGTCAGGGACAGGAAATCCCAGAACATATCCGGATTCTTCAGGTTCGTGGCCGGATGCCGTTTCTGGGTGTGGATGAAATCGGGGAACTTGAGTGGATCCCTGATGAAGAAGACGGGAGTGTTATTGCCCACGAAGTCGTAATTGCCTTCTTCCGTATAGAATTTCACGGCAAAGCCGCGAGGATCACGTTCGGAGTCCGCCGAACCCTTCTCGCCACCCACGGTTGAGAAGCGGGCGAACACCTCGGTGCGCTTGCCTTTCTCTGACAGGAATTTGGCCCTGGTGTAACGGGTCACATCATGCGTCACCTCGAAATAGCCATAGGCTCCCGCCCCTTTGGCGTGCACCACCCTTTCCGGAATCCGCTCGCGGTCAAAGTGGGCCAGTTTTTCAACCAGATGTACATCTTGCAGGAGTCCCGGTCCTCGTGGACCGGCGGTCATGGAATGCAGGTCATCCGGTACCGGGGCGCCGTGGGCAGTGGTGAGTGTCTTTTTCTTCTTGGCCATTATATGTCCCTCCTTCAGTGTGCGGTATTCATAATCATTATGATTATGTAATTTAGCCCCCCGATTTACCCTATGCAAGACGTATCGATCAGT
>CP070656.1:1386699-1392404 GCA_020355065.1 Fidelibacterota bacterium | reverse complement strand
GATCAGTTACAGTGATACCGTTGTTCGAGAAAGTGACTTAGTAACGATCACGGCAACATTTACGGACCCGGATATTGTTGCACCCGAGATCTCCATCAATTATGTCGATGCGTTGGTCACCGATTCTCTCGAGGCCACGGAGAATCCGCTGGTGTGGATGTATGATGCCGAGATTCCGGCCGGTAACGATGGGCCGGTCACGGTATCCATTGTCGCCTCCGATGAGGCCGGCAATCCCTTGACGGCAGAAAACACATCCGGTCGCCAAATCCTATATGTGGACAACCAGCCGCCAGGCTATGTGTTGACCTATTCCGACTCTGTTGCCAAGGCTGGCGATGTGGTGGCCATTACGGCTATTTTCCAGGAGCCCGTAGTGCCGATTCCGTCGTATTCCGTCGATTTTGCCGGCGATGATGCCGACTTTGTGGACTTTCAGATGTTCCGGGGCGCATCCGATTCGATCTGGACAGCCCCCGTGAATATCCCTAGAGGGAACGATGGTTACGCCGTCGTTACGGTGACCGCCGTGGACCGGATCGGGAATCCGGCGTTTCCAATTTCCGGGACTCATAATCTCCAAGTGGATAATACTCCCCTGGTCGTAACTCCTGTGATGCCCGACACCGGTGATTTTGTGCGTACGCTGGCGATTTCCTATACGCTGGATGAAAGAGCCGATTCCGGGTGGGTTACATGGACCTGGGAGGAGAATCCTGGCGTTATGGATACTGCTTCTCCTCATGTGGTACCCTTGAGCGGTGATAAACTGGATGCGGGTACTCATGCGGGTCTGCTACCGGATTTGCCGCAATTAGTTCAGGGTGCGGCCTATACGATTACGATCAGCACCATAGATAACGTGGGGAATACGGGTACTGGTTCCATTCCGAATGTTACCTATGATACTCTGGCACCGGGGATCGCTTCCGTCATTGTTTCGGATGGTGCGGGCAAGGATATTGACTCCAGTCGTTCCCGGTTCAGTCTACAGGGTCATTGGGGCGGATTTGACGAGCCTGTCTCCGGGATATTGCTATACGAGTATGCCTTTGGTACGGCACCGGATACTGATGATGTGGTGGTCTGGACCCCGCACGGCACAGACACTTCGGTGGTGGTTGAGGATCTCGAACTGGATCTCAAGTCCACTTACTATCTATCTGTCCGCGCCACCGATGGAGCCGGCAATGTCTCTGATCCCGTGAGCAGTGATGGTGTAATCGTCCTGGATCGACCTAAGATCACCACCAGTGTCGTTCAGAACAGCTTGCTGGCGGCCTTCGCCCAGATTTTCATCGTCGATTCACTGGGGATGGCGGATAGCATCCATCTGTTCGTGGATGGCTCCAAGGTCAACCTTACGGAAATTGACCTGTTTACCTATGAGACGACGTACAGGTTCACTACCATGGGTTCCCACACCCTGTCCGTGACCGGTTATAGTCTTTCCGGTGATACCACGTTGGCCTACGGTGTGGGCATCTCCCTGGCCAAGCGGGATCAGTCATGGCTGGTAGGCAGTCCGGACGGCAATTTCCGGGTTGCCGGAGGACCGAGAACGGTCAGTCAGGATCTCTATCTAATGGTTGCGGATTCGACGCTGATTCCTTCCACCCGGAAGACCGGGGGCGCCTATCGTCTTGCAGATGGTCAATTCGGTTTCGATCAACCGGTGCGCGTAAGCATGCGTCCTGCTGAGGAGGAGGGCATCTCGAAGGCCATTGCTTCCGACCAAGCCCTCTACATCCTGCGGTCTGACGGCATGTGGGAGGAGCTTCCCACCATCGATGATGGGGATATGGTGACCGCTTGGGCCGACCAAGCCGGTACCTTCCGGCTAGGTCCCCGGACGATCATCGTACCCCTGCAGACGAGTCTGCAGCAGAATTATCCCAATCCCTTCAATCCCCAGACGCGGGTAGTCTTCGATCTGGGCTTCATGGAAGGGCCAAGGCAGAACACTACTGTAATGATCTATAATCTTCTTGGTCAGCATGTACGCACCCTATACAAGGGTGAGATGGACATGGGTCGGTATGAGATGCTATGGCGCGGGGTAGATCAACGAGGAGTGCCTGTTGCCAGTGGTATCTATTTCGTCCGCCTTGTAACCGATGCGGGGTATCATGCCACCAAAAAAATGTTGCTGGTGAGGTAAAGTGCAATGCGTAAAGATTACATTGTGAAACTAGCTGCGGCCACAGCCGTCGCTCTAATGTTCGTCATCTCAGGGTGCCGGGTTCGATCTGAGATGGAGGCCGCGGATTTTGTTTTCGACGGCTGGAAGATGATGGATGAGCAGAATTACCGTGCCGCCATCGAGAATTTCGCCGAGGGTGCCCTATTGGATCCCGAATTCACTGATGCCTGGAATGGGCTGGGCTGGGCCTATGGACGTCTAGGCATTGCCGATTCAAGTATTCTGAACTTTACTGAGGGAGTGAACCTCGAGGATCCTACGTACCAAGGGACGGAAGTCCTTGCCGGTCGTTCCTTTCCCTACCTGGCGTTGGGTGAATATAACAACTGTATCACGGACGCCAAGCGTGCCCTGGTCCGTTCCCCGGGCTGGGTTTTCAGCCGGGATCCTTCTTTTACCTATGAGCACCTCACACTGAATATAGCCACGGCCTTCTTCGGGCTTGGCCATTTTGACTCCAGTCTGGTCTGGGTGCAGCGGCTGGATCACGCCTTTCATGTAGATGTAGCCACCCTACCGGGACGGTCGCAACTGGCGATCAAGCTGGAGGCTCTGATAGACGAATTTTAAGCGCAGTATCTGCTAGCAGTCGGCGGTAATCGCGGGGATTCTACTGCTCCCCATTCCACTTCACATTTTATTCGGTTTCTCGTCTGGTTTCAGTTTCCGGATGGGTCTCCTAATAGATCCGGACGTCTTCCTGCCAGTTATCAGGGCGAGCGATGGTGCAGGACTGGTAAGTGGTTCCGCATGTCGTAAGCAAGGCCAGTGAATTCGCTGCCCACTGCAGTTTGTCACTGGAACCCGGGGGACGGTCGTCTTTTAAGGCGGATAGAGTTGATGGGAGCGATCTGATAGTCCACAAGAAAACCTTGGACCTAACCGGTTGAGGAACGATAGATTTTACCACGTATGCCGAGCGCTATGATCATCATGCCCCCAGCTAGCCCGGACGACGCGATCTATGTCGCGAAGAACAGCAACCGTCCACCGGGCGAATGCCAGCTGGTGATCACTATTCCGCCAGTAGATCAGGATGGGACTACATTGGTCAAATGCACCCACCTGACCATTGCCCAGGTACCTGGCCGATATGGTGTTATACTCAGCAAACCCTGGTGGGCCTGGGGTGGTGAAATGGGAGCCAATGATAAAGGTGTGGTCGTGGTCAGTGAGGCGGTCATAACTCGTGATCATGAGTTGGAACCTGGACTCATCGGTATGGACCTCGTACGATTGGGCCTCGAGCGGGGTGGTACGGCACAGGAGAGTCTCCATGTTATCACGGCACTGCTGCAAACCCACGGGCAGGGTGGTGCGTGCTGGTATCGTGATCCCACAGTCAGCTATGATAATAGCTTCCTTATTGCCGATGCCAACGAAGTCTGGATGCTGGAGACCGCTGGCCGCCATTGGGCGGTAAAGCAGATTGAGGGAATAACCGTTCTCTCTTCCCGCCCCTCTCTGGCCACTGATTATGACCAGAGCTCCTACGCGCTTACCCAATATGCTCAGTTGAAGGGATGGTCCGAGGGGGCTGAGGATGTAGATTTTGCCGCGGCCTTCAGCCACAAGTCACGGCTCCCGGCTGGAGGAAGTCAGCAGCGCTACAAGCGCCTCACGCAGCTATTAGCTGCCCTGGAGGGTGAGTATCCCCACTTGGAACTGATGCAAGTGCTGCGTAAGCGGAAGAAAGTAGCGCCTCGTGGGAGATCAAAGGAAGATATTGCTCTGCGCGCTGGCGGGCGCTCCAGAAATCTGCAGACCACGGCATCCATGGTTGCCAGGTTATCACGCCGTCGTCAGGATTTCTTCTTCACCGGCACCTCCGCCCCGGACCTCTCGGTATTCAAACCGGTCCATTTCGACTTGCCCCTTAAAGCCCAGCCACAGGACACAGATCTGTCCCGCTATCATGAGGACAGTCTTTGGTGGCGACATGAGAGGTTCCATCGCGCGGTCCTATTGTCGGCTCGGCTGGAAGAGGCCTATTGTCAGGATCGGGACGAGCTGGAGCGCAATATGGTGACCGACTTAGCCGCTCACAAAGGGCGTCAGCTCAGCAACATTCGGCGCCAGATACAAGACAACCTTCTGAAGTGGGAAGATACCTGGCTGGAGAAATCTCTGACCTATAAAGCTCCCGTTCTGTCTGTCAGCCCATTTGTCCGCTACTGGAAGCGGCAGAACCGACAGGACGGTATTGACTTCTAGCACTCATATACATGTATGATCTGATCGTTATAGGTGCAGGCGCGGTTGGCCTGAGTGTGGCGCGGTATTTCCAGGTGGAGCGTCACTGGAGGTGCTTGGTTTTAGAGAAGGAGCCGCGCATTGGTCAGGGGATCAGCTCACGCAACAGCGAAGTCATACATGCCGGGCTATATTATCCCACCGGCTCCCTCAAGGCCCGACTGTGTGTGGAGGGTAAAGAGCGCCTGTACCATTATCTGGAGCGCAATACCCTGCCCCATCAGCGCTGCGGAAAATACGTAGTGGCTGCAACGGATCAGGAGAACGAGCTGGAACAGCTGGCTGACCAGGGTTCCGCCAATGGTGTTAGCGATCTGGAACTCATTGATGAGGTGACCGCCTGCCAACGCGTTGAGTCGCTCGCCCCCTGCACCGCGCTCTTCAGCCCCAGCACGGGTATTCTGTCTGCGGATAGCTGGATGCGCCATCTGGCCGGGGAATTCCAGGCGGCCGGTGGTGACCTAGCCTTGAACACGGTCTTTTGCGACATGACTCCAGCAGGCGACACCTTGCAGCTGACAGTGGCCGATCCGGCCGGAGATACCATGACGATCCAGGCCGAGAAGACCGTGAATGCCACGGGCTTGAGCGCCTTGGAAGTGGCGGAAGCTGCCGGGTTTGAGTACCAGAAGCGGGGCTATGAGGTGAAATATTGTAAAGGGTCCTACTTTTCCGTTCCCGATGCCCGAGGGAACTTCCAAAGTCTAATTTATCCCTTGCCTACCCCCAACAGCCTTGGCATACATATTCGCCTCGATTTATTGGGTGAAGTACGTCTGGGGCCGGATGCTGAATACCTGCCCGACAATGTGCCGGTCTACACGGTCGATCCAGCCCTGGAGACGGAGTTTCGCAGACAGGTTCGCCGGTATTGGCCGGCTGTCGATCAGTACCCGCTTGAGCCGGACTGGGCCGGCATACGTCCGCATTTGTTTGTCGAGAATTCCTTCTATCAAGATTTCTTCATGAGGTCGGAGGTGGATTCGGATTGTCCGGGGTGGATCAACCTGCTGGGCATTGATAGCCCCGGATTGACCGCCGCCATGGCCATAGGTCCCTACCTTGAAACATTATGGGCCTGATAGTGGGGTACAGAGCCCAGCACTGTGGGTGAATAGGCTGTCTGCCGCGAGTTTATCTAAAGGGTACCAACTTGCTGAGGAATGACTTAAGTTAGGCCCGCTTGAAACAAATTCGTATGAGGAAGGATTGATGGCTGTTCAGGAAGTTACGACCGATACCATGGCTC
>CP070656.1:1376842-1386599 GCA_020355065.1 Fidelibacterota bacterium | reverse complement strand
TCCCGGGCTGGCCTTGGGGGATATGGTATTGAGCTTAATCGCCAGTATGGCGAAGAATCTCCATATGAGCGGGATCAGTACTGTGCCATCTAATTTGCACTCAGCCCTGTTCTTCCTGAACAGCTATTATGCCGTATTGCCAAGGGTTCAGGCCGAGCTGCTGGCTGTGAGACGGGCAGTGAGGCGGCACGGTAGAGCTGAGATTGTATGGGCTGAGCATTGGGGTGATCTGCTCTTCCAGGACACACTGCGCGTGTATCATTGGCAGCCGACCGAGATGGTCCAACCCCTTCGCGAGGAGCTCCGTGTCTGGTTTGAGGACCAGGAGTCCTATCAGCATGATCTGACGCAGTACCAGCCGAAGGTGATTCTGAGGGATGGAATTCAACTGAAGCGACTTCCAGAGGGATGGGTTATACGGCAAGTGCAAAGGGAGACGTGAAAATTCAATTTTCGAGTAGCATCTCCAGGCCCCTGCCCTCTATATTTTCTTCGCTTTACTCCCTACTCAGTGACTTGGCAGTGGATTTGTATTACCAATGGGGGTATCTTCGTTCCCATGGATCAATCATGAAATTGAATTGAACGGATTCTATGTTTACCATTCACGAAACAGATTATAGCCATTCGAGACAATCTAAGTCTCCCGAGACAGGTAATGCTATAGGGGTGAGCCCGGATCCAAGCAGTTCCATATTGGGTATGATTTCTCGCGTTGCCTTACCACATCGCGGGCACTGGTGGCTGCTATGTATTGTCCTCCAGGTCATGCCGCTATTCGGTAGGATCACCTATACACTCAGTTTTGAGGATCGGTTCGAGCATTATGTCACGGTTGAGCTGGAAGTGGATGGTCTGCGGGGGAAGAGTTATCAAGACTTCAAGATGGCTGTCTGGACACCAGGCAGCTATGTTATAAGAGATTATGCGCGAAATGTAGTGGAGCTGAGTGCCAAGAGCACTCTGAAGGATTTATCAGTATCGAAGTTGGATAAGAATACCTGGCGAGTCAATCTGGATGGCCAGAGACGTATATTCATCCATTATAAGGTATACGCTTTTGAGCCGACCCACCGTACCAGTTATGTAGACGATGACGGGGCGATGCTAAATGGAGCAAGTGTGTATATATATCCAGATGGGATGGAAGGGCAGGAATGCCTAGTCGTAGTAAACAAACCCCGACCTTGGGATAACGTCACCTCCTCATTGCCCTGGGTTGGCGGAAGAAGTCCGGTGTTTCGGGCCGCTAACTATGATATACTAGTGGATTCCCCCATCATGATGGGCGATCATACTGTATTCGATTTCGAGGTTGGAGGTGTGCCTCACCGGTATTGTATAGAAGGCGAGGGGAACTATGATAGTCAGCGCCTATTGACAGACACTGGCAGCATAATCGAGCAGATCCACAATATCTTCGGTTCCGTGCCCTACGAAGACTATACGATTTTCGTACAGCTTCGAGGTGAACGGGGGGGTGGTTTAGAGCATCTGAATTCCACACATCTGGTTACTTCCCGATGGACGTTCAGCCCGGCGGCAGCCTACACACGATTCTTGACGTTGGTTGCTCATGAGGTATTTCATGCCTATAATGGCAAGCGTCTCCGTCCAGTACCCCTAGGTCCCTTCGATTATGAACGGGAGAATTACACCGAACTGCTGTGGATCGTTGAGGGATTGACGTCCTACTACGACCAACTCTTATTACGTCGCGCCGAACTGATTTCAGCTGAGAATTATCTTGATCTAATAGCCGCTGACATACAGCGAGTTGAAGCCGAACCTGGCAGGCTCACGCAGACGCTTCAGGAGGCCTCGTTCGATGCCTGGATCAAGTACTACCAGCCAGATGAGAATAGCCCTAATACAACGATCTCCTATTAGTCCAAGGGTAGTCTGGTAGGCTTGGCCCTGGATCTATCCATCCGGGCTGCTTCCGATGGGGAACGTGGATTGGATGACGTGTTTCGCATGCTCTGGGAGCAATATCTAGAGGATGGTCAGGGATATACTGATGATACGTTCCGGACCGCGTGTGACTCTACCGCAGGTCAGTCCTTGGAGGATGTGTTCCAGTATGTCACCACCACCACAGAAATAGACTGGGATCCCTTGCTGGAACCTTTCGGATTACTGCTGGTGAGAGGGTATACCAGTCCAGAAGATTCCACCCAGGCCTATTACGGTTTTCAAACGCGCGAGAAAGATGGGCGGCTGGTAGTTTCAAGGATTGATCACGGCACTCCAGCGACACGGGCTGGTCTCAGCGTCCATGATGAGCTCATTTCCATTGATGGCTACCGTCTTTTTAGCGACGCCGGCGAGAAGATACTGTCCACCCGCACACAAGATATGGAAGCGACTCTGGTCATTGCCAGGGACGGGAAAACGCGAACGCTCAGGATCAGGCCGACGGCACCACCACAGAACATGATCTCGATTGTCAGGGTGGAACCTCCCACCGAGGAGCAGCAAGCGCTTTATTCCGGTTGGCTCCAAGCTTCGTGGGAGTAGTTCATATGCTACTAAGGCCACCGGTGGTCATACTTGCGGATGGTGCTTTCCCGGCACATCCTTATCCTCTCGGGGCCTTGCACTCTGCCGGTACATTGATATGCTGCAATGGTGCGGCCGACCGACTCCTTGACCAAGCCCTTAAGCCCGATGTTGTGGTAGGGGATCTTGATTCCATTAGCGTAGATGCCAGGGAAGCGTATCGGGATCGGCTGGTGGAGATTCCCTCCCAGGCATCAAGTGACTTAGAGAAGGCCATCCGATGGGCTGTCGCGCAAGGGGCAGAGGGAGTCACACTCATTGGCGTTGTAGGCTTGCGAGATGACCACACTTTGGGAAACCTGCTGGTCTTGTGGACCGACTTTGATATAGATATCAACCTTCTCACTGACACGGGTGAGTTCACCGTGGTGCGCACTGAGCGTGTCTTCAGCTCCTATCCCGGGCAGGCTGTGGCGTTATTTCCGAGCTCCACCGAAGTGCGAATTACCTCCTCCGGCCTACAATATCCCCTCCAGGATGCGCCATTAGAGGCCATGCATAAGGGAACCTCTAATTCCAGTACAGATGCCACTTTTTCGGTGGGAGTCAAGGGAGGGACACTCCTGGTCTATCAGGCATATCCGGCCGGGGACTGAGGATACACCCTTCTGATGGCACCATTTTTGGGAGTTGCCCGACTTCATGCGCTCGATCTAGTCATAATTATCCTTTATGTGGGCGGTCTATTATTTATGGGATTGCGCTCGCGACTGTCCCCTTCAAGACGGGCTGAACGATATTTATTAGGTGGCCGCCGCCTGACACTGATACCATTCGTGGCGACCCTGGTCTCCACGTGGTACGGCGGGATACTGGGAGTGGGGGAGTTTACCTATCTAAACGGAGTAGTGAATCTGGTGATTTTCGGTCTGCCCTACTATATCTTTGCTGCCCTCTATGCCATCTTCCTGGCAGCTCGAATTCGTGAGGAAGGTGCCCTCACCATACCGGAAAGATTCAGACTCCACTTCGGGCCTCGCTCGGCTCGACTCGGTGCAGGGATCGTATTCCTGCTTACCACGCCGGCTCCCTACCTCCTTATGCTAGGGATTATGCTCAACTTTATTGTGGGGATCGATTTATGGCTGGCAGTCCTAGCTGGGATGGTATTCAGCACGATTTACCTCTGGTATGGTGGTTTTCAGGCGGTTGTGCGTACGGATGTGCTCCAATTCGCACTAATGTTCGTGGGATTTGCACTGTTGGTAGGTGTTCTGGTAGCTGCGGAACCTTTGCAGCACATGTGGCAGCAGCTACCCCCCGGTCATCGTGATTGGAGGGGTGCTGAGCATCTAAGCTGGCAGGTCATCCTGGTTTGGTTTCTGATCGCCAGTTGGACCTTTGTGGATCCCGGCTTTTACCAGCGCTGTGCCGCAGCCCGCACCGGTCAAACGGCTGCCAGGGGTATTCTGCTCAGCGTGGGATTCTGGTTCCTCTTTGATCTGCTCACTACTACAGCGGGATTGTATGCGGTCAGTCATTTGCCGAATCTGGCTGGGGAATCTGCTGGAGCTGTGGCTGCCTATCCCCTTCTTGGTGCTACGGTGCTTCCAATTGGATTGAAGGGGCTGTTCTTTGCTGCTCTACTGGCAGTTATCATGAGTACCGTTGATTCGTTCGTTTTTATTGGGGCCACTACACTGGGCAGGGATTTTATATCTCGAAAGCAGGCAAGCGATCCTACGGTAGAGCGGCGGCGTATCCGGTGGGGAATTGTGGCCAGCGGACTTATTGGATATCTACTGGCCATCAGTCTACCGTCGGTTGTGGAATTGTGGTATACACTGGGGATGGTTCTGGTTCCAGGATTACTCCTACCGATTCTCGTCACTTTCCACTCGCGGCTGATGATGTCCGATCTCAAGGCGCTACTGGTCAGTTTTGCGGGAGTAGGTACGGCCGGTTTCTGGCTACTGAGTCCGCGCCTGGTGCAGTGGCTGGGAGGCTCGGCGACGGATTATCCTCTCGGACTGCAACCCATGCTCCCCGGACTCATCGTAACAGTAATCCTGGTCATGATATTAGGGCATCGTACTCGTGCCGCGAGATAGTCGCTTCAAGTATCATGCTCCCCTATGGGCGAGGGGTGCCGTGACACAGACAGGATTGGGTCGGTCGCGGCTACGTCGTCGGGGACCGAATCCCATGTTGGAGGCCAGCGAGGAGGAGATCCTGGTCACGCCGGAGGGTATCCGCCTGGAAGGCCATGCTTCACAAGGCAAGGGGGATGTGAGCCGTGGTCTGGCTATTATACTACCGGGATGGGAAGGAAGCGCAAATTCTACCTATATGGTCTGTATGGGGCGGTATCTCTACCGTGCGGGATACAGTGTCTATCGTCTGAATTATCGTGACCATGGGGATACTCATCACTTGAACGAAGGAATATTTCATGGTGCATTGCTAAGCGAAGTTGCCGACGCGGTAAGCCAAGTGGCTGGCAGGAATCAGGGTGGTCCTGTCTACCTGATAGGATTTTCTCTCGGAGGCAATTTCGCCTTGCGCCTCGCACGAATGGAAATTTCGCAGGTGCGAAGAATTTTTACCGTGAGTCCGGTTCTGAATCCGCTTGCAAGCACACGGAAGCTGGACGACAATCCATTCTTTCGGGCTTATTTCAGAGAGAAGTGGATTCGTTCCTTACGCCGGAAGGAAGCCCTATACCCGCACCGTTATAACTTTACTGAGGTTTATAGCGAATCAAGCCTCATGGCCATGTCGGAGGCGATACTGTCGCGCTACTCGGATTTCCCATCGATTGAAGCCTATTTTGACCAGTATACCCTCACCCCTGCCAAGTTGGAAGCGGTGAGAGTGCCGGCTCACATCATCACATCCCTTGATGATCCCGTTGTAGCGGATGGGCCATATGACGCATACTATGAATTAGACTCCGTTTACTTATCTATACAAAGACGAGGTGGGCACGTTGGTTTTATCGGGCCGCTATTACGGACCTCATGGTATGAAAAAGTCATTCTCAAGCTGATGAATGCTGATGAAGGGGAGCTGTGAGCCGGTTCAGAAAACCATATCGTACTGGAGGGCGATGACCTGGGGATTGTCAGCCCCCGGCGGGGTATAAATTCCGATAGACATCAAGAAAGTCAAGATCACCTAAAGCGGGCCGTTTCGAAACCGAGGGGCCTCTCTCGTCCCTATGGTGCTCGGATTCATCGTACGATCGTGGTTGATAACAACACTAGTGGAAGGGAAGAAGCGCGTCATCCGCCCAAATGGCAAGACGAGGCGACAATTGGGCAACTGCCGCCTCGTGCAGGCTGGGTAGATTGTGCCAGTGCAGGAGGGATACTCCCTCTACCGGAGGAGTATCCTGGGAGGTCTCAAGAAATCTACGTCGCCGCGGGTAGACATCGACATATGTAATTTTACTTTTTAAAAGGTCCGAACAGGCAAAAGTTCCCATAAATTATATTGCTGGTGGTCAGCAGGTTAGTGCGATTGCGTATGGTTTTCTACGAGGTGGGCAAGCGTCTTGTGCTACGGACTCTGGGTGACCAAACGACACGTTACCTCGAGCCGTTCTTGCGCGGGGTCATGCGTGTATGGTATGCTGGCCGGGTTCATTATTACCCATGCTGTGGTGCGCATCTCCGATATCTGGTATCCAATGGAGATCTGTATCCAAGCTGTGGGTCAGGCCGGCGCCAGCGTCTCCAATGGCTATACTTGAGTAGGGAGCACAACTTCTTTGAGCAGGATTTCGCTGTTCTGGATATCAGCCCGGTCCGCCATTTTCAACATTTCTGTCTCAATCGAACGGACCTGAAGTATGTGAGCATTGATTTGATCATGCCGTGGTCCATGGCAAGGGCGGATCTGACAGCCACTCCGTTCGCTGATGAGTCTTTCCGGGTGATGCTGTGCAGCCGTTCTGGAACACATTGAGAGGGATCAATCAGCCATGGGCGAGATATACCGGTTGCTCACGAGAGGTGGTTTCGCCCTAGTGCAGGTTCCAATCGCTGGTGAGCGCACCCAAGAAGACCCAGATGTCTCGGATCCTATCACCCGTGAGCTACTATACGGTCAGGGAGATCACGTGCGTCGTTACGGGATGGATATAGCTGAACGGCTCACGCGAGCAGGATTTAAGGTGGAAGCGATACCTTATAGCCAAGAGTTCGATGAGGCTGAACAAATCCGTATGGCACTGGATCGCGAGGAGTTGTTATTTGCCTGCCATAAGGACAGTAATCCGTTAGCCAGCTCACCATCATAAGGCAGAAGTTTGAGTCCTGTCGATCCTCGAAGCAAACCTGCTATACCGACCGCGGGTATCTATATCCATATCCCCTTCTGTCGATCGAAATGCATGTATTGTGATTTTTATTCTCTCGCGGAGCGGGAAGAGAGCATGGATCGGTTTGTCCAGTGCCTCATTAGGGAGATCTGTCTCACTTCCGGCCAGGTGGGGGAATCTCAGTATGATACAATATATCTCGGAGGTGGAACGCCCAGTTTACTCACCCCGCAGCAGGTGGACTCGATCTTGTCGACTGTTTACGAGAGTTTTACAGTAAACACTCAGGCGGAGATCACATTAGAATGCAATCCTGGTGAAGCAACTGAGGCTTGGCTCCGGGATATTCATGAATTGGGAATCAATAGGTTATCTATAGGATTCCAGTCCTTTGATCCAGATGTGCTGAGTTTCCTTGGCCGCCGGCATCATCGGGAAGACTGCTTCAAAACCTATAGGGCAGCCCGACGTGTTGGCTTAGAGAATATCAGTGCTGATCTGCTCTTCAATATCCCAGGGCAATCGTTGACCGATTGGCAGTATGCTCTCAGAACGTTGACAGACTTAGAACCAGAGCACATCTCGACCTACTCGCTCACAGTAGAGAGCGGCACACCCCTATATGATCAGGTGGGTACAGGTGCGGTGGTCATGCCCAGTGAGGAGGAAGACGCGGCCATGTATGGTTGGACCCGTGAGTTCCTCCCGCGTTCAGGCTACGAGGCTTATGAGATCAGCAATTTCACGCGTGCCAACAAGGCCTGCCGCCACAATCTGCATTATTGGCACATTGAGCCATACCTGGGTTTTGGTCCCTCAGCCCATGCCTTTGATGGCCAACGACGTACGTGGAATGTGCATAGTCTGGATACCTACATGACGCGCCTTGAGAAGGGAGATCAGCCGCAGGAAGGGGAAGAAATGCTCAGTCCCCGCCAAAAGCATAATGAGAAATTGGCCTTCGGATTGCGTCTCAGTGAAGGAGTATCGGTCATCCATGACCTTGGTTATTCCCACGTGGAGGAATTCACGTCCCGATATGAAGAACGATTAGTTCAGTGGGCAGGGCATCTGCTTCTCCGTGGAGACCGTCTGATCCTCCTAGAACCGGGTATCTTCCTGGCGGATACGGTGATCGGAGATTTGATTCTGGATGAGGATGAGGCAGATCCAGGTGGGACATGATAGTCCACTCTGTGTTGAATAAAGGGTACCTGTACCTATGTGTTCTCGACCATCCGAGTCACAATATGGGATCGAAAAAAATTGGGTGGCGAAACCCTCGCCACCCGGTTTGGCTAGTATCCAGTAAGTAATGATTCAGAATTAGAGCAACGGTTTGATCGCCTCGAGGAAGAATCTCTCACTTCGTGCCCCTATGTGTACATCCCGAACCTTCCCTTCACGGTCAATCAAGTAGGTCGTGGGCAGATAACCTTCCCAGCGATAAGCTTTTCCCACAATGGACAACTCGGATTGTGTGCCATGCAGGATGGGGTAGGCGACTTTGTAATTCTTTGCGAACATCTTGATCTGTTCCGTGTTGAGATCATCCCATGAGACGCCGAGGATCACCACGCCTTTTTCCTTATATGCCGTGTAGATACGGCTCAGATCAGGTATTTCCCTGCGACAAGGACCGCACCAGGTAGCCCAGAAATTCAAGAGTACAACCTGTCCCCTCAGGTCACTTAATGTGATCCGCTCGCCCTCCAAAGTACGGAGGGTGAAATCCGGTGCCAGCGGTGACACCTGGCTAGCCTGCGAGTCATCCTGCTGGTTGCTGTTCCCTGTGGCCAGTGCGTTGCCAGCGAGGGCAGCCAGAATAACTGTTACTCCGATCAAGGTGATTCGCACAATATTTTTGTTCATATTCATCGTCCTGCTTTTACACTATCATTCTATTAGTTCTGCTAAGCACCCTTGGAATGTAAGGAGTGAAAGCCAAGTGCCCAAATTCTGATCTGATACATGAAGTTCTACTCATGAGTTTTAATTTTGCGTAATCCAGCTAGATCTCTAATCCTGGAAGCAGACTCTGTTCAGTGTGGGGTATTCGCATTAGTTGCCAGGGGACTAGTGGGGTGAAGATAGCAAGCTTGACTCCAGTCCTCTATCTAAAAATGCTGTGAATTCATTTACATTTCTGGTCATGCCCGGGAATTGGATGATCTCAGTACCATCCGGAGCGAGAATAACATAGAAGGGCAGCGCAGCGGTACCGAAGCGATCCACAACGAATTGCTGCTTGGCGCGGTAATTTTCCCCACCGTCGGTATAAAGGCGGAGCAGGACAAATCTATGGAAGCGTTCCAGTACCTCAGGCTTGGTGAAGATATTAGCCTCCATCCAACGGCAGTTGGTACAGGTATATCCGGTCACATCCAGGAAGATTGGTTGATTTGTGCGCCGTGCCTGGGCGAGGGCATCCTCGTACTCACTATACCAGGGTAAGGTTTCGAGACTGTTATTAAGTACTACCCCCTCTTGTTCATTCCCGACACGAGGTGGGAGGTACGCTTCCACAAGCCCGGGAATTTTCTGACCCGTAAGGCCGGCGGCCAATAAAAGCCCGAAAATCAGGAAGGCACCACTCAAGGTCAATCTTTGAACAGAGACCTTCTCAACTGGCGAGTCATGTGGCAGCTGGATTTTGCCTAAGAGGTAGAGTCCGATGAGCAAGGATATCACGGTCCACGAGGCTAAAACGGTTTGATGGTTGAAGAATCCCCATCCCCAAACGAGATCCGTATTGCTGATGAACTTGAACGCAGCCGCTGTCTCCAAGAAACCCATGACCACTTTTACGGAGTTGAGCCAGCCACCGCTCTTTGGCATACGAGCCAGGTATTGGGGAAAGAGAGCCAACAGGAAGAAGGGCAAAGCAAACGTTATCGAGTAGGTGATCATTCCGATAGCCGGCCGCAGATA
>CP070656.1:1365408-1376742 GCA_020355065.1 Fidelibacterota bacterium | reverse complement strand
TCAGAAGAGTGAAGCGAAGTTTCGCAAGGTCGTGGAGGCCTCACCGGGCCACGTATTCATCTTGAATCGGCAAGGACAGGTGCTGGTGATGGATCCCGGTGGAAGCCGCGAGGTGGTGGATGCCCTGGCAACTTCCTCGGTCTACGACGGCCTGTACGAATCGGACCGTCCCAACTTTCAGCATCAAATTGAGACCAGCTTCACGCAAGGCACGGTCCGGCAGTTCACCATCCGAGGTGTAGATCAACCCTTCACGTACCAGGTCTGGTTGTCACCTGTGAAAAGACCGGGCGGTTCGGTGGACTACCTCATCGCCAATATGTACGTTCTCAGCGGCCCGACGTAACGAATAAGGGTCACTTCCTCAGCGCGGCCTTGGCGAACTGGGCCTCGGGGATGGGCTGGTTGAAGGCGATCTCATCGATGATCCACTCGGTACCCCGGCTGTTGCGCTTGAGTTCATCCTTGAACACCCACACCTTGGGATACCACCGGCCTTCCACCTGCATGACCTCCTCTGCGTAGGACGATTTCAGCAGCTTGCCGCTCTTGGCAAAGAGTTCCTCCCGCATGGGCAGCAGCCACTCCTTATCGATCCAGGCCTTGCGCGTGTGGTAGGCCAATCCCTCCACCTTGGCGGTGAGGGTCATGACCCAGCTATCCCGGCCGTTGAGCTGCTCGGAGCCTTCCACTATCCCGTCGTAGACATCCTCCAGGGACTGATCCTCCATCATGTCCTGGTAGGAGAGATCGGAGCCCATCAGGGACTGGCGCAGCATGTGGCCGGAGATCTGGATGATACGGTCCGTCTGGGGGCTGTAGGTCCAGAGCTGGTCACCCAGCTTGAGCATCTTGGTGCCCGCTTCCCGGGGCGGGGCCAGATATTCGGTGAAGGCTTTGTCGGTACCCTCCACCCAGCTCCTGGAGGTGATGGTCCGGCTAGCCCGCCGCCCGTGCACCACCATCCGGCTGGTGACGATGGACGTTCTAGCGTTGAGGTTGGCATCGATGGCTTCGATGAGCTCCTTGGCGGTAGGCACCTTCTCCGACTGCGCAGCTAAGGCCAGCGGCCAGATCAAACATGGCATCATGACATAAACGGATCGTTTGAGTAGTTTCATGCTTCCAGCTCCAGCTCCTTGAATAGTTGTGATAATTGCCGTTTAAATATCCCTCTCCCGGCCAGCATGGTGCCTAACATGGTAGCGAATACGCCCGGGATAAATCCAATAAACCAGCAGTCGGGGGTGATCTTGGCCCGCATCACCAGGGTCATGGGAAAATCGTAGCCCTCCATCATGCTGGAGTAGTCGATGCCCACCTCCTGTACCAGATATGTCAGCAGCAAGCCGACCGCCGTTCCAATAACACTGGCTCCCAGACCGATGATCACCGATTCGGCCACGGTTGTCCCGAAAACGTGCCCTTTCGTTTCACCCATGGCCAGCCGCATGCCGAATTCGCCATACCTCCGCAGGCCACTCATCAGGCCCAGGTTCCACAGAACGATCGTCACCACGGTCATGAAGATCAGGATAATGACCCACATTTCGATCTTGGCATAATCCACTACCTGACCCATCTGGTTCTGGTCTCTCAGCGCCTGCATGAAGGGGCTATAGGCATCATCCGCCCGGTTGTGGATGTTGTTGAATCCGGCTGTCAAGGCAATGGCCGCCGGATCATCATAGTACATGTCATTATAGAAGCCGAATATTTCCGATGCGGCACCCTGCATGTCCAGTGCCTGCCGGGCACCCCCCAGGTCCGCCAGAATAAAATAGTCCCCGATACCGCTCACACCTAATGACACCATGCCCGCCACCCGGAAATTGTAGGTGGTAAAACCACCATGCATGGTGGAACCGATAAAGGTAGCGGTCTCACCTGGCTCCACTTCCAGGCGGCTGGCAAATTCTTCCCCCAGCAGTACCTCATCCGGCTCTTGGGGTAGACGTCCACGGGTAATCTTGGGAGCCAGATCCCACAGCTCCGGCTGACGGGTGTCTTCCGATAGCAGATCAACGGCAATGCCCATCATGGGACTCTGGGTACGGGTCTCTCCACTCTCATCAGGGATATCCAGCAATCCGGCAAAAGTGATGCGAGGTGACCAAAACAGGTCTGGGTAATTTGCCGACATTGCTGCCAGCAGAGAATCCACTTCTAGGATCGCCAAGTCGTTCGGTAAAAGGTCGGCTTCCTCGGCGTAAGCCGGAGTAGTCACCTTCACGTGCCCGGTCAGCAGAATCGCACTCTGTCTCAGCATGTCATCAAGGAAACCCACAAAGAAGCCCCTCAGGAAGACTGTGAGAGTCACACACCCGCCGATTATAATGAAACACAGCCGACTGCGCGAGCGATCCCGGAGCACGCCCTTGATCAGAAAGCGAACCATCAGTTGGTCCTCCCGCTTATGGCCTCTGTGGGCTTCATTTTGGCGATCTTGCGTGCAGGCAGGTAGCTTACGATAGTGACTATGAAGGTCACCAGCAAAGTGGTACCAACAAATAGTCCAGCTGGGTAGACCGATACCATCCGCTGGTCAAGGAGCATGCCTATCTCGGCGTAGTCGATGGGCAGGGGTATCCCTCGCGTGGCTGTCCATAACAGGAACGGTCCCCCGTACAGTGCAGCCAAGATCAGAGCCAGCAAACTGTGGAGGCCACCTTCAGTAGTGAATAGCCCGATTACGCGACCGCGATGCATGCCCAGGGCCATGAGGGTGCCAATCTCCTTACGGCGACGAAAGATGGACAGCACCTGGGAATTGAATATGCCCATGGCTGCCAGAGCGAGGAAAATGAGATACATTATGCTCATCGAAGCTTGCCCTGTAAGCATTATTCGTCGAAAATCTTCAGTCAGAGCATCGACACTCATCGTGTTCCAACCACCGGGGTTGGCAAGCAGGCTGGTCTCCCGGGAAACGACAACATAGGTCGCTTCATCGGGCATCTCCAGCATCCGCTGCAGCCTCTCCAGCGGCACCCAGATTTGCCCCTGATCTACCTGGAAGTTCTCCACGTTCATGATGGAGACCACCTCCGCCTCATCGGCATCATAGGTGCCGCGGGCATCCCGCCACCTGGCCGTGAAGGTATCGCCCACCCTGAGTTTCGTGGTCTTGGCCATACCGGCACCAATGAGCACCGGTATAGCTTCCCCGGCATAGGTGGACAGAATGCCAGTAGGTAGGGTAACGACTTGCTGCTCAGGGGGAATGCCCTTGATCAGGACCGGCCTCAGGCGGCCTTCAGGATAGATCGAACCCTGAGTGATCAGCACAGGCATTCCAGTACCAGCAATTACTTGTTCGGCGATCTCAGTGGGTAGGACTCCATGACTGTCTTCCAGGGTAAAGGGATCCTTGGGATCATACGCCGGGTGCCAGTATGTCCCACCGCCGATCTCAGTCTCGATCATTAATCGCTTATTGGATTCGAACATGCCCTGGTACAATCCACTCATGAAGATGATCAGGACAAATGTAATCGAGGTCACGGTCACGTTCAGCCAGGTACGGGTGCCGGCACCGACCAGGTTTCTCAAGGCCAGTTTGAATAATATCATATGAGGTCAACCTTTCAGATCGCTGAATCTGGGACGTGCCTTCATGCTTCGAGCTCCAATTCCTTGAACAGCTGGGACATCTCGCGCTTGTAGATCCCGCGCCCGGCCAGCATGGTTCCCGCGACCGTGGCTACTACACCGGGTATGAAGCCTAGGTAATAACAATCCGGCGTTAGGCGGGCGCGTATAATATTGGACACGACAAAGGTCATATCCTCAAAAAGCCCCGTGTAATCAAGGCCCACCTCCTGGAGATACCATATCAGGGGCACGGCTACCACCGTGCCGATGAAGCTCCCGACAATGCCCATGACCACAGCCTCGCCCATGGTGGTTCGGTAGACGTGGCCTTTGGTCTCTCCCATAGCCAGGCGCATGCCAAACTCACCGTAGCGCCGTAAACCGTTCATCAGACCCAGATTCCACAACACAAGGACGGTTACCGCCACAAATACTAATATTACGATTCCCATCATATATCCGGCGATGTCCACCATTGCTCCCATCTGGGTGTGATCCCTCAGGGGCTGCATAAACAGGCTGAACTCGTTGTCGGGATCATCGACGTTCACGTTGAAATCCGCGGCCAGGGCGACGCTGGCAGGATCATCGTAGAACATATCATGAGAATATCCTACGATCTCACCGGCGGCGTCCTGCATGTCCAGTGCCTGGCGAACGCCCTGCAAGTCCGCGATCAATATATTTTTGTCGATCCCGGTCACACCCAGCGATATGGTTCCGGCCACATCGAAATTGTAGGTTACAAACCCGCCGTACATGCTGGCCCCGATAAAAGTAGCCACCTCACCCGGTTCTACTCCCAGGCGGGTGGCAAAGGTCTCGCCCAATAGTACCTCACCCGGTTCTTCAGGCAAGCGGCCACGGACAATCTTTCGCTCCAACTCCCAAATCTCGAGCATTCTGGATTCCGGTGAAAAAAGGTCGACTCCAAAGCCCAGCATAGGCCCCTGCTCCTTGGTCTCACCATATTCGTCCGGAACATCCAGCAGCCCGGCGAACATGATCCGGGATGACCAGAACATTTCGGGATACTGCTGTGCCAAGGCTGCTACCAGGGAGTCGGCTCCCAGAATGGCCAGATCGTTGGGCAGCAGGTCGGCTTCCTTGGTATAGGCCTGGGTGGTGACCTTCACATGACCCGCGAAGATCACCGCGCTCTGGCGGAACACGTCATCAAAGATACCCGCCATAAAACCCCGGATGAACACGGTCAGAGCGACAATCAGGGTGATAACAATGAGACTGAACAAACTGCGGGAGCGGTCCCGGAATACCCCTTTGATCAGGAATCGCAGCATCAATTGCTCCTCCCTGTCAAAGCCTCCGTGGGCTTCAGCTTGGCAATCTTGCGGGCGGGGATATAACTCACCATCGTCACGATGACCGCGACCAGTAGGGTTGTACCGAGGATCATACCGGCACCGTAAACGCCAATCAGTCTGGGAGCCATGATCACGCCGAACTCACTGGGATCGTAGGGCATCGGGATGCCCATGGTCGCGACGAAATACAGGAGGGGTCCGCCCCAGATGCCGCCCAGGACAAACGCCAGGACACTGTGCATCCCGCCTTCGGCGGTGAACAGGGCTACCACGCGGCTGCGGACCATGCCCAAGGCCATGAGAGTGCCGATCTCCTTGCGGCGACGAAAGATAGACAACACCTGGGAATTGAAAATACCCAAGGCTGCCATGGCCAGGAGAACCGCATACAGCACCTTGGCATTGGATGACTTCATTTCAATCACATCCAGGTATTGCTGGAGAAAGAAAGCGACCGGTTTGGCCTGCCAATCCCCGATATCCGCCAGCAGTTCGGCACCGGAAGCCGCCACGACGTAGGTGGCCTCCCCGGGCATCTCCAGCATCTCCCGGAGTGTTTCCAGGGGCAGCCAGAGCTGGCCCATATCCACTCCCGGATTTTCCACCCGCATGATGCTGACGACTTCCGCCTCGTCGGCATCGTAGGTGCCGTGTACGTCCCGCCAGCGAATGGTAAAGACATCACCCACCTCCAGCTGCGCAGTGTGGGACATACCGGCACCGATAAGGACGGGAATCGCCGCGCCGGTGTATTCACCAAGTACCGCAGTGGGAAGAGAGACGATGTTCTGATCGGGAGGAATACCCTTGATCATCACGGGCATCATGCGACCCTCGGGATACATAGAGCCCTGGGTCAGCAAGATGGGCATGGCCTGACCGCCAGCCACCTGGCTGTTGACCGGACCGGGCGGTACGCCGTGGGCTTCATCCAGAGTGAAGGGATCATCAGGATCGTAAGCCGGATGCCAGTAGGCACCCCCGGCGACCTCGGTCTCCAGGGTCACTTGCTGAGCATACTCCAGAAAGCCCTGATAAAAACCGCTCATGAAAATGATCAGCACAAACGAAAACGAGGTTACCGCCACGTTGAGCCAGGTGCGGGTACCGGCCCCCAACAGGTTTTTCAGTGCCAGTTTGAACAGCAGCATCACTTGCCCTTCCTGTATTCGGGCTCGGAGATGTGCTCATCCTCATCGATCCGCCCATCGATCAGATGGATGATCCGCGTCAGGTAGCCCATCACTTTTTCATCGTGGGTAGCAAAGATAAAGGACGTGGACAGCTCCTGATTGAGATGCACCAGGATCTGCATAATGTTGTGGGAGTTCTTCGCGTCCAGATTGGCGGTAGGTTCGTCCGCGATGATCAGCTTGGGTTTCTTCACGATGGCCCGGGCGATGGCCACCCGCTGGCATTCGCCCCCGCTCAGCTGGGCTGGGCGGGACTTGACTTTGTCCGTCAGGCCTACCCATTCCAGCGCCTGGTCCACCAGCTCCTTGCGCTCATCGGCAGCCATACCGATCAGCAGTAGGGGGAACTCCACATTCTCGAATACGGTGTAGACCGGGAGCAGATTGAAGGTCTGGAAAATGAATCCGATTCCCTCGCGCCGCAGGTGGGCCAGCTCCTTGTGGTTCTTGCCGCCCAGAGGCATATCCAGCACCGTAACGGACCCCTCCGTGGGGGCATCCAGCCCGCCGATGATGTTCAGCAGGGTGGTCTTACCGGAGCCGGAGGGCCCCACCAGCCCGGTGAACTCACCTACGACCAGATCCGTGGTGACGTCCCGGAGAGCCGTGAAATGGCCACCGCCGACGGGATAGTTCTTCACCAGGTCACGTATCTCAACGATGTGATTGTCATCCATCAGTCTTCTCTTTCTAGTGATTGAACACGATCATGAATTGTATGCCGTTCCCGAAACCGGTGAGGGTCTCGGGCAAGTTTCTTATGAGTTGTTCAACAACTGCATCGGGTAAGGGGACCAGGGAAACTGGCAGATAATCCTCCCGCTGAGGATTTGCGTAGAGGATTAAATGCAGACTGAAAGAATCGTAAGAGCGCTGCCACATCAGGAAGTTGGACAGCCGCTCGTTCTCCCAGTCGTAGCCAACCAAACCCATCACGCTATCAAATAATCCCCAAGGTACGCTGGCCATGAGGAGGGAAAGCTGATCGGTGTGCTCTTCACGGAGCACATCATCGGGGATCCACACTCATGATACTGCGGACGCGGGATCGTACCGGGCCACATCCGTTCTGCTCCACAAGTGTTCAAGCATTACATACACTCCATCGCCCCACGGCAAGGTATAGTCACCGCCTACCATCGCCCGAGTAACGGTATTGATCTCATTATCCGGTGCCAGTCGTGTACCCCGGGCAAGGACCGCTTCGGTCCATAGACCGACGAAACCATCCCAGCGGGCATCGAAGGCGAAGCGTTCCTCCTCATCATCAATCATCCCGGGGGGTTGCGGGGATGCCACTGACAGTTGGGTAGGCAGCAGCATCTGCCCGGCATAGTCCAGACTGCTGGCTTTATGGCGGTGGTAGGTCAGGGCTGTCTCGCTCGGTCCGAGCGTGAGCTCCATCCGGCCTCCCGGTGATGCGTAGTCACGGTAATCCGGCCGGATAATCCACCCCCAGAGAGCCAGATTACGCCAGGGATACCACTTCAGGCGCAGGGCACCCACCCCCTCCGTCTGGCCGGTGGGATCCTTCAGGTCGAACGTATCGAACCACATGAGCGGCCGCAGCACCCGTCCCGGACCAAAGGCGATCTTCTGGAGCCCCAGGCGCAGCTCGAAAGACTCGCTGGCGAATCGGGCCCACAAGCGGTAGGGCTTGGATGAGGTCTCAGTTCCAGCTCTGCCGCTGCCGAAGGAACCATCCATCAAGGCACCCAGATTGTAGGCGATCTCCAGATCCATGACGGCCAGGGGCCCCAGCTTGTGGGCTAAGGAAAGCGACGGGATATAGCCGATCGTATGTTCCATATCACTGTGGCCGGGCGCAGGATCGTCACCGGCGGTGACACTGGTCCAAAACTGGCCTTTGAATCCCAATCCTTGGCCAGCCAATGAACCGATACCACACAGGACACCGGCTATCAAACCAAACACTATCCGCTGAGATTTACGCATCGCGAAAAGCCTTTAACAGTTCTTTCCGCTCCTGGAATGTGATGGTGCCTTTGGGAGCCCCCAGGATCCTCGCGATGACGTCTTCGTACTGGTCAATTCGTTCCTCGATCAACTCAAAGTTGCCCGCGGTCTCATCCAGCTCCAATAGCAGGTTGGCCGAGATGTCTCCAATATCATTACCCAGCATCAGGATCATCTCAGCGGTCTGAACGGGGTGCGAGACGTTGAAAACCCCCTCCTCCATTCCTTGTGTGATGATCTTGCTAAGCTCAGGGACAATGATCTTGATATTGGCAACCTGGACCTTATGCCGCAAGACTATGTTTTCATCACGGTACATGACCCGTAGCCAGCTCTTGATCAGCTCCTTGTTCATCATCTTGAAATCCACCGATCCGGCGAAGTACTCATTGAGCTTCTCAATGGCGCCCAGATGCTTATCCTCCACTATAGGGCGCAGGTGGTCCAGGGCCTGCCGCACCATCCGGTCCGTGATGGCATTCAACAGGTCCTCCTTGGAATTGAAATAATGATAGAAGGTCCCCTTGGCGACCCCCATCTTCTTGAGGATCATATTCACCGAGGTCTGCTCGTAGCCGTGCCGGAAGAACAGCTGTTGCGCAGTGTCGAGGAATTCCTGCCTGCGGACGTCATACTCTTTGGAGATGCGGGGCATGATCTAGCGTGTGCGTTTAGCCGACTATCAGTCTAGACCGACCGTCGGTCTAATTTACCACCCGGTGCTCCTACGACGCAAGCTCAATCTGATCTTAATCAAGCCCATTATCAGCGGATAATGAGAGGTAAATATCTTGTTAGCCCCGGCCGAAACGGTTAGCTTTCTGCACTCAAAATCAGCCAGCAAGGTCATGATTTAGGCTGAAATGACCAGCCATCACTAGCAGAAAACATAACTTTTACACAGGTCTTTGTCTGGCTGTAGCGAGGTTGGTAATCCACAATTTGGGAGGCAGCAATGACTCGGATTCTAGCGGTACTTCTGGTCTTCTCGTTATCGTCCCTCCTCGCTGGGGATGACGAGTACTCATACCTGGGCGTGGACAATTGCAAGATGTGCCACAAAAAGGCGGAAAAAGGTGACCAGTTCGGTGTTTGGAGCAAGGGCGCCCACGCCGGGGCATTTGAAACCCTGAAGAGTGAGGCCGCCCTCAAGATTGCTAAGGACATGAAACTGGAAGCCGCCCCTCACGAAGCTGGCGAATGCCTGGTGTGCCATGCGACCGGTTGGGTCAAGCCCGGCGGCTACGAGATACTCAGCGCTGAATTCATAGCAGATGAGGCCAATGCCCGCGCGGTGAAAAAGAACAACTCCAAGGCCAATGTGGGCTGCGAGAGCTGCCACGGTGCCGGAAGTGAGTATAAATCTAAGAAGACCATGGAAGGCATTCGTGCCGGCGAGATCGATGGCGCTACCGTCGGACTGTGGACTCCCAACGCCGAGGTCTGTCAGACTTGCCATAACGAAAAAAGCCCGACCTACAAAGAGTTCGACTTTGACACCATGGTGGCCAAAATCGCCCACCCTTATCCCGAATAGGGGTACTTCGGCCACGAAGGATATCGCCGGAGCCTAGGCGCACAGCCGATCTACCCTCCGGCCAACAGCTTTATCTGAATGCAGTGTGCCATGGATGGCCCCACAGGAATGGTGTATAATAAACTGACATGAGTCTCAAACTTCGCAGACGCTTGGTGATCATTCTGGCCTTGGTGCTTCTCTTACCGCTGGTATTCTGGGGTGCGGCCGAGTACACCTCGCGCCCCAAATTCTGTAATACCTGCCACTACATGGAGCCCTTCTACGAATCCTGGCAGGCCTCATCCCATGCCGACATTACCTGTACCTACTGCCACTTCGAACCGGGATTGGTCGGGAAAATCGAGGGCAAACTGAATGGACTGTACCAGCTGACCAAATACGTCTCCCTGGCCTATAAGAAATCCAAACCCTGGGCCGAGATCTCGGATGCCTCCTGCACCCGCGAAGGATGTCACCAGACCCAGGCGCTGCTCGGGCCGATCAAGTTCAAAAACGTCAAGTTCGATCACAGCCACCATCTGGGGGAGCTCCAGCGGGGCAAACAGCTGCGATGCACCAGCTGCCACAGCCAGATGGTACAGGGAAGCCATATTCTGGTTACGGAAGAAACCTGCTTCCTGTGCCACATGAAAGACCGCGACATTGAGACCAGCTTGCTGGACTGCCGCACCTGTCATACCGATGAGATATTTCTGGAACTGGGCAGCCAGCTGCGTTACAACCACACAACGGTGGTGCAAACCAACAAATCGTGTGAGACGTGCCACGTGAATACCGTGGAAGGAAATGCACCGGTCTCGTCAGAACAATGCATAAACTGCCATTGGCAAACCGACTTCTTCGAGCGCTTCGATGATCCCGAATTCCTCCACCTGAACCATGTGACCAACCACAAGGTGGAGTGTATCGCCTGCCATACTCCCATTACGCACCGGATTCAGCGCAAGCACATACTAACCGGGGAAGACTGCCGCTCGTGCCACGAGGACACGCATACCGCTCAGGCCCAACTGTTCGCCGGGATGGGAGGACATGATCTCGCCCCCAAACCCAATCCCATGTACGAGGCCGGCCTTTCGTGCCAGAGCTGCCACATCTTCCATCGGGAACGCATCGGTGAAGGAGATACCATGGTGTCCAGTGCCGAGGCCTGCGACCAGTGTCACGGCCAGGGTTACGGGCGGCTCCTCAAACAATGGGAAGAATACCTGTCAGACCAGCAGGCCACGGTACAGAACTACCTGACCACATCTGAGACCGCCCTGAAACAGAGCCGGAAATGGACCACAGATAGCCAGTCTTCCCTGGCAGCGGCCGCTGACAACCTGCAGCTGGTGGCCTCCGCCAAGGGGATACACAATATCCAGCTCAGTGACCACTTGCTTGAGGAAGCCCACACCTTCATTACACAAGCGCTCCATCAGGCCGGTTTGGATAACCTGACCAACGGCTACGAATCCAGCGGTAACCTCGTTCCCTCGGATTGTGCCAACTGCCACTTCGGAATCGAGGAAACCTCGGTGGAGGTATACGGCCTCCAGTTTCGACACGATCGCCACCTGACGCACGGCGTTACATGCACCAAATGTCATTCGAATCTGCGCATCCATGGTGAGCTGCTGCATACCCGGGCGGAATGCCTGAACTGCCACCACAGTCAGGAAAATACGGACTGCTCCGTCTGCCATGAAGAACAGCAGATGCT
>CP070656.1:1359350-1365308 GCA_020355065.1 Fidelibacterota bacterium | reverse complement strand
AGCAGCAGATCGCCATGCTGGAGGATCTGGGCCGTCTGCTCCTAGGTAGTGACACCCAGCCCACGGATTGAATCTGGCCTGATCAACCTGCCTGTAGCCTGATAGAGGCTGCAAGAGGGCTCGGCTGACGGTGCCGCCCTTGCCCTGAGTAGGGCCACGTATTATATTCAAGTATTCAAATGATTACTTGAATAACAGCAATGGCCCTGGATTCCCCTCCTGATCCTCTCAAACAAGCCCTCTTCGGTCAATTCACCAGAGTGGCCAAAGCCCTCGCCAATCCCGTCCGGCTTGAACTGATCGATCTGCTGTGCCAGGCTCCCCGGACGGTGGAAGTGCTGGCCGAGATGGTCTCCCAGTCGGTCGCCAGCACCTCTCACCATCTCAGAATTCTGCTGGCAGCTCGCTTGGTCATGGCCGAAAAGAAAGGCTTGTACGTCGTCTACCGACTTGCGGATCAGGATATTGCGGATTTCTGGGTGACCCTGCAACAAGTGGCTCAGCACCATTTGGCCGACCTGAACAGGTTGGCGGCTGAATATCTGGGCGAAATCAAGGAGGATAGAATGGATCGTACTACACTGATGGCACGTATGCGGCGTGGCGAAGTGACCCTGATCGATGTGCGGCCGTGGGAAGAATTCGCCGCCGGTCACATCCCTGGCGCCATCTCCGTGCCGCTGGATTACCTGGAACGCATGGTGTATTCACTACCGGCAGATCAGGAGATTGTCGTGTGTTCCCGGGGACCGTACTGCGTGCTGTCACGCCGGGCGGTTGAGGCCCTTCGACGTCACGATCTAAGAGCAGTCCCGCTGTCAGATGGTATCCCACAATGGCGGGCAGCGGGCCTCCCCGTCAAAATGGAACAGGAAGGAGTGTCTCCTGAATCGTGATAAGGACTAAGCAAAGGAGAAGCAATGACTGAGCAACCGATAAAGAGAATCCAGGTCCATCGTCATGGAGGACCGCGTGTGCTGCGTGTGGTGGAAGGCCCACGGCCTGATACCGAACCCGGCGAAATCCTCATCCGCACTCACTTTGCGGGAATCAATTTTGCTGATATCATGACCCGTATGGGCTTGTATCCTGGGGCGCCCAAGCTGCCGGCGGTGCCGGGCATTGAGGTAGCTGGCGAGGTGGTTGCGGTGGGCTCAGGCGTGAGCAAGGTACGGCCCGGCGAGCGGGTCCTGGCCCTGACGCGCTTCGGCGGCTACAGCGGTATGGTAGCTGTCCCGGCACGGCAGGTGCGCACTGTCCCGGAAACCATTTCTCTAGAGCTGGTTGCGGGGCTGCCCGTGACCTATCTCACCGCCTATCTGATGATGTTTGATATGGGCAATCTCAAAGCAGGCGAGTCGATACTCGTCCACAGTGCTGGTGGCGGAGTGGGTACGGCTGCGGTTCAGTTGGCCTGGCTCACGGGCGCGCGTGTCTTCGGCACGGCGTCCTCCAGCAAGCATGCCAGGCTAAAACAGATGGGGGTGGACCTATGTATAGACTACAACAAGGAAGACTTCGTACAGCGGATCATGGATACTACTGACGGCCGGGGAGTTGACCTTATCCTTGATGCGCAAGGACCGCTCTTTTTCAAGCGCAGCTACCAAGCATTGGCACCCTTCGGCACGTTGGTAATGTACGGTGTTCAGCACAACATTGGCCGAACGCGACTGTTATCGGCACCGTTGAAACTGCTGCGGGAGGTACTCGCTATTCGTTTCGCGCCCGTCCCGATGATGAGCGCCAATCGCGGCATCTACGGCTTTCACTTGGGACACCTGTGGCATCACCTGGAACCGGTGGAGGCCGCCCTGGAGCAGCTGCTTGCCTGGTTGGGTGAAGGCAAGATCAATCCTATAATTGACCGTATTTTTCCCTATTACAAAGCGGCGCAGGCGCACGCCTACATCCAGGATCGTAAGAACTTTGGCAAAGTGCTGTTGGATTTTCGGGAGGTGGAATAGATTGCCGCTCAATTCCAGATTAAGTGCGATCCTTCTCGTACCGTCTAATGGCCAGCTCCAATACGTCTACCCATTTTTTCTCAAACTGATCGAATGAGTGGTTCGCCACCACATACTGTCGCGCTTCTTCGCCCAAGGTCCTGGCCAGATCCAGGTTCGATTCCAGCAGCCGCATTTTCTCCTGTAACTCTGTCACATTAGAGGACATGAAGCCGCTTTTGCCATTCACGATGGGCGCTGACGTGTGCTGGTTACAGATGATGGGCATGCCGGTAGCCATGGCCTCCAGGCTGGCCATATTATAACCATCTTCCATTCTTTCGGCAGCTGTGTGGATGTAGAAGCGATGCGACTGGTAGAGCTGCAGCAGGTCCTGAGGGGTTTCAGGTATTACGCTATCCAGACCGCGATTGCGGCCAACCAGCTGGACGTCGAAGCCATTTATGAGATTCGTGAAGAAGTCCAGATTAAGCACCTCGCGTTTGGAGATCAGCTGGGTGGTTACGCGGAGTCCCTTCGGAATGGTGCCCGTATACCCCTGGAAGAAGTCGGTATCCGTGGTGAAGGGAATGATGGGACAATCGGTGATGCCCCAGGAAGCCGCTTTCATGGTGGAAACACCCGTCACCATGACCTGCTTGAGCTGGATGTAGGTCTGCAGAATCCGGTGGATATCATCCCGGGAGGAGGTAGTAGTTTGCGTTGCCAGCAGACCTTCCAATGAGGAATGTATCAGCAGGACCTTGGGGAGATCGATCGTCTGTACGGCGGAGAGGTCGGTGAGGTTGTGCGCGATCAGAACGTCGCAGGCCGGAGGAGCCTGCAAGACGGCATCGAGGCTCAGCAGCTGTATATTGGATGGCAAGGCACGTACCGCTGAATCCCATTTGTCCTGGTGTCGGCCCGGGAGTTCATCAATCACCAGCAGGTCCAGGCCGCTGATCCGCGCTAATTCATAGACGTAGGGCTGGTGGGAATTGAACGTTAGAACGTACACGGTGGTAAATTAGGGATTGAGGCGATATACCGCCATGAGAACCAGGATTTCATACCAGGGGTAAAACTTTCCCTTGTGTATTCCGCTCCATCCTGCAAAGATTCCCGCCCTGAGAACGACCGATGGCTACTGAAAAACACGCACTGGTGATTGTGGAGTCGCCTTCCAAGGCCCGGACTCTGCAGAATGTCCTGGGCGGCGAATACCATATTGCCGCATCGGTGGGGCATATCCGTGATCTCCCCAAACGGGAGATGGGCGTTGATACCGATCACGATTTCCAAGTCACCTACCAGATATCGCCGGACAAGAAGAAGGTGATCGCGGAACTGAAGAAAGCCGTGAAGCAGGCGGACGTGGTGTATCTGGCGACGGACCCGGATCGCGAGGGTGAGGCGATCAGCTGGCACCTGACGGAGATCTTGGACCCCACAGTGCCCACCTATCGCTTGGTCTTTCACGAGGTGACGCAGGAGGCCATCCGGCATGCCTTTGATGAACCGAGGGACATTGACATGCGTCTGGTACGGGCACAGGAGACGCGTCGGATCCTGGATCGCCTGGTGGGCTACGAATTGTCGCCGCTGCTGTGGCGCAAGATCGCGCCCCGTCTGTCGGCGGGCCGGGTCCAGAGTGTGGCGATCCGTCTGGTGGTGGAGCGGGAGCGGGCGCGGCTGAAATTCAAGACCAGCGCCTGGTGGGACATTGCCGCCAAGTTCGCCACGACGCAGGGCGAGACCTTCACGGCGGCGTTGATCTCGGCGGGCGGTCAGCGGCTGGTGAACGGCAAGGATTTCGATCGTACCACCGGAGAGCTGAAGGATGGTGCCGAGAAACTGGTATGGACTCAGGTGGAGGCCGTGGAGTGGGCGGAGAAGCTGTGCGGACATGACTGGCGGGTGACGGCCCTGGAGGAGAAGCCGTCCCAATCCAATCCCTGGCCGCCCTTTACCACGAGCACCCTGCAGCAGGAGGCCTACCGGAAGTTGCGCTTCTCCGCCAAGCGCACCATGCAGGTGGCACAACGTCTTTATGAGAGCGGTTACATCACCTATATGCGCACGGACTCCACCAGCCTGTCGCGGGAGGCCCTGGCGGCGGCCCGAGGGCTTATCAAGCAAAGATTCGGGCCGGAGTATCTGCCGCCCAAGGCCAGGATCTATAAAACCAAGGTCAAGAACGCGCAGGAGGCCCACGAGGCGATTCGCCCAGCGGGGTCCTGGTTCCGGGATCCCGGGGAACTGACCGGTTTGGATAAGGACATGCAACGGCTGTATGACCTGATCTACCGCCGGACGCTGGCGTGCCAGATGGCCCCGGCACGCATCCGGCAGACCACGGCGGAAATCACAGATGACGAGGCCGTGTTCCAGGCTACGGGCAAGGTGGTGGAATTTCCGGGCTATCTGGCGGCGTACCAGGCCGGCCGGGACGATGGTGACGGAGACGACAAAACCTTGCCGCCCTTGACCGAGGGCGAGGCCGTGCAGTGTGAGGGCATGGAGCCGAAGGAGCATGAGACGAAGCCTCCGGCACGATATACGGAAGCCACACTGATCAAGGAGATGGAATCGCTGGGCATCGGCCGTCCCAGCACATACGCCTCCATCATGGATACCATCCAGCGGCGGGAGTACGTGGTCAAGCAGAAAGGCGCCCTGGTGCCCACGTTCATTGCCGTGGCCGTGGTGCGGCTCATGGAGCGCTATTTCACCGACCTGGTGGATTACCAGTTCACGGCGCGGATGGAGGATGTCCTGGACGAGATCAGCCGCGGCGAGCGGGAGGCGCTGCCTTACCTGCAGAAATTCTACTTCGGCCACAACGGCGACCAGGGCCTGAAAGATTTGCTGGGCAATCCCATTGACAGCCGGGAGGTGTGCACCATCCGTATCGGTGAAGGGGAGGACGAGGTGCCGGTGCTGGTGCGGGTGGGGCGGTACGGACCGTACCTGGAATATGGAGACGTGCGTACCAATCTCGACCTGGAGACGCCCCCGGCCGAGCTTTCCCTGGAGCAGGCTCTGGAGCTGATCCGCAAGGGGGGCGAGTATCCCAAGGAGCTGGGCACCGATCCGGCCACGGAGCTGCCGGTGCTGCTGAAGAAGGGACGCTACGGATTCTACCTGCAGCTGGGGGATAATGACCACAAGCAGAAGCAGAAATCCCTGCTGCCGGGCATGCAACCCGAGGAGGTGAACCTGGATGTGGCGCTGGACATTCTCAGCCTGCCGCGCGAGCTGGGTATGCATCCCGAGACGGGTGAGGCGGTGCTGGCGGACCTGGGGCGTTACGGTCCCTACCTGAAGTCCGGATCGACCAACCGCCGTTTGCCCAAGGGCGAGGACCTGCTGACCATCGAGTTGGAGCGGGCGGTGGAGATCCTGGCCAAGGGGGGCGGCCGGGCGGGTGCCACAGTACTCAGGCCGGTTGGTCAGCATCCGGCGACGGGGGTGGACATTGTTATCAAGGAGGGGCGCTACGGTCCGTATATTACCGATGGCAAGACCAATGTTTCGTTGAAGAAGGGCGAGGACCCGGAGTCCGTGGAGCTGGCGGATGCCGTGGAGCGGCTGGCGGCCAAGGCGGCTCAAGGTCCCACCAAGCGGCGCTATCCACGACGCAAAAAATCGGGCCGATGAATGTAGATCGTTGAACGTGGAGTGTAGAACGTTTCGGGTATCGACACGGTTTAATCTCGCAGAATAGATTATCAAAGAATGGCACTGGCGAAAGATTTCAAGGAGCTGGATGTTTACCAAAATGCGTTTGAATCCTCGATGGAAATTTTTGAACTAACGAAGAACTTCCCCATTGAGGAACGCTATGCCCTGGTTGATCAAATCAGGCGTTCGTCCCGTTCTGTTTGCGCAAATATTGCCGAGGCCTGGTACAAGCGGCGCTATCCTGCATCCTTTGTCAGCAAGCTCAGTGATGCTGATGCCGAAGCAGCGGAAACGATTGTCTGGCTCGATTATGCTTTGAAATGTGCTT
>CP070656.1:1356571-1359250 GCA_020355065.1 Fidelibacterota bacterium | reverse complement strand
GTTCCTGCCCCAGTTGCCCCCCGGGATAGATATCCACCCGCATCCGGCCACCGGACTTCTCGGCCAGCTTCTCCGCCATGTACACCATGCCTCTGTGCACCGGGTGGGTGGTATCCAACACGTGAGCCAGCTTCAGCACCCGGATAGGCTGCTCGGTGGTGCAGGCCGTCAGGAGGACCACCATAAGCAGTATCCCCAGCTTCATCCGATCATACCCGCCGGTCATCATTCTTCTCGTAATGGACCATCCGTCATAGATTATAGGCGTGCTTGCTCAAATCATAGGCCAGGGCTCGGATGATCTTGCCGGCCTCCTCCCGATCGATCAGGTACCGGGACACCTGGCGGGCCAGGTAATTGGCGTCCACCCGCCGACTCACATCATGACGGGCCGGAATCGAGGCAAATGCCCGGGTGTCATCGATGAATCCCACCGTCTTGTGGAATCCCGCCGTCTCGGTAATCCGCTCCCTGAAAATGGTCATCCCCTCGGCGCTGTCATTGAACCACCACGGTGGTCCTAGCCACATCGCCGGGTAATGCCCGGCCAGGGGCGCCAACTCCCGCGCGTACACCGTCTCATCCATGGTGAATACGATCACCCGAAAACGGGGATCATTGCCATACGTGTTCAGTAATTCGTGCAGATTGCGGGTGTACTCCATCCGGATTGGAATATCACCACCCTTGTCAGGGCCAAAGCGGCTGAAAACGTCCCGGTTATGGTTGCGCATGGCACCGGGATGGATCTGCATCACCAGCCCATCCTCCGTACTCATGCGCGCCATCTCCATGAGCATATGGGCCGTGAAGATCTGAGCTTCGGTCTGCCCAATCTTCCCTTTTAGAGCCCGCCGGAACAGGGCTTCCGCGTCACCCTCGGACAGCCTGTGGGTCAGGGGACTCTCCACACCATGGTCCGTTGCCGTGCAGCCTTGCGATTTGAAATAGCTCCGGCGCTCTTCCAAGGCTTTGATGAAGCTGGCGTACGACGTGATCTCATATCCGCACACCTCACCCAGCCTGTGAATGTTCTCACGCCATTCCATATGCGACAGATCGGTCACCGCGTCCGGTCGGAACGTCGGTATGATCCTGGCCGACCACTCGGACGCACGGATAGCGATGTGGTTCTCGAGATCATCGAAGGGCGCATCGGTGGTCGCCAGAACCTCGATATTGAAGCGGTCGAAAAGGTTCCTGGGCAGGTATTCTTCCGTCTGGAGTCGCTCCGAGATCTGGTCATAAATACTCAGGGCCGTCTCACCCGTCAGTCTCTCGGTGATCCCGAAGACCTCCGCAAATTCCGTATCCAGCCAGAGACCGGTTGGCGTGCCAGCAAATAGATAATAGTGCTCCCCGAATACCTGCCATATCTTCCGGTGATCCATCTCCACCGGCGATCCATCTCGCGTGGGAATCCCCAAATCCTCCATCCTGATCCCGTGGGAATAGAGCAGCCGGAAGATATAATGATCCGGAATCAGGATCAGCTCGGTTGGATCCGGAAAAGGCTGGTTTTGCGCGAAGAGCTTTGGATCCACGTGCCCGTGAGGACTGAGGATCGGCAGGTCCCGTACGCTCTCATAGAGCTCCCGCGCTATACCGCGCACGGTCGGTTCGGGATCAAATAGTCGGTCAGGATTCAGATAGGACATATTCTCTCCGGACAGAACTCATTTCTCTCGTCTTCCTTCGTATTTAGCACAGGATGTCACCTCGCCAACCACCCGCCATCGATGGCGACCGTGTACCCCTGCATGTAGGAAGAAGCTTCCGATGCCAGGAAAACGGCGATCCCTTTAAGATCCTCCGGTTCGCCCCAACGTCCGGCCGGAATCCGGTCCAGAATGGCCTTGCTCCGCTCCGGATCGGCTCGCAGCGGGGCCGTATTGTCGGTGGCCATATATCCCGGAGCAATGGCGTTGACATTGATCCGGTGGGGAGCCAGTTCGTTGGCCAGCAGCCGGGTAAGTCCCATCACCGCGCTCTTGGATGCGGTATAGGAGGGTACGAATATCCCCCCCTGAAAACTGAGCATGGAAGCGACGTTAATGATCTTGCCGCCCGTTCCCTGCTTAATCATGACCCGCGCCACCGCTTGGCTCAGCAGAAATAACGCCGTCTGGTTCACTGCGATAACCTCGTCCCAATCCTTCGCCGTGAATTCCGTGATGGGCGCCCGGCGAATGATGCCGGCATTGTTGACCAGAATGTCGATGTGCCCGAAATGCCCCCGCGTCTGCTCGACGATCTGATCGATCGATTCCCGCTGACTTAGGTCGGCCGGTATACCCAGGCACTTATGGCCCAGTCCCTCGATCTGCCCCACCGTGCTGTCCTGCTCCAGCAGATCCACCGCACTGATATCCGCACCGGCCTCCGCCAGTCCTAGGGCCATCGCCTGGCCCAGTCCCCGGGAGGCCCCCGTGACGATGGCCACCTTGCCGTCCAGCCTGAATTGATCGAGAATCATTTCTGCTCCTCCACGCTGCTCACGGACTGCCCTAACTGATCCGCTCCGGCTTCCGCCAGACCCAGGGCCATCGCCTGGCCCAATCCGCGGGAGGCCCCCGTCACAATGGCCACCTTGCCGTCCAGCCTGAATTGATCGAGAATCATTTCTGCTCCTCCACGCTGCTCACGGACTGCCCTAACTGATCCGCTCCGGCTTCCGCC
>CP070656.1:1333391-1356471 GCA_020355065.1 Fidelibacterota bacterium | reverse complement strand
ATTCTTTGTCTCCCACCTAAAGTTAGGATTTTAGGTTTCAGTTAACATGAAATAAACACACCCTGGGATGATCTTGATAGATGGGAAGTACTGTTTCCTGAGTGCAAGTATTCACCACATCACCAATAGAATCTCCTGATTATTTACCCAATCGAGTATTAACAACTCCCTCACTCTCTACTTATAGTAGAAGATCATCGACCTTCTTCTGGTCAGTGGGTGGAAGACGATACCGCTCGGGATTTCGCACAGCAACCAGGTAGCCAGCTAAGTGCTTTCGATGAAACAGTCTTGGAGACCTTTCACATGTCACATCCAGTCGCTTGTAAGGTAGAAGGCCTTTGTATACCAATTGTTCTACCTTGCTCACCGAACATCGTAGGAACTCTGCAGCCTCTTTGGTAGTCATCCAGGGAGTTGTCGGGACAGTCTTTATGAAAAGCTCTTCCAGACTGTCTAAGTGCATCAATATTACCTCAGTATCTGATGGTCCATAGTACATGGGGCCTCCTTTGGATTTAAAAGGAAGTTATCCCGAAAATATCTGATGAGGTACGTTATGAGGGACTAGCTATATGCCCAGCAAGTAAGCATCAGCTACAACTTATTGCATACTTTCTATTTCTCTCGTCGGAGTCACTCGGACTCAAAATCTGGTGGGAGCAATCCCGTGAGAGTAGAAGCCTCTCCATGTGCACAACGAGAAGAGGATTCGCCGCCCCGCTTCCTGCGGGACTGAAGGTTATTAAGATAGAGGGAAGAGAAGAAGTTAGTGTTGGGGTTGTCATCATCTTAGGGTGGCGGGTGGGGGAAGCGTGCTATGGGAAATGTGGGGGTGCGGGGATTTTCCTAGAATGCTGGAAGGATATCTCCCTGAAGGACATCTCCCCCACTCACTGCACCCAGATCAAGCAATTCCTTTTGTCCTGGCTCAAGCCGGGAGCAGTAAATGTCCGCCTGCGTGCCATCCGGACCTCCCTTAACTGGCTGGTCAACACCGGAAAACTCGATTGACTCCCCTGCACGCTGACACTACTGAAAGTCGATGAAGGATTGCCCAAATTCTTCGCACCCGCGGAGCTGGAGCAGATATAAGCTCAAGTGGAGGATTCTAAGGTGAGGGCTGCTTTTCTGATAATGTGAAGCCCCGGTGAAATCCGGGACTTGTACATAATGATCACCGGGAAATTCCCGCGCATGCTATCTACTTCCGCTCAATACGTCAGGTGTCTCGGCAATGGCTAGTCCAGGATTATCGCATTGGAAGGAACCTGATCACCAATGCGGATCAAATCCTTCAATTCATCTGCCATTCCTGTTAAGTGGATGTTCGATGATTTTGCGCCATCGATTACTAGATAGGTGCGTTCCTCATCCGGGATAACCAGATTCTGGAACTCCACATTCCGGCTGCTCAGGATAGTCATTACCGGGCTGTGTTTAGTCACAATGTTCACGTCGTTGAGCGTAACGCCATCCGCGTCAATGCAGACCATACCATTTCTGGCTGAAACTACGATATTGTTCATGAAGATGTCGCGGATAGGCATTTCAGGCAATCCTTGCAGGAAGATCGCACGATCGGCTCCCCGGCAGGTAATGTCTTCGATATGAATATTACGGAAAGATGGCGTTTCCTCACTGACGGCGACTTCCGGCCGTTCGCTATACACCTGCAGTCGGTTCGAATTCAGCTCTGGAATAGGCGGTTGACTGTCATAATACATATTAAAACGAATGGCTTCAGTGGGAATATTCCTCATCGTGATATCCTGTATAAAGATATTCTCTACTACGCCCCCACGTCCACGAGTGCTCTTGAACCGTAATCCCACATCCGTTCCCAGAAAGATGCAACGACGCACATCGATATTGCGCACACCACCGGACATCTCACTCCCTATGGTGAATCCACCATGACCATGATAAACGATACAGTCCGCTATGGCAATGTTCTCACTGGGGATGCCACGACGACGCCCATATTCATCTCTACCGGATTTCAGGCATATGGCGTCGTCCCCCACATCAAACCGGCAATCGTATACCAATACATTCCGGCAGGACTCCAGGTCAAGGCCATCGCCGTTCTGCGAGTACCAGGGATTAAGCACTGTAATATTGCGGATGATGACATTCTCGCACATCAGGGGATGAACATTCCAGGCCGGTGAATTCTGAAACGTCGGTCCGTCCAGCAGTACATTCCGACAGTTCACTAGACTGACCAATACCGGCCGCAGATATTCCCGCGCGGCAGCGTAATCCTCGACGCGGCTGTTCTTCTTACGGTTCAGTTTCCTTACCGTCTCGGCCCCTCTCAGCGCCGCCTTGGAGGGCCACCAGACACTGCCATCCTTGCTGACCGCACCACCGGAGTTGATCAGGTCCTGCCACTGCCGCGCAGTCGTCTTGAATTTCTTCACCGGTCGCCAGGCTTCGCCGGCTCCATCAATGATACCCTCCCCCGTTATGCCGATATTCTCCAACTCCAGGCCGAAGATGGGCGCGATGCAGCGCACTTCCTCCTGTCCCTCCCAGGTACTTCTGATAAGGGGGTAGTCTTCAAAGCGGGAACTGAACTGCAGCACGGCACCTTTTTCAAGTCGTAGATTGATATTGCTCTGCAGCCGGATGGGGCCGGTCAGCCACATCCCCGGCGGGATATGGACGATTCCACCGCCCGCAGCCGCACATGCTTCAATTGCGGCATTGATGGCCGTCGTGTTGAGCATAAGTCCGTCGCCAATTGCTCCGTGATCGACGATACTCACCGTATAGGATGGAAAATCGGGTACGGTTATCGAGGGCATATCAAAGGGCAGATCGCTGGTATAGCGAGCCAGGTCATCCGTACTACCACCAACCAAGCTGCAAAACGTTACCATGAAGGCTATCAGTGCCATCGTCCGCTGACTTCGCTGCATTATGCGCCTCTTTTTAAAGATACCTGTTGGGAGTGGTTAGCCAATCGCGCGTTGCTCTCCATCACCGGCGGATTATGTAGAAACACGCCCTTAAAAACGTAGGTGCATCCACTAAAATGCCATGGTGACCGCAAAGCGATTGACATTGTCAAAAATGTCCATGTTCGAGTAGGAATAACTGATGTCCCCCGATAGACCTCCGATAGTACGACGAATCCCGAATCCGCCCGACCAGCCCTTCACATCGTGGTTGGTAACATACCCCACTCGTACGGAGATCATATTGCCCAGAGTATATTCCAGTCCCATATGCAACCGCTCAGTGTAGTTATTGGGGTGCGTGAACTCCATCGATGCTATCAGCGAGTTCTCTCCGCCCTGAGCCGGACTGAGGACCTCCAGCACATCAATGACGCCCCCCACCGCGAAGGTCATCGGCAATTGGGTGGTGATCTCTTCGTATTTCACCGCGTCCCCGAAATTGCGGATCGACATGGCAAACCGGAAACTCTCGATGGGAGTGTAATATTTCACACCCAGATCATACACCAGCAGCTGATGCTCATTATTCTTCAGACCGGAAGCCAGAGTATTCTGTCCCAGCTGCTGGCTCACATATCGCATAGACAGGCCGAACTTGAATAGCGTGGAGATACTGCGGGCATACGTCAATCCAAGGGCATAGGCGCCAACGTTTTCCACCATTCCAGTCTCGACATACCCGATTTCATCTAAGGCGATCTCATCCGCCGCTATCAGCCGTGTCCCAATGATATCCCCGTAGTCCACATGGACCATGCTCAGACCGATCGCACCGTAATTGTTCAAATTCCATGCGATCCCATCCGCGAGGTAGCGGATATCGGCAATCCATTCTGTATTGGAAAAGAAGAACTCGAACCGGTTGGTCATCTCCGCCAAGCCAGCTGGATTGAAAAACACACTCCGGATGCCCTGCCCCAACGCCGTATAGGCATCCCCCAGAGCGGTTGCATCCGGCACCACACCGACCTGCAGGAAATTCATGGTGGATTGCCCCGTCTTTTTCATGTTGACACCCTGACTATCCACGGTCTGTGCCCGTGCTGCTTGGCCTGCGATCAGGGCCACCAGGATGATCGAACTCAGGATCCAGCGATTCATGGACATGATCCTCATACTATGCTTTAGCGTACAACAATGAACTTCTGATAGGCCACCGATCCATCCGGCGTCTCGAAAACGGCAATGTACATGCCAGTCGCGATCGCCTGCTGACTGTCAGTCAACATATTCCAGGTCAGCGAACCGGCTCTGGTGCGCGGCTTGTGGGGAATGGTCCGTACTAGATCGCCGCTCTCGGTGAATATCCGTATCGTCACCTCAGCGGGCAGATTGAAGAACATCAGACCCCGGTCATCACTCCACCCGTAATCCGCCATCAGCGGGTCCCTGATATTATAGGGATTCGGTACGATGCGGATATCACTGAGCTTCTCACCCGGATATCGTGGCGGCTGAACTTCTATCTCGGTAGGATTCCACAGGCGCCCGCTCCAGATGGTCTTCCCCCGGCTTCCGGGATAGGCGTTCGGATCACTTTCCGCGATCCGGTAACCGGCCTGGACATAATAGTAATACGAAGCCCCGAACAGGATACTGGTATCGGTCCAAGTATGTTCGCTGGCTAGATCAGTGGCATCCGTTTGATGGACGATGTCGAAAAAGACCGTATCCGCACGGCCTACCCGCCGCAGAATACGGTAACCGGCAAAGCCGTCCAGTGCTTCCACATCCGGATCAGACCACTTGATCTCCACCCCATCCCCGTGCCCCGTAATCTCCTGTGATGGCGGCGGCGGACTGCCGGGAACCTGCCAGTCATGCTTGAAATTCCACAGAGCCCGGGAAGCTGCCTTGTGCACGGAATCGATCCCCGTGCTGATCCAGCGGTCTTTGGTACTGTCCACTTCAGTCGCCCCCGGTGGATAGGCAAAACCGGCGGGGAAGTACCCCAGCTCTGCGTCCGGCAGGTTCGGGGGTTCTTCCAGCGTGTTGTACAGCCATTTCTCGCCAATCTCCTTCTCCTTCTCAATACCTATTCCCGTGTAGCCGCTGGCATACACAATGTGGAGCGATTGACCGTCTTCAAAGGTCTCATAGGGACCAAAGGCACAAATGCTCTGATTGAACACAGTCCCGCCCTTAATGAATCCAACTCCCAGGTTAGACCAGTCCGGATCATTCTGCTCGTCATTATTCGCTCGGTGATAGGCACCCTCATACTGCCCTTCCATGGGCTGTTCCTGGCCGTTCTTCCCCGCGATCAAATCATAGATCAAATCGCCTCTTTCTGAAGGCTTAACTAGCCAATTCACCCCCATGGGAACATTATCGTACACGTCCGTTACTCGGGGTTGCAGAGGATCATCAATATCATTGGTTGGATCCGTATACGGCGCCTGGGAAGCGTGCAGGATGGTATAAAACGTGATATCGCTCTCCAGCAATCGCCCATCCTGGGAAGCGATTGGTCCTCCCATCTGGTCACCCACCCGGTCCGGTTCGTCCGCATGATACATGTAGAATACTCGTAGACTATCTGCAGGGCGGGCACCGTAATAATGATGCCAGCAAGCCGCCCGGTCAACATCGTCTTGATCAGGTATACTCGGACTGCCCGTCGAGCCTTTGGCTTTTCGCCAGTAGTAGGGGCCCTGGCGCATGGAAACCCAGAAATCGGTCAACGTCTCCCCGCTGCGATTGGTCAACACCACGTCCACCACGATGTAATTGTCATGAAACTGCTGGCTCCAGGCAAACACCCTGCGTTTGATCTCCACGCCCATGGCATTCACGAACGCCACCTCTGCGGTTTGATCACTCGTCCCCACCATCTTGCTGGGATCGACGTCACCCCACTCGTCCAGGGTGACATTATCATAGTTCACGATACTGGTCGGGTAGGCCCAGCGGATGTAATTCGTCATCGGAGAACTGACATACCAATTCGTATAGTGATCCAGCGGCCTGATAGCGGCCTTCGCAATCAGAATCCCGTCCGGGTCCGTCCAGTTGGTACTGGCGGTGGCAATGTTCGATCCGGTCATGCCCGATCCCCGTTCCATGGAGGGGCCCATGCAATTGTAGTCCGCCGGGAACCAACTGGAGGCGTAGTTGAAAGCCCCCCCTGATCCGCCATACTCCACCATACCACACCAGACCCGGTTTGCCCGGATCACTGCTCTCTTTTCCTGCGCTACCAGAGGTCCTGATCCGGGTATCACAACCAGTGATAGAATCATCCCGGCCAAAACGGGTATCAGGGGATGGATGGCTTGTTGCTTATTAGGATGCATAATTCGCATTTTCCTGGTCATATCTTAAAAGTTTGGACCCTTCACCGTCGCTAGAATGTGATCTTTATCCCGAACCAGATATCCCTAGGCGCTCCATACAGAAACATCTTGTTGTCGGGATCGTTGATGTACGGCTTTCTCTTGGAACGGAGCTCACCTACCTCGTCATGTCCCGGTATGAACAATCCGGGATTCTTCTCCCGCAGGATGTCATACTCATCAGAGTCGTACATCGGTAGATGCAGCGAGTTTAAGTAATTATCCATTTCCTCCGGGGTTCGGAAAGCCCACTCCTCGTCCATCTCGCTGACTTTCATGTTGAATATATTGGTGACATCCACGTACATATCCAGGTGGACACCGGCCACCGAGAGCCGTTTGGACATCTTCAGGTCCACCATGGCGTAGTCCGGCCACCGCAGATTGTTGGTCATGTTGTGGATGTCGGCCGGATTATGTGTGAACAGGTTCCCCTGGCGCCATTCCGGCAGCACGCTCACCATCCAGCCACCCAGCCAGTCGATACCAAACAGCTGCGGCCCCCAGTTCTTCGGTGTATGGAAGGACACATTCGCCGAAAAGCGCGGGATCAGGGTCGGACTGTTCTCCTCCCCGGCATACAAGGCTCCCGCCTGGGCATTGCGTACTGAATCCTCGTAGGCACTCTCCCGGCCGGTATAGCCGTTCTTGTCGATGACGTACCAGAAATTGATCCAACCGGTTAGGAATGCACCCTGATTCTTCGTAATCCGCAATTCGAATCCCTGGTCATTCTCCCACCGGTTGCTCAGCCAGCCATGGTAATCGAGCGAGCCGGACATGTTGTTGAATTCAATATCAGCCGCTTCGCCGGTGACATCTTTGTAGTAGGTACTCAGCTGGATCAGGTACTGGTCCAGTAGATTGTACGCGGCTCCCAGTTCGTAGGAGATGGTTCGCGGTGGTTCCAGATTGGGATTCCCTATGTCGAACAAGCCGCGCTTGTAAAAGCGCATCTTGTACATGAACATTTGTGAATAGGGGGTGGGCGACCGGAAATGTCCATAGTTGAAAAAGAATTTCGAGCGTTCCGTGATCGGGAAGGAAATACCGATGCGGGGACTGATCGTGAAATAGTTCTTCGTTTTCTCCAACAGCGTGCCGCCCAGGCTGTCATCCACCGCACGCCAGCGTGTCCAGATGATATTCTTCCCCGCTTCCAGGTCCTGCTTCAACTGGGCCGGATCATCCCCCTCCGATCCCTTGGTGAATGCGGCTTCACACCAGGGATCACCTGACGGCCAGACACCACCGCCCGAGTTGTAATAATCAAACCGTATCCCCAGACGGCCTTCCATACCTTCCAGTGAGACCTGATCCTGGACATAACCGCCCAGCTGCCACGGGTTCCGCCGGTCACGCAACTCATAGATCGTATCATCCCCCTCCCACCAGCGCCAGTTATCGTTGCTGATGTCGAAATAATTCAGCTCCCCACCGAACTTGATCAGGTTGGTGCGGTTTACCTGGCTGGTGAAATCGTATTTCAACCGGAATTGCTGCGTCACCGAATTCTCATGATATTCACCCACCTTGGAGGAGAATCTGCGGTTCATCCCCGGCGGCGCCTCATAGCGATCGTGGACGAAATACTTGCTCGCATCGTCTGGATCGTAGTAGACCGTATCAGGCCGGAAGACGACTCCGTAGGGCATCTCGTTCACCCAGATCGGACCGAAGTTGATCAGGGCCGTCCGGTCCCTGGTTTCCTTGGGCTCAAAAAAGTCCCTGTGCCAGGCATAGGACAGACTCAGTTGCCAGAAGGTCTCCGGATTGATCATCCGGTCCAGGGTCAGCCCCCCTAATATCGTCGTCTGGTCTTTAGGCTGCCAGAAAGTGGGATGCCAGTAATAGATATATTTGTCAATGGAAAGGTGGGGAACTTCATCCACGAATATCTCCAGGTTGTCGATCGGCATGGTATCGCCACCACCCTCCAGATCCGGTATCGTACCATCAGTCGGAAATGTCGTCTGAGTCCCCTCAACGATCCTGTACAAACCATTGAGTTTTAACGTTGTCTCCTTGGACAGATTCGCCTTTAGGGTCAACATCGTGATCGATGTGAACTCTGCATTCCGCATGACCGGCTGGACGTAGTTGAAGTTGGTCGTCTTGTTCGAGAGGTAGAAAGTGGCATCGCCGAGAGCCTTGCTTACCAGCGGAACAGGGCCACCAAATCCGAAATCAAGATCGAAATCCTCGTGCAGTCCTTCCCGTTCATGAGCATGGTCACGCAGCGCCTGCTTCAGCTCGTCAGTGATCTCATATTCGGGATACAGTTCCTCCAGCTTCTCAAAATCAGGGACCGTCTGGTGCGCCCATGCTGACCACAAGTATAGGTCCATCGCCGTAACCTGTTCTTCCGCCGGTTTACTGCGATTATACCGTAGAGCCTCCATCTCCCAGCCCGTAAACGAATGATGCCCCTGCCTGAGGTACTCCGCCTCGGCTGTATCGTGTCCTGTCACCTCTAACCACCCCGTTTGGGTGCCCATGAATGACACCACCGGATCCAGAAACGGACGCAGCCCGTTGTTCGTCGGATCCCACAGCGATTTCCCGAACCGTTTCATATGGGGTATGTTCCGCGAGTAGCTAAATGTCCCGTGATAGGCATCTCGGTCACCACTCTTGGTCGTGACATTTAATATGCCCGAGCGGAAATTGCCGTACTCCGCGCTGAATCCCCCCGTCTGTAAGGAAACTTGTTCCACGGCACTGAGCGGAATGGTTGCCTCGGCCTTCCCGATACGTTGGTTCACGAAACTCAAACCATTCACGATCGTACCGGTCTGCTCGGCCGAACCCCCACGAACCGTAATCCGCCGCTCGCCGGTCACACCCGCCAGGGAGCCTAGAAACTGGTTCAGGGTATGCACCGCAGGGGCTTCTACCAGCTGCTCCGCCGTGACAACTTGCTGGCTGTTGGAAATCTCCTTGTGCAGAATATCCCGCTCAGCAATTACGGTGATCGCCTCCCCCTCGATCGCGGTCTCCTCCATCTGAATATGAAGCTTGGTCACCTGATCAATGGAAACCTGTACATCAAGCAGCGTCGTGATCTTATACCCTATCATCGAGGCTTCGATTTCATAGACACCTACTGGAACGTTCAGAACATGATAGTACCCATCCGGATCTGTCGCAGCTCCCAGGTACGTACCTTTGATCACCACATTCACACCGTGCAGCGGCTCCCCAGTGGTACTTGAACTCACCACACCAACGATCTTACCGGCAGCTGCAACTGTCCCTGGGCAAATCAACAGGCCGATACCCATGAGAAGGATGAGTTGTGTCATGAACGAATGTGTTGCTCGCTTCATCAAGACTTGTGCCTCCAAAGTATGTCCCCCTCGATTATCTCGTGATTCTCGATCCGGCTCATTTTAACAGGATCATCTTTTGGAGCCGGACCTGACTCTCATGAGCTAAACGGATATAGTATATGCCGCTCGATAAACGGGCCGCGTCGAATCTGAAAGTGTAACTCCCGGCAACCTTGTCGTCATCCAGTAGGGAAATGACCTCCCGGCCGAGTAGATCATAGACGGCCAGGTTTACGTGCCCCGTCCGCGGCACCGAATAAGCTATGATCGTACTGCTGTTGAACGGATTGGGATAATTCCCCAGGTCCAGCTGATGGGGCAGCTGGGCCCATCCCGCCTGTACCTGATGCGTCATGCCCTCATCGTACAGACTCTGGATCTCGGTTTCATCCAGAGCGTAATTATAGATGCGTACCTCGTCAAGGACTCCTTTCAGGTAACCAGCCCTTAATTTATTGGTACCCACATACAGATCGTTGGAGCTGGATATGTTCCAGGTGCTGTCCGGCGCGGATGCCAACAGATCGGTATTCGCGTACAGCCTTAGTGTTGAATCGGAACGGTCACGGACAGCGGTCACCATGATCCAGGCACCGGTCGAGAAACCGCTGCTGGACACCTCAGCACGGGATACCTGCTCGCCATCCCCGACAGCGAATCCTACCTTGTCGGTTTCATCGTGGTAGATCTCATAACCGCGCACCAGGCTCCCCTCTGAAAATTTAGCCTTGGAAAGCCAGGGTGCTGCCGGAGATCCACCATCCTGCTTCAGCCAGAAGGTGATACTGAGACTCCTAACCGTTATGTCGATCAACTCTTTATCCCGCACTTCCAAGAAATCTTCCACACCATCAAATTCCAACCCTGTATTGATTCTGCCGGTAATCCAGACAGTGTAGGGCATGTTTTTCAGATAGGCCCAATGTCCGTTGCCGGTGACATCTTCTGCCAGTGAACTGTACCCTTCGTCCAGCGGCCAATACGCGATCATTGCTTTCGTGAACGGTGCCGTTGTGAACCGCCAGACAGCTCCTGTTGTGGTGCCGTTGTCATTCACCGCATCGACCCGCCAGTAATAGGTGGTGGAGTCCTGTAGATCACGATATTCGTATTCGGTCGCCGTCTGGGTACCCTGGTATTGGGGAGGGAGGGTGGTCCCCAGGTAGACCTCGTAGGAAGTAGCCGCTACGGCCGCTTCCCAATGTAACGGGTCCTCAATCTTAACGCCCGTGGAACTGTCAGCGGGTGTGGGATTCCTGGCTGTCAAGGGTCGCCCACTCTCATCCAGCGTCGTCACCTGAGCTAAGGTGGTGTAAATCGATTGGACCTGCGCGTTGAAAGCGCGCACACGATAGTGATAAGTCGTCAGCGGCGAAAGTCCACTATCCACATACTCCTTGGCATCGGCATCTGCGGTTCCAATCTCAACGAATGCGCTCGTGTCCCCGGTCGAACGTTCGATGGCAAAGCCGCTCTCGTTCAGCGCATTCTCCTTCCAGGTCAACCGAACCTCTTCGTGGGATAGCGTTATGGCCGCCAGCTCCGCCGGAGCCATCAGAAAGTCCGTCCGTTCACATAAACTGTTAAGGTATTTCTCAAGATTCGTATACCCGTCACCGTTGAAATCCCCATTGCGGTCAGAGGCATCGGTCGAGTCCAATCCGTTGGCCGCCTCCCAATCATCGGCCATACCATCGTGGTCTCCGTCGGCCGGAACATCGTAGGTATGTAGCTCCGGCCAGCCTCCTACGTCCTCCTGCGAGTCGATTATACCCGTACTGTCGCCGGTTAGGCCCCCATGGGTGGCCGTTCCGGTCCGGGCCTCATGGACGATCCGCGCATCAATGGAATCCCGCCGCAGCGAAGCACCGACGTCCGCCAAAACCACTTCGAAAGTGTTCTCCGCCGTGTGCGTTACAACCGATGCATATGGGAAAGGGGTGTATTGGTGTATCCTCTCAAGGACCACGTTCTGAACGCCGCCAGCCCAGTTATCAGCTGTTATTTCCGGATAACCATAAACAAAGTTGCCCTCGATATACCACCAGCCGACATCATCATAGGGCTCAACGATACGATCCCGCTTCGACGTTGCGGGACCATATTTATAATAGTTATTAACCAGGTTGTACCAGCCGCCCTTGCCCCCGTACGCACTGTTGCTTCCCCAGTTGTAGATCACGTTATTGCGATGGTCGACATTGCGGTCATATAGCCCATACGACTCGCGGTCACCCTCATTGAAACGCGGGTTGCGACTAGTATGATGCGCGAACATATTGTGATGGAAGGAACAGTTGACTCCCCCCCAGATGCCACCGTAGCCGTGCGGACCCTTTGAATGCACGGAGTTATGCAGACTCTCACTGATCAGACACCACTGAATCGTGACATTCTCACCTCCATAAAAAGACATACATTCGTCCACCGACCAACTGACCGAACAATGATCGATGATAATATCTTTCTGACCGGTTCCACTCATAGCGTCCGCCTCGATCCTGGCTGAATCACCCAAGCGGGAACGCAGATAGCGGATGATCACATTGCTGGCTTCCACCTTCAGATCATAATTACGCAGACAGATGCCATCACCCGGCGCGGTCTGACCGGCAATGGTAAGATTGCCATACTTGATCTCTAATCTCGACTCGAGGGTAATCGTGCCGGACACCCGAAATACGATCGTCCGAGTAGCATTCGTGTTAACCGCAGCACGTAGACTGCCGGGTCCGCTGTCATTGAGATTGGTTACTTCGATCACTTCCCCGCCCCTGCCACCGGTCGTGAAGCGTCCATAGCCTTCCGCACCGGGGAAAGCCAGTTGTTGCGCGTACAAATGACCCGTTGTCAGAAGAGTCATTACAATAAACGGCGAATAATTTCGTATCGTCCGACATAACAACAACCAACGTTCCATATGCCTCAACCTCTTCATGCCTGTCTCTAACTCATATTCTAGGTATAAGCCAAAGTTCGGACCCTCATCTATTCAACTTACAGTTCCTGCTGGCTACTGTCCCATCTCCATACTGGCCAGTATAAACGGTCCGATCCCCTTCAAATCATTCATAACAACCGGCTCACTGATGTAATATTCAAAGGAACCGTCCCGATAAGGTTCCCCTCCCAGGCCAGCCACGCTACAAATACGGGTCAGACTTGCCAGGCCATCCGCTTCGATCATCACCAGTTTTTCAAGCAGGCCATGATAACCGCGGTCCGCCACAGTCTGATACTCTGTATTAAGATAGCCTTTTCGAACGCCTTTAGCTAAGGCGTATACGAACATGGAAGAAGCGGAAGCCTCCAGATAATTTCCCTTGCGGGTGTCCCGATCAAGCACCTGATACCATAATCCGCTCTTATCATCCTGATAGGCACGGATCGCGGTGGCTACATCCCTGAAAATGAAGAGGATTTGCCCCCTTTTAGGATGGTTGACCGGTAGAAAATCCAAAACATCCACCAGGGCCATGGCATACCAACCCATTGCCCGGCCCCAGAAGTTCGGTGAACAGCCAGTTTCAGGATTGGCCCAGCGTTGATCATTACTTTCGTCCCAACCATGATACCGAAGCCCGGTTTCAGGGTCGCGTGTATGTACATCAATCAAAAGAATCTGGGTGACCACATCATCAAATCCTTCCGGCTGATCAAACAGTTGGGAGAATTCGGTATAGAAGGGTGAAGCCATATAGATACCATCCAACCACATCTGCCAGGGATAGCGCTGCTTATGCCAGAACCCACCTTCTGAAGTACGGGGTTGGTTTTCCAGCTGCTGGCGCAGGATGAAAGCTGCCTGCTTATATTTTTCTTCCTCCGTAACACGATACAGGGATAGCAGGACCTTACCCGAATTGATTTTATCAAGATTATAATCGTCCATCTTATAAGTCTTGATTGAGCCATCCGGCCCTAAATATGAGTCGACAATCCGTTTTACGTAATCAAAATACTTATGCTGCCCGGTTTCCTGCCAAACGGCAAAGGTCGCTTTCAGAAACAGGCCGGTCTGATAATTCCACTTGGCCTTGGAATCACTTCCGCCATATTCCAGCGAGTTACCCCGACGATATATCTCCGAATCAGTCATCCGTACATACCAGGGTACTGTATTAGACACCGCTACCGCATCACCCGTCACCTGCCTAGACTCAGGCTGGTCAGAACAGGCCACCATGAACAGTAGGATCAATAGATAGTTGCTTAGTGTGAGATATTTTAGCATGCCCGGCGATGCGATTCTGGAAATATCAACTCGTTCTGCTAGCTCCCATGGGATTGCATTTCTAGAATCCGATAATCCAGCTTATTCAGTAGCCTCAACAAGGACAAATACGATATCAAAATGATGACCACCTAATTAAGAAGCGCGATAACAGGTTAATGAGTCAAAACGCTTACTTCTGACACAAGACATCCCATCGATCTGGTAGATACCGGCACGATCGAATTGGATACCATCTGCAGTCCGGGATCCTGGTGACGATAGCAGGCCAGGAGTGCATTAATCCCTGGCCTGTCACTTGCCTTCATCTTTCTGCTACTTCAAGAATAGCATTTTCTTGGTAATGCTGGACCTACCGGTTTGCAGTGAATAGAAATACACGCCCGAATGCAGAAGGTTACCATTGGCATTACGCCCATCCCACTGCACATGATACGTGCCCGGTTGTTTCATTTCATTAACCAGCGTGTGAACCAGACGACCGGTCAGATCGTAGATAGCTAAACGAACCGCAGCAGCTTCACTTACTTCGTATCGAATTTCAGTCGCTGGATTGAACGGATTCGGATAGTTCTGGCCTAGTTCAAAGTACCGGGGAGGCAGATCGGCTCCTTCCACACTGGCTGGTGCCAGACCAGCCAAGGTATCCGGCAAGTCGGTTCCTTGTCCCGGAGGATAGGCACCCGTTGTGTCCCAAGCAAACCAGTCATACTTGGCACCATAACTATCGCCTCCACAATCACCGAAGCGGAAGTATTTCTCCACGTTGGTTTGGCCGGTTACGGTCATATAAGAGAGCGGGTCTTCATCGATAAATAGCTCGAACTGATCAACTTGGGTAGTAATGCGATAGATGTGCCATACGGTCGCATCGATATCCGTCTCCACCGCGGCTTTATCGAATTTCACAACGGTGCCATTTTCTTTCGTGAGTATCCTTTCCCTGGCGACACCGTTATATGGTTCCACACAAAGATCACGATCAAAGACCGCCGTATCCAGGGCAACAGCCCGAAATACCAGTGTCATGCCCGTATTGGCATTTCCGCCCCATAAATATTTCCACTCCTCTTCGAAGCCAGCACTTACTTCGCGTGAATCAACCACGAGAATCTTATTCCCAGGGATATCAGGATCCTCCATTACATACATGATTTCGGTAGCACCATCATCATTCGTGGCATTACTCTCATGCCATCCATCGGTATACTGAGGTAATAGGTCGCAATCATACACCTCCCATTGTGCCGAGGCTGTGGCCAATCCCAGAGTAATTAGGATGAGCAGGGAATTGCTTATCATACTTATTCTCATGGGACCCTCCTTTTATTCATTAAGCACTGCAATTACATGGACTTGAATATTGCACTACAATCCATCCGCAGGTGCATTGTTATTGGTCGCAAGATGCGGGTAAAGTAAATTTTCAGAACTTGAAATGTATCTTTCCCCATGAAACGTACGCCGGAGCATTCAGACAAGCCAATTCATAAACCTGCCATAAAGTTATCCCGTCCAGTACCTTATTATGGAGTGAAAAACTGTGAAACACGGTGAAAAACATTGAATTCGCATATTGTCCCTAGCATTTTGAAAATACGTGTGGTATCATCTACTGATTAAACCATGACCAACGACGCTGCTCGACAAAAAGTCATCGACAAAATCATTGAGAGCGAGGAGTTCTGCAATTCTCCGACCTATGTTCAGTATTTAAAGTATCTGTTCGAATCAGCCGTCACGGGCAAAGCCCTCAAAGAGACGACTATCGCCGTAGAATTTTTCAAAAAAGGCCCCGATTTCAATCCTGCCGAAGATACTATTGTCCGTTCACACACCTACCAGCTGCGGAAAAAGTTGGAGCGCTACTATTTTACCGAAGGCAAGAATGACAAGTGCCAGGTCGTTATTCCCAAAGGACATTATGAGGTTCGTTTCACCCAGAGATCAGAAGGAATTACCTCACCGAAATATATTGCCAACTACATCCGCAGACATTACGCAGCAATTATCATACTCGTACTTGTCGTCACTGTAGCCGCTCTGATCACCCATACCCAGTCGATGCGCGCTCAACTGGATCGTTACTCGATCGTTGAACCGGACAACTTCATCTGGAATGACTATATCCACTCCACATTGCCCATTCTCGTCGTGCCCGGCGATCACTTCATGTTTGATGTTGCCAGCACCGAATATGAAAGAGAATTCAGTGTTCGTGATACCAGCATCAACTCCCTGGAAGACCTTGATAATCTGAGATCCCAATACCCGGATCGAACAATCACACCTACGAACGAGCCTTACTTCCCCTATCACAGTATCTGGAGTCTACCCCCAGTACTCTCGATGCTGTTCTCAGCGCATCAACATCCCATATTAAGAAAGTCCTCTGATATCATTCCCCAGATCCTGGATGAGTACAACATCATCTTCGTAGGCAGCATCAAGACCCTATATACCCTGAAATATACTCTGGCGAGTTCTCATTTTGATTTTGAGATCACACCCCACCGGGTGATCTATGCTCCGACAGATTCTCTGGAACGGCAGGTCTTCGAGACCGACCTCCACTCCCCCGGCCCGAATGAGGATCTGGTGCTGGCGCTGAAATTGCCCGGACCGGCCAATAATACCATTCTGATCATTGCTTCCTACTCATCGCTGGGTGCACCCGAAATTGCGAACTACCTGACCCGGCCTGAGACGAGCTCCCAACTGGCCCGGATGTTCCAGGAGCGGTTCGGCTCCACCCCGGATTATTTCGAGATCTTATTCCGCGTGGTGGGCATTGATAAAACGGCCTACGATACCGAGATCCTGATCTTCAATGAGATCTCCGGCAACTGATCCCCGGTTCACTTCCCGATACGTCTAACGTTGCGGGCTGTCCGTGATGGGATTCTCTGCTTCTAGCTTCTTCCATAGTTTCCAAACCGCTTCGATGAAGAAATAATCACCGGCCGGGTAGGATTCATCGACACCCCACTTATTGTGATAATGATAAATGGTATGCAGCAGGATTCCTTCTTCCTTGGACCTGGTGCTCTCAGTATATAAATAGTTTTGCAGCAGGGACCGCGTGATCCTCTCGCTTGTGGCCATATATTTTTCATAGTCTTCTTTTGTCTGCTCGACCTCCGCGAGCAGCATCAATCCGGAAGCGGCCACAGCGCCGGCCGAAGCGTCTCGCAAGACATCCTCTCCTGACAGATTAAGGTCCCAGTACGGGACGGAGTCCTCGGGCAGGTGTCCGATCATGTAGTCGGCCATCTTTCGTGCCACGGTAAGGAAGCGCTCATCGTCTGTCCGTCGATAGGCATTGGCGAACCCATACAGCCCCCAGGCCTGACCACGGGCCCTGGTGGATTCATCGCTGAAGCCCTGGTGCGTTCGCTTACGCTCAACAACACCTGTGTCCCGGTTGAATTCCACCACATGATACGAGGATCCATCCGGACGCACACTTTCGCTCATAGTCGTGATCGCATGGCGACAGGCGATATCATAGTAGTCTCTGTTCCCGGTGACCTCCGTAGCCCAGAACAGGAGCTCCAGGTTCATCATCGTATCGATGATCATCCAGCCAGCCCTGTCGTCAGAACCCAGTTTCCCCCATGCCCGCAGGAATTTGCCCTGCGGATTGTATCGCTTGGCCAGCATATCGGCTGCATGGACGCCTGCGGCGCGGTATTGCTCCTCCCCCGTATGGCGATAGGCCTGGACCACGCTGGGCAGGAATATGAAGCCCATGTCGTGCGTATAGTCGATACCGGCGTAGGAGCGCAAGGCGTCCGCGTGAGCCAGCGCCCTCTCTTTCAGCTCTTCATCACCAGTCATCTCGTAGAGATACCACAATTCTCCGCTGATGAATCCCGAGAACCAGTTCACCTTCTTCCGGAAGGTCCACGCGCCGTCCCGCGTGTACTCCGGGAAACGACCCTCGTAGATCTCGTCCTTCCGCAACAGTTGGGCCTTGATCGCCTCGATCTTCGACCACGGAAACTCTCCCCCCGACAGCATCGTGCCGGACAGGACTGCCAGGAACAGGATTGCCAGCAGCTTCATGATGTACCTTCCACTTGGTATCGCCACCAGAGTCGACCGCGGCGAATGTTGATCGGACTAGCCCCCCACCCAGAGGACGGGTTGGCGGAGCGGGAAGTTCCTCAGCGCTTCCCTCTCTTCCGGATCGGGATTGAGCGTGCCCCACAGGTCGATGTACCCAGCCTCCCGGTAGGCGAGACCGCCGAACAGCAGGCTGATCTGCCGGATGGGATACTTGTCGAAGTACATCACATCCGGCGGATAAGGCCAGGACGCCTTGTCCGCGATATAGGGCACCATGAATTCCATGGCCTTGCGCATACCGGCCCCGTTGGGCAGGCTGAATTCCCAGAGATTATCTTCCGACGTGGACAGCACCTGGCAGATGGCTGCCAGGATATCAAGGTTGAATAGCGAGTAGCTGTACGGCTTCGTCCGGGCCAGCTCCAGCGGAAAGCTCCCCTCTTCCGCGATCTGGTTCGGCACCAGGACGGTCTTGAAACGCTCCCGGCAATACGTCAGCGTCTCCTCATCCCCCACCAGCTGGGCAAATGCGCTTACCTGAAGCACCCAGCAGGAGCCGTGATTGTTGGTGCGGTCTCGCTCATCGATGCCATATTCGTGGGTGGTCATCCAGCGCAGATACTCCGCGAACCACCCTTTCAAGCCTTCCAGGTCCTGCCCCTCTATGATTCCCGCTTCAGCCAGAATCTTGATCGACCGGGCGACTTCGATCAGATGGATCGTGTCGATGATCCCCACGCCCCGGCCGGTCACCCTCCCCTTGATCGCCTGACCGTACAGCAAATGGGATTTCATCCTCGTCTCGTCGTCGAGAAACCAGGCCCGTAGATGGGCCATGGCATGGGTAGCATACGTCTCGTCACCAGTCACGACGTAGGCGGCCGTCAGCGCAGGTACGATCAGGCTGAGCCGGACCATCACCCGTCGATGTGCATCGAAATTGTCAGGATTGGACATACCATCTCGGCGGATATAGGGACCGTCCGGATCATCGGGATTCGGCCACCAGTAATCGCCCTCCGAGTAGAATTCATGTAGTCCACCGGCGGAACGGACCGCCGGAAAGGCGGTGATGGTGAGGGGCGCTTCGTTCAAATATTTGTCCGCCGCCTCCACAATCCGGCCGCGGTCAATACGGGCCACATCAACCTCGATCACTGGTTGTGATCTCCGGCAGCCACCTCCTGAGAATAGCACCGCCATGCCAAGGAAGGAACCGTAGATCTTCATCAGGCGAGATTTGCTGGCTGGTTTTTGGAACCGGCTTTCTGGATTCTTATGCATCATGGTACCACCTGCATGAGATAGCTTCTTGAAAGATACGGGAACCTGCTTATCCCGAAGGATATTTGCCAATCTGACGATTCTGAGGACATGTCTGCTATCGTGGATACTCACTTAAGGAGAATCATCTTCACGCTGCGGGAGAAATTCTCTGTGCTCAGTCGCACGATATAGATACCGGAAGGCATCTCCTCCCCCCGGGATGTCCTGCCGTCCCATGCCACCGTATGTGCTCCCGCATCCATCCACCCCTCGGCCAGCTCGGCCACCATCCGGCCGCACACATCGTGGACAACTACTCCTATGTTTGCCGCCACGACCAGGTCAAACCGAAGGCTGGTCATCCCGTTGAAGGGATTGGGATAATTCTGATGGAGAGTCAGTCCCTCAGGGATGGGCGAACGGTTCCGCTCTGCATCGGCAACGCCCGCGATCCCGCCCAGCCGCTCCTCCAGCTGGGCATAGTACAACGAGCGGGGATGAAGTCCTTGCGTATTGGGTCCTTCGATGTAGCCTTCCGGTTCATCAAAGGAAGCCGGGGGTGCCTCGCCGGTAATCTGCCCTCCGAAACAGCCGATAGCATAATTCTGCGCGGTAGGGGGTTTCTGCACGATCAGATCCCCATCATGGACATCACACGCCCAGGCCACCGAATGTGCCGCCGACCAGCCATGACTCGTTCCATAGTACCCCCGGTTATAGAGCCCTAACAGTCGCGGATTATAACCCGGTCTTGGCCCGTCCAGCTCCACAAGATTATCATAGAGCAGACCGGTGCTCCAGCGGCGATGGCCCTCGCTGGAGGCATACGCCCCCTGGGAGGTGCAGTCCACGAAGACAATCCCGGACGTGGAACTGGTACCGTTGGACATATAATGGTGGCGGCCTTCCGAGGCATGGCAATCCTTGAACAGGATCTGCTGTGAAGCTCGGTACACCTGGAAGTTATAGCGCCGGCCCCCGTCTATAATGGAGATCGGTTCGATGGCACGGCAATCTTCCACCGTCACCCGGGTAGCCGTACCGGTTCGCACGCCCGATAGCCCAAAACCCGACATGGTGCAGTTCCGGACCCAGGCGTCCTCGATCAGGAACAGGTCGATAGCGTTCCAGGCGTGATCTTCATTCCCCGTCCCGTCCGCCAGGATCCGAATCCGCAGGTCCTCGATCCCGATCCGGCTCCTCAAACTCCCCCGGGAATAGGTGTAGATATACGAGGGGGAGAGACTCCGCACCAGGTGATTGTAGACCGGTACATCCACCGTGATGGTATCCCCGGCAATACCGGTGATATACCGGTTGAAGGAGATCGGCTGACTACCCACGGTCCAGGGGACATCCACCCCCGGTTCGGCGCCCCCCAGGTCGGAGTGTGTGCCGCCGCTGTCGATCGCCGCCAGCCATGCGGCCGTGCAGGGATGGTAGATGATGATGTTGTCTCCCACGGCGAATGGACGCGCATCCGCCACGGTGAACGATCGTTCTCCCACCAGAACCGAATCACTCGTGATGGCCACAGTGGTTCCACTCACCGAGTCCCCCCAGTGTGTCACCGCGCCCCCGCCTGCCTCCAGCACCGTGCGCTGGTTGGGCTCGTTCCCCGTAGCAAGCAGGATCGTGTTCGAATCCGGACTCTCTCCGTCCCCGCTGCCACGCAGCACAACTCCATCGAATCCCAGGTTGATCGTACCCCTGATCTCATAGGTGCCCGGCGTGAGCAGCAGCGCGCCACGAAAACCATCGGCCCCTACGGGATAACTCAACACGAGTTGAAATAGCGCGTTATTGATGTGTTGGGTATTATCACCGTCTATGGGCGAGATGGTCTCGACGACCGGTACGTTGGGTATGGGATCGTTGCCATTGCTATACCCGGCGTAGCTGAAATCTGGAATGCGGTTACCTTCCTCATCCGCTTCATAGACGAGCTTCTCGTCGGAATCATAATAAACAATTTCGGACTGCCAGGCCTGGGCATTCAGATCGCCAAGTCCCCCGATGAGCAGAGGAGCCATCATTAGGCAAAGTCTGCGCTGACCGATTCTGTTATGCCGCATGACGGGTCACCCGGGTTGGACCTATTTCAGGTAAAGCATGCGAATGACGTTCACATCACCATTGATGGAAAGCCGCCCCAGATAGATGCCGGAGCCCAAGTCCTGGGGATGCCAGATGTACGTATGTTCACCGGCTCGCATGGTCTGATCCAGCAGGGTGGCCACCCGGTCACCCAGCAGGTTGTACACCTCCAGCCGGACATGGCCTTGATGTCCCAAGCGAAACGGGATGCGTGTAGCAGGATTGAAAGGATTAGGATAGTTCTGGAACAGCCGAAAGGTACCGGGTACGACATGGACCAGCGTTCCAGGGATCATCAGCGTTTCTCCCGACCATCTCAGATCGCCCATGGATTTGCCGTCTTCCGCCTGCCCTCTGAGCGGTGATAACTCGGCTAGCGTAAAATCACCCGCCAGCCGATCGGCATACATTGGATCCTGGGCCAGCATATGATTCCCCACCGAAGCGCTGCGTTCAGTCACCACCGAACCGGTCAGGTACAGGTCGCTGTAGTCGATCGAGGCTTGGATTCCATACAGAGTCGCCGCGGGATAGTCCATAGCCGTATTGCTGAAGATACAGTTTCGGATGACCGTATCATCAACTTCACTGGCTGCGATGACCGCGGAACCCTCGTAGGCACACGAATCGAACGTGCAGTGATTGATCCTGACGACCGGCCCCGGTGTATAAGGAACATCATCCCCGGCGTAGAGGAAGACCGCCTCTTTCCTGGTCAGCCAGAGGGTGGAATTGGTCAGCTCGAAATATCCCACGTTGTAGCTGCCGCTGCCGCTGGCCTCATCCTTCAGGCGGATACCTTCCTTGCCGCTGTTGCGGAACAGGCAGTCCCTGAACACCACCGAATCGGCGTAGGTCCCGGCATAGGCCCGGAAGAAATTACCGTCCTCACCCAGCACCACGTCGTGCAGGTAGCAGTCTTCCACACGCAGCGTATACGATTTGGACATGGGATCGTCATCGGTTCGTATCAGGTACTTGGCGGGCGTCGCTGAACCGGCCATGCCGTCCAGCTCCAGGCCCCGCAGGGTCACGCGGCCGCCGTCCTGGATCTCAATGACAGTCCGCGTACCGGTGTCAGGATCGATGTTCCGGATCACGGGTCGTACCTCCAACTCCGCCCCCGCCCGCACCGTCAGAGGAATGGTGATCAGCAAACTGCTGCTGACGGTATACTCTCCGCCGGCAGTCACCAGCTCGATGACATCTCCGGCTAGAGCCTGACCTACCGCGTACGTCAGTGAATCGTGCCCGGCTCCTACCGCGATCACCCGCGGGAGTTCCTGCGCCGGTGGCCACCAGGACGGCCCCACGTCCTCGGGCGTCAGCGGGCGGATGGTCACCGGATCATCGGAATACTCATCGGCACCGATATCCTTGGTCACACCCCGCGGCTGGCCGTCCAGATCGGTGGAGACCAGCGGGTAATCCCCCACCGCCGAATCGATGAGAATGCTCTCCATCGCCGGCCGCCAGAGATCATCATCTCCGAGCGAGAGCGTGGGATCGGCCAGCTTGACCCCGGACGGCTGGGTGATCCCCAGGGGTGAACCGTACATTATGTTGCCTTCCCATAGAGGATCCTGCGGGGAGTCTTCAACAGTAATGAGATAATAGCCCAAATCAGAGAAGACAACGTTATTCGCAAATACCGGGCGGAGAGGTGGCAGGGTTCTTTCTGAATCGGCACCTAAACCTAGCACAATGTTCTGAGTGCAATGAACAAACGTGTTGAATAAAATGTGTGGATCCTTCACTTGGAAATAGCGGTTGAGT
>CP070656.1:1328428-1333291 GCA_020355065.1 Fidelibacterota bacterium | reverse complement strand
GGGAACGTGCCGCCATTGGATGCTCTCGGTGCTGTTGCCCCAGTTGAGGTCTACGTCGATGCCTCCTGTCTCTTCTTCCACGTCGAGGTCGGCGAAGTCACGTCCGCGGTAAGTAGCGAAGATCAACCGATCAGTGGGGGAGAGATTCGTGATGATCTTGCCGTGCACGTCCCGGAAGAAATAGCCCCCGATCGGCTCCTCATCCTTGAACAGGTAATACAGGTCGATTAGTCGGTCATAATACGTGCGCCGCCAGGCCAGCATCCAGGAGCCCTTGTAAATGGGACCCTCCGCCAGCAGTTTGCTGCTCAGCAGGCTCACCTCACCCTGCAGCTGGCTCAGGTTCCAGAGCCCGGCGTATGGCTTATCCTTGAAATAGCGCGCCCCCTTGGAGTTGCCCTCTTTGGATGTGATCTCCAGCACCGAGGAGTTACGGTTCCCGTATGGGCTGGGAAATCCGCCGGGCATGAATTCGGCGTTGGCCAGGGCATCAGCATTGAAGGTCGAGAAGATGCCCCCCAGGTGAAACGGATTGTACACCTCGATGCCGTCCAGTAGAACCAGGTTCTCATCGGGACTGCCCCCCCGTACCACCAGGGCTGACGAAAAGTCGTTCGTCGCCTGGACGCCCGGCATCAGCTGCAGCGTGCGGAACAGATCCGCCTCTGCAAAGGCCGGGGCACTCTTGATCTCTCGGGGAGTTAGATGGACCCGGCTGGCTTCCATCACCTCCTCGAACCGCACCCGGTCGGCAGTGATCACCACTTCCTCCGCCTGGATGGCCTCCACCGACAGCTCCATGTCTACCCGCAGGTCCTCACCGCTCGCCAGAACCACCTCCTGCTCCCCGGTCCGGTAGCCCATCATCATGACCTTAAGCGTATAGTCGCCCGGGGGTATCCCGATGATCACGTAGAATCCATGCACGTCCGAGGCGGCGCCCCGGTTGGTCCCTGCCAACACCACGTTGGCGTATTTCAACGGCTCACCCGTCTCTGCGTCCCGCACGAAACCCGATATCCGTCCACCGGCCTGTCCTGCCAAACGCGGAGGCACCAATAAGGCCAGGGCCGCGAGTACAACCGCTGGAAATATCCTGAGATGACTAAGTTTCATGAACCAGATTCATAGCTGATTAACCATCAGTCCTTAGACACCGCCGGGGTGTGCCAGGTTGCCCTGCCATGAACGAAACCGGCCGCTTCCACGTATGCATGGCTCTGCCCGGTATCCATGGACGCTGTCTATTCTTGTCTCGGAAGATCATTGCAGAAGAAAATCTTGGTCCTTGAATATAGGAATTCCCCAACAGGTCCCCAAGTGTTGCGCTGGCTCTTCGCGGTGTGGATCATGGCCCATGTGATCCAGTGCCTCTCCGGGCACTCCGAAGAAGCTCTGCACATCACGACTTGTTCGGCCTGCGATTTGGTTATATATTTGTTATATGCAAATATTGTAAGGAGCAAGGATTGCCAGCCTCACTAAGCGATCAAACGGAACGGCTATATCGCGTCTTCAGTGAACTGATCAAGGGTTACCAGTTCCGAGACCGCCATAGAATCACCTCCTGTGGGGTCTCGGTAACCCAGTGCTACGCCCTGGAAGTGCTCTATGAACATGGTGCCCTCACCATGGGCCAATTGGCGGCTCAGCTCTATCTGGATGTCAGCACGGTGACCCGCGTCATGGACCAACTCGTCGCCGGCCGATTCGTGCAACGGATCCCCGATGACAAGGATCGGCGTGTCATTCGCGCCGCCATTACTGAGCGCGGTGCGGAACAGGTCTTGAAAGTCAGACATGGCCTGCTGGAAGAGTATCGCCAGGTGCTGGAGCAGATTCCCGTCGCCGGCCGCGAGTCGGTCATCAAGGCCATCGGTCTGATGCTGGACGCCTTTCAACAACGAAATGAGCGGGCCGATTGTCTCAAGACTGCGGCACATCGCGAGACCGCAAAAACCACTTCACCCGGGATATAGGAATGTCACTTGAACCTATGAATGAAGTCAGCATCGAGCCGGCCCGCGATTCGGATCGGTCGGAAATTCGAAATCTTCTCACGGCAGCAGGCTTGGAGGATGCGGGTCTCGACGATCATCTCGCCACCACACTGCTCGCTTGGCGAGGCCCGCGGCTGGTAGGATGCGCCGCCCTGGAACTCTATGACGGCTCAGCCCTGATGCGCTCCGTGGCGGTCCATCCGGCCGATCAGGGGAAAGGTCTGGGGCTCTGTTTGGTCGATGCAATGCTCGATCTTGCCCGGCAATATGATATCAATCAAGTCTACCTACTGACGGATACCGCCAACGGCTTCTTCCGCAAATTCGGATTTGATGCCATCGATCTGTCCCACGTACCCGCCGATGTCAAGCAGTCGAGCGAATTTTCCATGGCCTGTGCCCAATCAGCCCTGGTGATGAAGGTCACGTTGCCTGTCGAACACCGTCCTGAAGGCTGAGCCCTATCCGGTAAAACATTGTTAACAGGAGATATCATGCCTATTCGATTATCTGTTTATCAAGGAATGATCCTGGGAGGTCTGGTATGCCTCCTAATGACCGGCTGTTCTCCCGCTGACTGCGGTGGTCGTGCGGATGGGTTCTCTCCTGCTCTACGGGGAAAGTACTTCGGCCAGAAAGCACCGGGACGTGTTCCTCAGGCTTTCGCGCCATCCGTGCTGCCCATCGCGGGAGTTCAGCACTGCTTTCCCACCTTCGACCGGAGTGGCAAGGAAGTCTACTGGATGAACTTCAATCTGGAAACCCGCAAGGGTGTGATCATGACCATGAAAGTGGAGCAAGGTTGTTGGACCTCTCCTCAGGTCGCCCCCTTCTCCGGGGAACACAACGACCACTCTCCCGTGTTCTCTCGCGACGGGAAACGCCTCTATTTCGTTTCCGCTCGGCCGGGAGGATATGGAAGGGGGGATATATGGTACCTGCAAAGAACCGGGACGGGATGGAGTGCCCCGCAGAATCTCGGCTCGCCGCCCAACTCCGAGAGAAGCGATATCCAGCCCTCGTTTACCCGCGATGGAACCCTTTATTTCACCAGCGAACTGGAAGGATCCCAATGGAATCTGGGCATCTATCGCTCCCGATGGGTGGATGGTAGGTATCAACCTCCTGAGGTCTTGGGTAGTCTGATCAATACTGCGGGCGCCGATTATACCCCCTTTATCGCACCGGACGAAAGCTACCTGTTGTTCGCGTCCAGTCGACCGGGAACCCACAGCGTCGAGACCGATCTCTACATCAGCTTCCACAACGACGATGATTCCTGGACCCAGCCACTCAACATGGGGGAGGCTATCAATAACGGCTACTCCGTTTCCTTCCCTTGGTTGTCACTGGATGAGAAATTTCTCTTCTTCGACCGCTTCAACGATAGCACGGACGCCTTTTACTGGGTCGATAGCCGCATTATTGCCGAGTTGAGGTCAGCTCAGCACTAGATGAGGTGGACCGGACCGGTGATACGAGTCGTTGCTCTGGACAGTGAATAGTCGATTGAAACCAATGCAGCGGGACATGCATCTACGTAGGAGTAACACATGAGATCTGGCATCACAGTTTTAGTCATGGGTCTGCTCTGTTGGCCGCCGGGGCTGTCCGCAGCCGCCGGAGGGGACACCACACACGAATCCCTGCTGGTAACTACGGCCTGGCTGGCGGAGCACAGCGATGATCCTGGTCTGGTGCTGCTGCACGTAGGCCGCAAAGGGAAGTACGAGGATGGTCATATCCCCGGTGCCCGCTTTGTCTCCCTCCGGGACCTGCTGACCGAATCCCCCGACGGCCTCCACCATGAAATGCCACCGCTATCCGAACTCCGGGCCTACTTCGAGTCCCACGGCATCAGCGATGATTCGCAGATCGTGATCTATTACGCCGAGGATTGGGGTCCGCCATATGCTGCCCGGGCCTACCTCTCCCTGGACTACCTTGGCTTGGGGGACCGGGCTGTGATGCTCGATGGCGGGCTTCAGCAGTGGCTGGCTGAAGACCGTCCCGTCACCACGGAGATTCCCGCCGTGGAAATGGGTAGCATCACGATAGAATCCCGTGCGGATTTGTTCGTGAACGCCGATTGGCTGGAGGATAGACTGAGAGACCCGGATGTGGTCATCGTCGACGCCCGGCCTGGAGAATACTACGAAGGCCGGGAGAAGGAAAATAAGATCGCGCGCTACGGCCACATTACCGGGGCGGTCAGTATTCCCATCACCGATATCACCCTTGACGACCCGGTCTACCGGTTCAAGGACACAACTACGCTGGAAATATTGTTCCATGAGAAGGGAGCCCTTCCGCGGGCCACAGTGGTCACCTACTGCAACACCGGGATCTGGGCCTCCCTGGTCTACTTCACCGCCAAACATCTCGGCTATGATGCCCGCTTCTATGATGGCTCCTTCCAGGATTGGACCCGGGATGATAACCGCCCGGTCATCGAGCCCGTTAAAAAGAGCTTTCTGAAAAGGCTGTTTCAATGAATCCGGATGTAACTGAATCCGGCACCCCCGGGACACCATCGACCGCCAGGCCTCGTCCCTACTGGAATCCCTACCTGGCCGGGATCGGCCTGGGGCTTACCCTGCTGGCCGCCTTCCTCCTCATGGGCCGTGGTCTGGGTGCCTCGGGCGCCTTTACCTCCTTCGTCGCGGTGGGCGTGGATGCCGTTGCCCCCGAGCATGCTGCTAGCAACGGCATGTATGCCGCCTACCTGGAGAATGACGGCCGCAGCCCTCTCAAAGACTGGTTGGTTTTCGAGATCCTGGGCGTGCTCGTCGGGGGCTTTGTCTCCGCCTGGCTCGCTGGCAGGATCAAGGGGGGGATTGCTCGGGGTCCGCGCATATCCGCC
>CP070656.1:1321678-1328328 GCA_020355065.1 Fidelibacterota bacterium | reverse complement strand
GGCCAAAAATGGGATGTTCGCGATCGATGTGTAGTGAGAATCGCTCTCGAAGAGCTTGAATGACTTGCTGGCTGCTCGTCAGGAAAGTATTGGATCTAGGGTGCGGCAACACTCCAAGGCCTACTGGCCTTTCAACGCTTTACGGCGCTCTCTCTGAAGCAGGTAATCGGAACGCTCATGGTTGCCATCCGCTCGGAGCGCCACAATGCGGATCGCTTCATTAACCGGGATGGGCATGTTGTCTGGATCAGTATAGAACGCATCTAGCGTCGCCATAATTAACTTAAAGTCATACTTTAACTCACGGCTGAAATACTCCCTCCTCTCAGCCTTATAACGGTCAACGCTTGCGGGGTTTCTTTCGGCCGGTTTACGCAGTGGATGATCACGCTCCGCCTGCCGGAATAGGTCCCCGTCGGCCGTGAAGCCGGCATAGAAGCCGGTCAGATAGGCAATCTTCCTGCCTTCGTCCCAACGGGTCCAGGTTTTGCCCGTAATGGTCTTCTGAGCATAAGCGGGACCGGATGACAAAGTTGATCCCAGCAATAATAGGACAGGAAGTGACCGGATCGTAAGCCTAGTTCCCATAACGATTGACGATAGGGTAGCGGCGGCCCATACCAAAGGCCTTGCCTGTAACACGGATAGTCGGGGCAGCCTGTCGCCTTTTGTACTCGGCCTGGACCAGCAAGGTCCGGATATGGGTAATGAGGTCGGGAGAGTATCCCTTGACGGTGAGATCCTCGTCGGTGGCCCGGTTGAGCACCAACTCATCCACCAGCGGGCTCACTACTTCGTAATCGAAGGGATCCACCTGTACAGGCTTCAGCTCAGCACTGGGTACCTTCTCCAGGACTCTCTGTGGAATAATGAGACCGCTTTCACGGCCATTGAGATAACGTGCCAGCCCGTATACATCCATTTTGGATACATCACCGAGGGGAGCCAGAGCGCCGGCCATATCACCATAGAGCGTAGCATACCCCAGGGCTATCTCGGTCTTATTACCGGTCGTTAGCAGTAGCGCCTGTCTTTTATTGGCGATCGCCATGAGCATCGTCCCGCGAAGTCTGGCCTGAAGGTTCTCTTCCGCGATCCCTTCCTCGGTACCCTTGAACAGAGGCTTCAGGGTACTCAGCATCTCCTGCCTCATCGCTTCGATAGAAAGCACTTCAAAGCGCATACCCAGGTTATGGGCTAACTGCCGGGCATCCTCTTCACTCGCCCTGGAACTGAAGACCGTCGGCAGACCAATTCCTATGACCTGGTCCTTCTCCAGAGCCGAGACAGCCAAAGCGGCTACTACACTGGAATCAATCCCGCCGCTCAGGCCGACGATTGCCTCCTTGTGACCCGTCTTGCGGAAATAATCCTGTATACCCAGCGTGATCGCACCCGCTAACTCTTCCTCCCTTGATGAAAGATCCTCCAGCCCGCCTGCAGGTGGATTCTCCGCCAGCAGCGATAGGTGTATCAAATCTTCCTTGAAAGCTGCTCCGCTCGCAATTAAGGTGGATGTCTCATCGAAAGCCAGGGACCGACCGTCAAAAACCAACTCGTCTTGCCCACCAATCAGATTGCAGTAGAGGTAGGGCTTATTCCAGCGCTGTACCTTATCGGCAATTAATTGCCGCCTGCGCGGATCACGATCCACACGGAAAGGAGATGCGCTGATATTGATGAAGATATCCACACCCTGCTCGCCCAGAGCGTCACAGACCTTGGTCGGATAGACATAGTCCCATAGATCCTCACAGATGTGCAGGCCTAGACGCAGCCTCTCCCCCGATGCCAGCTGGATCTCCAAGGGTTCAATCTTCTCGGCTGGAGTGAAATAGCGGGCCTCATCGAAGACGTCATATGTGGGCAGAAGCGTCTTATCACGATAAGCATGCACCTTGCCCTGATGGAGTACCGCCGCGGTATTGTAGAGGCAATCACTTTCCTGACGGACGGTACCGGTGATCACCCATTGCGCCCCAACTTCACCCGCCAACCTCTCAAGTGCCGTGTGAAGGTCTGCGAGAAACGCCTTCTCAAAAAGCAGGTCCTGTGCCGGGTAGCCGGACAAGGCCCCCTCGGGAAATATGACCAACTCCGCTTGGCTGCCTATCTGGCTGAGCACACGACGATGCAGGTCAAGATTGCCCTCTAAATCCCCTACCGTGGGATTGATCTGAGCCAGAGCAATCTGCCAGGACATCTCTCAGGGCTCCAGCCGTGTGAGAGTTCGTGGATATGGTATGGTTTCACGAAGGTGCTGAACCCCCGTGATCCATGCAACTACCCGCTCGATACCCATCCCGAATCCCGAATGCGGCACCGTCCCGAAACGCCGCAGATCCAGGTACCACTCATAGACCTCCCGGGGTAGGTCCTCTTCCTCAAGACGCTGGACGAGAACCTGCAGATCGTCTTCCCGCTGGCCGCCACCTACAATCTCACCATAGCCCTCCGGGGCTAAAATATCCACACCCAGGACCAGACGTTCATCCTCTGGATCCCGTTTCATGTAAAAGGCCTTGATCGCCGCGGGGAAACGGTGCACGATCAACGGCTGATCGTATTGCTCACTGATCACGGTTTCATCGCTGCCCCCAAAATCACCTCCCCACTCGAACTCCACCCCCGCCTTGTGCAGAATGTCCACCGCTTCGGTATAACTCACCCGCGGAAACGGGGTTTTAATCACCTCGAGGCGACCTACGTCCCTTTCCAGGACCTTGAGCTGTTCCATTCTCGTCTCCAGGATCCGTCTGACGATATAGGCCACCAGCTCCTCCGCCCAGCCTATGTTACACTCCAGGTCGCAGTATGCAATCTCCGGCTCGACCATCCAGAACTCCGTCAGATGCCGCCGGGTTTTACTCTTCTCTGCACGAAAGGTGGGACCGAAGCAGTAGACCTTTCGCAAGGCCATGGCGTTGGCTTCGTTATACAGCTGTCCACTCTGAGTGAGGTACGCGGAACGCCCGAAATATTCCAATTCAAAGAGGGTGGTGGTTCCTTCCACCGCATTGGGAGTGATGATGGGTGTATCTACCAGAACGAAATCGTTACTGTCCAGAAAATCACGGCAGGCCCGGATCACCTCATGCCGAATCAGCATGATGGCATGTTGACGGCGGCTCCGTAGCCACAAATGCCGGTGATCCATTAAGAAAGCGGTCCCGTGCTCTTTGGGCGAGATCGGATAGTCCTCCGCTATTTGATGCACCTCCAGATCCGAAACTAGGATTTCATATCCGCCGGGAGCCCGCTGGTCCTCGCGCACCTCTCCCCGCACAGTTATGGCCGATTCCTGTGTCAGCGTCTCAAATGCAGCAAACACTTCTGCCGGCACGCCCTGGCTGGAAACGACACCCTGCACGATCCCCGTCCCGTCCCGAATCATCAGGAATCCCAGCTTTCCGCTGGAACGGGTGTTGTAGACCCATCCCTGTAGTTCCACGTCATGACCGACATGATCACTCAGGTGTTGAATAGTTGTCACTGGCGTCATGCTACCCCTACTCTATTCCATTGACACTTTACCAAGTAGAAACGACTTCGTTCAGGATATCCTGGGATATTTTTTGAATAGCTGCCCGCAAAGCAAACTCCCTCGGATCTCCAAACTCATCATCGTCGTCGGCGTCAATCTTCCCATCATTGTCATTGTCAATGTTGTCGGCACTGATATCACCCCCCGGTGGATAGAAGCCCAGTCCGGAGAAAGACTTCTCAAAAAGGGGCCTGTTACGGGCTAGATCATACCAGACCACATTCGCGGTGATGTCGATCCGCCATTCCTGGACCGTCTCTTCAACGGTATAGGTAGCCGGTCGATCCGTAACCCTTGTGATCGTGATCTGCAGATTGCTGTCCGCTCGATCTTCATCCGTAACTCGCAGTACGTTCTCATCAACGAACAGATCGGTTACCAACTCGCTGGCGGCATCTGTCACGGCAAACTCGGAGGTCTGATTCACCACCGTGGCCACCGCGATGCTCCTGATATGCGGCGGGAGATTCCCGCGGAAGGAATAGATGCCGCAACTGCAGGCCAGCAGAACGGCCGTTGTGATCAGGCTACTTTTTATCCAATCCATAGGCTTGAATCTTCCGGTATAATGTGCGTTCTGCAATCCCCAGGGCCTGGGCCGTACGTCGGCGATTATGGTTGAACTTGACCAGGGTCTGATGGATGAATTCCTTCTCGAGTTCCTCCATGGTGACCTCCCCCACTGCCTCCGGGTCGATCAGGGGCCGCTCCTCCAGCTGGCTGACATCACCCGTAAAGACCTCCGTTTTCGTGCCCTCAGTTACCATGGGAAGGGGCGAAGGTAAGTAGGGATCCACCGGGCCCCCAACCATCCCCCGCCCTGCGGCCATCTGCTTCAAATCACTGAGATCCTGGCGAATAAAGAGCAGCTGCCGCAGGATTAGCTCCCGGTCCGATTGCTCAGGCGGCGTATCGACAACCACCGGCAGCGTTTCCTTGGCATAATAGCCACTCACCCTGATCTGCGAAGACAGCATCTCTGGGGTCAGTCGCTCACCCGGATTGAGGGCCAGAATGCTTTCCACGAGATTCTTTAACTCCCTCACATTCCCCGGCCAGCTGTACGACTTGAGGTACCTGATCGCCTCGGGCGTGAATCCCCTGAAAGACAGGTCGTTCCGGGTGGCAAACTCCAGGCCGAAACGCTCCACTAGCATGGGAATGTCGTCCGTATGTTCCCTGAGAGGCGGCAGGTTGATCGTAACCGTCTTGAGCCGATAATAAAGATCTTGCCTGAATTCGCTTCGACGGGTCTCCTCCCCTAGATCCCGGTTCGTCGCCGCGATGACTCGTACATCCACTTTCTGGGTTACGTTATCTCCGACCCGCATGAACTCCCCCTGCTCGATGACCCGCAACAGTTTCACCTGGGTCTCCAGAGGTGTCTCACCGATTTCGTCCAGAAATATGGTCCCCTCATCCGCCGCTTCGAAATAACCCTTCCTGGTCTCTTCAGCACCGGTAAAGGAACCCTTCTTATGCCCAAACAACTCGCTCTCGATGATCCCGGCCGGAATGGCCCCACAGTTCACCGTGACCAACGGTCCGAATTTGCGGCGGCTGGCCTTGTGAATGGCTTTAGCTACCATCTCTTTCCCTGTCCCCGATTCCCCCGTCACCAGAACGGATATGTCGGTCGGGGCTACTTGCGCGATAGTTTGCAGAACCTCCTGGATGGCTTCCGATTCACCCAGTATTCCCGACTGTCGCTGCAACTCTTCGATGTCTATAACCGGCATAGTGCCCGTCCCTTTTTGCGATCAATAGGTGACGTGGTCACCCTCATGAACCATGCGATCTCTAACATGAATAACATGTTGGTATTACTCATACCTCGAGAATCAGTTTCCCCGTTACTTCTCCCGACTCTAGCCTCCGCTGCGTGGTCATTCAATCGATGGGCCAGATAACGAAAATCGCCACGTCCCACAGGGCATGCGATATGATTCCCGGCCAGACCGATCCGTATTTAATGAACATCGCCCCCCAGAACAAACCTGCCACGAGCGCGGCCATGAACAGCATAAAATTCAAAGCCCATAGATGAACACCGCCGTAGATCAGACACCCCAGCAGGTAACCCTTCCATACGCCAAATCGCTCCCCCAGCCGACGCTGGATGAATCCCCGCCAGAAGATCTCCTCCGCCGGACCAATCCACACCAGAAGCAAGCCTCCGATAAGCAGTGGTGAGGCCTGGGCTTTGCTGGCATAAATATTCTCAACCTGTGACCCTGCGAACGCCAGAATGGCGCTGCTGCCCAGATCTCCCAGAAAAAAGATCAGGTATAGTACGACAGCAGACACTACCCCAATCAACGCATGATTCGGTTGAAAGCCATAGATCGGGTCCAGCCGCCGCCAATCAATCAACAGGGCCGATCCCGCCAGAATCCCCGTAAATGAGACCATCTGGCCCCAGAAATTCATCCACCCCGATGTCCAGGGGGAAAACAGGAACAGCCAGAAGATTGCTGCTAGGGTGCCTAACTGGACCACCGGCTTCATCTAGATCACCGCGCCTATGATCAAGCCTATCACTAGTAGAATACCGAATTGCAGGTGTACCTGGGCGGTCTGTTGGTCGGTCATGGCCACGGCTTCCACCTCCCCGGGTGTATTCGCCCAAACCGCCCTCAGGTTCTTCCATGCCGGCGGCAGACTGACCAGCACCAGTAGAGCCCAGGGTTCCAGGATTTGAAAGACCACCATCAGGACAACTGTTACGTATGCTCCCAACACCAACAGAGAATATTCGACCTTCGCTCCCGTATACCCCAGCATACTGGCGAAAGTCTTGATCCCGGCCTCCCTGTCGTGCGCGATGTCCCGGTAATTATTGGCCGCCAGTATGGCCGCCACCAGGAATCCCACCGGCAGGGACACGTACAGGATCGATACCTCGTAGCTGCCCGTGAGCGCGAAGTATGATCCGATCACCATGAGCGGTCCCATCAGGGCAAAGACCAGTAGATCCCCCAAGGCATGATATTTATATGCGATCGGCCCAGCTGTATAGAATACTCCACCGAGGAAGCCCACCAGACCCAGGTAGAACATGGGCAGACCCCGCACCCAGATCAGGATGAATCCCAGAGCAATTCCG
>CP070656.1:1318781-1321578 GCA_020355065.1 Fidelibacterota bacterium | reverse complement strand
TGGGCGCCCATCAGCGCCGGAAGGAACCAGACCAGCACCAGATTCATCAGTACGGCTATGATGAAGGCACTCAACGGGAAAAATAGCCCCACTACGAACACTGGTAACAGGAGTGCGATTAGCAGCAGATCAAAGGACACATAGGCCGGGATCGGGTTCACCAGGATCGCTATCCAGATGCCGACATACATGCAGCCTATCGACAACACTACACCGGCCGTGCCCCAACCCCTCCGGCCAAGGAAGAATGCCACGATATATCCCGCCAGCACAGCGATGGGGATGTAGAAAAAGGCTTCCCCCCAGAATCCAAACCCCAGCATGATCGCGGCGGCCAACATAGCCACCACCATGAGCGGTATCAGGAACACCAGCAGCATGAGCAGCAACTGCACGTCCTGACGGGCCGTCCCATCCTGGATGGCCGCTAAAGGATGAACCAGCCACCGCCATACCGAACCCGATCCGGTCAGTCCCGGAGCTTGGCGATCAGTCATGGATCCCTACACCTGATCATGAATAGTGACCGAAGAATCTAATGCGCACGGCCCTCTTTTAAAACCCTTGTTCACCCAACCGGTCCTTTCTGTTCACCACGATGCAATTCGCCCGAACACCTGCAAAGGTCGGTGCCCCCAACCCACGATTCCCAAGCTATGGTAGGCCATAGCTAATGCCTCTAAGTCCTTTGTGGCACTATAGTTGCACTTGTCTCGCTTAGGAGAGGGAGAAAAGACATGCTGAACCTCGTAACTGGCCTGGCGCTGTTCGTCGCATTGACGGTAGGCGGCATTTCCTATCTGGTTCGTATTGCGATCTCCCATGAGGTCATTTATTACAGGGATGGTCACACCGAACAGGTACGCGTTGTCAATAACGGCGATTTCTTCTGCCCGGCTCGTTGCCGCGTCCAGCACCGCCACCGCGTCCATGACATCCGCTGGTCCTGCCCCGATGGCGACTCCTGCTCCCACTTCACCGTCTTTCACGTGCTGGTCCAACCCGGCCAGGACCGTGAAACCGCCCTGGCTGCCGAACTCGCCGCTCACTGACTCCCCCCAGTTCATCCCTACTTTCAGCATTCGCCGATACATCGCCCCTGATCGGGAACTTCTCTTCCCTCGCTGTGTACAACTCTACCAAACGGTCAGGTAGACCACGAAGTGGAACGCATCCGCCGTTTCTCTTCCCGCCAAAAGCAGGTGATCACGGGGAGGATCACGGACACCTCGTAACCCCGATCAAAGCCGGGACAGTTTGAGCGGGTTTGAATGAAAGGAGAATCAGACATGCAATCAGTTCCGCGAACGGCAACCTCCCCGGCTTCCGTCCTTATGGGGCGGCGCCTGGCCGTCTTAGCCGTCCTTGCCCTTCTCACTACCGGGTTCCTGCTGGCCGCCGATAACGATGAACCCGAACCCGGCTACCTCGGTATCTACATGCAAAAGGTCACCAGGTCGCTCCGCAAAGCCCTCGATCTGGAAACCCGCGAAGGCGTCCTCGTCAGCCACGTGGAACCGGACAGCCCCGCGGAAACCGCGGGCCTCGAAAACGGCGATGTGATCATCGCGTACCAGGGCGTTAAGGTCGCTTCACCCGATGACCTGCGCGACCGCGTCCGGGAAACCCCGCCCGGCGAACAGGTCACCCTCAAGATCATGCGCGACGGTGATGAGCAAACCCTGTCGACCACCATCGCCGAACGGCCCGACGAGCGGCCTTTCTATACCTTCTTCGATGACTACGGGCCCCGCCACTGGGGATCCTTCAGCGACCCCGATGATCAACCCCACCGCTTCGCACTCCGGCTTGGACCCCACCTGGGCGCCGTGGTCACCGGCCTCAACGAAGACCTCGCCGCTTACTTTGATGTCAAGGAAGATCAGGGCCTGCTGGTCCTGGAAGTGCTGCCCGAGTCCACCGCGGAAAAGGCCGGCCTCAAAGCCGGGGATGTCATCACCAAGATCAACGGCCACAAGGCAACCTCCCCGGAAGACCTGCGGGATGCCCTGGCGGACTTGGAATCCGGCCAGGAATTCAAGATCTCCATCGTCCGACACGGAAAGAACCAGCGGCTGGACGCCCAGCTGGAAACTACCTCGTGGGATAAACTCCCCCACTTGGTCCCTCCCTTCCGATTCTGGCCAGGTGAACCATCCCTCTGGCTGCACCACCCGTACGAGGACGATCTGCGCGAACAACTCGACAAACTGCGCGATGAACTGAAAGACCTCCGGCAGGAACTCAAGGGACTGCGCGAAGACATATAAGCCGGGAAGCGAGTCGGCCTGCCGCAATCCTGTCCAAGGACGGTATGTTCATCCACCCGGCTATGATGCTCTCTTGTAGGGGCACGGTGCACCGTGCCCTTCTTGAATCGCCTCTCTCTTTAGCGAAGGGAAATTGCGAAGTATCGGGGGTGGACTATCTCCCCCTCTCCTTGCAGGAGTGAGGCCTCACGAAGTGAGCGGGGTGCTTGAAGTCCCGCAGAAAGCGGTGAGGTCCCCCCTCACCTCACCACCACCATCTTGATCTCCTCCTTGTTCCCCCAGCCGCCCGCCGGGTAATGCTGGTGCTATGATCCCGGGCCAAACTCCAAACGTTCGTAGATATAGGTTCGTGAGGACAAGGTCAGACATATTGCCCAGCAATCCCAAAATGCGACTCCACCGAAAGAAACATCCTGATCAATAAAACGGACACTGTCGCCATCCACACTATATGTACCCGATAGCATCCTTGCGGATCCTCCCCGATACCTTCCATCACAGACTATAGCATCCTCATCAACGATCAT
>CP070656.1:1315449-1318681 GCA_020355065.1 Fidelibacterota bacterium | reverse complement strand
TGTTTCAGTATCTGGGGAGTGAGACCAACCTGTTGGCCAGCCAGCCGGAATTCAACGGTGCGATCCGCATCGACAGTCCGATCCTCTCGCCGCGGGAACTGAAGCGCTTGGAGGAGAGCGAAGCTTGGCTGCCCCACTGCAAAATCGATTGCCTGCTGCCCGGTGATCAGGACCTGGGCGAACGTCTCGAGGAGATCAAGGAAGCCGGTGAGACCGCTGTTCTCCAAGGTCAGCGGCTACTGTTCGTGAGCGATGAAGGTGTGGGTCCTGACAGGCTCCCCATACCGATGCCGCTGGTGGTATCGAGCTTACACCACCACCTCATCGACAAGCGCATCCGGAGCATCGTCTCCATCATCTGCCTAGCCGGGGACCTGGTGGAGGATCACCACGTAGCCTGTCTCGTGACGCTGGGAGCCACGGCGGTGTACCCCTACATGGCCTACGAGCTGATCAAAGAGCAATTCTCCGAGGAAGACTGGCCGGCGCGAATGGGCCGCTACCGTTATGCCCTGGAAAAGGGCCTGCTCAAAATCATGACCAAGTCCGGTATCTCCACCTGTTCCAGCTATCACGGCAGCATGCTGCTGTACGCCCTGGGTCTTTCGCAGCAGCTCCTGGACGAATATTTTCCAACCATCACCTGTTCGACGGGGGGTATCGGGCTGAGCCATATCGCCGCCGATCTGCGTGCCAGGCATGTCCGGGCGTACGGGTCTGATCATCCCCGGCTGGCGGAGTCCGGCCGTTTCCGCTACCGGAAGGGCGGGGAATCCCACGGTTTCGCGCCGGCGGTGTTTCAAGCAATCCAGACGGCTGCCCGGTCAGATCCGTCCTGGTCAACGGTGAATGGATCGGCGCCGGTTTACCTGCGCGATCTTCTGACCATGCGAACTGGAGGGGCCATTCCCTTAGAAGAGGTAGAGGCCGCAGAGAGTATTTTACCGCGTTTCGGGGCGGGTGCGGTATCGTTCGGAGCCATATCCGAGGAGGCCCACCGCGCGCTGGCGCAGGGATTCCACCTGGTAGGAGGGCGGAGCAATACGGGGGAGGGCGGCGAGCAGCCGGACCGCTATGCACCCACCAATCCCGACCGGGGGGTGAACTGTCATGTCAAGCAGATCGCCAGCGGGCGCTTCGGGGTGAGCACGGATTACCTGGCGGCGGCGCGGGAGATCCAGATCAAGATTGCCCAGGGCGCCAAGCCTGGCGAGGGGGGTCAGCTGCCGGGTCACAAAGTCTCCCTCTCCATCGCCACCGTGCGCAATTCCACACCGGGTGTGCCCTTGATCTCCCCGCCACCCCACCACGATATCTACAGTATCGAGGACATCGCTCAGTTGATCTACGATCTCAAGCAGGTGAATCCCCGGGCGGCCGTCTCGGTGAAGCTGGTGTCGCAACCGGGGGTAGGGACCATTGCTTCGGGTGTCGTAAAGGGCGGCGCGGACGTGGTGCTCATCTCAGGCTGTGACGGTGGTACGGGGGCCAGTCCCCTGGGCTCGATCAAGAACGCCGGGCTGCCCTGGGAGCTGGGCTTGGCCGAAGCGCACCAGGTGCTCACGGCCAACGGCCTGAGGTCCCGGACCACCCTGCGGGTGGATGGGGGGTTGAAAAGCGGCCGGGACATTGTGATCGCCACCCTGCTGGGCGCCGAGGAGTATGATTTCGGTACCGCCGCCCTGGTGGCCCTGGGCTGTGTCATGGCCCGCCGGTGCCATCTGAATACGTGCCCGGCTGGCATCGCCACCCAGGACGCCACGCTGCGGCGAAGGTTCCAGGGGCGGTCCGAGGACCTGGCCCGGTACCTCAGGAGCGTGGCCGAGGACGTACGGCAGCGGCTGGCGGAGATGGGATTCCGCTCCCTCGATGAACTCATCGGGCGGACCGACCTCCTGCAGCCTGATCCGGTTCACGAGTCCCCGCTCGCGGACCGCGGGCTGAGCCTAGATGGCCTATTAAATCCCGAAGCACGGCAAGGTCTGCCGGTGAAGAAGAAAGGTAATAGCTCCGCTGCGAAATCCGGAACGCATTTCGATGAGGACGTTATCGTGGAGGCCCGCAAGGCCATCCTCACGCACCGGCAAGTCGTCATCCGACGCACGGTGAGCAACACGGACCGAGCCGTGGGTTCGCGACTATCGGGAGAACTGGCCTTCATGTACGGCCGGGGGAGCTTCAGCGGCGACATTCAGGTGCGTTTGCGGGGCATCGCCGGCCAGAGCTTCGGGGCCTTCCTGGTCAACGGCGTCGAGCGGCGCCTGCGGGGCATCGCCAACGACTACGTGGCCAAGGGAATGTCGGGTGGTCTCATCAGTATCCGCTTCGAGAAAGCCATCCGCGAGCAGCATCCCTACCAGACCATCATCGGCAACGTGGCGCTATACGGGGCGACGGGTGGTACGCTGCTGGTAGCCGGCCGGGCCGGTGAGCGCTTCGCGGTCCGTAACAGCGGCGCCGCGGCCGTGGTGGAAGGGGTAGGCAATCACTGTTGCGAATACATGACCCGCGGGACGGTGCTGGTGCTGGGCAACATCGGCCGGAACTTCGGGGCGGGGATGTCCGGAGGTGTAGCTTACATCTATGGTGCTGAAGAACTGGATCTGGATAATCTAAACCGGGATTTCATCCGGCCCACGAACCTCAAGCCCCGGGACGACCCCCTGGTGCAGAAGCTGCTGCGCACCCATCGTTTTCATACCGGCTCCACCATCGCCCACCGCATTCTACGCAACTGGGACGAGGAAAAATCCCGGCTGGTCAAGATCGTTTCCCTGGCCCAGGACGTGCTGGACTTCGAGGAGATCTACAACCAGCAGGTGGCCATGCGGCTGGGGGTAATGCTCAGCGAGTAGGGAGCCGGGCGTCCCGCCGCAGTTCACCCACGATATTTATTCACGCACTTGACCCTCCCCGTACGCGATGTATTTCTCGATGGTGAGCTCCCGGAGTCCCATCGGCCCGTAGGCGTGCAGGCGCGTGGTGCTGATACCGATCTCCGCTCCCAATCCCAACTGGCCGCCATCGTTGAAACGGGTACTGGCATTGACCAGGACCAGGGAGCTGGGTACGGAGCGGACGAAATCGTGGGCGGTGGAGTAGTTCCCGGTGATGATCGCCTCGGTATGATCGGACCCGTACCGGCGGATATGCTGCACGGCATCCGCATAGCTGTCCACCACTTTCACGGCCAGGATGAGGTCCAGGTACTCGGTGCCCCAGTCCTCTTCGG
>CP070656.1:1309012-1315349 GCA_020355065.1 Fidelibacterota bacterium | reverse complement strand
TGGGCAGTGAGCACGCCGTCAATGACACGGCCATGGCCCGCGCCTGGCTCACCCGCGAAATGGCCACCCTTACGGACATTGCTACGGCCGATCCCCTCATCGACACCCTGTCCCCCGACGGCCAACTGGCCCGCATCCACCTGCGCCCGTTTCTCAGAGCCGGCGGCTCCCCCGACTCACTCCTGGCCGCCTTCGTCCGCACCGCCAACGAGTTCCCGGGCCAGCAGGAGATGCTACGCCGCTACTGGAACACCGCCGAGCGCATGGCGGAAGAGGGATCGCTCGCCTTCTCACCCGACGACCTCCGCGACTTCTTCACCGATATGCAAACCCGGGATTTTCCCGCCGTCCATCATTCCGAGGTGTACCGAAATACCTACCAGCCCGCCTATCGCGTCGTCGCCCTCGAGTTTCTGCCCCTCCGCTAAACCGGCTGACACCCATATTTTTACATATAACGCTTGCACAAGCATCGAATTATACGGAGCTTATTATATGAAGGCGCTGTGGCGCTGACACTCCGGGATTATCGTGGCTAGATCTCTACTGCTTATCTTCGGCGGCTTGTTGGCTGCCCTCCATGCCCAGACAACCGGTCTGGAATTCAATAGCGAGCGGATCGCCATTACCGTGCAGGAACACGCCTGCCGGGTCACCGGCGAGTACCACTTCCGGAATCACTCCCCCCAACCGGTCACCGGCTTCCCGCTGTTCTACCCCTTCCCCGTGTCACCGGAGCTGCCCTTCCCGGATTCCATCCTGATCGTGAATGGACGCACCGGAGCGGCAGCGCCCTATTCCAGGATCGGGAGCGGCATTCTCTTTCACATCGCTGTATCACCGATGGGACACAGCACCTACACCGTTCACTACCGCCAGCCCGCACCCGCCCGCCGGTTCGAATATATCCTGGAAACCACTCAAAAGTGGCAACAACCCCTGGCCTCGGCCGAATTCGAGATTACTGTGCCCAATACCATGACACTCACCGGGCTGTCCCTGGATGTTGACCGCCTCCAGGAAAGCGATTCCGCCCACACATACCATATCACCAGGCAGAACTTCATGCCCGACGCTAACCTCATCATCCAGTGGGAAATGAGCCACCATGAACCGTAGAGCAAAGCAATTATTCCTGATCCTAATGATCACCCTGGCACCCCAGGTCTTCGCCAATCCGATAACGGAATTCCTTTTAACCGAATTGCAGGTCACCCAGGATAGCTGGTTTCTTGAACTACACGGCGAATTCGGAGAGTCCAGCTTTTACCTGGACGGCATGTTCCTTTCCTCCCACACCGATACGGCCTTCTTCAAGGATGGTGTTGCGATAGACTCCGGGTACCATGTCATCACTCCTGACAGTCTTACGGATCCTCTCTATCTCAATCCTGTGGTGGATACGCTCACCATCCACACCCGGCCGAGCGACGGCGGTATTCCCATTATGTATATAACCTATGGTGATGGTGGGAGTCGGATGCCCGTGGCACCTTTGCCTCATCAGTCGATTTGTTTCGATCTTAATGCCTGGTGCTTTTACCTGGATAACACGCCCACCCTGGGCAGCCCCAACGATACGTCCAACGCTCAGGGACATGTGTACGGAACGGTGACGGACACCCTCGGCAATCCGCTGGAGGGTGTGGAGGTTCACACATCAGATGTGGATACAACCGACGGCACTGGTCAGTTTCATCTGTATGGATTGGCAGGTGTCCACACATTGTATTTTCATAAAGTGAATTACCAGTCCCAGTATGTAGACTTGATGATTTACCCCGATAGCTCCATCAACGTCACCGTGGAAATGACCTCCACTGTGCAAGCAATCGATCAGCCCAAGGACTTCAGCCCCGGATCCTATTCGCTCGCGCCCAACTACCCCAATCCCTTCAACGCCTCCACCGTCATTACTTACGAGCTCCCGGAGGTCACCCCGGTAGAGATCGTGATCTACAATCCCATCGGTCAGGAAGTGCAGCGGCTCTATTCGGGGACCCAACCGGCCGGCTCCTACCGCCTTCACTGGAATGCGCTCCACCTGGCCTCGGGGATCTACATCTACCAGCTGCGGACGCCGCACCGGGTCCTCACCAGGAAGTGCCTGCTGCTCAAATAATACCTACGCAGCAGTGATGATTCCTACTTGACAATGCCTTCCGCAATCGCTACCCTTTAGCCCCGGCTGGCCGGATAGCCTTTCCGGCGGTCAGCTGCCGGGATTTGCAGGAATAAGGTTCATGCCTGCCACGGACACATCGGCCCCTACTGCCACTTTGGCGGCCACTCTCGACCGGCTCACTATACCATCGGGACTGGCGGAGCCGCTGCACGACAACCGTGTGCAGTGCCTGGCCTGCGGGCACCGCTGCCGCATCCCCGACGGCCGCCGCGGCATCTGCCAGGTGCGCTTTAACGACGGGGGCACCCTCCGGGCACCCCACGGCTACGTCGTCGGCCTCCACAACGATCCCATCGAGAAGAAACCCTTCTACCACTTCCTGCCGGGAGCCAACGCCCTCACCTTTGGCATGCTGGGTTGCTGCCTCCACTGCCCCTTCTGTCAGAACTGGCTCACCTCCCAGGCTTTGCGAGACGACCGGGCCGGCGTCCCACCCGATGAAATCTCACCGGAACAGGTCATCGATACCGCCCAGCGGGCCCGCTCCAAAGCCGTGGTCAGCTCCTACAACGAACCCCTCATCACGGTGGAATGGGCCGTGGATATTTTCAAACCGGCCCGCAAGGCCGGACTCAAGACCGCCTGCGTCTCCAACGGCCACGCCACTACCGAAGTGCTGGACTACCTCCGCCCCCACTGCGACGGCTTCAAGATTGACCTGAAGGCCATGCGGGACCGCACCTACCGCCAGCTGGGTGGGGTGCTCCAGAAAGTATTGGACTCCATCCAGTACGCCTGGGACCTGGGCTTCTGGGTGGAGGTAGTGACCCTGGTGGTGCCCGGCCTGAACGATTCCGATGAGGAACTGAGCGCCATCGCCGTCTTCATCGCCGGCATCTCCCCCGATATCCCCTGGCACGTCTCCGCCTTCCACCGGGACTACAAGTTCATCCAGGGCAGCGACACCTCCGTGCGAAGTCTGCTGCGCGCCTGGGACCTGGGCCGTCAGGCCGGTCTACATTACGTCTACGGCGGCAATCTGCCTGGCATGGTCCCCGAGCTGGAAAACACCTTCTGCCCCGGCTGCGACGCACCCCTCATCCGCCGTGTGGGCTACTACGTACTGGACAACCACCTCACCAATAAGGGCACCTGCCCCGGCTGCGGCATCGCCATCCCCGGCGTGTGGGCTTAGCTCGACTGCAGTCCTTAGAATACTTTGATTATAACCAAATCCGGAAGGACTAGATTTACTCCCGTCCCCACCAGACGGGATGAGTTAGGATTTGCACCCGGTCACCCGGTTCGAAAGATTGCAGGGCTTGGATAGCCACCCCCAAGCTGCCATCATGGGACTGGTCATTCACTCCCGATATGGACCATCGGCCGCCTGAATCGGATATAAACTTGTCGTAATCTATCGCCAACGCCTCATATTGAAATCCAAATTCCCCCAGGGAGTAGCGGCCGTACTCGTAGGTCTTACCCCTGTAATCGAAGGTGCCGTACTCGGAAAAATCGGCATAGATCATTCGATTTGACAGGCCCAACTCCGTTACGTCCTCACTGCCATGCGCAGCGGAGCCATAAATGGGGATATCCAGAGCTGCATAGTATTCGATCTCTTCCAATTGGAACGAAAGCGGCTCGATATCATACCGGGTCATCATTTCGATCAGATTATTATGGACGCCGATTTCACCGGCTTTCTCTGCCAGCTGCCGATAGATGGTATCCATGACGGCAAATCTCACGAATGGCCCCTCGGAAGCCGTCCAGTAGTACTCAGCGGAATGGAGGATATAATAAGTTGATTGCATCCCGAAGGAATTCTCGATATCGGCCATCTCCAGGGCATTAAAGGGGTGACAGTCGATATCGTGCCGCATACCGACCACGATCCTGGTCGTATCAAATGTGATTCTGAATGAATCCATGGGCAGCACCATATAATGCTCGCCCGCCAGCTCCTGCATCAACTCGCGGTACTCATCGTAGGTGAAGACCGCCCTCGTATCATTTCTGAGTCGAACCCTCCTTTCGATCTCATCGAGAGTACTCTCCGGATCCAGCGGGGCAAATAGAATGGCGAATACATCGCAGCTGACCATCAGTAGGAGCAGCAGGGCGCAGCCTGAATATCTAGCTAGGCGAAACAGATCCATCGAATGACGGCTTGATTTATATCATACTCGTACGCTCCTAGCATGATGTACAGTTCATGCCTGCTACTCGTCACCGGTCCGACCAACCGGTGGTCATGCGATCTTCGGAGCGCTTTAGAGAATAAGTTAAGTCATTATCCAGCCTGTATGATAAACCAATATGTTAATGCATTTCCAGATCCGGCATCTCGATAGCTCGGACCTGGGATCTTTGCGCCCCATGCCCGCCCCCAGGGTCCTTGGTCTCACGGATTTTCGGATTCCTGGACATCTGATCCGGAGCGGATTCCGTTGAGCACTTGACTTTCCGGATGCATTCCATCGAAGTTCCGGTAGCCTTGCTCATCCAACACAGGAGTCATTCGCATGCCCTACGAGGAACCGTACGAACACCTGCCCGATGATATCCGGGCCCAGCACCGCGCGCTGAAAAGCCTGATTGAAGAACTGGAGGCCGTGGACTGGTACAACCAGCGCGTCGCCACCACCGAGGATAAGGAACTGAAAGCCGTCTTGGCCCACAACCGGGACGAAGAGATGGAGCACGCCGCTATGGTACTGGAGTGGCTGCGCCGAAACATGGCCGGTTGGGATAAGGAACTGCGCGACTACCTATTCACCGATAAGCCCATCGCCCACCACTGAGCCCTGAGCCTGTCTAGACGTAGTATGTACCACCGCCCCCTCCACGGCTCCGTTCGCACCCTGACCCTGGAAAGCCGGCTCCTCAAGGGCAATCCCCTGGGCGATCCCCACGTCCGCGGCTTTCCCGTCTACCTGCCGCCCGGCTATGACGACGGCGACACCCGCTTCCCGGTGATCATCGCTCTGGCCGGCTTCACCGGCACTGGACCCAACATGGCCAACTTCGCCGTCTGGGAGGAGAATCTCCCCGAGCAAATGGACGACCTCATCGCAAATCACGGCTGCCCACCGGCCATCGTGGCCATGCCCGACTGCTTCACCCGCCTGGGCGGCAGCCAGTACGTCAACTCCTCCGCCACCGGCCCCTACGAGGACTACCTCATCAAGGAACTCATCCCCTTCGTGGATAGTGAGCTCCGCACCCTGCCGGACCGGGACCACCGCGGTATTCTGGGCAAGTCCAGCGGCGGCTACGGCACCATCACCCTGGCTATGAAGTACCCTAGCACGTTCGCGGCCGTCGCCTGCCATAGCGGCGATATGTACTTCGAGTACGGCTACCTGCGCGACTTCCCCAAGGCCATCGACCTCCTCAACCAGTACGGCGGCATAGACGGCTTCCTGCAGACCTTCGAGGAGGCGACCAAAAAAGGGCCTCTCATCCCGGCCCTCAACATCCTCGCCATGGCCGCCGCCTACTCCCCCGACGGCGACGGATTCCTGCTCCCCTTCTCCCTGCCCGACGGCGAGCTCATACCGGAGGTGTGGGAGCAGTGGTTGGCCTTCGATCCCATCCGCATGCTGGAGCAGCCAGCCCACACAGACGCTTTACGAAGACTGGAACTGCTCTACCTGGATGTCGGTGACAAGGACGAATTCGCCCTGCACCTGGGTGCTCGCATCTTTGTGGAACGCCTCAAGACACTGGATATCCCCTACCACTACGAGGAGTTCAACGACGGCCACTTCGGCATTAACTACCGCTACAAGGTCAGCCTTGAGAAGGTAGCCAGGGCGCTGGCAAAAGGGTCTGGTTCCGCCGCGGCCAACCGGTAGCCAGATCCCCATCCCATCACTCATCTGTATATGATACCCCGTTTTTGTGACCTGGACCACATATAATGATAATGCGATATCAAAGTCCACCAAATACCTTGCAATCCTACCGGCAGGGGCCTTAGACTCCGGCCAATTCGCCACTACGAATTTGCATAAATAGCCCGCTATCTCGGTACGTTCAGAGGAGGGGGTTGCATGCAGCCAAAGAGGAGATGTATACATGATTCGATTGATGCAACTAACTATGATCCTGTTATTAGCCACTTTTTCATCATCACTGCAGGCCCAGCCGGACACCCTGTGGACCAAATCCATAGGTGGTGATCTTGATGAATTTATCTAT
>CP070656.1:1303188-1308912 GCA_020355065.1 Fidelibacterota bacterium | reverse complement strand
AGCGGGACGGTCGCCTCACAACTAGTCGCCCGGCGTCTGCGGGCCAATCAGGGTCTTATGTCCATTAAAGTAAAAGATCATATCATCATCTGTGGCTGGCACCACAAGATCGAAAGCTTGCTCAACGCGCTTTTCAATGTAGGTGGCAAAGAAGAGGATTTTCAGGTCGTCCTGATCAACGAAGAGCACGAAGACCGGATGCAGTCGCTTAAGAACCAGTTTGGTTATACTCGATTGAAATACATTCGGGGTGAGTTTACCCGTGAGGCGACGCTCCGGCAGGCCCAATTGGAGTTTGCGCGTGCGGTTATTATCGTGCCGATCGAATCGCCCACCGGTGGAGCGAGTGACGAGAAAACCATTCTGGCTTCCCTGACCATCAAGAACATCAATCCTGAAGTGTATCTGGTAGCGTATATCCATGATAAGACCGCCATTACCCATGTCAAGCGGGCTAACGTTGATGATGTGGTCTTGAGTGATAATTTCAGTTCATTTATTGTCGCCTCACATATTCTCAGTCCGGGTATTGCACAAACGGTGGATGAGCTTCTGGATACCGGCTCACCTCATCGCTTTCAACGAGTGAAGGTGCCCAAGGAGTACGTGGGGCGAGTCTTCGAAGATCTTATGACCCACTATCGTGACATCAATGGGTGGATTACAGTTGGCTTGTTTACGGAAGTGGATCGGACCGATTTCTCCGGTTTTCTCTCTTCCGACACGTCGCAGCTGGATGCTTTCATTGAGCGCAAGTTGCGAGAGGCCGGCAAGGACCTTGGAGAAAGCAGCCGGTTATCTTTGGTGGTCAATCCGCCGCAGGATTATATAATCAAGGAAGGTCAGGGGGCGATTATTATTCCATGAGTACCATCTCCGCCGAGCAGCTGAATGGCTTTGATATACTGGCCGATCTGACAGCCAAGGAGCGTAAACTCTTCAGTGCGCGTCTGAAGGAAAGGTCCTACGCAGCGGGCAAGACCATCTTCAACGAAGGTGACCCGGGTGGCGCGATTTATTTTCTCCTTTCGGGAGAAGTGGAAATAAGCCAGTCGCTGACCCTTTCCATGTCCACGTCGGGCGAATATGACCAGCGCGATAAGTCCATTATCCGTCTGGCAGGTGATCACAATCCGGTTTTCGGGGAGGTTTCGCTCATGAGCAGCGAAGACAAGCGGACCGCAACGGTGAAGGCTTTGTCAAACTGCCGCATGGGGCTGCTCATTGAGGAGGACTTTTTCAAGATCGTCGATGGTAACCGGGAAGTGGGTTACAAGGTCTTGCGGAACCTATGCCGCATCATCAGCGACCGGCTGGTCATCGCCAACAGGAATGTCCTGAAGCTGACCACCGCCATAAGTCTTATCCTGGAGAAATAGGATCGTATGAAGCGTGTGCAGCTGGGCAAGGTCTACGAGCCCGGGAAGGTGGAGTCTAAATGGTACCGATACTGGGAGGAGCAGTCCTATTTCCAGCCCAGCGATGCCAACCATCGCGATGCTTTTACCATCGTCATTCCCCCGCCGAACGTAACGGGCATTCTGACCATGGGTCACGTCCTGAACAATACCATTCAGGACATTCTCATCCGCCGGGCGCGTATGCAGGGTCGGCGCACCCTCTGGCTACCCGGGACGGATCATGCCAGCATTGCCACCGAGGCCAAGATCGTACGAGTACTCCGAGAGGAGGGTACGAACAAGGCCTCGTTGGGGCGGGAGCGCTTCTTAGAGAAGGCCTGGGATTGGGCTCACCAGTACGGCGGCACCATCATCGAGCAGCTGAAACGCCTGGGATGTACTTGTGATTGGAGCCGCAGCGTATTCACCATGGATGAGGGTTATTCCAATGCGGTGATCGAAGTATTTGTCCGCCTTTATGAAGCGGGGATGATCTACCGGGGCGAACGTCTGATCAACTGGGACCCGGTGGGACAGACCGCGCTGTCCGATGAGGAAGTCATCCACAAGGAAACGCAAGGGCAGCTGTGGTATTTCCGTTATCCCATCAAGGGCAGCGACGAGTTCGTAACCGTGGCGACGACACGTCCGGAGACCATGCTGGGAGACACAGGTGTGGCCGTCCATCCCAAGGATGACCGCTACAGCCACCTCGTGGGCAAGACAGCCGTGCTTCCCCTGGTGGGCCGGGATATGCCGATCATCGCGGATGATTTTGTGGATCCGGAGTTTGGGACGGGTGCCGTAAAGGTGACGCCGGCGCATGATCCCAATGACTACGAGCTGGGCGCGCGCCACGGCCTGGAGAGCGTTAATATCCTCCATCCCGACGCCACTTTGAATGATAAGGTTCCGGAGCCGTTCCGGGGATTGGACCGCTTCAAAGCCCGCGAGGCGGTCGTGTCCGAGATGGAGCGTCAAGGCCTGGTAGAGAAGATCGAGCCGCACGTGCATAATGTGGGCTATTCGGAGCGCACGGATGCCATGGTCGAGCCATACCTTTCGCTTCAGTGGTTCCTGGGCATGAAGGAACTGGCCGATCCTGCCCGGGAAGTCGTGGATCATGGCCGCATCACCTTCTATCCCGAGCGCTGGGTGAAGGTCTATCACCATTGGCTGACGAATACCCAGGATTGGTGCATCTCGCGTCAGTTGTGGTGGGGGCATCGAATCCCGGCGTGGTACGGTCCCGATGAGCACATATTTGTAGCCCGCACGGCAGATGAGGCACGCGCCCAGGCACGAGAGCACTATGGGCGCGAGGATGTTGATCTGCGGCAAGACCCGGATGTTCTGGACACCTGGTTCAGTTCCTGGCTCTGGCCTTTCGCTACCATGGGTTGGCCTGAGGAGGACAATCCAGACCTGAAGCGCTTTTATCCCACATCTGATTTAGTAACGGCACCGGATATCATTTTTTTCTGGGTGGCGCGAATGGTGATGGCGGGGCTCAAGTTCATGGGCGATATTCCCTTCAGTACAGTCTATTTCAACGGCATCGTGCGGGACAAGCTGGGGAGGCGGATGAGCAAGAGTCTGGGCAACTCCCCGGATCCACTGGAGATCATCGATCAATACGGCGCAGATGCCCTGCGCATGGGTATGATGCTAATTGCTCCCCAGGGTCTGGACATTCTCTTTTCGGAGGAGGATATAGGGCTGGGCCGCAACTACATGAACAAGATCTGGAATGCCGCCCGGTTTGTTCTCATGAATGTTGGTGATCAGGAGCTGCCTCCGCCGCTGGAGAATATTGATCAGGACGCTCTCACCGAAATCGACCGCTGGATCCTATCAAGGCTGCAGCACACACTTTTCCAGGTTGAGGAGGCGTACGCCCGCTACCGGATGAATGAAGTAGCCAGAACCATCCATGATTTCATCTGGTCGGACTACTGCGACTGGTATCTGGAATTCATCAAGTCGCGTCTGCAGGGGGAGGATTCGCAGGACCGGGAGGTGGCGCTCGGTGTGGCGATCCACGTTCTGCGGCACATCCTGCTCATGATCCATCCCCTGGCCCCCTTTATCAGCGAGGAACTCTGGCAGCAGGTCAAGCGGGAGGGGGAGCCTGATCTCATCGTGGCGTCCTATCCCACAGGCAGTGAGGAACTGATCGCGCCGGAGTGCGAAGGTGAAATTCAGCTGGTGCGGGACACGATTTCGTCTGTACGTGCCATCCGTTCGGAGATGAACATTGATACCGGGAAGCGGGCCGACCTGGTCGCGCGGGGGCCTGAGCAGCTGACCAGCATTCTGCAGCGAGAGTTGCCTCACCTGCATCGTCTGGCCCGAGTGGGAGAGCTGACGGCCGGGGAGAACATCCCCAAACCGCCCCATGCCGCCACGGCGGTCGTGGGCATTCTGGAATTGTTTATCCCGCTGGAGGGTCTCATTGATCTGAGCGTAGAGAAGGAACGGCTGCAGAAGCGCATCCAGGAGATGGAGGGACGGCTGGCATCCGTTCAAAAGAAGCTGGATAACGAGAATTTCCTCCGTCGCGCGCCTGCGGAAGTGGTAGCCCACGAGAAGGAGAAACAAACCACCTACCATGACCAACTGGACAAGCTCCAGGAAAATCTCAAAGCCCTAGCATAAACTTCCCGCCATCTAAACATCAATATCTTGTATAACCTTTAATATATGGTGCATTATCATGTGCCTTTTCTTAAATTTGTTACTACAGGTATGAGGTAGGTTACTATGGAAAGCATACGCTTTGGCGACCTGCTGGCCTTCTATCGCGAGCAGGCTGGATTTACACAGAAGGAACTGGCAGATCGCCTCGGAATCCAATATCAACAGGTGAGTGCCTACGAGCGGGATTTGACCTATCCCCGCAAGGGCCGCCTGATCCAGTTGTGTGAGATCCTGAACGCCCCGTACCCTGAGTTGGCCGAGGCCAAGTTCCGCACCCAGAATCCGGGATTACCTAAGCAGGCCTTTCCTTACGAGAGCAAGCGCAAGCTGCCGCCGATTCCCCTGATTGGTCTGGCTGCAGCGGGCAAGGGGCTGTTTCCCAACCTGGAGGGTACCGCCAGCGCAGCGGATGATTACCTGGACCGTCCGGATGATCTGCGCGATGAGCAGGTGTACGGTGTCCGGGTGTTCGGCGATTCCATGCTGCCGGTGGTCAAGCCGGGTTCGATCGTCATTGCCTCACTGGAAGCCAGCTGCCAGAACGGGGACCTGGCCGTGGTAGTGACCCAAGATGGTGAAGCCATGATCAAGCTGGTGTACTACAAGGGTGAGGAGCTCCTGCTGAAGTCCACCAATCCGGCCTTTCCCGATCGCAGCCTACCGCGCAGTCAGGTGCTGCATCTGCACCCGGTGGTTTACATCCGCATGGGCCGGGTGTAATCCTGCGTCCCGGCAGACCGATTATACCTAGCCTGCCAGCCTTCCGGCTGTTCCGGTAAAGGTGACCGGTAATGGCCGGCACCGGGCACCGTTCCCGATATAAAATATAAGCTATTTGGATTTAAAGATATGCTTGTCTTTTTTAGCATATGTTAGTAACATTATGAAGAGTATGTGAAGATTTTGCCTGATTACACAATCTAAAACTTATCACATATAGCCTTACGAGGCTAAAACCTACATGGAGGACCGAGATGAAAAAAGCGGTACTGTTTAGTACTCTAGTCTGCTGCTTGACATCAGCAGGTATCGCTCAGACGATGGTTCTGGCACCTCACGGAGTATCCCCGCATGATGCTGAAATCAGTGAAGTCGATATTTTTGACCTCACTTACAACGGGCTGCTCAATGTCGGTGTTGGGACCCAGATGTATCTGCGGGGCTTTTTCGACGACTCGACCCTGTCGGGTGCTGCTACATGGACCATACTTTCAGCGCCTACCAGCTCAGTAGCTACCGTCGGTGTTACAACAGTGGATCTGGATACTGCTACCCAGGTGACGACGTTCACGCCTGACCTGGTGGGTACCTACAAAGTCATATTCGCTGAGGGCCTTTTCGCTGACACCGTGACGATCAATGCAGGTACTTACACAGGCATTGATGCTGGGAACTGCGCTTTATGTCATGATGACGCGGGTGATGACTTTAAAGTCACGGCGTGGGAAGGCACTGGCCATTACTCCCTCTTCGAGGATGGCATGAACGGTATTGCCAGTGACCACTATTCGTCCAACTGTATCAGTTGCCATACCACGGGTTACGATACCAACGCCGACAACGGCGGCTTCGATGATATAACCCAGACGGTAGAGTATCTGGAGAAAGACACAACATTCGTCTT
>CP070656.1:1293992-1303088 GCA_020355065.1 Fidelibacterota bacterium | reverse complement strand
GTAATCGCATGGCTTGGTCACCCAACTCGTACCGGGACACGTGGCAGGTAGTCAAAGGCGGGGTGACCAGAGCAGCCATAGGGATGTCGTCAAAGCCGACAATGGCCAAATCGTCAGGCACACGGCGGCCCAAAGCGGCACAGGCCTGCAATGCACCGATGGCGACCAGGTCATTGTAGCAAAACAGGGCAATCAGTTCCGGGTGGTCGGTGAATTCGATGGCTGCAACATCCACCACGTCGGGATCAACGTCGCCCAAGAAGGCGAATGCCTCCAGGGGAAGAGCATAGGAAGCACACTTTACAGCACTTCATGCCGATTCGCTCCCCTGGGCGCCCCACAGCTCCCGCAGGCGATGCGCCGCCAGCTTTGGACGGCGATCCCGCGTAAACACGCCCTTCAGGTTCATCCCGCCCATGCGATGCACCGCCTGGCCGGTCTTGAAGTCGCACAGGTTCCACACGTGCTGTCCCACGACGAAGGGCTTGCTGTCCAGGACTTCGATGTAGCGGGTCAGCATCTCCGCCTGATATTCCTCGCTAAACATCTCCGGCGGCTGGGCATGATGCCCGGGAATGGTGTCGGCGCCGAACTCCGTCAGCAGGAGTGGCTTTGGATACTTCCCGTGCAGGGTATCGAGTTCAGCCGACAGCAGCTCGCATCCCTCGTCCACCTGCCCGGGCGGGGTGTACCACCCGAAGTAGCGGTTGAGACATGCCACGTCGCAGAACTCGAATGCCTCCTCCCCAATTCCCACGGCACTGACCACCGTCACCGGCCGGGTGGGATCGAGCGACCTCGCCAGATCGTACAGATTGCGGAAGAACCCCTTCGCCGCCGGGCGCTTGGAGTGCGGTTCGTTGGCCAGGCTCCACATGATGACGCTGGGGTGATTCTTGTCGCGGGCGATCATCTCCTGCGTGTACTGGCGGCACAGCGCCAGCCGCCGCTCCAAGCCATCCTCGTGGAAGAAGAGACCCACCGCCGGCGTCTCGTCAATCACCAAGAAGCCCAGGCGGTCGGCCAAATCCATCATCTGCTCGGAATAGGGGTAATGGGTGGTACGGAAGGAGTTGGCTCCCACCCACTTCATCAGCGCATAGTCCTTGACGATCACCGCCGGCACCAACCCACGTCCCGTCACCGGGAAATCCTCGTGGCGACCGAAACCAGTGAGCTTGACCGGCTCGCCGTTGAGGAGCAGCGCGTCGCCATCTACCGTGATCGTACGGATACCAACGGGGAGCGCGTACCGGTCGAAGACCCCGCCATCGCGCAGCATTTCCACCGTCAGGTCGTACAGATTCGGCGATGCAGGGGACCACAGGGCCGCGCCGGGCACCGTCAGGGTTGCCTCCTCAGACACGGCGACCTCCGCAGAGACCTCTGCTCCATATCCACGCAGGATCAGACGAGCTGTCGCTGCATCGCCTGCCTCCAGATGAAGGCGCACGAGGCCATCGTTCCCCGCGATGTCCGTCACCACTGTCAGATCGTCTATGCCACCATGCGGCATGGCGTAGAGCAACACCGGCCGATGGATGCCGCAGAAGGGGAAGAAGTCGAAGGAAGTAGACGGATACTTATTCCTGGGGAAGGTATCCAGCGGGTCGGGTGGGACGTTGCCGGGCGGGACGCGGTCAGGGGCCAGCTCGCCCTCGACGCGCACGACCAGCAGGTTCCCCTCCGGCCGGACGTGCTCTGTGACGTCGAACTCGAAGGGCAGGTGCCCGCCTTCGTGCTCGCCCAGCCGCATGCCATTCAGCCACACCTCGGCGATGTAGTTGACGGAACCGAAACGCAAGGCTACCCGCCGCTGCTCCCACCCCCAGGGCAGGTCGAAGTAGGTTTGATACCAGGCGGGACCCAGATAATCGCGCCAATCCTCAAATTGATCGTTCCAACTGGCAGGGACAGCGATGGGCCGCCCGCCGGTAAAGCCCTCGCCCCATCCGGCATCTGTACCCAGGTCATCCGGGTCAAAGCGAAAGTCCCAGAACTCGGGAAGGGTGATACACTGGCGAAATGGGTTCGATTGTGGGTGAAGCACATTGCACCTCCATTGGTATTGTAGCTACTATACACCGCTATATACCGAGAAACCACCATCCACCGGCACGTGGGCGATCAGGCGCAGAAGACAAGGCCTGAGTTAGGCTACGATCCCTTTACCGATCACGCCGCGCAGTTCCAGTTCCTGATAACAGGCCACGTAGTGCCCGCCGCCCATGTCGTGCAAAGGCGGTTCCTCTTGTGCACAGCGCTCTTGAGCGTAGCGGCAGCGAGGGTGGAAGTAGCAGCCACTGGGTGGGCTGGCTGGGTCGGCTACCTCTCCTTCCAGGATGATACGCTGGCCGCGAGAACGCAGGCGCGGGTCCGGCTTGGGGACAGCGGATAGAAGCGCCTCGGTGTAGGGATGCTTGGGGTTAGCGAACAGTTCCTCCGTTTCAGCCAACTCCACCAGTTTGCCCACGTACATCACTGCCACCCGATCACAGATGTATTCCACCACGCTCAGGTCGTGAGCGATGAAGAGATAGGTGAGATTTAGCTCCTGTTGTAAATCCTGCAATAGATTGAGGACCTGAGCTCGCACGGAGACGTCTAACGCAGAGACTGGCTCGTCGCACAGCACCAGGCGCGGCTCCAGCGCCAGGGCGCGGGCGATGCCAATGCGCTGCCGCTCGCCGCCGCTGAAGGCGTGAGGATACCGGCGCAGGTACTCCGGTCGCAACCCTACCCGGCGCAGCAGTTCAGCGACCCGATTCTCCAACTCCTTGCCCTTGGCAATGTTGTTGACCTTCAGCGGCTCCCCTACGATCTCCAGCAACGTCAGGCGGGGATTGAGGGAGGAGTACGGGTCCTGGAAGATCATGCGGATCTGCCGACGGTAGGGCTTGAGCTCGCTGTCATCCAGAGAAGCCAAATCAACGCCTTGGCCGTCCATCTGGTGATATACAATCTGGCCATCGGTGGGCTCGTAGGCCCGTATGATGCACCGGGCGGTGGTCGTCTTACCGCAACCGCTCTCACCTACCAACCCCAATGTTTCCTCTTCCCTTATGAAGAAGTCGATACCGTCCACCGCTTTCACGTGTCCGACTATCCGACGCACAACGCCCTTTTGGATGGGGAAGTGCATCTTCAGATTCCTGACTTCTAGAAGCACAACGTTGCCCGCTTGGCTCAGGCTGTCGTTGCGCGCCGTCACATCAGCCATCATTCGCACTCCGTTGTTTCCGTTGATTCCAGCGCGCTCTCACCGTGGCCGCCGTACAACAGGCAGCGGACCTCCCGCCCATCCCTCAGCGGAACCCGCGAAGGTACGATGCGATCGCAGATACCGGGCAAGAACTCGTCGCAGCGGGGGTGAAAGAGACAGCCCGTTGGTCGGTTGTAGGGACCGGGCACCATGCCGCGGATCGTATCCAAACGCTGGCGCGCTCTCAGCCCCACCTTGGGAATGGAGCGCAGCAGCGCTCGCGTGTAGGGATGCTTGGGGTCGTGGAAAATCGAATCCACGTCACCACGCTCGACCACCCAGCCCAGGTACATGACCACCACGTCGTCGGCTATCTCGGCCACGACACCCAGATCGTGGGTGATAAATATGATGGTCATGCCGAACTCCTCCTGAAGCTCCAACATCAAGTCCAGAATCTGGGCCTGGGTGGTGACGTCCAGCGCTGTCGTAGGCTCGTCGGCGATCAACAGACTGGGGTTGCAGGCCAGAGACATGGCGATCATCGCCCGCTGACGCATGCCACCGCTCAATTGAAAGGTGTAGGCCTCGATGCGTTCCTCGGGTTTGGGTATGCCCACCCGCCGCAACAACGCGATGGATCGCTCGCGGGCTTCTTCCTTGGAGAGGGGCAGGTGAAGCAGGATGGCCTCTGTGATCTGGCTACCGATGGTGTGCACCGGGCTCAAGGACGTCATCGGCTCCTGGAAGATCATGGCGATCTCCTTGCCCCGAATGGCGCGGATCTCCCGACCGCGTGGGTTCATAGCGGCCAGATCCAGGATCTCCGCTACTGAACTAGTGCTGCTCCTGTACGTGGAGCGCTGGAACAGGATCTCACCCTCGACAATGCGACCGGGCCACACCACGATCTGGAGAATGGAATGGGCGGTCACGCTCTTCCCACAGCCGCTCTCGCCCACGATGCACAGCGTCTTCTGGCGCTGGACCTCGAAATCAACGCCGTCAACCGCCTTGACGGTTCCCTCATCCAGGAAGAACTGCGTCTTCAGCCCTTTGATCTCCAAAAGCGCGTTAGTCTCCATGCACATCCTCTGTACTAACCATAGGGATCGGCGGCGTCACGCAGGCCTTCGCCGAGGAAATTCAGCGCCAGCACCGCTGTCACCACCGCTCCCCCCGGCAGTAGCAACCAGGGCGCCGTGGCGACGGCGCGTATGTTCTGCGCAGCCTGCAGAAGCACTCCCCAACTGATGATGGGCGGGCGCAACCCCAATCCCAGGAAGCTCAACGTGGTCTCGTTTATGATCATGAACGGGATTGACAGAGTGATGGAGGCGATGATGTGGCTGAGGAAGGAGGGCACCATGTGACGCCAAATGATGCGCCACTGGCTGGCACCGTCCAGGCGGGCAGCCAACACGAAGTCCTCCGTGCGCAGGGACAGGAAACGGCCGCGCACCGCCCGGGCCAGGTTCGTCCAGCCGATGAGCGAAAGGATGACGGTCACCATGAAATAGACGCGCAGAGGGGGCCAATCAAGCGGCACCGCTGCCGCCAGTCCCAGCCAGAGGGGGACGGAAGGGATCGAGCGCACGAACTCAATGACGCGCTGGATCAAGGTGTCAACGCTACCCCCATAGTAGCCGGAGATAGCGCCCAGGAGAATGCCCAGGAACAGGCTCAAGGCGACGCCCACCAGGCCGATGGTCATAGAGATGCGAGTGCCGTAGATCAGATGGGTGAGCAAATCCCGCCCCAGGCGGTCCGCCCCCAGCAGGAACATCGGGGCGTCCTCCTCGACCGGCCCAAACAAATGGACGTCCATCTCGATGAGGCCGAACAACTCGTACGGCGCAGCCTTGGCCAAGAAGCGCAGGTAGTGCTTGGCTGATTCATCCACGGAGAATGTGCGACGCAGGGCTACCTGATCTACCTCCACCTTGTAGTCGTAGACGTACGGCTGTATACGGATGCCGTCCTCGGTGTGGTCAATGAGGTGCAGGCGCTGCGGCGGGGCATAGGTGTACCGGCCGTTGTAAGCCTCAGGAGAGAACGGTGCCAGGAATTCGGCGAACACGACTACCAGGTAAAAGGCGATCGTGACGATCCCGCCGACGACGGCTAGCCGATGTCGGCGAAACCGCCACCACATCAGCCGCCATTGGGAGGCCACGTAGTACTCGACGTCCTCTTGCGCGGACGGCCTTTCGCGTCTGCCCTCGCGAACGTGCAATCCCACTTCTAGCTCTAGCTCTGACATCTCTACACCTCACGGTAACGAATGCGCGGGTCAACCCAGGCCAAGGCGATGTCGGAGACCAGGGTACCGACTATGGTCAAAGTGCTCAGCAACAGGATGAAGGCACCGGCCAGATACATATCTTGCTGCATCAGTGCTTCCAAGAGTAGAGGTCCAGTCGTCGGTAGGCTGAGAACCACTGAGATGACGGTTGATGCATTGATCATCTCCGGCACTCGATACTGAGCCGTACTGACGTAGGCATTCAGCGCCACGCGCACCGGGTATTTGAACAAGAGCTTGCCCTCAGAAAGCCCCTTGGCCCGGGCAGTGAGCACATAGGGCTTGTGCAGTTCATCCAGCAGGTTGGCGCGCATGATGCGGATGAGCATGGCTGTGCCGGCGATGCCCAGAATGATCACCGGGATCCATAGATGCTTGAGCAAGTCCACAACCTTGCCCCAACTCCATGCCGCCTCTCTATACTCCAGCGAGAAGAGCCCGATGACGCTTTGGTCAAAGTACTTGAAGGCGACGTACATCAAGACCAGTGCCAGGAGAAACTGGGGGATGGCCACGCCGATAAACCCCAGAAAGGTGGCGACGTAATCGCCCACTGAGTACTGTTTGGCGGCGGAGTAGACGCCGACAGGAAGGGCCACAGAATAGGTGAAAACCAACGTACAGAACGCCAGGACAAGGGTAAGCGTCAGCCGCTGCCAGATCAGCTCTGTAACCGGCCTCCTAAACACAAACGACTTGCCAAAGTCACCCTCGAACAGAATGTTGCGCATCCACTTCAGGTACTGGATGTACACGGGCTGGTCTAGGCCATAGCGCTCCCTCATCTGCTCGATGACCGCCGCCTCCACGCTCTCTCCCTGAGACGATAGATTGGCAACGTAGGACGTGACAAAGTCGCCAGGAGGCAACGAGATGACCATGAAAGCGACTACTGAGATCACGAAGAGCGTTGGGATCATCAGCAGGATGCGTCGGACGATATACTGAAGCCTACGTCACCTCCAGTTAGTAGTACTACAACTCTGAATTGAACACGCTCTCAGGCACTACAGCGCAACAAGAAGAGCGTTCTGCCCGGCTTGGGCCGGGCAGAACGCATCTCGTACCTGCGGCTATTCCTTGAAGTACTGCTCAGGATTGGTGGGCGCCGGGTGCGGATATAGCCAGGACAGGGGCATAGACTCCGGTACGTTGTGGAAGTCGTTCCTGACGATGCCGTAACCCGGACCCAGAGTGCAGATGCCGATGACGTAGAACTGATCCGCGGCGATCTCCATGATCTGCTTCATCAGCTCGGTCTGCTCGGCCGGGTCACTTGAGGCCCCAAGCTGGTCGTACAACTCCCACTGCTTCAAGGCATTCTGTTCCAACTCATCCTCGCCGGCTGGCGGGTACGGCTCGATGCCGCCGACCGCCCCTGCGTAATAGTAGCCCCACGGTGTTGCATAATTTGACTCATTGTTGAAGGGCATGTACCAGCGCAGCTCCAGCATACTATCCAGGCCGCCACCGTCGCCAGCCCAGACCACCGCGTCGTGCTCGTTGGCGTCCTTGCGCTCATACAGGAGGGCGCGTTCCTCGAACTTGACCTGCATGTCAATGCCGACTTCCTGCCACTGGAGTCGGACGAGCTCTAGCACATCCACCTGTTTCGGATACCGATCGCAGACCTCGATGCTGAAGGTAAACCGCTTACCGTCCGGCCCCAGGCGGAAGCCTTCGGCGTCCTTGTCGGGGAGGACCTTATCGAGGTACTCGTTGGCCAAGTCCACGTCGTACTCGGTGTACTGTTTGGCCAGTTGTTCGTTGTACCAGGCTGTTGAAGGCAACGGCGCCCCCTGCCACGGCTCGCCCTGCCCCACGAAGATCACATCTATGATCTCCTGGCGGTTGATGGCATGGGAGAGCCCGCTGCGAAAGTCCTTGTTCCGGAAGATCTCCTGCTTCACCGGGTCGGGGTGAGTCAGGTTCAGCGCGATCATCGCCTGGTTCATCTCGGCGGGAACGGTCTCGAAGAAGTGGTAGTTCCCCTTCTCCATGTTGTCTGCGAAGACGGCCTTGTTATCCGCGGTGGCGATGCGGCGATCCTGCATATCAATTGCGCCGTTCAGCCCCATCAACACCATCCCCTCCGCATCCTCAGCAACCACGCTGACGAACCGGTCAAGGTACGGAAGCTGGTTTCCCTCAGGGTCAACCTTCCAGTAGTACGGATTTCGCTTGGCGACTAGTAGACTCGTGCCCTCGACGATGGAGGTGGAGACATCCCACGCATATAGGCAAGGCCGATCCGGGTCCTCGAAGCGGTCCTCCCACACCATTCTGTCCTGGAACATCTCCTGCCAATTGGCATATCCCCCCTCCTCAGCAAGTGCCTCAACGCCCTCCGGGTTATAGTCCGCGTGGAACTGCCCCAGGTAGTGCTTGGGCATTACGAGCATCTCATACCCGTCAGGCGTGGCCAGTCGCTGCAGGAAGAGGCCGTGCGGAACGGCGAACTTGAACTTGACCGTGTAGTCGTCCACCTTCTCGACCACCCCCAGCTCGCCGCCCGGCATCATCCAGAAGGGCTTTGAGGGCAGGAGCTCATCGTTTGTAATCCAGGCCTCGTACCAGAACAGGATGTCGTCAGCGGTGAAGGGCACACCATCTGACCACTTCATACCTTTGCGCAGATGGAAGGTGAACTCGGTGGCGTCCTCGTTGATCTCATACGACTCGGCGACGTTAGGAACGATGGCCGTCCACTCGGGATTCCAGCGTACCAGGTGCTCGTAGCCGAAAGTGCGAACCACCCAGGCATAGTCCGCAGCAGCTTGCATTGCGGTGTTCCAGTCGCCGCCGTACACGCCGATCCTGTCCACCACTTCAATCACCATCGGGTTCTCGGGCAACCGCTCCTCCACCGGAGGCAGCTCACCCGTCGCCACCAACTCGGCCAACATTGGCGCTTCGTTGTAGGCCTTGTAGGTCGCCATAAAGGCCGAGGCCTCCTCGGCACTGGGGATCCACAACTTCCAGCCGGGCTGGATCAGGCCCGCATCAACGATGGTGGCAAAGGTGGCGTCCTCGGCAGCCTTTTTGTTGGTGGCGTCCATGACGGCCGGATAGGCCGCCCCGTTGCCCAGATACTTCTCGGCTACGAGCCAGAGGCTGTCGTCTGCCTGCACCGTGTAGCTCTCACCCTGAGCCGGAGGGGCTGCGCCAGCCACCGAGGCCATGGGCAACAGACAGACCAGTATCATTACAATCGTGACACGCGACAACACCGATGATTTTTTTGAGCAAAACATTGTTTCCTCCTCCTTGGAGTTAAGTGTGCCATGCTCGCGGAGGTGCATGGCGAGGGATGTGACGTGCCCAAAACGAAGAACAAGAAACAATTGCCTGGCTACTCACCTCCTTCCCCTCAGTCGTATGTGGGAATGCCAGTGGATGGATAGAGGATTTCAGGGCCTGGCCTCCCCGTTGGATTCAACGTCACTGTTCACCGGTCTTCCTCCGCAAAGAGGTCCACCGGGTCAAAGGGTCACTCTTGCGCCACAGGCGGCACTATTGCGCCACAGATTGTCAGGATAAATCATGGGGGGCGAGTCCATCTCAAGGAGGGATAAAGTGGCGTTATAGC
>CP070656.1:1289831-1293892 GCA_020355065.1 Fidelibacterota bacterium | reverse complement strand
GTACAGTCCCCGAGCCGATGAGGGCCCGATCCCCAATTTCCCCGCATACCTTCTCAATCACCTGAACGGCATCGGGGACCGTCATGGTGATTTCGACGCATTCCACGCCACCTTGGAGGATGGCATCGACCACCTGGATGAGTTTGGCTGAATCAGCCATGCGAATGACGGCAATAGCTTTCTTATCCAGGATCCGGTCAAGTATCTCCTCACGACTGGACATGACTCATTCTCCTGTTAAATCGTCATGGCAGTGAAACCGCCGTCTACCGAAATAATAGCCCCGGTGACAAAGGAAGAGGCTTTCTCCGAAGCCAACCACACCACCGCGCCGGACAGCTCTTCCGGCTCCCCGAAACGGCCCATGGGAGTATGGCGGAAGATGTCTGCCGTACGCTCCTTGGTCAGGATTCTCCGGTTCTGCTCCGCGGGGAAAAAGCCCGGTGCAATAGCATTCACCCGAATGTCGTGGGGTGCCCACTCCCGAGCCAGAAAACGGGTCATCGCGTTCAAACCATACTTGGAAATAGAGTACGTAAATACTTTCGATAGCGGACGGATAGAGGAGGCGGAAGAGATGATGATGATACTGCCACCCTCCTTCTGTTCGATCATGAACTCGCCAAAAACCTGGCTGGCCAGGAACATACCCTTCAGATTTACGCTCATGATCTTATCCCATTCCGATTCCGGTATCTCCAGAACCGGTGTTGGAGAATTAACTCCGGGAGCATACAGGAGTATGTGCAAGCCCTCCCAGCGAGCAACGATGGTATCCAGGGCCTGCTTTAGATCTTCTTTTGAGGAGACATCGGCCTGAACCACCATGCCTTCTCCATCGCTTTTCTGAATAGCCTGGACATGCTTCTCCCCGCCGACGGTGCTGACATCCACAACTGCCACCTTTGCACCAGCCTTGGCCAGGGCGAGCGCCATGGAGCCCCCCAGTACCCCACTTCCTCCAATTACCGCTGCTACCTTCCCATCCAAGCTGAATAAATCCCCAACGTATGACATAGCTATTTACCTCTGTGATTGCTTGTAAGCCGATTGAAGTCTGATCTGTCGTCTGAAATGGCGACGAGCATTGTTCTACGGTTCACCTTAACAAGATTTAAGTACTCCCGGGAAAAGTATCTAACTCGGCCAGAATTGCTCCCAATCCGTAGCCACTCGATAGGTCGGTGTACCTATCGGTATCATATCTTTATCAAGCTATAAAATTAATTGTTCGCCGAGATTCTCCCAAGTCTCAATCTCAATCGTGCCCTAACGATTTCAGGAATTTTACGAAAGGATCAATCCTAGGATGTACACGTGTTTTGGATTTATCCGATTTATGTCTCATGCGTCATGTTCGGGTTTGACCTTTTTCAGGATTGGATGATACAGGGACGGCAGCAAATGGGGATGTATGCTATCAAGGACCGAGCATCCATTTCCTTTAGTATTTGCATACAAGGTAAATTACATTTTAGGTCCGCTTTATAATGCTTATTCGATGATCGCAGGCCGCAATAACATTGGTGATTTCTGCAATGCATATGGAAACTTGCCACGTTTTACCTAACGAATGGATCGATTTTCAAGATGCAGCCGAAATGTTCCTAGTACTAACATCGCCCAGGGAATTTCCACAGTTCCAATGTTGCTAGACTCCAAATGACCAAACGAGGATCCATACTGATTCAGCAACCGCTGTACGTAGCTACCATGGATGAAGACCAACGGGAGTTCGGCGGAGGCCACATCTTCATCGAGGAAGGTATGATTCAGTCGGTTGGCCCGGAACCGCTGGACCGGCCCGCGGATACTGTCGTCGATGCTTCCAATGCAGTCGTTCTGCCGGGATTCGTTAACACTCATCACCACTTATTCCAGACGCTTACCCGTAACATCCCCAAGATGCAGGAAGCCCCTCTCTTCGATTGGTTGACGAACCACTATGAATTGTGGCGGGAGCTTACCGAAGAGGGTGTTTATACCAGCGCACTCACCGGACTGCTGGAGCTTATGAAGTCGGGCGTATCCACGAGCAGCGATCATCTGTACCTCTTCCCTGCCCAGGCAGGAACGCGGCTGATCGACGCCGAGATCAGAGCCGCGCAGGAACTGGGCATACGCTTCCATCCAACACGAGGATCTATGTCGCTGGGGAAAAGCAAAGGGGGTCTGCCGCCTGATGACCTGGTTCAGACGGAAGACAAGATCCAGGAGGATACGGAGCGTCTGGTAAAAGCCTATCATGATCCCAGCCCTGGTGGAATGGTGAGACTGGCCCTGGCACCCTGTTCTCCCTTTTCCGTGACGCCGGAACTGATGCGGCTCTCCGCGAAATATGCTCAGGAGAATCTCCTGCAGCTTCACACACACTTGGCGGAAACAATTGATGAAGAACAGTTCTGCCTGACAACGTTTGGACAGCGCCCTGCTGAGTATGTGGAATCCTTTGGGTGGGTAAAGGAATACAGTTGGTTCGCCCACTCGATACACCTGAACGACATTGAAATTGCATCGCTGGGATCTGCGGAGGCTGGGATCTCCCACTGCCCCAGTTCGAACATGCGCCTCGGCTCCGGTATCGCCCGGATAAAAGAGCTGCTGCATGCAGGCGCCAAAGTCAGCCTGGCTGTTGATGGTTCGGCATCTAACGACTCGAGTAACATGCTGGCTGAAATCCGCAATGCCGTACTACTATCCCGCTTAAGAGATGGTTCAAAATGGCTCACCGCACGAGAGGCCTTGCACATGGCCACGACTGGTGGTGCAGAGGTGCTGGGCCGGGATGATATAGGACGGTTGGCACCGGGGATGAGGGCCGATGTCGCCCTATTTTCGCTCGATGGGATCGAATACGCAGGAGCCCGTTCCGATCCCCTGGCAGCGCTAGTGTTTACGGTCCGGATGAAACCGGTGGACTTTCTGATTATCGATGGTATCTTCCGTGTACAGCAGGGCGACGTGCGGTTCGATGAAGAGAGCCTGATCCGGAAACACAACCGGCTCAGCCAGGACATGCTTGAGCGGGCCTACGATCGCACGGGCATTGACTTCAGTATGCCTTCCGCGAGGGACAAGTTGGCAACAGAGTAGAGCCAACTAATTATTGGACATCGATTAACACCATTGAGCGGCCAACCTTGCCGAAGGAAGCCATCACACATCTGTGTCGGGACGCAAGGTCATATGTGGGATAGGATGGGGAGAGCATCGACATCGGTATGGATGTGACGCCAACCGACCTACTCAACCAGCTCCCAGATGATCGCAGGAGTCTTCTCACGGCCAGCTGAGGAGTGACTCGAAACCTGAGATAGAGTGATTTTTAGGTTATGGTATCACAGCGGCAATCCCCACCTTGAGTTAAAGGCGGAGAGCGATATCAGGTTCAAGGTGAGGGATTCATTAGCCAGAGCAGTCACCTTGGAACTATCGGTAGCCGTACATGCCCGACGTCACGTTAAATAGACGAAATCTATACAGCACCCAGTATCCGCAGCTGTATAAGAGACCTCTACTGAACAGGCTCCTTCGGGAGTTGTGCCTCAAATACCGTGAGTCTATTCGTAACGCAGCGCATCCACAGGATTAGCTATGGCTGCTTTCAGCACCTGCCAAGTGATAGTAAGCATGGCAATTATCAAGGCAATGAGACTGACCATGAGAAAGGTCAAGACGCTGTAGCTGATCCGATAGGCAAAGTTCTCCAGCCAGTTTTGCATGGCGTACCATGAGATAGGCAAGGACAATAGTGCCGAGATCGCCACGAGTTTGAGGAAATCACTCGATAGGAGTGTAAAGATACTGGAAACTGTCGCGCCTAGTACTTTGCGGATGCCGATTTCCTTAGTGCGCTTTTCAGCTGTGAAAGATGCTAGTCCCAGCAGCCCAAGGCAGGCGATGAATATGGCCAGCGCCGAGAACATACTCGCTATAGACTGAGTCCGTGACTCATTCTCGTATAAGGCGTTGAAGGAATCCTCAAAGAACACATACTCAAAGGCCTGATCCAGCGCGAATCCCATCCAAATATCCTCAACAGCATTCAAAGTGGCCGTGAT
>CP070656.1:1285976-1289731 GCA_020355065.1 Fidelibacterota bacterium | reverse complement strand
AGGCCACATGATCAAGGAGATTACCGCACAGGAGCTGGATGCCGAACAGTTCATCCTCGATAAGGTCAAGGAAATCAACGAGGCAGTTGGGGATGGCATAGCGATCAACGCCCTTTCGGGAGGGGTTGATTCGTCTACGGTCACGATGCTCGGTCACCGCGCGTTGGGAGATCGTCTCAAGACAGTCTTCATTGAGAATGGCCTCATGCGCGAGGGCGAGGCCGAACAGGTTGCCAGCCTATTTCGCGAGCTGGGCGTCACGGTTGACGTGGTCGATGCACGCCAGGAGTTCTTAACGGCACTCGAGGGAATTACGGACCCGGAAGAGAAGCGCGAGGCCATTACCCAGACCTTTTACGTCGAGGTCTTCGGGCGCCTTGTCAGGGAAAGTGAAGCCAAATATCTGCTGCAGGGAACCATTCTGACCGATGTCGATGAGACGGTGGCGGGGATCAAGCGACAGCACAATGTCTTTGAGCAGCTGGGAATCGATCCGGAGGATGCTTTCGGCTACCGCATTATCGAGCCCCTGATACAGGTACGCAAGGACGGCGTCAGGAAGATTGGTCAAGCCCTGGGGCTACCGGCCGAGGCCTTCGAACGCATCCCATTCCCGGGTCCAGCCCTCTCGGCGCGGGTCATCGGTGCGGTGACCGCCGAGCGCATCGAGACGGTCCGGCAGGCAACCGTGATTGTCGAGCAGCTGCTCAAGGATACCGGCGCATTCCAGTACATGGCGATCCTGCATGAGGACCGTGTGACCGGTATGCGTGACGGCCAGCGCGATTTCGGTCAGCAGATCGAGGTGCGCTGTTGGGACAGTATCGATGCGCGGACTGCAACACCGACCAAGCTCCCGTTCGAAACCCTGGAGCGGGTTGCCCGGGAGATCATCCTCAAGGTGCCCGGCATCGTCAGTGTCACCTATAACATTGCGTCGAAGCCTCCTTCCACGATCGAGGCGATCTGATACCGTAGATATTCATCACGATCCTGGCGGGGGAAGGGGGTGCTGGTGCGGGGCGGCGGCGGGTGAGTTTCCCGGGCCGGGAGTTTATGAGTAATTATTAGACATTATATTGTATATCTGGCAGTTATGGTGCGCATAGGGCGCATGGGGCGCATGAAGCGCAGGAAGAGAATAACCGCCAAGGACGCCAAGGTTCGGTTGCGTATGGTCGCGGAAAAAATCCGGAGTTGAAGGGGCTCGCACCATGAATCCTTTATATGGTGTAGCCAGTTCACCGGGATAGAACTTTCAGGACTGGCCTTGATCCGCACTACTTTGATTATAGTTTGGAATGACCATTCAGTACTCAGGTATTGGTTTCAGGATGTTAGATATGTGGGTCAATTTTCTTGTGGGTGGGCGGTTGGCCGGGCTAACTTCTGACTGACCAGTCGGTCGGTTATATGGACGTTGAGCATGACGGATAAGCACGAACAGATCCTCGCGGCGGCGGTGAAGGTGATCGCGCGGGACGGGCTGGAGCGGGCCCGAATCGACGACATTGCCAAGGAGGCCGGGGTGGGCAAAGGGACGGTCTACGAATACTTCCGCAGCAAGGAGGACCTGTTCAACGCCATCGTAGAGCAGACCATCCAGGAGACCATGCAGATCTTTGCCCGGATCGCGGTGGCTGACATTTCGCCCCGGGAGAAGCTGCGGCGGTTCATGCACGAGGCGCTGGACATGGCCCAGCAGATGGGGGATTCCATCATCATCACCACGGAGATCTGGGCGCAGGGTGCGCGGGGGCATTGGCACGGGGGCGGTTCGGCGCTGGTGGACCTGTACCATCAGCTCCACGAACGGGTGAAAAATATTCTGCAGGAGGGGATTCGAGCGGGCGAGTTCCGCAAGATGAACCTGGACGGGGTGGCATCCCTGTTGTTAGCCTTCGGGGATGGGCTGATGTGGCAGTACATTCTCTTCCCTGAGGATGCTCATTTCGAGAATGTCAAGAACGAGGCTATCAATTCCTTTATGAGGGGGATCGAGTTATGAAGAAAACAGTCATGACGGGAATTTCCAGTACCCTGATCCTGGTGATAGGCGGGATGGGATCGTTGATGGCGCAGGACGACATACCCACGGGGAGAGAGATCCTGGATCACATGACCGAGGTCTTGACTCCCGTGAACAGTATGGGGACCATGCGCCAGACCATCACCACTTCCACCGGGCAGAAGCGGACGTTCGAGCTGGAGTCCTTTTCGGCGAATAAAGGCGAGAAGTCGCTGATGCGCTACCAGAAGCCGGCGTCGGTGCGGGGGCAGGCCTTCCTGATGCTGAACAACGCCGACGATATCTGGACCTTCTTCCCCCGGACTAACCGGGTGCGCAAGCTGGCCTCGCACGCCAAGAAGCAGAAGGTGCAGGGCAGCGATTTCACCTACGAGGACATGGGATCTGGTGATTCCTGGAAGCGGGAGTACACCCCGGAAAATCTCGGTGAGGAGAAATACGAAGGCGAGAAGTGCTGGAAGCTGCAATGCACGGCCGTGCCAGAGGAAGAACCCTCCTACTCCAAGATTATGATCTGGATTCAGCAGGGCAGCTATCATCCCCTGCGGATCGACTACTATGAGGAGGGGGAGCTGCTCAAGTCGCTGTACATGTCGGACATCCGTGAGGTGGACGGTTTGCCGACGGCGCACAGCATGGTGATGCGCAACCACCAGGAACACACGGAGACCAGCATGGAGATGATCTCGGTGACCTATAACTGGGAGCCGCCGGACGGATTTTTCAGCGAGCGGAATTTGAAGCGCTAGGACTCCACCAGTGCAGTCCTGCCGGTATCAACCATGTACCTTTGAACACAGATTGTGAGCCTATCCTATGAAGACGCGCGTACCCCTCATCATCATGTTCGGGCTGGCGGGTGTAGCCGGTCTGTCCGGCCAGGCCGAGATCTTCGGTTATTTCGAGACTGAGACGGACGGTGCCCGCATCAGCGGGACGGACTACAGTTTCGGCTACAACAAACTGCGGGTAGACCTGCAGGCCTATCCGTCCGATGCGGTGACGGTGGGCGCCAACGTGAATTTCCGCCGCTACCACGGCAAGACGGAGTGGAATGTGCTCGATTTCCTGCCCGAAGATCTCTGGAAGCCATTTTTCGGGGACACGGCGATATTCATTTCGCTGACAGATACCCTGTACCTGGACAATGTGTTCCTGAAGGCCCGTTTCAAGCATTTCGACCTCACTGTGGGCAAGCAGCAAATCTCCCTAGGGACGGGCTATGCGTGGAACCCGACCGATATATTCAATATCAAGGACCTGATGGATCCCACCTACGAGCAGACGGGGATCACGGCGATGCGGGCTGAAGTTCCCCTGGGCGACCGGGTGGGTCTGGATCTGATCCTGGCACCAGAGGAATCGTGGGAGACTTCGGCCAAGATGGTGCAGGCCAAAGCGGGTCTGGGGAGCTTCGATTTCACGGGCACCTACGCGGAACACACCGGGCAATATCCCTACTGGCGCCTGAAAACATACGCCCCGGGAGATACACTACTCAACTATCGGAAGCTAGGCGGTTCGTTCGTGGGCCAGATCTGGGAGATCGGATTGTGGGGTGAAGGCCTGTGGCACGTGGGCGACAGCCCGGGCAACATGAAATTCACCGAATTTCTGTTCGGTATCGACCACACCTTCGATTTCCAGACCTACGTGATGCTGGAGTACTTCCACAACAGTGCCGGGGCCGATACGAGTAACCTGACCTTTTTCGATTACGGCCAGT
>CP070656.1:1275346-1285876 GCA_020355065.1 Fidelibacterota bacterium | reverse complement strand
CAGGAATCGGGACCAGTCTGCAAAACGACGCCGGCACCTGGGAGAGCAGACAACTCTCAGGGCGACGGGCTAACGCTGTTTAGGCGTAAGCCATGCCATAGTTATTGGCATTTATGGAGTTGACCGGATGGTTATCGAGGTCACCGGACATCCTCGGCACGCAACCACTTGCACCCTCCAATCCGTCGAAACCGTTTCGCCCCCATGTCAAAAAGCACGCCCAATCATCTCAACAAGGATGACTTTGACTTGGCAATAATATAATTTACCTATACGCTAATCCCAAGGGTTACTACCTTCTTTCATTCTCATTATCGAACAAACACTCAGGACCTTAACATGATCCGAATCACTCAAGAAACGCTACCCCAGTTCCAGGAGTTCCTTTCCCAACACGATCTCGATGCCTGGGTGCTATATGATTTCCATGATCTTAATCCATTTGCCCGGCTGTTCTTACCGTTGGATGAGGGACAATTCACGAGGCGGTACTTCTATCTGCTTCCGGCAAAGGGAACACCAAAGATACTCGCTCATCGTATCGAGGAACACTACTTCCAGGAGATCGCCGGGGAGCTCATACAATACAGTGGCTGGAAGGAAATGGAAGACTCACTGGCTCAACTTCTGGAAGGCCATCAGAGGGTGGCAATGGAGTACTCCCCCGGTGGTGCGCTGCCGTATGTGAGCATGATCGATGCCGGAACCATGGAATTAATTCGTAGCCATGGTATAGAAGTGATATCATCCGGTGATATCATCCAATATTTCCATTCACGGTGGACTCCCCAGGGATACGCCAGCCATAAAGCCACTGTACCCATCATGCATCGGATCCGTGAAAGGGCTTTCGAGTCCATCGCGCGGGGCATCAAGGAAAACAAGTCTCTCAATGAGCATATCATTCAGCAGCAGATGGTACGTGACTACGAAGAGGCTGGCCTGGTATTCGATCATCCGCCTATTGTTGCCGTGGATGCCCATGCTGCCATGCCCCACTATGCCCCCACTGAACAGGTCCATGCTCCGATTAATGAAGGGAACCTTGTGCTTATCGATATGTGGGCCAAAAAAGCCGACGACCCCGAAGCAACCTATGTGGACATCACGTGGACCGGTTTTGTCGGCGACACTATCCCCGACCGCATCAATCAAGTCTTCCAAATCGTGAAAGCGGCGCGTGATGCGGCTGTCGAATTTGTTGAAGGACGTCTATCAGCAGGTGAATCCGTTGCAGGAATGGAAGTGGATCAGGCCTGCCGCAAGGTGATCGAGGATGCCGGTTATGGCCCCTATTTCACGCACCGCACCGGCCATAGTATCGACACTGAGGTGCATGGAGCAGGAGTCAATATTGATGCCCTGGAAGTCCGTGATGACCGCCAGCTTATCTCCGGTGTTGGCTTCAGTATCGAACCTGGCATTTACCTGCCCGGGGAATTCGGCATCCGCAGCGAGATCGATTGCTACATCGGTGAAGCAGGCATAGAGGTTACTACAGCCCCCTCCCAAGAAGAGGTTCTGCCATTGCTGAGTATGTATTAATTGTTATAGCAGCTCGATTTGAGCTAAGCTGATAATGGGATCGTCGGGGATTTCTATTCTCGAGCTGAATGTGCCATATCACTGAACCACTTTGCCAAGTCGTCCATCTCTTGGGCATGGTCCTTCTTCAACTGATCCATAAACAGGGCGTTCTTGATAGCAACACCACCTTGCTCAGCCAGAGCGGTCACAAATTCTACGTCTTCCTCACTAAACTGCCTGATTTTATCATCATACAACCTAAGCACGCCGATGATCTCATCCTTGAAGATCATTGGGATAGATAGTAAGGCCTGGATACCTTCCTTCTTGCAGGCTTCGGGGTATTGGAGCTGGTCGTCGTACTCGATGTTCGGGATGACCACTGGCTTCTTCGTAGTTAGGGCACGGGGAATGCTCCTATCGGCGTAAACCGGTCCCTTGTCCAGAAACTCCTGGCTAAGGTTCAGATGCGAGACAACCTCTAGCCGGTTCTCGTGCTTGTTCCACAGACTGATGATGCCCGCTTTCAGCTCAAGCACCTCCACCGCGTTGGCAACGATTCTATCCAACACCTCCTGCAAGTCCAAGGTGGAGCTAATGGCTTGGATTACGTTAACAAACGCTCGAAAATACTGTCGCTCATGTGCCTTCATGCCTCCCTCCCTCGTTTGGAAGCCATTTCTGTCCAGGCGGGTGTGATTATACTCAAGCCTCGGCACGCTTGGGAGCCGCTTTCATCCTAGGGACACTATTGCTGTTACACTTTGGACAAGCCCGCTCCATAGGAATCTTTTTATCATACGGCGCTTTGAACTCATGGCCACAACGCAGACACTTGAAGGGTGCTTCTTCCATGGTTATTTCTCCTTGCTAAGCCGTGGCAGCGGCTGGCGCCTGCTCCGCGGCTCCCTCCTTCGGCTCCTTGGCCTTTTTCTTCGCCTCAACCTTTAACCGGGCCTCTCGGAGTACCTTTTTGGTCTGCTCCACTTCCTCTTCGGTTACTGCTTGCCGCATCTCTTCGAGTTCCTTCATGGTCTTGGTCCACTTCTGCCCTTCGGCCGCACTGATCCACTCCAGCTGCAAACGCTCGGGCCGGATACCCATCTTCTCCAAATCATCCCATAGCTTCTCCACCCGTTTGACGGTCCAGCGATTGGCGTCGATATAGTGGCAATCGGCGAAATGACATCCAGAGACCAGGACGATGGGCGCCCCCTGTTCAAAAGCGTGTAGGATGAAACTGGAATCCACCCGTCCACTGCACATGGTCCGGATCACACGTTGACTGCTGGGATACTGCATTCGTGATAGTCCTGCCAGATCGGCTCCGGCGTAAGAGCACCAGTTGCACGCAAAAACCACGATTTTCTCCATGGGATCCTGATCCAGAATGGAGTCAACCTGAGCCATGATCTGAGCATCCTCGAAATGCTTCATCAGGATGGCATCGAAATTACATTCTGCCGCGCAAGTACCACATCCTTTGCAGGCCGCCTCCACGATCTCGACCGGAATCTTTGCCTTGGCGTCTCCACCGGTAATCGCATTGAAGGGACAGACTCTTACGCAGATACCACAGCCCGTACAATTATCAACGATCAGATCGGAAGTGATGGCTTCCACACTAATTTCACCCGCGTTCAACAGGATCTCGCTTCTGGCCGCTGCAGCGCTGGCTTGGGTAACGCTGTCCTTCACGTCTTTGGGTGACTCCACGCATCCCGCGAAATACACACCGCCAGTGGGTGCATCCACGGGTTTCAGCTTGGGGTGCGACTCCATGAAGAAGCCGTCCTCTGTCCGAGACAGTGAGAGCAGCTTCCGGACAATTTCGCTGTCTCTGCGAGGGATCACCCCCGTCGCCAGAACCACCATGTCGAACTCGTGATCCTCAATCGCACCGGAAGATGTATCTTCCACCGTTAATGTAATATTCTTCGTCTTCGGATCCTCAAAGACCTCGCCAGGTACACCTCGGATGTATTGTACTCCTGCCTGCTTGCTCCGCTGGTAGAGGTCCTCAAATCCCTTTCCAAAAGCCCGGATGTCGATATAGAACACTTTGATCTCAGTGCCGGGATAATGATCCATCAGCAGGAGGCTATCCTTAACCGTATTCATACAGCAGATATTGCTGCAGTAGGGATTGCCCCGGCCATTCTTGGTACGTGATCCAACACACTGGATGAATCCGATGCGCTTCGGAACCTCCCGATCGGTGGGACGCATGAAATGTCCCTCCGTAGGACCACCTGCCGAAATCAGCCGCTCAAACTCCATGCTGGTAATGACGTTTTCGTAGCGGGTATAGCCATACTCATCCATCTCTGTGGGATCATAGACATCCATTCCCGTGGCGACGATGATAGCACCCACATCAACCTCAACCAGTTGGTCCTCCATATCAAAGTCGATGCAGCTCTTCTCGCACACCTCGGCACATTTGCCACAGGCAATCGGATTGTGCCCCAGACAATTATCGTTATTCAGGATATAGACGGAAGGAACCGCCTGCGGAAATGGCATGTAGATCGCTTTGCGTGATGAGAAGCCCTCCTGGAACTCGTCGGGTGCCACCACGGGGCATACTTTCTCGCACTCGCCGCAGGCATTGCACTCCGACTCATCTACATACCTGGCTTTCTTACGAACCGTTACATGGAAGTTGCCAATATAGCCGGAGATATCATCTATTTCGCTGTAGGTCTGGAGGTTAATTCGGGGATGTCGACCGACATCCATCATCTTCGGTCCAAGAATTCATATGGAACAATCCATGGTGGGATAGGTCTTGTCCAGAGCGGCCATGATCCCACCAATGGATGCCTCCTTTTCTACTAAGTGGACCTGATACCCGGCGTCGGCCAAGTCCAACGACGTTTGAATGCCCGCTACACCACCTCCGATTACCAAAACATCTTTCAAGACGGGAAGCTCCGACTCGATCCGCGGCTGTAGCAACCTGGCGCGGGCCACGGAAACCTTTACTATATCCTTCGCCTTAGTCGTGGCACCGTCCCGATCACTCAAGTGAGCCCAGCTGCAGTGCTCCCTGATATTTGCCATCTCCATGAGATAGGGATTCAATCCGGCATCAGCCACACACTGGCGAAATGTGGGCTCGTGCATTCTGGGCGTGCACGAAGCAACGACCACTCGGTTCAGGTTGTGTTCTTTAATATGCTTCTTGATTTCCTGCTGTCCCGGCTCGGAGCAGGTATACTTATTCTTCACGGCACAGGCCACATCGGGGAGCGTGGCGGCGTATTCAGTGACGGCATCACAGTCCACCGACCCGGCGATGTTCGAACCGCACTCGCAAACGAAGACTCCTACTCTCAAGTCATTATCGGCCATTGAACACTCCTGTCATTTGGCGTCCTAGTTTCAATTTTATTGCATTCGCTCCAAAGTAAGAGCAGAAATGTCACGAATAGTGAGACCGTATTTATCTTTTAACAACTGGTCTTTCATGGTACAGGTAAGATGGATTTGGCACTTGGGACAGGCCACCGCCAAGACATCGGCACCAGTGGACTTTGCCTGCCGCAGCCGCTCAGTCTGGATAGCTTTGGAGGTTCTATCGCAGTTCATCCAGGCGCTCACCCCGCAGCAGAGGGAACGCTTACCGGCTTGCTGCATCTCGCGAAGGGGGGCTCCGTTATCCCTTGGTGATCCGGTCGCTAAGACTTGACGCGGCTCATCATAAATCCCCAAGTGCCTCCCAAGCCGACAGGGATCCTGATAGGTGATGGATGTATCCGAGGACTGCAGCTCAAGTTCACCGGTGGCTACTTTTTCAGCGAGGAACTGACTCATATGCTTCAGCTCAGGCTTCACTGTCAGTCCCCACTGTGGATATAAGCTCTTGAAGGTGCTGAGACATTCGGCACACGAAAAGAGAATAGTTTTGGCTCCTGTCTTACTGATTTCCTCAAGATTATGTTTACCCAGTCGTGTGAAATTCTCAGCGTCGCCATTCCATAGAAGATCATGACCACAACAGCGTTCGTCAGCGAGAAGGACCGGTTCAATTCCCAGCCGGTTAAGGATACGGATGCTACTTTGTGCCGCTTCCAGTGTCGTGACTTCCAAATCCGAGAAAAAGACATCGAAATAGGGCGCACAGCCAACAAAATAGAGGATTTCCCCTTCCGTAGCGATCCCTAGATCGTCCGTAACCCAATCCAGACGGTTCTGGTGCAGGTATTCGCTGGTCATGATGCGGGAGAGGGACTGGAGAGCTCCCGCATGAGAGCACTTCCCCTTGAATCCCTCCTCCAAGGCTTTGGACCTGAGAAGCTGGGTCAGTTCGATGTACTGGATCCCGGCAAGACAGACATCATCACACTTCTTGCAGGTGAGGCAGCTCCATAGATCATAGTCTTGGAAGATAGCGTCAAAGTCCTTCCGGATCGTCCGATTGAGAAGCATGCGTGGCGAATAGTCCCGGCCATACCGAGAGACGGGACAGACGCTGGTACACTTACCACATTCCAAACAAGCGTAAGCGTTTGTTCGCTTGATCTGATCATTCAATTCGATAGTATCAATCATCCACGAGCTCGACGTTGGGCATTACGATACCGCCTCTAACTCTGCTGCCCTTTGGTTCGGCTTGGTTTTCCCTAGGCCTTCAACAAAGCTGTCCACTGCAGCCATAAACCGGGCACTGTCAGCTGCGGGGATCTGCTTATAACATACACATCCCGGTTTAAAGCCCACCATGTGCACCAGCCGCTCCAGGTTCTGGAACATCTGCTGGGCGCGTTTGGCCCCGAAATCGTAGTGGCAATCGTGCGAGCTGCAGCCCGTGATCAGTACACCCTCAGCGCCCGATTCAAGGGCTTCAAACACAAAGCCCGGATTGATGCGCCCCGAGCACATGGTATGAATGATTTCCAGATGGATGTCCTTCCCATGCATATCCTGAAGCGTTTTATCATCGAGATGGGAGCCGTTCCAGTGGCAGGCAAATACCACTATATTTCGTTTTTCCAAATCCAGGCTTGCCAATCTCTGGGTCAACCAGTCCCCTGTGTAGTAGCCTGGTAGCATAGCCCCTGTGGAACACACCGCAACACAGGTTCCGCAGCCGCGGCAGATGTCCGGATCCACACGAGCCACTGATACATCACCATTCTTTGGGATCAGGCTGACGGCCTCATATTCACAAGCCGCAACGCAGTCGCCGCAGCTCCGGCACAGCTCTTCCTTGACCTGCGGGATCACTGGGAACACGGCTAGATTCACACCTTTTCGCCGGCCTGATTTCACCACCACCGACGCCCCAGCCTGATCCGGTAACTCGAAATTGCCCGGTAGGCGGAGAATGGCCTCACCGTCACCCTGGGGAGTGGAGAGGATCGTGGTGATCTTATCACACTCCGGAACACAGACATAACACTCGCTACAGGGACCACAGCGTTGACATCGCTGCGCTTCCGCAACTGCCTGCGCGGCTTCAAAACCCAAGTCTACCTCTTCAAACGTGCTGATCCTGTCGGCGACCTCAAGCATGGGCATGGTGGCCCGGGGCGCTGGTTTGCGCTCTTTCCGATCCACCTCAATTTCTGACTCGACCAGCCCCCCGCTCACCTCGGCCTGTACGAGAGCTTCTCCATCAAGGAAGCGGACTATGGATCGAGCCGCAACATGACCAGCTGCAATAGCGTCAATCACGGTGCTTGGACCAGTCACAGCATCGCCTCCGGCAAAGACGCCCGGCCGGGAGGTAGCCATGGTTCCTTCATCGGCAGCAAAGGTCTGCCAGCGTGTTAATTCCACGCCCTGATCATCCGTAAGGAATGATAGGTCCGGCCCCTGGCTGATTGCTGTGATTATGGTATCGGCTTCAACTTCAAACTCAGAGCCTTCGATAGGGACTGGTCGTCTCCGCCCGCTTTCATCCGGCTTGCCCAGTTTCATTTTCTGACATTCCATCGCAGTCACTCTGTCCGCCTTACCAAGGACCCTCACCGGCGCAGCCAGATAATGTAATTGTACTCCTTCCCGTTCAGCCTCGACAATTTCGGCTTCATGGGCGGGCATTTCTTTGCGGGAACGACGGTAGACAATATGCACAGCCTCGGATCCCAGCCGCAACGCTGTCCGGGCGGAATCGACTGCTGAACTCCCCCCACCGATTACGATCACCTTATTGCCGGGCTTCTTGGCTTTGCCGAGATTCGCCTCGTTCAGGAATGTGATGCAATCGATGATACCGCGATAATCCTCTTCGCCGGGAACGCCGAGCTTCCGTCCTTTATGAGCACCGATAGCCAGGAAAACGGCACGGTACCCTTCTTCAAACAGCCGGTCAATAGCCTTGTCACCAGAAATGGGTGAATCGGTCTGAATCTCAACTCCCAGATGTCGGATAGCATCGATTTCCGCGGCAACGATATTGCGCGGCAAGCGGTAGGCGGGTATGCCTGCCACCAGCATGCCTCCCGGTGTTGACAGGGCTTCAAACACCGTGACACCAAATCCCAGCCGTACGAGATCATTGGCAGCTGTAAGTCCGGCGGGGCCGGAACCGATGACCGCCACCTTTTCCTTGCGAGTCTGGGAAATGGGCTCTGGCTTGGCCTGCGGATGGGTCAGCTCATAGTCGGCCACAAAGCGTTTGAGCCAGCAGATGGCTACCGGGGAATCGATATCACCTAAGTTGCAGGCTACCTCGCAAGGATGTGTACAGACCCGACCACATATTCCCGGTAACGGATTCCTCTGGCGCACCACCTCCAGAGCCTCCTGGAAGCGGCCAGCGGCGATCAGGGATACATAGGCCTTTACGTTCACTCCCGCCGGACACGCGCGTGTGCAGGGAGATGGCTCTACTACAGCGATAGGTTTAGCTTGCGGGGTTCCGGCACTCTCAAACGATATCGTTGCTTTGCTTTGCACAAGCAGATCTGCGATGTGACCTTCGGAGTCCATGTTCATTCCATCATTAGAATTTTCTGCAGCTGCAAGATGATCTTATCCAGCAGCCTCGGCCACCGCCTTTTTTGGCTTGCCCTTTCCTTTTTTCAATAGGTCCAAGCCATAGTTGAAGCCTCGTTCAAACGCTTCGACATTAACATCAATAAACCGATCAGGAACGGAGCCGGGAAGAGCCTGCTTGACCGCCTCCGGACTTATCAACTTAGTGATGGCGGTGAAGAAGCCGATCATGACTACATTGGCGAAAATGCGATTTCCCATTTCCTCGGCGATGCGGGTGGAGGGTATGGAATAGACTTTCACATCCTTACGAAACTTCTCCGCCTTGACCAGATCGGTATCGGTCAGCATAATGCCACCCGGAACCAGTTCGTCGGCAAACTTCTCGTACGCTTCCTGGGACATCGTCACCAGGATCTCGGGTGCAGCGATATAGGGATACAGAACCGGGGACTCATCTACCACAACCTGAGCAGAGCAGGCACCGCCCCGGGCTTCAGGGCCGAAACTCTGTGTCAGGGTCGCGAACTTATTATCAAACAGGGAAGCCGCTTTCCCTACCAAGATACCGGCTTTTATAATACCCTGGCCGCCGAATCCGGAAAATCTAACGTCCATTGCTAGGTCCCCTGTATGGTATGAACTGATCGCCCAGCTTATCCCGCAAGAACTGGTCACGTTTCTCCAGGAAGGTTGGCTTGTCCTTATCCACGAATTTGCCTACCACTAGTCGTTTCTGAAACTCTATATCCAATTGGCGCGTATCTGCGCCGTGCTTGATGATAGCATTATCATGGTAGAATCTCATGAGGTCAAGACCGTCTCCGAGACGGTTTCGACGAGCGTACAATGTTGTGCAGGGGCAAATGACTTCGATGAAGGAGAAGCCTGGTTTCTGTAGAGCTTCCGCAATGGAATCGGTAAGCCTGCGGATATGCAGGGCAGTCCAGCGGGCTACGTAAACTGCGCCGCTTGATTCGGCCAGAAACGGCAGGTTGAAAGGATATTCATAGCACCCGTAAGGGGCAGTGGAAGCATTGGCCTCAATAGGAGTGGTCGGTCCTGCTTGTCCCCCCGTCATCGCATAGTTGAAATTGTTGATGCAGATGATGGTCATGTTAATGTTCCGGCGGGCGGTATGAATGAGATGATTCCCGCCAATCGCTACCAAGTCACCATCACCACTGATAACGACCACCTTTAACTCGGGATTGCCCAAGGCCAGACCGGTTGCGAACGGTATAGCCCGGCCATGGGTAGAGTGGAAGGAGTCCAGTCGGAGATATCCTGCCGCCCGACCCGAACATCCAATACCAGAGACCACCGATACTTTATCACGGTCAAGTTTCGATTTCTGCAGCCCGGAGATAAAGGCCGTAATAACGGTACCTATACCACAACTCGAACACCAGATGTGGGGTAACCGCTCCATCCGCAAATATTGCTCCATGGGATGGGGCAATTCCTCCTGCGGCTCTGGGATCGTTAAAGTATCCGTATACTCTTGTTCCTTCACACTCATGCTGCGCCCTCCTCGATGGCGGCAAGTATATCCTTCGGATCATGCACCCATCCCCCGGCATGGGGTACCAGGATCGACCTGGCGTGTCCTTCACTACAACGCTCCACCTCCAGCACAATCTGGCCCATATTGATCTCAGGTACTACAAACGATTTCACCTTACCGGCCAGTTGCCGGATCCGTTTTTCCGGGAAGGGCCAGACGGTAATTAGCCGCAGTATGCCCACCTTGATGCCCTTCTCTCTCGCCTCCTCTACGGCGCGCAAGGCAACTCGTGAAGAGATACCATAGGAGACAACAACAACATCGGCGTTATCCGTCTCATCTTCTTCGTAGATCCAGATCTTCTCAGCGTTGTCTCTAATCTTATCCACCAGGTGACGGACATTCTTATCCTGCGCATCTGCGTTGATCACCGGATATCCGCGTTCATCATGGGTCAATCCAGTGATGTGAATATGGTATCCATCTCCGGCCTTGATCATAGGAGCGAGTTCCGTAGAGCCGTTGAATTTGAAAGGCAGATAGGTTTT
>CP070656.1:1270255-1275246 GCA_020355065.1 Fidelibacterota bacterium | reverse complement strand
TGATCATCTGCGTGCTTGGCATCAACGCGTAGGAAGACCAGGCTCAAAAATGAGAGGGTGTAGTTCCCCGCGGATACTTTAGCTACTCCCTTTATCGGCTTGTTTCGTCAATACTTTAGCGTTTTTTTTGCAATTTTTTTTCGACGGGGGGAAACACATCTCGAGGAAATAATATTATCGCGCTTTCATCGGCTGGTAACGACACGTTTTGCCAGGGCAAATTCATGGGTGCGTTAGTAGATCCTGACGGGTAGGGGACGTGTCCCGACGATCATGATTGTTTCGTTCTGATCGTATCCGGGGGAGTGGTAAATTCCGACCCGGTCGATCATAGCCGACGCTCTAGAATCTTTGTACATGATATCGATCCAGACTGCATCATGTGGCTGCAGGGAACTTGATTAGAACACAGGAAAGCGAGTCATGAGTGAACGTATCGCCATTGTAGGAGGTGTACGGACCCCTTTCGCCAAGGCTTTTACCGATCTGAACGATCTGAATGCCTCGGACCTGGCGAAGCTCACCACCCAGGAGCTCATCCAGCGCCTGGACCTGCCAGCAGAGGTGATCGATGAGGTTATCTGGGGGGCGGTACTGCCAACGATGTCGAACCTGAACGTAGGGCGTGAGGTGGCGATTGCCCTGGGTCTGACCCATGCGCCGGGCTTTACGCTGGCGCGGCAGTGTGCCACGGGGATTCAATCCATCACCAGTGCCGCCGAGCATATCCAGGCCGGACAGGCCCAGGCGATTGTTGCGGGGGGTTCGGAGTCCATGTCCAATACGCCGATCATCTACAAGAAGCGGCTGGTCATGGCTCTGATGGGTCTACAGAAGGCGCGCACGATGGGTCAGAGACTGCGAGGTGTCCGACAAATCAAGCTACTGGATTTCATTCCAGCACCACCGGCCATCGAGGAACCGAGCACAGGCTTGACGATGGGTCAGCACGGGGAGCTCATGGCGCAGATCAACGGAATCAGCCGTGAGGAGCAGGATCAGTATGCGTATCTGAGCCATACCCGAGCAGCACAGGCCAGAAAAGAGGGCAAGGTGAACGGCGATATCGTACCGGTTTCCCTGCCTCCCGATCACAAGCGCTATTTCAGTGAGGATAACCTGATCCGGGAGGATATCTCCCTGGAGCAGCTGGCGGCGCTGCGGCCGGTGTTCGACAGGCGGCATGGCTCCCTGACAGCAGGTAATTCGTCAGCCCTCACCGACGGATCGAGTGCGGTGATGGTGATGAGCGAGAGCCGGGCGAAAGAACTGGGCCTGGAGGCATGGGGCCACATCAAGTCGTACGCCTATGTGGCGATCCCGCCCAAGCCGCAGCTGCTGCTGGGTCCGGCGTATGCCGTGCCGGCGGCCCTGGATCGGGCCGGGCTGACCCTGGCGGACGTGGACCTGTTCGAGATTCACGAGGCGTTCGCGGCGCAGGTGCTGTCGGTGGTCCAGAAGCTGGAATCGGACCAATTCGCCAAGGAGGAACTGGGTCGAAGCCAAGCGGTGGGGAAGGTGGATATGGAGAAAACGAATGAGAACGGCGGCTCACTGGCGTACGGTCACCCGTTTGGTGCTACCGGGGGGCGGATCGTCATTAACCTGCTGCAGGAGCTGCGGCGGAGGGACAAGGAGCTGGGACTGTTGACCATCTGCACGGCGAATGCCATGGGTGTGGCCATGGTGCTGGAGAGGGCGTAGTCGCGAAAAACAATTGTATGATACAGGAACAGTCAATGATTACCTATGAGATTGATGATCAGGGTATCGCGGTCGTAACCATCGACAACAAGGACGAGTCCCTCAATATCCTTTCCTTCGAGGCGTTCGAGCAGTTCGCGGAGGTTATGGACCAGCTGGCCGGGATAGAAGATCCCCGACCTGTGGGTTTAGTTATCATCAGCGGTAAGCCCGACTGCTTCATAGTGGGAGCGGATATCAAGGCATTCACCTTTGAGGCGGCAGAGCAGGCGGAAGCGGCCAGCGGGGCCGGGCAAGCGGTATGGGGCATGATCGCGGAGCTGCCATTCCCGTCGGTGGCGGCAATCAACGGCACCTGCATGGGCGGTGGCTTGGAGATGGCGCTGAATTGTACCAGCCGGATCATTACTGATCATCCCAAGACGGTCCTGTCGCTGCCGGAGGTGAAGCTGGGATTGATCCCGGGAACAGGCGGTTCCCAGAAGCTACCGCGGAGGGTAGGGGTACAAGCGGCGCTGGATATGCTGCTGACGGGGAAGAACATCTACCCCTACAAGGCGCGCAAGATCGGTCTGGCGGATGAGATCGTCAATCCCGGGGTATTGCTCAAGGCAGCCAAGACCCGGGTACTGCGACTGGCCAGGGGGGAAGCCCGTCAGGCCAAGCCGAAGCGGTCCTTGATGATGCGAGTATTGGATGGGCCGCTGAAAGGCATCGTATACCGGACGGCACGTAAACGGGTGTTGGCCCAGACCAAGGGGAATTACCCGGCGCCCTTAGCGATCCTGAGTGCGGTCAAAAAAGGACTGGGCACAAGTCTGTCGAAAGGATTGGGGATCGAGTCCAGAACCTGGGGCCGACTTTCGATGACCGACGAACACCGTGCCCTAACCCACGTATTCTTTGCCACGCGTGCAAGCAGGCAGAAGTTACCGGTCGAGCCGCAACCGGTCAGCCAGGTCAGTATACTAGGTGGAGGGCTAATGGGGGCAGGTATCGCTACCGTTGCTCTGGACAGGGGCTATACGGTGCGGCAGAAGGATTTGAACTACGAAGCCCTGGTCAAGTCGCGGGCGCATATCCAGGGCTATTTTCAGGACCGTGTGAAAAGACACATCCTCACGCGGCGGGACGCCGACCTGACCCTGACCCACTACAGTGTCACGACTGATTATACCGGATTCCAACGCAGCCAGGCGATCATCGAGGCGGTGTTTGAAGATCTGGATCTCAAACAAACTATCATCGCTGATCTGGAGCAGATTATCCCGCCGGAAACCATCATAGCCACCAACACTTCCTCCATACCCATTACCAAGATCGCAGAGCAGGCGCAGCGCCCGGAGCGTGTCATCGGGATGCATTTCTTCTCGCCGGTTGAGAGAATGCCGCTGTTAGAGATCACGGTATCCAAGCACACGAATGACCAGACATTGGCAACTGCAGTGAACCTGGGGCGGAGACTGGGCAAGACAGTGATTGTGGTGAAGGATAGTCCGGGTTTCTTCATGAACCGCATCTTCACACCCTATTGTAATGAGGCTTTTAAATTGCTCGAGGACGGTCTTTCGATTACTGAACTGGACCGCTATGCCCAGCGTATGGGCTTCCCGATAGGTCCCTGCGCGGTGATGGATGAACTCGGCCTGGATATATGCAACAAAGTAGGAGAAGTATTGTTGCCGGTTTTTGGCGAGCGTGTCGAAGCGTCTGACATCATCCAACGCATGATAGGCGATAACCGGTTGGGCCATAAGAATGAGCGGGGATTCTACACGTACGTGAAAGGTCATCGTGCTGAAGAAGATAAATCGATGTACAAGTTGTTGGACCGGCCACAGCGGAGTGCCATACAATACGAAGAAGTACGTGAGCGGCTGCTTGCGATTATCCTGAATGAAGCAGCCCATGTGCTGGAAGATGGTATCATCGATAGTCCCTATGTTGGTGATACCGGTGCTATTTATGGAATCGGTTTTCCACCCTTCCTGGGCGGTCCTTTCTGGGCTATGGATCGGATTGGAATAGCAAGCTTTGTGGAGCGTCTCGCGAGATTGACGGAGAAACACGGCCAACGTTTTACACCCGCACAGGACCTCGTCCGGCGGGCTGAAGCTGGTGAAAGGTATTATATTGATGCAGAATAATCGAACAGGCGGAGCTGTGAGCCAAGATGGCTGAGAAGCATCCTGAGGCTCCTTTCCAGCTGCCCAAGGAGTACTTTACCAAACATCTTGGTTTTCATACGTCCTCACCCAAGCCGGGACAGACGGAGATTACCCTGGATATCCAGCCACATTATCTGAATATAGTGGGATATGTGCACGGTGGATTCCTGATGACGGTATTGGATACGCTCATGGGTCATGCTGTCTTCACTTCCCTGGGCGATCCGCAAGCCCGGTTCGGTACCAGCCAGATGACCACGCATTTTCTCAGGACAGTAAATGGCGGACAGTTGAGCGGCGAGGGTCGAGTGCTCAGCTACCAGGGAATGTACCTCACTGCAGAGGCCGAACTGCGGAATGAGCAGGGGGAGCTGGTCGCCACAGCTGAGGCTCAGTTCACTCGTTTTCAACCACCAGGTAGATAGACTGGAGGTAAAAACCTGAAGGATAGCAAGACGATAGCCAACATTCATGATTCCCGTTCCCGACGGCGAGCCCAATGAAAGCAGAAACAGCCCTCCAGGATAGCTATTTTACCTGTCCAGATCTAAACCTGGCGGAAGGTGAGATAGATCTGGATTCCAGCAGGAGTGACTCGGAAGGCCGAGTATTACCTTTTATCGTGCAGTTATGTCAAGCAGCCCTGCAACGGATCGAACCATCTGATCGAAACACTCCTATCTTGTCCTCGCTATCTACACGACATATAGGAGGGGAACTCACCGGGAGGCTCTACGGGCAAGCCTGGGTGGAGAAGCAGGGTGACACCGTAGCCTTTTTGCGGGCCAAGCTCATCAACGAGCGGGGTGATATCGTCATGACTGCAATGGCTACCAGCCATCACTCGTCATAGGAGCCGTGACAATCCCAGTTGACCTTTCATTCATTGCCATGACTTAAGGAGGAGCCAATGTCTTACGTGAAAGAAGTTCATCATATCCCTGAACCGGATTATACAAAACCCACCGAGTTTCTCGCTCTTGGCATTTTCAAGGACAAAGGTCTGCAAGATAGTCACCGAGCGGTGGATGCCGTTCTGGATGGCCTTATAGGTAAGATCCTGGAGGCGAAGGATTTCAAGGGCAAGAAGGGGGATACCCTGTTGCTGTTCACGGGTTC
>CP070656.1:1265083-1270155 GCA_020355065.1 Fidelibacterota bacterium | reverse complement strand
AGTAGCCGGTTTTTTTCACCATGTGGCGTTCACCGCCCTGCCAATCGTAGATCGCGATTTCCTGTGGTTGGCCATCGGGGTAGCTCTTGAGAACTTCTTCCTCCATACCTCCACTGCATGCCCAGAGCAGGATCAACAGGAGCGTGGCCGTACTAAGATAATGATGTGAGTTGGATGTCACGGCATGCCTCCTTGATAGTATGTTGTTCCATTACAATATGTAGAGTCCGATCCTTCATTTTAAGAAAGGGCTAACTTAGGGCAGCAATAAGTAGACACAAAAGTAATAGAGAATAGTACGGATATCTATTGGGGATACTCTTGTCCGATCAGTCAGAGGAGACTTCACTGCTTGCCCGAACGTCCTGGCTGCATCAGTGGTAGGTTCTGTTTACAAAGGGGGCAATCCTCTGGTTCCCAGGCCGGTATAGGCATTCGCAGGAGAGGTCCGCCGGCCACTCCGAAGTCGACGCCATCCTTGCTTCGATCGACGATACAAATAACGGCTCGGAGCTGGGCTCCTGCGGTCTGTACGACCTTCATGAGCTCGAACACGGAACCGCCCGTGGTGACGATGTCCTCAACCACAAGGACTTGGTCATGGGAAGACAAGGCGAAACCGCGTCGTAGGGTCATCACTCCGTCCACGCGTTCGGTGAACATAGTGCGGCATCCCAATATGCGTGCTACCGCACCAGCCAGTAGAATGCCACCAACGGCAGCACCCAAGACCACATTGATGTCCTGCGAGTTGACACTCGCGGCAATGGCGTGGGCCACTTCATCAAGGGCTTTGGGCTGTTCGATGAGCCGGAATTTTTCGATATAGCGGTCACTATGCTTACCGGAAGTGAGCCGGAAGTGCCCATCGAGAAGGGCGCCGCTTTGTATTAATAGAGACTGTATATCAAAGGCCATGATTTTGGATGATCGTATTAATCTGTTGATTATAAGCCTGAATTGCGGAGAGGATATCCTCCAACGAACCTTCTCCTGCATAAAGGATACCGCGCGATACGTTGATGATGCTGGGAGCCTCAGCTGTGCTGCTGGTCACGGCGGCCTCCAGCGAACCTCCTTGAGCACCGATACCCGGGACCAGGAACGGGAGATCAGGCGCTGCCCGGCGAATAAATGCCAAGTCTTCTGTTTGAGTGGCACCCACCACAAGCCCCAGGTTATCGGCATCATTTAGCGACTGGGCCCAATGGGCGATTTCCAGGTGTAGGGGCTGTGCGTCACCGTATCTTTGGAAATCTTCGGCTCCAGGATTGGATGTGAGGCAAAGAACGAAGGCGCCTTTCGCAGGATCGGCAATGAATGGTTCCAAAGAATCCTGCCCCATGTATGGATTCACGGTAGCGGCATCCAGATTCAAGTGTTGGAAAATAGCCTGTGCATAATGCCGAGCCGAGTTTCCGATATCGCCACGCTTTGCGTCCCCAATGACTAAAGCTCGCTGGTTAATTGCTTTTGCCAGTTGCTCCAGCCAGGCATAACCGTGTGAACCGAACCGCTCGAAAAATGCGAAGTTCAGTTTATAACCCCAGACTTGATCCCAGGTCTCTTCCACAATATCCAGAGAGGCCTGGCGTAGTGAGTCGAGAGTTGTGTTATGGATTCGACTGGACCTCGCTGGATCCAGGTCCAATCCCAGGCATAACTGGGATTGCTTCCGTTCTACCTCAGTACGTAACCGGATGTTAAATGGGCTCTGCACGACAGTGAAATGTACCGAGGTAAGGAATGGTGCTTCAATGGAATACCGTGTATAAGTCCGAGGGCTTGGGGTCGTGCGAGGAAAGCACTATGGTGGTGGATCGCCGAAGGCATAGATCAGGTCATTGATCATGTCTTGGCCAGCCCTGACCATTTCCAGTTTCGCCTCCAGGTCAGCTTTATGCGTCAATTCCACTTCAGCCAGATGCCGTAAGAATCGTTGCAGTTCGGGATCTTGCGTGCGTTCAGCAGCTTCAAGGTAATAATCATGCGATTCCTGTTCGTGAATCACGGCCTCTTCCAATATTTCGACCAGGTTTTTGAATTCGGGGATGATACCCTTCCTCCGTTTACTCATGAGGTTGCCTTCGGATGAACGGCTTGATTATTGGAAGCCAATTCTTTTCCCCGCTGGATCGCTTCTTCATTGATGGGGAGCAAGTGGTGATAGCGTTCCGGGAGCACTTGCATCAGGCCTTTTTTTATCGAATCAAGCCCCAGGATTGGCCGATGGAAGAGGAATGCGCCGAGCATGATCATGTTAAGCACTCGACTGTTTTCCAGCCGAGAAGCCTCCTCCACAGCTGCTATGGCCTGGTGAGTAATATCCTTCCTGCTGGGGGGATTCAGGATATTATTGCTCTCGTACACCAGTAAGCCCCCTGGTTTCACACTGGATTCGAATTTATCCATCGACGGTTGGTTCAGGATCATGGCCGTGTCAAATACGGTGAGGATGGGGGAGCTGATAGGCTCATCGGAGAGGATGGCGATACAGTTAGCGGTTCCACCGCGCATCTCCGGGCCGTAGCTGGGCATCCATGAGACTTCCTTACCCTCCACCATACCGGCATAGGCCAGAACCATTCCCAAGGTCAGTACACCCTGGCCCCCAAATCCAGCTATAAGGACCTCTTCCTTCATTGTTCATCCTGGGATGATGGCGATTTAATGTCTCCGAGGGGGTACTCAGGAAACATATTCTCCTCCATCCACTGATTTGCTTCCACGGGAGTCATCTTCCACCCAGAGGGACAATTACTAACTACTTCAATGAAGCACAATCCCTTCTTTTGTTGTTGTAGTTCGAGGCTTTTTATCAGTGCCTTCTTGAGTTTGCGTACAGTGCCAGGTTTATGTACGCTCTGTCGGGTGACATAAATCGTGCCTGGGAGGATGGCAAGCAAGTCAGCTATCTTGAGTGGATTACCATGGATGGCGACATCCCGTCCTTTAGGTGAGGTGGTTGTGGGTGCCCCGAGGATCGTAGTGGGAGCCATCTGCCCACCGGTCATACCGTAAATGCCGTTGTTGATAAAGATGATCAGTATATTCTCACCCCGGTTGGCTGTGTGAATAGTCTCGGCGGTTCCGATAGCGGCCAAATCACCATCCCCTTGGTAAGTGAAGACATACTTGTCCGGGAGCATCCGCTTAATGCCGGTTGCTACCGCCGTAGCTCGCCCGTGGGCGGCCTCCTGCATATCTATATCCAGATAATCGTAGGCGAAAACGGAACATCCCACAGGTGCCACTCCCACCGTTTCGGACTGGATTCCCAATTCCTCGACCACTTCCATCAGGACACGGTGGACCACGGAGTGACCACATCCGGGGCAGTAATGCATAGGGATATCCACCAGGGTATCAGGGCGCTTATACACGAGTTCATAATCTTGATTGGCCGGACTATCGATCTGGATTTGAGGTTCAGTGTGCGGTCTGGTCATGGCTCAACCGGCTCCATCTGTGTGGTTTTCGGAGCACCCCGCACGGGGACATCGTTACGCAGAGATTCGAGATGAGCAAGAATTTCTTCCGGTGAGGGGATAACACCGCCCGAGCGGCCATAGAACTCGACAGGAACGCGTCCTTCCGCTGCCAGGCGCACATCCTCGACCATCTGTCCGGCATTCATTTCCACAGTGAGGATGAGATCCAATTGTTCCGCCAGCTGCGCCAAAGGCTTATAGGGGAAGGGATAGAGGCTGATCGGCCGGAGGAGTCCTACACGTTGGCCGGAATCGCGGGCCATATCCAGAACCTTCCGAGCGATACGTGCGGTCAAGCCGTAGGCGACCAGGAGAATATCGGCGTCGTCGGTCTGTATTGTTTCCCAACGGACCTCCTCCGCTTCGATGCGCCGATACTTATCCTGAAGCTTCCGGTTTATCATTTCCATCTTTTCCGGCTCGATGTGCAGGGAGGTGATGATATTACGCATCCTCTCGGGTGTCTTACCCGTTGTGGCCCAAGGCTTGGGTTGTTTGTGCTGTTTGGGATCGTAGTCTGGGAAGGTCACCTTCTCCATCATTTGACCCAAAGCGCCGTCGGCGAGTATCATGACCGGATTGCGGTATTTATCGGCCAGGTCAAAGGCAAGATAAGCGAAATCGGCCATTTCCTGCACGGAAGAGGGTGCCAGTACGATGAGGTGGTAGTCGCCATGTCCGCCGCCTTTGGTGGCCTGGAAATAGTCTCCTTGAGCGGGCTGGATTGTACCCAAACCCGGACCGCCGCGATTCACGTTCACAACCAGGCAGGGTAGCTCAGCGGAGGCAATGTAGGACAGTCCCTCTTGCATGAGGCTGATGCCTGGGCTACTGGAGCTGGTCATGACGCGTCCCCCCGCACCAGCCGCGCCAAACACCATGTTGATCGCAGCCAGTTCGCTTTCGGCTTGGATCATAACCCCACCTGCTCCGGGGAGTTCACGGGACATATACTCCAGGATCTCTGATTGGGGGGTGATGGGGTAACCGAAATAGCCATCGCACCCAGCTGAAATAGCAGCTTTGGCCAGGGCTTCATTGCCTTTCATGAGTAGGGTTTCAGCCATCACAACACCTTCCTAAATAGCCGCTTCCGAGGTAACCGCAGGTTGGCGAGAAGAGGTGGGGCGACGTTCGCGGTAGACGGTTATGACTGCGTCGGGGCAAACGAGGGCACAGTTAACACAACCCGTGCAGGTATCGTCGATAAGTACTGCGAAATGGTAGCCCTTATGATTCAGGTCGGGGGACATAGCTAAGCAATCCTGGGGACAGGCCTCAACGCAGAGCTCACAACCCTTGCACGCTTCTATATTGAATTCGACGGTCCCTGAAATCTTGGCCATGGATTGCCCTTTACATGCTTGGGTCTGATCCAATGTTAGGAAGGCAGAGGCACGTGAACAAGTATTCGCAGCCTTATTTGGCTGTGGTAACTTGGCACGAAATTAAGATTTAATGTTCTTATTTTCAAGAAGAGGGTGGATGCTCGCCTGTGGAGGGAAAGGCCGTGTGACAGGGCAGGGATCGAGTCAATTCATGGCCCTGTCGAAGGGATTACTTATTGATCACCAGGTCCTT
>CP070656.1:1259108-1264983 GCA_020355065.1 Fidelibacterota bacterium | reverse complement strand
CGGCAGTGCCTCCGCCGTGCCCACGCCGCCGCTAACTACCACCGCCCGGCCCCAGTTCTCGATGTGGGTGGCCGTACCCAGGGGACCTACCAGGTCCTGCAGGTGATCACCCTTCTCCTTCCGGTTCATGTCCTTGGTGGTCCGGCCGATGCCTTGCACAATCAGCGTGATCTCACCTGTCTCCGTATTGCTGTCCGCGATAGTGATGGGAATGCGCTCCCCATCCGGATGGACCCGTAGGATCACGAACTGGCCGGCCTGGTGCTTCTTGGCAATGTGGGGGGCTTCGATGCGGAACAGCTTGACGTCCGGGGCAATGAATTCTGCGGCTGTAATGGCATACATGTCTGAGATTCTTTCTAATTATTCCTGTACTTGATCAATGAACAACCATCTCGTGTGGTGGCATAAGGCCCTGAAGTTACACAGGTTCTGAGGAGGGATTCAATAAATCGGTGCCATTATGTCAGGGGTGTGACATAGGCAACATAATGCTGGTGTGATGGTCAGTTTTAGACGCTCGTTTCCAGAAGGCTGGCTGCGTGCTTCTGCACCTTGCGGATCGCTTCCGCAATGCCGTCCATCATGCTCCGCTCAGCCAGTAGCTCGAACTGGCGGATCCACACTCCATTCTGGCAGGCATGCTCGGTGACAGGCAGGCCGGTATCCTGGTCGGCACCCTCATGCAGGTATGGCCGCAGAAAAGGCATCTCGTACAATGGCCGATACCCCTCCGTGGCTACCACGCCTTCCGCACTGAGAGCTTCCAGAAAACGCGCCTTGGGGAGCCCGTCAAATGCCTCGCTGTCGTACGTGAATATAAGCAGATGATAGGCGTTGCGGGTCGTGGCGGGATAGCGCCGGGCACAGGTAATACCCGGAATATTGTCGAGCTGCTCTTCGAGATACTGTCCATTGGCTTCTCGGGTTGCCGCCCACTCTTCCAAGTGGTCTAGTTGGTGTAGTAGCACGGCAGCCTGAAAGGCGGAGATGCGCAGGTTGAGCCCCGGCGAAACGTGCTCGTACCAGGGCCCCGAGACGGTTCGGCCGCAGTTGTAAACCTCGAATGCCCGCTCGTAAATCTGCCGGTCGTTGGTCAGCAGAATGCCCCCCTCGCCGCTGGTGATATTCTTCGAAGATTGGAAGGAGAATCCCCCTGCGTTGCCCTGGGCACCGACCTTGCGTCCATTGTAGATGGCTCCCGGTGCCTGCGCGGCATCCTCGATTATGACTAGGTCATGCTGATCTGCCAATTTCATGAAGGCTGTTAGGTCGGCTGGATTCCCGCCTATGTGTACTGGCATGATTGCCTTCGTCTTAGGGGTGATCCGGGTGTGGACGTCCTCCGGGTCCAGGTTGAAGGTTTGGGGGTCGATGTCCGCAAAAACGGGCTGCGCCCCGGCCTGTAAAACGGCCGTGGCCGTGGCCACGAAGGTGTAGGCCGGGATAATGACCTCATCACCGGGACCGATACCAGTGGCTTTCAAAGCGGCGAGCAACGCCATGGTACCATTCGCCATGGCCAGACCGTATTCGGCGTCGTGAGTACGGGCGAAAGCCCCTTCAAAGGCTTCAATGGTACTTGAACGCACGCCCCACTGGTCCTCTTGTATAACTTGGCGTACGGCATCAGATAAACCGGGTAGCCGGGGTGGCCAGGTCGGCCACCGGGATCGGTCAACTACCGGTTTACCGCCTTGGAGGGCAAGATTGGTTTGGGTGGCAGTCATATTAGCACGTTCCCCGTTTATGATAAGGCCGAAAGCTAATCGGTTGTTCCTCGCATGTATTACCTTTTTCTTGATCCGGACTGCAGCGGCATCTTGATTGGCCGATGACCGGCTGCTGGCACCGAAAAAAATTGGCCCTCCGGCTACATTTGACTTGACTGATCTGATGGCGTGAATCCAACTTTGAAAGCGTAGCAGGCAAGTGTGGATAACTTGTGGAAAACCCCTCAAAACCCACACAAGCTTTCACTTTAACATATCCTAATATAAGAGTGCCGGTGAATACCTCAACGACCTGGCAAAACTGCCTCACTTACATTAAAAATCGAGTCGCCGCCCAAACCTTCCAAACGTGGTTTGCACCGCTTAAAGTAGCCAGTGTGGAGAATTCCGAACTGACCCTGCAGGTCCCCAGCCAATTCTATTACGAATGGTTGGATTCGCACTATCGGCCCCTCATTGTGGATGCCATCAAGCAAACCACTGGTAAGGATCTTCAGGTGAAATACAGCGTCGTTCTGGGGGAAGCCGAATCCGAACCTCCACCGAGTTTGTCGACGGAACCTGAGGACAAGAATGGGTTCTCGGAACTCTCCCAACTCAATAACAGGTATACCTTTGATAACTTCGTAGAAGGTGCTGGTAACCAGTTTGCCAAAGCGGCGGCTCGGTCAGTTTGTGAGCGGCCGGAAAAGAACCGCTTCAATCCTCTGGTCATCTACGGCGGGGTCGGCTTGGGCAAAACCCATCTCTTGCAGGCCGTGGGCAATCAGGCCTTGGCTGGCGATGCGCCAACCAAAGTGGTTTATGTCACCAGTGAGAAGTTTACCCTGGACTTTATTTCAGCCATTCAAAAGAACCGGACTACTACCTTTTCCAGGTATTACCGAAATGTGGATATGTTGCTGGTGGATGACATTCAGTTCTTTCAAAAGAAGGAGCAAACACAAGAGCAGTTTTTCCATACCTTTAACGATTTATACCAGCGCGGCAAACAGATCGTGATGACCTTGGACCGCCCCCCCAGCGAACTCTCCGGCCTGCAGGATCGCCTAATCTCCCGGTTCCAATCGGGGCTTGTGGTGGATATCCATCCACCTGATTTGGAGACTCGTATTGCTATTCTCATGCGCAAAGCTGAAGCGGACGGGCTGGACATCCCCTACGAGGTCACCGAGTATATCGCCCATTGTATTAAGGCCAATGTCAGAGATCTGGAGGGTGCCCTTATCCGCCTTTTGGCATACAGTTCTCTGCGCAATCAGGAGATCACCCTTGAGATGGCCCGCCAGGTCGTGCGTGAGATCCTGGGCAAACACGCTACCAAGACAGTGTCGGTAGATGAAGTTATTAAAACTGTGTCTCAGGAATATGAGATACGGGAAACGACTTTGGTGGGCAAAGGCCGGAGGCAGGACATTGCTCTAGCGCGCCAGGTTGCCATGTACTTGGCCCGTGAACTTACCGGGGCATCACTCGTGAATATCGGATTACATTTCGCGGGGAGGGACCACTCCACAGTGATCCATGCCTGCCGCACCATCGAAAAGAAAACCCAGGCGGATCCGGTCTTCAAAGCCCGCGTGGATACCATCCAGAATGAGCTCGCTAACAGGGTCTTCTAGCGGTACCTGAGGCCGGAGTGCCAATCAATTACATATCATCTCGTCTCAGTTGATCGACCAACCCGCTTACCCAAGCTAACTTGGCATCCAAGGTGATCAAGTGGTTGTCAATCCTTGCCGTCTTCGTTGCTTTGGCTGCGCTTCTGTCCTGGGTGGGGCCACCTGATTTCCCACTGGATTCCTACCCCGTGAGTTCCGAGTTGCACCGCCCTTCCCATCATGCTGGACAGCGCTTTCGTAATCCTTGGCCGGATCAATATGAACATGGCATAAAAGATCTCCTGCGCTGGCGAAGATCGAGAGAGGAGAGAAAGCGGCCGCACTTCCAGGAGGTAGTCAATACCCTGCCGCTCACGATGCCAGAATGGACAGCAATACAGGCACCGGGGGATAGCTTGGTGGTTACCTGGATCGGGCACGCCACCTGCCTCGTGCAAATGAATGGCTTGAATATCCTCACCGATCCAATCTTCAGCGACCGTGCGTCCCCGGTTCAGTCGGCTGGCCCAAGGCGAGTGACGCCTCTCCCGCTGGATCCTGCTCGGCTACCTGACATCGATCTCGTACTAATCTCGCATAATCACTACGATCATTTGGATCAAGGTACCGTCAGACTGCTGGCAAAGGACCACAATCCTACGTGGCTGGTTCCGCTGGGCCTGAAAGCCTGGTTTGCTAAACAGGGCATTTCCAGGGTCGTGGAGCTGGATTGGTGGGACCGCGTCGATCTACCAAGTGGTGAGGCAGTCTGTGTGCCCGCGAAGCACTTTGCCAGTCGAACCCCCTGGGATCGCAATAAGGTCCTCTGGGCCAGCTGGGTAATCTCGTCCGGAGAACACAGGATTTACTTCAGCGGCGACACCGGGTACGGGGAACACCTCTCTGGGATTGGGAATCGATATGGCCCCTTTGATCTGGCTCTTCTACCCATCGGATCTTATCAGCCTGAATGGTTTATGTTGCCGGTACACATGAATCCCCAGCAGGCCGTCCAGGCTCATGTGGACCTGCATGCCAGAAAGTCCCTGGGCATTCATTGGGGCACCTTTATCCTTTCCGACGAACCCATCCAGGAGCCTCCCCGCCTGTTTGTTGAATCTGCACGGCAAGCTGGCTTGGCAGAAGATGAGATCATTGTCCTCCAGCACGGTCAGACTCTTGTCCTGCCATAATCATAGAGATCATACGGAGTCACTGATACTGCTAGCTCAAGGAAATTGTTTGGTGAGTAGCCCGCGCAAGTTGATATTGGGTTGTGTTTGAGGTACATTAGATCACCTTCGACAAATGGCAAGGTATTAGATCTGTGCTCTTGGCGGATAGAAGTTTTCACATTATTTGCTAATAAGCGCCATCGGCAAACCATCAAGGGGGAGCTATGAAAAAGCAATCCAATCCAACACCTGATCAACCTAGACCGAAGCCGGCCGAGAAACCGGAGAAGGTTAAACCACCTGCCAGGAGAAAGAAGGAAGGCCCATCACGACTAAGCAGAATTCTGTCTGCTGTCGGGAAGAAGCTGTTCCTGATAATAATCGCAATAGTAGTCGTGTTTACGGCGGCAGTGGCCGGGGCCGTGATCACCTATCGCGTCGAGCACGATGTCTGGGAAAAGAAGCTCGCGCACAAAGAAAATCTGCAGCTGGCCGATAAGCGCATCGAGCTGATGGAGCGGACGATCGCCATGATGAGCCGGGGCAAGGTGGTCAAGGAAATGGATGAAGATTACCGCAAAACCACCCTCGCCAGTGTGGCCAAAGTCGGCTTGGACCCATCCAAAATTGTTGATGTCATTGGCAAGACCATGAAGGAAAGATCACTGTCCAGGTGTGAAGTCATGGAGTCCCGCTCCGATTATGACGCTCTCCTGCGTCTGGATGCAATTATGTTCGGTGACCGGACCAAGGCGGCGGTCACGGCTCTGCTGGCCGAAGATCCCTGGTACAATGCCGATGATAAGCTGCGGGAAAACCTCATTGAAGCCATGGAAGCCGATTTCTACGAAGAGCCGGTAGTTGAGTAAAAAACCAGCGATGCACCGCATCAGCCGGGAGAATGCGGCCCGGCTGATCGCGGACACGCGTGATTCGCTCCATCACGTCGATCCATACGTGGATGGTGTGGTGGAGGAAGCCAAAAAGATCTATCGCGTAAAATTCCAGGATGCCGAGCGCTTCCTGGGTCTCATCTGGCCCGAGACACCGGGTGCCCTTTTGCTTACTCCCCCGGATGAATCCAGAACGTTGCGGGAAGTTGCCAACCGCATGATCTTTAATTCCTGGACCTTTGACGATCTTTGCCAGGATATGGGGCTGACTCCTGATCTCCATGATCCCGAGCTATTTGTGAAGAGCCGCTACCTAGATGAGAAATTCGATTACGATAAATTCGGATTGCTTATCCTGGCACCCCCAACCGAAGATGAAGAAGAGCTGTGTCCTGACGGTTCCTTCTATATCTACGATGGATTCCATCGCGCCTTGGTCCTGGCCAAACGTCTGCTCGAGGAAGAAGCGGAGT
>CP070656.1:1254788-1259008 GCA_020355065.1 Fidelibacterota bacterium | reverse complement strand
GTAAAGGCATCACCCAGAAGGCCCGCAAGGACCAGCTGAAGGACGCCGAGCACCGGCTCTCCCTGCAATTCCCCATCGAAAGCCGGGAAGATTATCTCAAGTACCGGGATCGCCTCACCGGGCATCTGGAGTCCCGGCTGGCCAGGATTAAAAATCTGGAAGGACATCAACAAAGGGATTACGTAGCCTCTCTGCGTGGTAGCCTCGATTGCGGCTTCTACGGACCGCTCTGGCAGATGGTGGGCTTTGAACGCCTCTCGCTGCTGTTCTACGAAGACCCGGCCTTTGTCGAGATGATGATGGATGACCGGGCCGAGCTCACGCTCCGGATGATGGAGGTCATCCTCGAGAAAACCACGATCGACTGGTTCTGCTTCTGGGAGGATATGGCCTACATACAAGGTCCCCTGATCTCACCCGCGTTGTTTCGCAAGTTCATGATGCCGCGTTATAAAAGAATCACGGACTTCCTGCACAGCAAAGGCGTGGACATCATCTTCGTGGATTCAGATGGCGATATATCACTGCTGATTCCCCTATGGCTGGAGTGCGGGGTGAATGGGATGTGGCCACTGGAGGTCCAGGCGGGGATGGATGTAGTCAAATTGCGCAGAGAGTACGGCAAGGACCTCCTGCTGATGGGAGGGCTTGATAAGCGGGAGCTCATGAAGGGGAAGCAGGAGATTGAGCAGGAGATATTGACGAAGGTCCCGCCCCTGGTGAAGGATGGTGGCTATATCCCGCGTCCCGATCATTCCGTCCCTCCCGATGTTCCCTATGAGAATTATCAATACTTCATGGAGTTCCTGAGGACGGTATGCGAGCATGGATAAGCTGAAAAAGATCGTATTGGTCGGTGACTCGATCCGTATGCACTATCAGGAGATCGTGCGGCGGGAGCTTGCCGGGCGGGCCGAGGTAGCGTGGCCAGAGGAGAATGGGGGGAACAGTGAGAAGGTCCTGCGTCATATCGAGGAATGGGTCCTCCCACATGCTCCTGATATCGTGCAGGTCAACTGCGGGCTACATGACCTGAAGAAGAAGTTCGAGTCGGCCATCCCGGCGGTACCCATCGAGTGGTACCGAGAAAATGTACGTGCGATCCTGAGCAAGCTCGTCGAGCAACCAGGATTGAGGGTGATCTGGGCGGCGACGACGCCCGTCATTCAGAGCTGGCACCGGGAGACCAAGGGATTCGACCGGCTGGAAGCGGACCTGGTTTCCTTCAACCAAGCCGCCGCTGAGGTGGCCACGGAACTAGGGGTCGTGATCAATGACCTGTACAGCGTGGTCATGGCCGCTAGTCCGGAGCATGTCCTGAAGCCTGATGGCGTCCATTTCAACGAGGTGGGCAACGAACTGCTGGGCAAGGCCGTGGCTGATTTTCTTGAACCGCATTTAATGGGGCAGCCCGAGGAATCATGAACGGCAAAGCCATGACGAAACATGACCGCTACCTGGCCGCACTCAGGTGTGAGGAACCTGACCGGGTCCCGATTGTGGTCCGTGGTGTGAATCCCATGTTCGGTGAGGCAGGGTTACCGCCTTCGAAGCACCCCAGTTTCCAGCCCCTGATCGATGTCGTGACTGAGAAAACGGAATGGGCCTACCGCTGGCATCCAGCGGAGGAAAACTTGCTTTCAGCCCATCCCGAGGCCATGGTCACTGTGGAGCGGAAATCGTGTGATCAGGAAGGATTCGAAGAGGAGGTGAAGACGTTCACGACGCCGCTGGGGCCGCTCACTTCGATCGAGTGGGTGAGCCTGGAGGGCAAGCCGGGCATGACCAAGGAGTACCTGATCGAAACGCTGGAGGATGTGGACCGGTTCCTCTCCATCCCCTTTGAGTTCCAGCCACCGGATCCGTCCGGCTTTTTTGATCTCAAAAAGAGGATGGGTGCCAACGGCGTTCTCATGGCCAGTATCGGCCTGGATCCCATCGGCCACGTGACCCACTGGCTAGGACTGGAAACGCTGGCCATCTGGACCCTCACCGAGAAAGATGCGGTCTTCCGCCTGCTGGATGAATTTTACCGGCGCGCGCAGCTGCTTATTACATCCCTGCTGGCGGCGCAAGTCGGACCGGTATTCGCCACCCTGGGCATGGAGCAGGCGACGCCACCCTGGTTGTCCACCGACGATTTTCGAGCTTATGTCACCGGTTATGACCAGCGACTCTGGGCGCCGATCCTGGAGGAGGGGGGAGTGATCCACGTCCACTGCCACGGCAACCTGAGGGACGTGATCCCTGATTTTATAAGCATGGGCGCCGGCTGCCTCCATCCGGTGGAAGCTCCGCCGATGGGAGATATCCAGCTGTCTGAGGCCAAAGCGATGATGGCAGGTAGAATCTGCATCGAAGGCAACATCCAGCTGGATGATCTCTATACGAAAGATGAGGATTATATCCGGGAAGTGGTGCGGACAGCCGTACGAGACGCTGCGGATCGTGGTGGATTCGTCCTCTGCCCGACGGCTTCACCCATACCGCCAGTGCTGGAGGATAAAGTACTGGGTAATTACCTGGCCCTGATCGAAGCCGGCCTGGAGTATGGAGCTATCTACACGTAATGGAAACGAAAGGATCGTGCATGGATCTACCGACGGATATTAAAAATGCTGTAATTCGTGGTCACATTGATGAGAAGTCACCCTATCCACCGGATATGGCTGGACAACCGGGGATCATTGAACTGGTGGAAAGGGCTCTCCAGGAAAACATTGAGGTAGGCACCATTCTCAAAAAGGGATTAGTGGGCGGCATGGAAGCAGTGGGCGAAAAGTTCTCCAATGGTGAGTACTTCCTGCCGGATATGCTGATGTCGGCCCAGACCATGAAGGCCGGGATGAAACTGATCGAGCCGCTCCTGCGGGGTGATGCCGCGCAACACCTGGGGAAGGTTGTCATCGGTACGGTGAAGGGCGACATGCACGATATCGGCAAGAACCTGATTGCCGTGATCCTGGAGGGCGGTGGATTCGAGGTGATCGATTTGGGCATCGATGTATCGCCCGAGAAGTTCGTGGAGCAGGCTCAAGCGCACCCCGAGGCAATCATCGGCATGTCCGCCCTACTCACGACGACGAGGGAATCCATGCGTGCCTCCGTTGACCTGATCCGTGAGTCCGGTCTGAAGAACAAGATTATTGTCGGTGGAGCCGTGGTCACCGCAGCCTTCGCGGATGAAATCGGTGCGGACGGGTATGAACGAGATGCCCCCAAAGCCGTGCCGTTGGTAAAGAACCTGCTGGGGGTCGCAGGCTGAGGAGGCGGCCGGATTGGGGTGATCATTACATCGATGATGGAAGGGATTGTACCCCCCTTTGAGACCATTTCACGCTTGTAGGATAATACAATGACCGAAGAATCACTCGATACCATCGCTGTTCATACGGCCGCCGATCCCGACAAGAATCTCGGCACCCTATCCACTCCCGTCTACCAGTCGGCCATGTTTGCGTTTTCGGATGCGGACCAGGCGGCAGCCATCAGCCAGGGGGAGCAGCCCGGCTATTCGTACGGCCGCAAGGGCAATCCCACCCAGACCGCCCTGGAAACTGCTCTGCGGGAGCTGGAAGGGGGACAGGCAGCGCTGGCAACCTCGTCGGGAATGGCGGCTATCACGGCTACCTTCATATCCATCTTGAAACAGGGCGACCATATCATCGCGTCCCAATCGCTCTACGCGGCTACCAATTCGTTAATGGAAGAGATCATGGCTCCCCTGGGAATCAAGGTCACCTACGTCGATGCCCGCAATCCGGATCACTACGCATCCGTACTAAGTGATCGAACGAAGATCCTGTTCTTGGAATCGCCGGCAAATCCGATTTTAGGACTCGTAGATATCGAGGCGGCCGTCCAGTTCGGGCATGACCATGATCTGGTGGTGGTCATGGACAATACCTTCGCTACGCCGTATAACCAGAGACCCCTGGAATTGGGGGTGGATCTGGTGATCCACAGTGCCAGCAAGTACCTGGGCGGCCATGGGGACCTTATCGCCGGGGGCATCGTCGGGGATGCGGAACTCATCCACCGCATTCGCTGGCAGACTCATCATCTGCTGGGAGGCACGATCGCGCCCTTTACGGCCTGGTTGGTGTTGCGTGGAATCAGGACCTTGGCCTTGCGTATGGAGCGCCACAACGCCAATGCACTGGCGGTCGCCGGTTATCTGGAAAAGCACCCGAAGGTTGACCGGGTCTATTATCCGGGGC
>CP070656.1:1250062-1254688 GCA_020355065.1 Fidelibacterota bacterium | reverse complement strand
GTAGCTGACTTTGTTGAAAGTTTCACATCCAGAGGTGTGATTGGCTTTATTGCCTTTCTTATCATCCTAGCTATCTTTAAAAAATAGCGTGCCAAGTGAATTCGTCCCCGTTATACGGGGACGAATTCTCATTCTTAGGCTTCATTTCCTCAGGCATGAGGGAAGAAAGGGCAGTGTCGTCACACGCGGGTGGTTCCGGGCAGGTTTGAGCCCCTGTAATTAAAGGAGGTTTTAAAATGGCAGCAGTCAAGGAAGCGATAGATATAGTACACGGCTGGCTGAAGATCATCATTGACCTTGGAGTGACCCTTATTTTAGTGGCTATAGTATTTGATATACTATTTGGGACTAACCTTGTAGTGGGTCGTATCGATGAGATCGTAGGCAGTCTTGCCGTAGATCACGGAGTTGCAGGTTTAATTGCCCTGTTGCTCCTTTTGCTACTTTACCGGAAAAAGTAGACCAGCCACCCATAACCGAGAGTTCCCTGCCTTCTAGGGAACCAAGGGCTTCCTCACGACAGTCCTGAGGGGGCAATAATCGCCATTAAAAGGCCCCGACTAGGGGCCTTTCTCATTGCAGATATCATTCCGATATGTCTGGCGACGGACTACGAGTGGATATGCGCTGATGTGTGTTTCTTAGGGGCCTAGACTCGGTAGGTAGATCAGGATGCGCCAACCCTCGTAGGCGGCATCCATGCCGTCTTCTGTCCAGCTCATCCACAGCGGTACAAAGACTCTGGCCGGGCCTAATTTCAGGGTGACCCCGGCGTCGATATAGGTTTGCCAATCCTCCTCATTACCATTATTGGTACCGGCTAGGTCGGCGAACAGGTTCAGCGGCAGTTTGCTGGACAGGTCGAAGTTGATAGCCCAGGCCGTGGTTCCCGGGGTGTCCATCGTTATCGCCCGGATACTGGGGCCTTCATCCTGGATGAAATACCGGTGGTAAACGGGGAGGGAGCCCGAGCCAGTGCGGTTGAAGGCGAGCGGATTGGTCAGATCTACGTCCAGACCGCCGCTGAGCCAGAAGCGATATTGGGCGGGGATTTCATCCACATCGGCGAGTGTGTGGCCTACCCATCCGCGCAGGTATATCCGGCCTTGCCGGGCGTAGCGGTAGGTAACATTCGTGCTACCCTCCAGCAGTGTTGCCTGCCGATCTGCACTTAGATCATCATCCGCTTCACCGATGACAAAGCGAATCCTGGTAGAGAGGTCCCAGTCCAGCAGGGCGTGGGCATTATCCCAGTAGCGGGTGGATACGGCGGCACTGGTGAACGATCCGGTATTCCAGAGAAGAGTATCAAAGGCACCTGTCGTCAGATGCTGGTTGGCCATATCGACGGCAGTAGACAGGCCGGAGTTGGTGACGGCCCGTTTCCGGAAGATGGCCCGTGCGCCCAGGCGCAAGTAGCGGTATTCCGGGTAGTCGGCATAGCGGATCCGGCTGGTGAGTTGGTCGATGCCCCCCAGACGGTAGCGGTTGAAGGTCAGGCCGGTGCTCCCGGCCAGGCGCCCATGCTTGGGACTGTAGAACAGGTTTCCGGTGAGCATGCTCTTTTGCGGCGGCAGAACATCGCTGTAATAGATCAGGCCCAGCAGTGCGCCACTGTAGCCGGTATACCAGATCATGGGGAGGTAGAACAGCTGGGATCGGCCGCGTTCTGGGGCGCTGAACATGAATCGTAGTACCGGACGGTGCAGGTAGAGGTCCGCTAGGCGAAGAAGCGGCGGTCGGTTGTTGGAAAAATCCACGTCTGGCGAAAATTCACCGGGATCAGTGGTGGCGGTCTGAACGCCTTCACGGCTGAACAGGACCGTTTGCGTGCCAGCAAATCTCGGGAGCCAACGGCTATCGATGACATTTCCATCACGATCCAGGGTAGCCACTTCCACGGGCGCTTCCAGGTTGCCATAATTGACCACGTTTACTTCCAGGCTGTCTCCCTTTGATTTGATGCTACTCACGCCATAGTCCAGACGTTTGTTCGTCATGATCATATCATCGAAAAACCAGGAAAGGTCTTCGCCAGCCACCGTCTCCACGAGGTATCGGAAATCGTTTGGGCCTGGGTGGGCGAAGGACCAGGTTTCAGCCAGGGCGTCCCAAACCTGCTGATTGCGTTCCTTCCCCAGGTAATGTTCTAGAAAATCGAACACAAGCGGAGATTTGTATTGCACCACCAAGGCGTAACTGGTCAGGCTTTCTCCTGTGAAGTCGGCCCCGATTGCCAGATCGTCATGTGTACCCACGGCAATACCCGACAGGGTACGTAGGATTGAGCGTATGGTAAATGGCTTTTTCACGATCCTGTTCATTGCCTCTGGTAACACGTAGGAATAAGTGCCGCCAGTCTCTTCGAGATACTTGGCATCCCAATACCGGATTTCCGAATATGCGGTGATTCCCTCGTCTAACCAGGTATGCTCCCGTTCGTTGAATCCGAAGATGCCGTAGTGCCAGTTGTGCCCAACCTCGTGCATGATGACCGTTTCCAGTAATTCCTTGCTCCCGGAAATGGAAACAATGGTGATGTTGGGGTATTCCATGGCATACCCGGCCATGGCGTCACTCGAAGCTGCCGATACGTGGTTGTACGGATAGGTCCCGTACCACTTGCTGAACCAGTAGGCGGCATCGTGGATGTACTCGATGGACTCCTCCCAGAGGTCGGCGAACTTGGGGAGATAAAGAGCCCATACGGTGATGGCCCGGGTGGAGTCCTCCACCCATAGGGTGCCCTTCTGTACCATGTAGCGCTTGTCGGCAAACCAGGCGAAGTCGTGAACTCTCTCCTGGTGGAAATGCAACGTCTTGGTCGACCCTTCCCCCGGTTCCGTGAACTGCCGCTTCTCGAATTCCTTTAACCATTTCTTCCGGGCTTTCTTATCAGGTTCGCCGTCTGGTTTCTCCAGAGCATAGTATTCCGCTGTAACCGCTGCCAGACTATCCAGAAAATCATATTCTGGATTTCCTTCCGGCAGATCGCCAGTGGCCATGATAACGTATTCCTGCGGCAGGGTAATACGGACATCGTAGGTACCAAATTCACTGTAGAACTCACCGAGCTCCAGGTACGGAAAAGCGTGCCAGCCTTCCCGGTCATAAACGGCTGGTTTAGGATACCACTGGCTTATTTCGTAGTGGTTGCCCGTGTGCCGCAAGCGGCTGAATTCACCCGGGATTTTTACAAAGAAGGGAGTCTCGATCGTGACGGTATCTCCAGGAGCTAGCGGCTGGATCAATTGTACTTTGGCTACGTCGATCCACTCCGGGTGATACTCCCATTCCAGGATTTTCCCGCCGGTCCGGAAGTCGAGGCTGTCGATATACCCTCGATCCTCTTCCCTGGCATAGTAAAACTTGGTACTGCCCTGCTGAAACTTCTCCCTAGCACAAGCTGTCTCGTTGTTCCGGTAGGCATTGGGCCAGATATGAAACCAGAGGAATGCCAATGTATCCGGCGAATTGTTGATATAATCCATGGCGAGGAAGGCCGAGAGGGTATGATCTACGTCGTCCAAGGTCACATCGATGCGGTAAGCTACTTCCTGCTGGAAATAGTCGGCCGGACGAGTCAGGGTTTGGGCATGGATCCCGCCATGAAATATCATTCCGGCCAGTAGCACTGATTTGGCATAAGGAAGGTGCAGCATGGGTGCCTCCGGATATGTAAATTGATTATCCCGTGTACGAACTGAACAATGGTTTGACCATAGTGATGGCCAAAAGGTTGCTTGCGCGGTCGGAAATTATCGGATTTTCAGTTGAAAAGCAGGATTGTCCCCATTCAACTCTAACATGATGGTGGATTATGCGCGAGTTATATCCCCCCATTGAGCCCTATAAAGAGGAATACCTTAAGGTATCGGAGCTGCACACGCTTCATTACGAGGAGTGCGGGCATCCCGATGGGAAGCCGGTGCTGTTCGTGCATGGCGGCCCAGGCGGAGGTATCGAGCCGATCTACCGGCGGTACTTTCACCCGGAGAAATACCGGGTGATCCTGGTCGATCAGCGCGGCTCGGGTAAAAGTACTCCCCATGCCGAGCTGCGCGAGAACACCACGCAGCACCTGGTCGCCGACATGGAGCGGGTCCGGGAGCATGCCGGTGTGGACCGCTGGCTGGTTTTTGGTGGATCCTGGGGCAGCACCTTGGGGTTGGCGTATGCCCAAGCGCACCCGGACCGGGTCACCGGTCTGATCCTGCGCGGGATCTTTCTGTGCCGTGATGAGGAGATCCAGTGGTTCTACCAGGACGGTGCCAGTCGAGTACTCCCAGATTACTGGGAGCATTATCTGAAGCCGATTCCTCCCGAAGAACGCGATGACTTATTGGGAGCCTACCATCAGCGCCTGACGAGTGACGATCCGGCTGTTCGCCAAGAGGCCGCACGAGCCTGGAGTGTGTGGGAGGGTTCCACCAGCAAGCTGTTCTATGACGATTCTCTGGCAGCCAGGTTTGGGGAGGACGAGTTCAGTCTGGCGTTCGCCCGCATTGAGTGCCACTATTTCACCAATCACGCGTTCCTGGAACCTAGTCAGCTCCTGCGGGACGTGGACAAGATCCGCCACATTCCCGGTGTCATCGTTCAAGGTCGTTATGACATGGTCTGCCC
>CP070656.1:1244630-1249962 GCA_020355065.1 Fidelibacterota bacterium | reverse complement strand
GGGCTACAGGTTTGTCTGTAGCCCATAAAGGTCTAATATCTGTCCCTTCCAATGCCTACGGGGTTAGCTGACGGGTTAGGACTGGGAGATGTCCCTCCCGCGATACGCGGGATACACCCCATAAAATGGATCCCCCGCTCAGTCCGAACTGGGACCGATTAGGCGACAGACAACTCTGCTCAATTGGGATCGGGTTGCGGCTGTTGACATACTACGCCGGTGCCAATCCACTTCCTCTTTCAAAGACCAGAAATAATTACCTGATATTCGAACTCTTTCCCTCTTATAAGGATGAAAACATCACAGAACGAGTCTCTACACGAACTGGCGCAAATAACATACCAGATCAGGATGTACTGAAAACCTGGTTTGATATGCTGTTAAATATCATAATCTTATGAGAATCTGGGATTAACGTTCATGGGTAAGCACGAGGCTGCTTAACACAATTGTTGGGGCATTTTGGAACACTGCGAATACTGAAACGTGGCCCAGCAGTAGTTTGGGCACTCTGTCAGCACCTGATAAGCAACCCCCTTCGAAGCCACGGTGGCCATCAAGTGACTGGAAACCGATCAGGATTATCCATTTCCTGAGGATAATTAGACAGGACTTTGTTCATACCTTCGTACAGGTGTGCATCCCGCGATAGAATGCATCATCCTCAAACCGGTCTTAACTTTTCCAGCCCCAACGCGTCCAATGGAAAAACAGTCGCTGGGGCTGATTCCCGCTCCGGGTATACAACAGACAGCGATGGTTGAATCACGAATGATGTTCTAAGGAGACGATCAGGATGAAAAAGATACTGCTTCCCCTCAGTTTAATGCTACTCGTACTGGCTGGCACTCTGACGGCTCAAGGCCGTGGTCATGGCGGCCCCCACTCGGGTCCAAAGTTGACCGATGAACAGAAGGCAGCTGTCCAGGAGCTGGTCAGTGGTATGCGGGGGGATGGCGCCAGCCGGGAAGAGATCCACGCTGCCGTGGCTGAACTGTTCGAGAGCTGGGGTCTCGAGCCACCCGCCCAAGGCCGTTGGGGCGCCCAGCACCGGCGACCCGCCTTTATGGATCAGCTTACGGACGAGCAAAAGGCTGCCGTTCACGACTTGATTGACAGCATGCGGGAAGCGGGCGCGACCCGTGAGGAAATCCATGCCGCCGTAGTGGAGCTGCTGGACAGCTGGGGCATCGAGGTACCCGCAGGTCCTGGCCCCGGTCACGGCCGCTATGGACGGCCAGGCTTCATGCACCAGCTGACGGATGAACAGCAGGCCGCGATCCGTGAATTGCGGAGAAACATGCGGGCTGAAGGGGCCACCCGGGAAGAGATCCACGCCGCGGTCGTGGCCTTATTGAATGAATGGGGTATCGACCTTCCCCAGGACGGTCCCTGGGCGGACCAGGCTAAAAGCCGCATCCAGGCCCGCAACTACCCCAATCCGTTCAATCCCGACACACGGATCACCTACACCCTGAGTGAGCCGAATATGGTACGCGTGTCCATCTACAACATTACCGGACGGCTGGTGCGCTCCTTTGATCAGGGCTACCGACCCGCCGGCACCTATTCGGTGCTGTGGGACGGTACCACTACCGAGGGAACCCCGGCCCCCTCAGGCATTTACCTCTATCGCATTCAATCCGGACATGATGTGTTCACGCAGCGCATGTTGCTCATGAAATAGAGATGGTGACATCAGTAGAGGGCGGACTCAGTGTCCGCCCTCTACTTTCCATAAAGGAAGCTGAATGAGCCGCATACCCAGGATCCTCTCCCACGTCACGTACCTCATTGCCGGTATACTCGTGCTGTCCGGCTGCAAATCAACACGCATCGACAGCACCTGGCGGGACCAGGTGATCGCAATCGACGGACAGGATCAGGAATGGCAGAACGCGCAGATCATCCCCGAGGGTCAGCGGATTGCCCTGGGCATCGCCAATGATCACTCCGCCCTCTATATCTCCCTGCGTACCGCCGACCATGCCGTCATCAGGCAGGTACTCAGTTTCGGTTTCACGGTCTGGATCGACCCGCGCGGCGGAACCCGTGAACGGCTGGGATTCAGATATCCCGTGGTGGAAGATATGCGGGGTATGCGTGAGGCCCTGCGCAACCGCCGCATGATGTCCGGCGAAGACATGGACCATTGGTTCAACACAGTACTGGCCAACCAGTTCGGAATCGAAATTGAAGGTCCAGGCAAGGGTGATCTGGCTCGTCTGCCGCTCAAGAACGAGAACGGCCTGGAAATCGCCGCCGGCTACCATCAAGGCCAGTTCGTCTATGAGGCCCGGATCCCGTTCCAACAGTCACCCCACCAGGAGTTCGCCATTGCCACCAGGCCCGGGCGTACGGTCGGGATCGGCTTTCAAACCGGCAGACCTGATCTGTTTGCTATGCGGGGCCGGGGATCCGTCGGCATGGGCGGGATGCCCCCTGGTGGCGGGATCGGCGGCATGCGGCCGCCCGGCGGTGGCATGGGTGGTGGAGGCATGCAGCCTCGGACGCAGCCCGGCCTAGAAGTCTGGACCAAGGTCACACTTGCACAACCGGACTAAGAGATTAGGGACCGGACTCTATCACTCCTGCCCGTTGATTGAGGCGAACTCCAGAATATCCCCCGGCTGGCAATCCAATTCCCGGCAAATCGCATCCAGAGTAGAAAATCGAATAGCCCTGGCTTTGCCGGTCTTGAGGATGGACAGGTTGGCCATGGTAATTCCCACCCTCTCCGCCAGTTCTGTAAGGGACATTTTCCGCCTGGCCATCATGACGTCCAGGTTTACTCGAATACTCATCTTCCCCCTCCCCTAGATCGTCAGTTCCTGCTCTTCCCTCATTTCCGCACCAACCCGGAATATTTCCGCTAAAACCAGGATCAACAGTCCGATAAGGATGTATTCGCCATCAATCCCAACCCGGTATTTAAAGTGAATCCCCGGGATATCCAGCCGAGTGGTAAGAAACAAAGTCGCCGGAATTGAGAAAGCAGCCTTAGCCAACCCCAGACCAATGACCGCTGTACCAATCCAACGGAGCCTGATGCCATTCTCCCTGATAAACGGATTCCCTACTCCCAAAGATGAAATCATCCTGCGGAGCATGAATAGAATAACCACATTCAATAGGACGGCGACCAGATTCGCGCTGTAGTTATAAGCCACGAGTCCGAACGGAACGCGATCCTGGAACCTGAGTCTTCCTTCGGCGCGCCGGATAGTTACCTTACGATCCATTGTTTCCGAGACATGCAGGACACCCGTTTCGGTCAGCTCAAAAAGAATCGGGAAGGTCAACACCCAATGGGCTCGCTCTGGTTGGATGGCCGAGGAGATGAATGCTACAGTCATCAAGACCAGGATGACCCACAGCACGATCCAGAGCAGGTTCAAGAGTACTTCGGTAGTTGTGATAACAACGGATTTCCGGTTGGAGGAATTCATGATCTCTCCATTTACTGCATGTGATTTTCAACCGAAAACTAGGGCCCGGTTAGCTTCATAGCAAGAAATATTTATTGTTATTCAATAAATAATCACTGAATATCGATATTTCTGGTGCGGAGAGAGCTATCACCAATCGCTCCAGATAGGTAAATACAAAAGCTATTGCACTCTAGTGTACTAGTTGCTAACTTGGTCATCGTAAATATACGATAAATAGCCGCAAATGACCGCTACAACCAAAACCTTCTCCCACTCCGAGCCCTGCTGCACACTGGACCTCACCGGCCCTGAGCAGCGTCGGCTGGTGACCATGTTCAATGGATTGGGAAATCCTTCCCGCTTTGAGATCATGAAATACCTGGTCACCCACAACGGCTGCATCACAGGCGAAATCGTGGATATCCTCCCCCAGGCCCAGGCCACCGTCTCGCAACACCTGAAGGTCCTGGAAAAAACCGGCTGGATTATCCGCTCTACCAAAGGTGCTGCAACCAGTGTTTGTCTGCATGAGGCCAACATCAATTGGTTCAAGGAAAAGGTCGGAGAGGTGTTTTAAACCTATTTTTTTCATCCTAATAATCGTAAATATACGATAATAAGGGACACGAGATATGATCACACACCTGTACAGCATCGCAAATTTCATGTGGATCGCATTCCTCCACATATGGCCCTACTTGCTGATCACCATTCCCATCGCCGTGGCGGTGAGAATGTCCAACATCTCCGATAAGATCGGCCGAGTACTCGAAGCCCGGCCACTCATCGCTATCCTGGCGGCCACGGCCATTGGGGCTTTCAGTCCCTTCTGCTCCTGTGGGATCATACCGGTCATCTGGGCTATGCTGGTTGGCGGCGTGCCCCTGGCGCCGGTCATGTCTTTCTGGCTGGCTTCCCCCTCCATGGATCCCGAAATATTCTTCCTCAGTGTGTCCACAATCGGTTGGGAATTAGCCTTATGGCGGCTGGCAGGAACCTTTACGCTGAGCTTGGCCGGTGGTTTCATCACCCACCTGGCTTTAAAAAGGGCCTGGTTGTGAACCGCCCTCCTGCGGGAGAAACCGGTAACCACTGCACCCAGGCTCGTAGCATTAGTACGCCGTGGTTGGCGGAAGCTGTGGGCTGCTTGGGGATACTCGACGGTGCTGATGTCGCGCGCGGACGGCTCGGTTCAGCTCGCCTGCCAGGACGGATCATGCCAACCATCTCATGAGGTGCCACGGAAAGGCGATCCTGAACCAGAGGCCAACCAGGGGGGTGTGACCGGATCCGCAGGCGAGCCAGTTTCAGCCGTACCTTCGTTCGGGTACCGCCTGTTCTCTGAATCGAAGGATGCGGTGATCATGGTGGCAAAATTCATGGCTTTGGCTGTATTCCTCGAAGCCCTCATCGTCCTGTACGTGCCTGAGGCATGGATCGCTGCCCTGTTGGGCGGCCAGAACCCCCTAGCCATTCCAACCGCCACACTTCTGGGAATCCCCGCGTATACCACCAATCTGGCTGCACTGGCCTTGGTAGGAGGTTTGTTGGAGCAGGGAATGCTTCCGGCCGCCGCACTGGCGTTCCTCATTGCTGGCCCCACAACCACCCTGCCTGCCATGGTGGCCGTCTGGGGACTGGCCTCACGCCGGGTGTTTATGCTCTATCTCGCTTTAACGACCACGGGTGCCTTGACCGTTGGATACCTGTTCAATCTGATCTGAACCGAGATAAGCACAAGGAGAGGCCTGTCGTTCACCTGGTGCGCAGGGTGCGCACCTGCTTTGGGAGTAGGGGATCAAGTCAAAGCAGCATGCTACTCATACCGCAGGGTGGTCACCGGATCGGCCGTGGCTGCCCGTAACACTTGCCAAGTTACCGTAAGTACTGCGATCACCAAG
>CP070656.1:1239892-1244530 GCA_020355065.1 Fidelibacterota bacterium | reverse complement strand
GGAAGAGGGCGATACATTCAGCAAGGAGGGTGAAGAGGAGGAGGATACCCTGGCGGTGGGCCGCTACGAGATTAAGGCGATCGGCGTATTCCTGGTGGCGAGCAAGAACTGGAACATCATGGGCAACCTGGGCACCCACTTCGGTATCTGCAAGAATTTCCTGGAGGAGGACAAAGATCAGGATGATGATATAAACTTCTTCTTCGGAGTGGACAAGGATATCAGCCCCGGGATATCGGCGTTCCTGGAGTACAATGCCGCCCTGGATGACAATAACTACACCTACGACAAGATATCGTTCGGCAAGGGGCGGGGCTATCTCAATGCGGGGCTACGGGTGACGGTGGCCTTGAACTTGTACATGGAGGTGGACTTCAACGATATCCTAGTCAACAAGGGGAGTGTGAAGTACTTCAGCCGAGAATTGAAGGTGGTCTATAACGAATTCTTCTAAACCATGGTCACAGGGGAGAACATCATGAGACTGAAGCACAATCTTCTGATTGCAGCGGTAGCGATTCTATGCGGAGTGGTAGTTGTTTGGGCTCAGGGGGAGCCATCGGTATGGGAGCAGATTGACGAGCTGAACGATGCCAAGGACTTCGACGGGGCCTTCGCCCTACTGGAGCCGTTGGGAGCCGAACACGGCGGTGAAGTCGGCTACCTGTGGCGCATGGGCCGGCATCATTTCAACGAGTCGGACAACACCACGGACGAGGAGATGATCGAGCGGGAGGTCCGCGCCGGTTTCGAGTTCGCCAAGCAGGCGCTGGCGGCCGATTCCATGGATGCGGACGCCAACGGTTATTACGCCATTCTCATCGGCCGGGTCGGCGAGATCGAGGGGACCAAACAGAAGATCCTCAATTCGTACGATGTGAAGAAGTACGCCATGAAGGCGACCGAACTGGATCCGAGCAATGATTCCTGGCCGCATGTAATGGGCCGTTGGCATTACACGCTGGCGGACCTGAGCTGGTTCGAGCGCACGATTGCCTCTATTGTGTATGCGACGCCCCCGCAAGCGTCCTTTGATGAAGCAGAGAAATATTTCATGAAGGCGGCGAAGCTGGCCCCGGATGACGTGCGCCACTTCCTGTGGCTGGGCAAGACCCGGCAGGAGCTGAAAAAGGATGATGGTGCCCGGAAGGCGCTGAAGACAGCGGTGGACCTGCCCTCCAAATCGGAGAGTGACACCATCATGCAGGAGGAGGCCCGGGAGCTGCTGGAGGACCTGGACTAGGCATCACGTCTGCACCAGAACTTTTTCAGCGCTTGCAAGCACCCGCGCCGCTACTGATGACCTTGTGATCCGAGGTGCCGGGGGAGAATCCTTTCACCAAGATGCCGACAAAAGATCTGAGGGAAAAGACCATTTCCAGCGTCGCTGTCTTCCAGGGGAGGCTCCTGGATGTCCGGCGGGACGATGTGGAGCTGCCGGATGGGGGACATACGGTGCGGGAGTACATCCGCCATCCGGGAGCGGCGGTGATGGTGCCCATGCGGGAGGATGGGAAGCTCATCTTTCTGCGCCAGTTCCGGTATGCCCTGGACCGGGTGATGGTGGAGCTGCCGGCAGGCAAGCTGGACCCGGGGGAGGATCCCGAGACCACCGCCCGGCGGGAGCTGGCTGAGGAGACCGGATATACTTGTGAGACACTGGTCCGCTTGGGGCTTATTCATCCCTGTATTGGCTACAGTGACGAGGAGATCGTGGTCTACCTGGCGCAAGGCCTGGAGCGGCGGGAAGCCGAAGCAGAGGTGGACGAGTTCGTGGAGCCCTTCGAGCTGGAACTGGACGAGGCGCTGGGGTGGATCGAGGAGGGTAAGATCACCGACGTGAAGACCATTATTGCACTGTACTGGACGGAGCGGTATCTGCGGGGGGAATGGGGCAAGTAGCGGCCGACCATTAGCACGTAGCTGAGAGCCATCAGCACATACACCACCATAGAGTTGAAGAAGTTTCTCCGCGCGGCAGCCGACAGGTTGGGTTTCCAGAAGGTAGGCTTTGCCGCACCCGGGCTACTGGAGCGGGAAGCGGACCACCTGAAGACCTGGCTGGCGGAGGGCCGCCAGGGGACCATGGACTGGATGGCCCGGCGTCAGGACGAGCGCACCGATCCGACACGATATTACCCGACGGTCAGGACAGTCGTCTCGCTGGCGATGAACTACTATGTACCTCTAACAGGCCTTGCCGGGAAAGCCCCCCGGTGGTCTAACTATGCGTGGGGGGATGACTATCACCGATTGCTGAAGCAGCGGATGAAAGCGTTGCTGGGGGAGGTGGTGGAGGCTTTTCCGGGTACGGATGGCCTTGCCTGTGTGGATACCTCGCCGGTAATGGAGAAGGTGTGGGCCCAGCGGGCCGGGCTGGGCTGGCAGGGTAAGCATACCAACCTGATCACGCGGGACTACGGTTCGTGGGTGTTCCTGGGGGAGCTGCTGTTGGACGCGGCCCTGGAGCCCGATCCCCCTTTTGAAGAGGACCTATGCGGCAGCTGCACGGCCTGCCTGGAGGCCTGTCCCACCGGTGCCCTGACGGAGGCCTACCGGATCGATGCCCGGCGGTGCATCTCATACCTGACGATCGAGCACCGCGGCGCCTTCAGCCGGGAGCAGGCCGGATGGCTCAGTGGATGGATCTACGGCTGCGATGTGTGCCAGGAGGTGTGTCCCTGGAACCTCAAGTTCGCCCAGCCAACAACCGAGTTTGCGTTCGCACCAAGGGAGTTCATCACGGCCTATGGGATGAAGGGCTGGGAGGAATTGAGCCCGGAGCGTTGGGATGATCTGCTGCGGGGGAGCGCAGCCCGCCGGGCGGGGTATGAAGGGCTGAAGCGGAATATTCAAGCTGTGAGTGGGGGGCGCCGTCACCCTTCGAGGAACGCTGGGTGACCACTGAGCTGGGAAAGCGTTGACAAGGAATTAAGGTGCATCTAACTTAGAATAACCGTTCCCAATCACGGAGACAAATCGGAGGATCGGACCATGCCGACAGTAGGTGTGTGCCTTGCAGGATGCGGCTTCCTGGATGGGGCCGAGATATACGAATCGGTAGCCACGCTGACCAGTCTGGAGCGGGCCGGGGCCGATATCCTGGCCATGGCTCCCAACGTAGACCAGGCGCACGTGGTCAATCATCTCACGGGTGAGGTGGTGGAGGGCGAGAGCCGCAACGTGCTGGTGGAGGCGGCCCGGATAGTCCGGGGGCAGATCAAGGATATCGCCAAGGTAACCGCGGACGATATGGATGCCTTGATCTTTCCGGGTGGCTATGGTGTCGCCAAGAACCTGTCCACGTATGCCTTTGACGGCGCCAACTGCCAGGTCAATGAGGAGGTGCACCGGCTGATCCGGGAGATCATTGCGGCCAACAAGCCGCTGGGGGTGATCTGCATCGCCCCGGCCATGCTGGCCAAGGTCCTGGAGGGCTCGGGCGTCAATACACAGGTGACCATCGGCAACGATCCCGGCACGGCGCAGGACATCGAGGACATGGGGACCACCCACGTGACCTGCAGCGTAACCAAACATATCACCGACAAGGAGAACAAGATCGTCTCGACGCCGGCCTATATGCTGGCCAAGAAGATCGGTGAGACTTGGCTGGGGATCGAAGGGCTGGTCAACGAGGTGTTGGCCTTGATCGATACGTAAGGAGGGGAATTTCCACCGCATCCATTTACAGGGCTGAATCCTGCGCCGTTCGGTGACCGGCCGCCGGGTAGCTGAACTTTGAGGAGATATGTTTGGAACTGACACTTAACAACCTGCTATCATCCTTTTCCGGGACAACACCGCTCTTTCCGCTCCCGGACTTTGTCTTGTTTCCACAGACGGTGCAGCCGTTCCGTATTTTCGAACCCCGCTACGTGGAGATGGTGAAGGATTGCATGGCTGGCGAGCGAATGGTTACCATTCCGCTCCTGATCGAAGCCGAGGATGACCGTTCATCGGAGCAGCCCCCTTTTCGTCCCATAGCGACCATGGGCCACATCAGCGAGGTGCAGGAGACGAAAGAGGGGCAGTACAACATCCTGGTGACGGGTCTGGTGAAGGTGCAGATCGAGGAAGTGGAATCGGAGAAGGTCTATCGGCGGGGGGCAGTAACGCCACTGACGGAGTTCGAGCATATTTCGGATGCGGCCCATAAGCGGGAGATCATCCTGCGGCTGTTCGAATCGATTCTGGAGCGGGCGGACGTGACCAGCAACATTGAGATCCTCCAGGGGGAGAACGTTCCGCTGCAGATGCTGGCGCACGTGATCATCAGTGCCCTGCCGATCCCGGCGGAGGAGAAGCAGAAGATGCTGGAGCTGCAGTCCCTGGAGCTGCGCATCGACATCCTGTTGAACTTCATGGAGAGCGGCCTGCACACCCTGGATACCATGGGATCGTTCGAGTCCCTAGTGCCTACGCATCCGTGGTGGAATTGACATAGACTTGCTTTCATAGCTTCAGACACCTGAAGACCGGAAGGGGGGTGGACAGGTGAAGAGATCATACTTGCTCGTATTATTGTTCCTCTGGACGTGCGGCCAGGGTCCCACACAGATTCAGGATGGTACCTGGGAGTTGGTGCGTATAGCGCAGGAAGATGTGCGTTACGAGGCCCTCCATTTTGCGAACCGG
>CP070656.1:1237111-1239792 GCA_020355065.1 Fidelibacterota bacterium | reverse complement strand
TTTGCCCCGCTTGTAACGAACCCTTGGACGAAGAGGAAATCGCCAAGTCCTTGGTGTGCCCCCACTGCCGCACCAATCTGAAAGACAAGAAATACCTGGATTTCGTCGAGTTCCTCATGGCCCAGGGTATCGTTACCGACATGGATTTCTTCGATCAGGCGCTCTACGGCGATGATGTGGTCTATGAACCGGATATCGAAGAGCTGGACGAAACCGATCCCAATGAATTCGAGCGCATTGACCAGCAGATGCAGAACCTCGATGAAGATATTGAACTGAATGAGGTTACCACGGATGAAGAGGAGTTCCGGCAGTGGGAAGGGATTGAAGAAGATTGGGAAGAGTTTAATCGGCGGCAGAATCTGAGTCGGAACGAATAAGGCGATACCTCCCAACAGCAAGGAAAAATCGGCTATGGATACGAGCAACGATCCTAAAACGAAACAGATTCAGGTTGAACTGGATGAAAAGGTGGGCACCGGAGAATATGCCAACCTCGCCATCGTCACCCATTCACCAGCTGAATTTATCCTCGACTTCACCCAGGTCATGCCCGGCATGCCCAAAGCACGGGTTCGCGCCCGGATCATCATGGCACCCCTCCATGCCAAGGCGTTCGCTATGGCGCTGGGGGATAATATCAAGAAGTATGAATCCCACTTCGGGGAGATCCAGGTATCCAAGGACGACTGGGCCAAACAGTTCGGTTTTAAACTGCCCCCCGACACCGTCCCCAATTAGATAGCTCCGGGAGGTATACCTCCCATCTCCCGCTGGTTTTCAGCAAAATCCCCTGCGTAACTATATCGGCGGTCACTACCGACGCATTAGAGGTTCACGGACAGGTTGACGAGAATCTGTCTCCCCAACTGAGCACCCCCGATGATTTCCCGGTGTATGTCGTTGTTGACGTTGTTGATATTGACCTTCACCGTATAATTATCGTCCAGGCGGTAGCCCCAGCCCAGATCCGCTACCGTATAGCTCTGTACTGTACCGATAAAGATGCCCGTCGACCAGTCGAACAAGGGAATGTGCCGGACCGCGAGACTCACCCAGGATCGGTTTTGGGGGCTGGTGTAGGTCAATCCGCCGGAAAGCTTGTAGCGGGGGGCATTGATCGGGTCGTCACTCTTGGTCAACGGATTGTAGAACGACTGCCTTCCCAGGTAGGATAGTCTCAGCTCCGCCCATAAGCGCGGTGAGAAGAAGTACCCCACGCTCAGATCCAGGCCGCCCAGACTGATCCGGCCGTAGTTCACATTGGTCAGAATGAGCTCGATGGGCTTATCGAAATTGACCACGTCGTCAGGAGTTCCCGGGAGACCGTCCGGACCTTCATCGATGCCATCATGCTCCGATACACCCACCAAACCCAGGATCTCCGCGTTCTCCAGCCCGGTGCTGGTGTCGATGACCAGGGGTGTGACCCACACCAGATCAGAGACAAAGTCACTGTATTCACTGTAATAGATGTCGATCGTGGCCCGGATGCGGTTGCGGATAATGCCCACGTAGCCCAACTCGTAGGTCCATAGGTCTTCGCTGATCATCGGCTCCACGGTCTGGAGGTCTTCGGGCTGGAAGTACTGGGCCGGCCGACCCAGTACGGCGGGTATCTGCAGGATTGCGCCTTCCGGGACCTGGGCCAGGCGAAAGATCGAGGGCGACCCGGCCCGGATATCGTACATCATCAGATTCCCCCCCGGATCACGGGTGTAATGATAACCGGAGTGATTGCCGCGGGCATATACGGGGAATGGGGGTACGGTACCTACGTGCAGCTTAAGATACAGGCCTTGGCTTGAGGGGGTGTTGAAGGCCCGGGCAGCCGTCAGGCGAAAAGTCTGGTTTTCATCCGGCTTCCAGAGCAGTCCCACTTTTGGTGAGAATTGCGGCCGGTACCTGACGGTACCCCCTAACAGGGGATCGTCCAGGAATGTGAAGCCGTCTTCCGAAAGCACTCCGCTGTGAAGGTCTAACCGGGCTGCCAGGACGAGATTGAACTGGGCTGATACTTCGGAATTTGACTGGACGTAAAGTCCGTATTCGTTGGTGGTGATCAATCCTTCCGCGAACTCGTCGACGTCGCCATCGTCGTCGTTGTCCACCCCATCGTCGTCGAAGCTGGTGGGATGGGCGCCCCCACTCCCATCGGGCAGGACCGTGCCGAACGTCCGGGGCATGGTGCGCTGGTAGTCCAAACCGGCCGTGAGCTGCGTGCTCAGAAAAGTGGACAGGTCCGCCGTATGTTGTGCCTGCACGTGGAAATAGGTGGATTCGTCGAAAATGCGCTCTCCCGTGCGCAGGTTTCGGGTTCTGCCCGCATTGGATGTGTTTAGATAGGCCTGGGCGAAAAAGGTTCCCTTCACGTAGCGGCCTTGAAAGTAGCGGTAGGTCCAGTCCTCGGCTTGATAACGGGCCGGGTGGGTCACGTTGATGTTGGATGCCACCGCCTGCCCGTAGCTCATGATCAGGCTGTGTCCCGGCCCGAAGTCGTAATCCAGACGCAGGTCCAGCCGCTGGTTGTCCACCTTGAAATCGGCGGTATCGATCAGACCATCGTGGTTAACATCGCCTACGACGTCGTCAATGGCGTAAGACACGCTGTCCTCCGGGTCGCTGAAGCGGCCATTACCGTTGCGGTCGAAGCGGATGTCGTAGCCGTCCCAGGTCCAGGG
>CP070656.1:1232886-1237011 GCA_020355065.1 Fidelibacterota bacterium | reverse complement strand
GGTCATCCTCCCCCACATCACTAACGGTAAGGTGGAGAATATCCACGACGGGGCTATCCTGGAGTTCGGTTCCGAGCGCATCGCGTTCACCACCGATTCGTACGTGGTTACACCCACGTTTTTCCCCGGCGGCAACATCGGTGATCTGGCGGTGAACGGCACCATCAACGACCTGGCCGTGTGCGGGGCCCGACCCCTATACCTCAGCTGTGCCCTGATCCTTGAGGAAGGCTATTCCATGGAGTCGTTCCGCCAGGTGCTGGTATCCATCGGTGCCGCGGCCGACGCGGCGGGCGTGGCCCTGGTGACCGGCGATACGAAAGTGGTGGATCACGGTAAGGGCGATGGTATCTTTGTAAATACCACCGGGGTCGGGCGGGTCCTTCCAGACGCCCACATCGATCCACGTAACGTGAAGCCGGGCGACGTGGTGATCATCAACGGACCGGTGGGCGACCACGGTATGACCATCATGTGCCAGCGTGAGAATCTCACCCTGGAAGGCGACCTGGCGAGCGATACCCGGGCCCTGCACCGGGAGGTGGAAGGCCTGATTGAGGAATTGGGCCAGGCCGTGCACTGCCTGAGAGACATGACCCGGGGCGGACTGGCCAGCGTGATGAACGAGATTGCCCAATCAGCGGGCGTGACCATTAGTTTGGAAGAGAATGCTATCCCGGTGAATGCCCCGGTCAAAAGCGCCTGCGAACTGCTGGGCCTCGATCCGCTCTACGTGGCCAACGAGGGCAAGCTGGCCATCTTTGCCGAAAACGGGACGGAGGATAAAATCCTGAGCATTCTGCATAAGATCGATCCCGCCAACCAGCCTTTGGTGGTGGGTCGGGTTACCGATAAGGACGGTGCGCGTGTTATCCTGGAGGGTACCCTGGGAGGCAGCCGTATCCTGGATATGCTCTCGGGCGAGCAGCTGCCGCGGATCTGCTAGGGATAAAGGCATGGATCACCAATTGACCGTACTGGTATGGACTGCCGCCGGCATCGGATTGATCCACACCCTCACCGGACCGGACCACTACCTGCCGTTCATCATCATGGGCAAGGCCAGAAGCTGGTCCCTACCGAGGACCCTGTCCATCACCGCCCTGTGTGGAGTGGGACACGTGCTGGGATCGGTGGTCCTGGGCTTTGTGGGGATCGGTGCGGGTATCGCACTGCACGAATTAGTGAACATTGAATCTCTCCGGGGGGAGATCGCCGCCTGGGGACTGGTGGCCTTCGGGCTGGTTTACACCATCTGGGGACTGCGGCGGGCGTACCGGAACCGTCCCCACACCCACGTGCACGCCCACTCGGACGGGCAGCTGCATATTCACGAGCACATCCACCAGGAAGAGCACACCCACGTACACGAACACCAAGCCAAGGACAAGGCCAAGAGCCTGACGCCCTGGGTGCTGTTCATCATCTTCGTCCTGGGTCCTTGCGAGCCCCTGATCCCGTTGCTCATGTTCCCGGCTGCGGAGATGAGTATGAGCGGGGTGGTCCTCATCGCCACAGTCTTCAGCGTGATCACCATCGCGACCATGATGGCTACCGTAGGGCTGGCCATGGCCGGTATACAGCGCTTGCCGTTGGGCAGCCTGGAACGCTACACCCATGCCCTGGCGGGCGGTGCCTTGACCCTCAGCGGCCTGGCCGTCACCCTCCTGGGCCTCTAGAAACAGCCCAAACCTGTTTATTATCGTACGTCCGCCTCCCGGCGGCTCCCTACTTCAACAACACCATCCTGATCGACTTGCTGTACTCCGGCGCCACTAGCCAGTCTTCCCCCTCTCTCTTGAGAGAGGGGGCCTCACGGAGTGAGAGCCTGTCCCGACCTTGCGTCGGGAGGGGTGAGTGGTTCTTCCTACTTCAACAACACCATTTTAATGGACCTACTATACTCCGGCGTCACCAGCCGTGCGATGTACACACCAGAGGGCAGTTCTCTTCCACCTGGATCCCGACCATTCCAGACTGCCTGGTGATACCCCGGCTCCGTGTAGCTGTTTACCAGTCTCGCTACCTCCCTTCCCAGGACGTCATAGGCAATTAGGGTGACCTCGGTTGGCTGCGGTACATGATACCTGATCGTTGTCGTCGCATTGAATGGATTGGGATAATTCTTCTCCAGAACGATACCAGCGTATATGGTCTCCTTTGAAGTAGGTAGTTTCAGTGTTGCCAGTTCCTCATACGCCTCATCGAGAACAGACAACGCATACCGGGCGAAAGTGCCTTCAGTAGCGAGCATTTCATTGGTATCCAGGGTATCCGAACGCCAGTCTGTAAGTAGCGTTTCTGCCGCAGAGAAAATAGAATCCTCAGCGGGAAATGTATGCGTCCACAATCCGCCACCCTGACCATCTAGCAGTTTGTATGAGTCTATATAATCTATGTAACGGTCATCATTGAAAAGGAGCCCTTTAATTTTATTCGCCGTATCACATAATGGTGCGATCAGATCACCCGCTTCGGGTGGGGCTTGTCCGATAGGCCAATAGGGTATCGTGATTGCCGTCGCGGGATGCCCCAGCAGGGTCCACATGGTACTCAACTCTGGCGGTTCTCCAGGAATGACACCTTGGATTACCACAGCTGAAACGGTCCAATACCGACATATACTCACATTGGTATATACGTAGCCGAATGGTATCTCAGGTGCCCATTGCTGAGGGAAGGGCACCGGTATTGGCCGGCTAAGCAAGTCTGAAAAGTCTCTCAGTTGATGGCGAGCAAGACTCCGGTAATTCAGGCTGTCTCCCGAGTGGAACTCACTGACGAGATCCCGCTGGCGGTTATAGCGCTCATACCCTCCCCCCGTTCCGTCTCCGTTCCAGGCAAAATTGGTGCGCAAAATATACCCTTCAGGTGCAACCGTAGAATCGTTGGCATCGAACTTCCAGTACATACTCCCCCCGATCTCAAACATCACTGCTGCGCCGCTTGCATCCAGGACCGCCATATTTGCATGGGTTTGCCTGCCGGTTGTGTTTGTACTGTCGAGTAACTGCTCGAAATCTACGACTGTTGTACAGGTGCCTAATGCTTGTCGCAAGGTGGCAAGATTGCCGGGACCTGCTTCTCCGTTCGGCAGATCTGGAGCTTCGGCATTCACAATTGCGAATCCTTTTTCATTCACTCCCATCGACACAACGCCCGTGCCAGCGTTGACTACGGCTATGAACTCGTACCGATCAGTCGTATCGTACAAAACCTGGTGGTAAGTACTCCCGGCGTCTCTAGATTTCCAGATCAACGGACGACCATCTGCCGTGGCCGCAGCCGCTGCTACACCGATTGTGCAGCTCTCCTGCAAATCCTGGCCAAATACGTGCAGCGGCAGTAGGATGAAGACGAGGATCTGAAAAACCGGAACCTGGAACCGTATAGACTTCGTAATCCTCTGATTTTGCTTGGAAGGCATGGGAATAAGTGGCCGTCCGATTCCGCAGTTTCCGGCAAAATACACCGGGCAATCTATATGCACAAGATTCATGTGCCTGCTGATTTTATCCGACCCATTTTACCCGCCTGTCAGCTGAAGGAACTTCATCCAGGTCTATCTAAGCAACACCATCTTGATGGACCTGCTGTACCCTGGCGTCACCAGCCTGGCAAAGTAAATCCCGGAGGCGGCTTCGCTGCCATCCCACTGCACCTCGTGATACCCCGCCTCCATATATCCATCCACCAGCCGCACCACTTCCCGGCCCAGGATGTCGTAGACCACCAGGGAGACAGCACTGGCCTGCGGCAGCTCATACCGGATCCTCGACACCGGGTTGAACGGATTGGGATAGTTCTGTGCCAGCAGATACTCACCGGGCATGAATGCATCGTCATAATCTCTGATGCCCATCGGAACGAATAGCGAGGTGGCGTGGCCGATCCGCCACCCGTATGTCGCAGGATCACTCCTGGTGCCGGTGTACCACATATGCAGCGTGTCCCCCACCAGCGATACACTTCCCGGCATGACGATGTCACCATCCCACTGTCCCACCGATGGCTTCAATACGGGATCACTGGCGACATATAGAGTGGTTGTCGTGCTGGGATCATCATATTTGGTCCAATGGATGCCATCCGGGGAGGTGGCTAATCCGGTTTGCCGAGGCAGGT
>CP070656.1:1228889-1232786 GCA_020355065.1 Fidelibacterota bacterium | reverse complement strand
GGCGGCGCTCCTCCATCAGCCACCGAAATCGATTTGGCTTGACCTCCTGATTCAACGATCAGTTGGTAGCCAAATCCATCTGGCATCGGCTTATCCGGCAAATATTCATCATCAAGATTGAAAAAATTCACCTGGTTTAACCGTTCCCGCCACAATTCGCGTTCTTCAAAGGTAATCGCAGCTGTGACCACATACGCCTTGTTGCGCGCTTCGACAGTTCCATCCTCACTGAGAACCAGCTGATGGTGTACCCCGGCAATCCCACCGCTCATTCCATATTCCAACCTATAGTCGGGGCATACTTGATCCATGCAGGTATACTCCTGGCAGCCAACGATCAAGCCGAGCGTATAAAGAAATAGACAGTGCCGAATCACTCCTCCCACACCGGCTCCACGATCTTGCCCATGAACAGCAGCGCCCCGGACGTGCGCTCTCGAATCACAAAGATGAACGGACGATCCACCCGCATGGTCAGGCTGGAAGGACCGATGGAGGTAAAGCCCATCTCCACCATCGTGACCGCCGCGGCCTCGGTGCCTTCCTCGTCCACCTGCACGAAAGTCTTGTGCAGGACCTTGTCGATAAACAGATTCCCGGGATAGGCGGCACCCTCGACCAACATTCGCTGAAAGTCGGCCTGACCATCATCAAAGGCAATCCCCATACCCAAGGATGCAAGGACGTCATTCATCTTCAACTTGTACGCCAGTTTGAATCTGGGCAGTGACAGCCGCACGGCATGGGTATCCAGCGCACCAATCCAGGTGGCCCAGTTCTCGGACATCAGTTCGGCCACCAGCGTGTCGATGTGAATGCCCTCCTTGGGCAGCAGCACCGTCATGCTGAACAGCTCGTTCCCGTAGGGCAGGTCCACCATCTGAAACTGATCCGCAGCGGCGTACAACAGATCCGTCTCCTGGTTCATCATCTCACACGTCACTTTGGTGCCGTTCAACAGGGTGAACTCGTCGTCCTCCGTGTCATCGGGATCGAACTCGTAGGTCCAGGTGCCCTTGAAATACAGGGCATTGATCAGGAACATAGCCGTGAGCGGATTGATGGGCGGCTGCACAATCTCTTCGATCTTGCCGTTGGTCTTCTCCTTCACCCAGGCGTTGATGATATCCGCCGCACCGGGATCGCTGAAGTCCAATCCCTGTACCTCAGCGCCGAAGTATGTTCGACAGCGCTGCAGGAAGTCTTCGTTGAAACTCCAGATCAGGCGGTACCAGATCGAATTGGCAATATCGAACCTCACCTCCTTGTCGGCACTGGTGAGCAACTCGATCAGGCTCTGGTAGGCCTGGTTGCTCTCTTCCTCGGTGAGGTCATCCAGCTCCAGGGTGGCTCGCATGGCGTTCAAGGTGGAATCAGCCGCACCGTTGGCGGTCATCCCCAGGGCCATGGAAACACTGAGGGGTGATATGAAGATATTGCTTTCAGGCTGCTGGGCAACGACCTCGCGAAAAAGCTTCAGGCCAAAATAATCGGACGCCTGCAGCAGATGGACCTCTTCAGGGGTCAGGTTGCGTGGCAGCACTCCCCGCTCCGGTTCCGATGGCCCGGAAGTGCACCCCCCCACCATCAGCACTCCACTTATCAAGAATGTTGCATAGAATAGTCGTCTGTTATGCATGGATCAATTCCTCCATTCGAGAATTCACCTTGTGGATAAACGTATGATCTACTCCTCCCATTCCGGCTTAACAATCTTGCCCATGAACAGCAGGGCACCGGAGGTACGCTCCCGGATGACAAACACGAAGGGGCGATCCACCCGTAGCAGCGGCTCCGGTAGCGAATCGGTCATGACCACAATGGTCACCGCCGCCGCCTCGGTGCCCTCTTCGTTCACCTTGACGAACGTCTTATGTCTGACGAAGTCGATCCATATGCCCCCACCTGCCAGCATGCGTGTAAAATCGGCGCTACCGGTGAAAGCTTCTCCCATTCCCAAGGCCTCCAGCACCTCGTTTAGAAGGATGTCGTACTCCAGTGTGAACTTGGGCAGCTGCAGTAGACCGGAACTGGTCTCGAATCCGTTGATCCAGGCCTGCCAGTTCTCGGGGGTTAATAAGGCCACCAGACTATCCACATGAAAGTCTGGGGTGGGCAACAGGATTGTCATCGAAAACAAACCGTCGCCATAGGGCAGATCGACGGCTTGGAAGTGATCCGTCTCCAGATACTCAAAATCGTTCTCCTGCTCCATCATCTGGCACGCCACCTTCGAGCCATCTAGCAAGGTGAATTCATCACTGCGAGTGTCCTCAGGATCGAACTCGTAGGTCCAGGCCCCCTTGAAATAGAGGGCATTGACCAGAGCCATGATGGCGGCCGCCAGCTCATCGGCCGAAATGATCTGATCGATCAGGCCGTTAGTGTTCTCTTCCGCCCAGGCATTGATCACATCCGCCGAGGCGGGATCGTTGAAGTCGAGGCCTTCCACCCGGGCATTGAAATAGTCCTGGCAGCGCTGATAAAAGTCCTGCTCGAAGCCGTAGCCTTGCCTGTACCAGATCGAGTTGGCAATATCAAACTGAACCTTGGGATCCGCACTGGTCAGCAGCTCGATCAGGCTCTGGTAGGCCTTATTACTTTCCTCCTCCGTCAAATGAGACAGTTCCAGGGCACCGCGCATGGCCTCCAGCGTTGTCCCTGCTGCCCCGTTAGCGGTCATGCCCAACGCCATGGATACACTCAGCGGTGAGATGAAGATATTCTCGTCTTTCTGCTGCTCAACAATCTCCTGGAAAAACTTCAGGCCAAACTTATCCGTGGACTCGACCAGCTGAGCCTCCGTCGGTGTGAGGTCCCGCGGAAGAACGCTACTTATACTATTAGGCTCGGAAGGACCGGAGCAGTGCCATACCATCAGCAGTAGGCACACGGTTAAACTAGGAATAATCGGAAGCCGCTTGATCATAAGACGATCCCTTCCATGGTAACTAACATCGATGGTGCATCGTTCCTACTGCAATTAATAAGCCAATTGACACTGCAACACAGCCAAATTGAACTGCCTCTACGATATTTACGAAAATAGCCGACTGCCGATGTCGACTGGGACATTTTCCTGAATGAATCTCGTTGGGACATACATACTCACTGCGACCTTCAAAAAGCTGAAACAGGTTTCAGAAAGCTGACATAAAAAGCCCCGCCCGATCCGGGGGTGACGGACCAGGCGGGGCTTAATCGGTTGCTTAACCGACAGGGAAAAGGCGCTTACTTCATCAGCACCATCTTCCGTGTCTTGGCAAAGCTGTCACCGGCCGAGATGCGATAGAAATACACGCCCGTCGCAGCAGGTGCACCGCTCGCATCCTTGCCATCCCAGACCGCCCGGTGGTAGCCGGCTGGCAACGCCTCCTCGACCAGCGTCCGGATCAGCTTCCCGGTCAGGTCATAGATCTTCAAGGAGACCACACCTGCGTCGGGAAGTCCGTAGACGATGGTCGTCGTCGGGTTGAACGGATTGGGATAGTTGGCCTTTAGGGCATACTCATCCGGTATGCCCGCATAACCGTCAGCACCCAGGATGGTAATGGTATGAATCTCCACCTCGGACTTGTCCGATTCGTTCCCACCGAAGTCCGTGGCCGAAACCGCATACCGGTAGGTGCCCGCGCTGGTAACCTCGTCGATATACGTCGGCTCGGCCGAGTTATCGAGAAAGGCCAGTTCCCCGGTCGTGCCGGTACCACGATAGATCGTGTAGTACTGAACCGGTGTTTCCGCCACGGGATCATCCAGCGATGGTGCCCAGGACAGATTCACCTCGAGCTGCGTTGCACCCTCAGAGGCAACCACAGCCGTAGGTACCATGGGTGCCAGATTATCATAGGACGTACCGGACATCCAGTTGGAATCCCAGTAGTCATAGATGGTCTC